>JANQOW010000024.1 GCA_028285595.1 Hyphomicrobiales bacterium
ATGGGCCCAACTGGGGCCGCGACGTGTTCGTGCCCATGGACGCCATCATTGGGGGCCAAGAGCGCATTGGACAGGGCTGGAAGATGTTGGTGACGGCCCTGGCGGCGGGGCGCGGCATCATGCTGCCCGCCATGTCGGTGGCCGGCATGAAGGTGGCCGCCTATTCCACAGGGGCGTATGCGCGCGTGCGCGAGCAGTTCAACATCCCCGTCTCCCGCTTTGAAGGCATTCAGGAGGTGGCTGCCCGCATTGCCGGCGATACCTACAAGATGGATGCCGCGCGGCGTCTTACCTTGCAGGCATTGGATATGGGCGAGAAGCCCGCCGTGGTGTCTGCCATTATGAAGTATCACGCCACGGAGCGCATGCGCACCGCCACCAACGATGCGATGGACGTTCATTCCGGCAAGGCCGTGATCGATGGGCCAAAGAACTATCTGTCATCGGCGTACAGAGCCATTCCGATCGCCATCGCGGTGGAAGGGGCCAATATCATGACGCGCTCGTTGATGATCTATGGCCAAGGCTCGATCCGCTGCCATCCCTTTATTCAGCGCGAGATGGAAGCGGCCCAGAACCCGGACCGGAGCCAAGGCGTTCAGGACTTTGACGAAGCCCTGTTCAAGCATATGGGCTACACTTTGAAGACCATGTGGTTGGCCGGAGCACGGGCCTGGACCTTTGGCCTGGCATCGTCTTCGCCCGTAAAGGGTCCCACGGCGCGCTATTTCAAGCAGATCAAGAGGCTCTCCGCCGCCCTTGCCCTGGTGAGCGAAAGCGCCATGGTGACCATGGGCGGCGCCTTGAAGCGCAAGGAGATGATTTCGGCCAGGTTGGGCGATGCAATCTCTGAGCTTTATCTGGCAAGCGCGACCCTTAAACGCTTCCAGGACACCGGCCAGCCGAAGGAAGATCTGCACCTGGTGCACTATGCGGCGCAATCCTCGCTCCATGCCGCCGAAACCGCCCTGAGCGAAGTCATCCGCAATTTCCCCATGCGCCCTGTAGGCTGGCTCCTGAAGGCGCTCGTCTCGCCGTTTGGTGTCCGCTGTGCCAAGCCGGGTGACGGATTGGCGCGCAAAACGTCGGACACCTTGTCTGAGCCGACCGCGGCGCGCGATCGGCTGACGGAAGGCATCTTTGTGGCCGACGACAGCGAACTGGGCCTTTTGGACCGCACGTTCCGGCTGATGGTCGAGTTGGAGCCGGTGAAGCAGAAAATGCGCAAAGCGCGGGTGAGAACAGCAGAAGAGGCCGAAGAAATGGGCCTTTTAACCGACAACGAAGCCGCCCGGATGGCCGAGGCCCTGTCTATGGTGCGTGAAGTTTGCCGGGTGGATGATTTTGCCCTGGAAGAGCTCACAGGCAAATCCAAGAGTGAGACCAAAAGGCGCAAAGCGAAGCAGGCAGCTTGAGTTTATCAGGACGGCCACAACGAGAACCTAAGGAGCACGGCACATGGCCTCGAAACCGACCGCCAAACCGCGGCGCACGGCAAAAGCCAAGAGTTTGGAGAGCACCGGACAGCCCGTTTACATTGTCGACGGTGCCCGCACTCCGTTTCTGAAAGCCCAATCAGGGCCTGGCCCCTTCACGCCGGTTGATCTGGCCGTGCAGGCCGGTCGCCCTCTCCTGCTGCGCCAATCGTTTGACCCACGTGAATTCGACGATGTTATTCTGGGGTGTGTCAACGTCCATCCAGATGAGGTCAACCCTGGCCGTGTGGCGGCGTTGCGCCTTGGTTGTGGCGCGGAGGTGCCCGGCTGGACCGTGCAACGGAACTGCGCCTCCGGCATGCAATCGATCGACACGGCCTACCGTTACATCGCTGATGGGGGTGCAGATCTCATCTTGGCCGGCGGTACGGAAGCGCTCTCTCATGCTCCTCTCCTCTTTAAGGAGGATGCCGTGGGTTGGTTCGGGGAGTTCTTCGCAGCCAAGTCTACGGGCCAGAAACTCCAAGCGCTCTCGAACCTGAAGCCAGGCTATTTTGCCCCCTCCATCGGAATCCTGCGCGGGCTGAAAGATCCCGTCGTAAAGCTCTCCATGGGCGCAACAGCGGAGAAGCTCGGCCATCTTTTCGGCGTGACCCGGACGGATGCAGACAGCTTTGCCATTCAAAGCCATGACCGTTTGGCCAAATCCACCAAAGAGGGCCACATCGAGGAGATGCACCCGATCATTGGCGATAACGGCAAGGTCTATGACCATGACGACGGCGTGCGCCCCGGCAATTCTCTGGAGAAGCTGGCCAAGCTGAAACCTGCTTTTGAAAAGCCCTTTGGCAAAGTCACACCCGGCAACTCCTCACAGATCACCGATGGCGGTTGCTGGACCATTTTGGCGTCCGACGCCGCGGTCAGGAAATACGGCCTTAAGCCCATGGCCCGAATAGTCGACAGTGAGTGGGCCTCATGCGATCCGTCCGTTATGGGCTTTGGACCGGTGATCTCGTCGACACCTATCTTGAAGCGCCATGGTCTGACCATGAAGCAGGTTGGCGCCTGGGAGATCAATGAAGCCTTCGCCGCGCAGGTGCTGGCCTGCCTTAGAGCCTGGAACGATGCTTGGTTCTGCGAGAACATTCTTGGTCTCGAAGAGCCTTTTGGCGAGATCGATCAGGCGAGACTGAACATTGACGGCGGGGCGATCAGCCTCGGTCACCCGGTGGGCACGTCAGGCAACCGGATCACCCTGCACCTGATCCATGCCATGCGCAGGCTGGGGGCGAAGCACGGTATCGCCACAGAGTGTATTGGCGGCGGCATGGGCGGCGCCATGCTCTTGGAAATCATGTAACGGCGGCGGGAAGGAACGATCATGCGAGAAATTGTTGAAGCCCGCGCTGAGGCCCTGGAACGGTTGGAACATGACCCGATCTATCTGGGGGTCGGTGTCGCCAAGCAGCCGAAACCGCTGGCCGCCCTGAAGCTGGAGCATTGGCGCTGTTATCAGGATGAGCAGAAAGTGGTTTGGGCGATCCTCGACCGCAAGGGCTCTTCGGCCAACACCCTGTCTGAGCCCGTGTTCAGAGAGTTTGAGACCCTCTTGGGTGTGGTGGAGAAGATGCAGCCCACTGCACTGGTGTTCCGTTCCGCCAAGAAGAGCGGCTTCATCATGGGCGCGGAGATCAGCGAATTTGTCGACATGACCGAAGATGCCCGGGTGAAGGACATGCTGGAGCACGCGCTTGGCGTTCTGGACCGCCTGGAGCGCCTCTCCTTCCCGACGATAGCGGCCATTCACGGCTTCTGCCTAGGCGGCGGATTGGAGTTCGCGCTCGCCTGCAAGTACCGTATCTGCACGGACACGGCACGCTTCGGCTTCCCGGAAGTTCTCCTCGGTCTCCACCCCGGTCTCGCGGGCACCTGGCGCACGCTCAAGCTGGCCGACGCCGACAAGGGCGTGGAAATGATGCTCAGCGGGCGCACGCTCTATGCCAAGCAAGCCAAGAATATGGGCATCGTGGATGCCATGACCCAAGAGCGCCACATGGCCGAAGCCATCGATTGGGCCATTAAGGGCAAGCTCAAAGTGCGCCGCGAGCTGACCACCAAAGGCAAAGCCATGACCTTTGGTCCGGCCCGTTCGCTGATCGCAATGCAGATGGAAAAGGAGGTGGCCAAGAAGGCCAAGCGACACCACTACCCAGCGCCTTACGCCATGATTGAGCTGTGGCGCGAGCACGGCGGCGATCTTCGCGACATGCGCAAAGCTGAAACGGAGAGCTTTGCGCGCCTGATGACAGGGGACACTTCCAAGAACCTGGTGCGCGCCTTCTTCCTGCGCGAAGGTCTAAAGGAAAACGGTAAAGGCACCGAGCACGCGATCAAGCATGTGCACGTGATTGGCGCCGGCGTGATGGGCGGCGACATAGCCGCCTGGTCGGCTCTGCGCGGCTACAAGGTGACGCTGCAAGACATGAAGCCGGACCTGATCGCGCCGGCCATAAAGCGTGCGCGCAAGCTGTTTAAGCGCAGATTGCGCCGCCCTGGAGATGCCACGGCAGCCATGGACCGGTTGATCCCGGATCTGACCGGAGACGGCGCCCGGAAAGCTGACCTTATCATCGAAGCCGTGACAGAGCGGCCCGAGATCAAAAAGCTCGTATACGCCCAGTGCGAAGAACGGATGAAACCGGGCACGCTGCTGGCCACCAACACCTCATCTATCCTGTTGGAAACCTTGGCTGAGGGCCTGAAAGCGCCGCAGAATTTTGTGGGCATTCACTTCTTCAACCCTGTCGCCAAGATGCCGCTGGTTGAAGTGGTCACTCACGACAAGCTGGACGACACCGTCTTGGCGCGCACCATGGCTTGGGTGGCCGACATCGACAAACTGCCGCTGACCGTCAAGTCCCTCCCCGGGTTCCTGGTGAACCGGACGCTCACGCCCTACATGATGGAAGCCTTCGTCGCCATGGACGAGGGCATTAAACCTGAGGTCATTGATGCCGCGGCCGAAGAATTCGGCATGCCTATGGGGCCGATCGAACTGGCCGATCAGGTTGGTTTGGATGTGGCGATGCATGTGGCCAAAGTGCTGAAAGACGATCTTGGCGAGACTTTTCCGGATATCCCCACCTGGTTTGACCGCAAGGTGAAAGCAGGCAACCTGGGGAAGAAAACCGGCAAAGGCATCTATCAGTTCGACAAGGACGGCAAGCCGGACAAGCAGGCGGTGGAGGATGCCCCTGACCAAGAGCTGCAGGACAGACTGATCCTGCCGCTGCTCAACGCTTGCGTGGCGTGCATGCGCAAAGGTGTGGTGACCGATAAGGATCAATGCGACGGTGGTATCATCTTCGGCACCGGCTTTGCTCCCTTTCGCGGGGGTCCGATGAATTATATCGCCCGGCGCGGCGCCAAGGATATTGTAGACCAGTTGGAGCGCCTGGCACGGCGTCATGGCGACAGGTTTCTGCCGGATCCGGGTTGGGACGATCTGCTGGAAGAGTGAGGCCCGCTTTCGCGGGGAAGAAATGGTCGGAGCGGCGGGATTCGAACCCACGACCCCCACACCCCCAGTGTGGTGCGCTACCGGGCTGCGCTACGCTCCGACGTCCGCGCTAGATAGCCATGTTTTTAAGGGGACTCAAGGAGATTGTGAGCCAGTGCCTGTTTATCGCAGCTTTTCCAGAGCCGCCTCAAAGCACGCAGACACGGAAACATCCTTTCGCTCGGTGGCGCATTGTTCTGCGATTTTCAGATCGTCCACCGTGTCATACTCCGCATAAGGGGCGATCAGCTCGCGCTCATCTCTATCAAGCGCATTGCCGAAGCGATCGATCTGGCCTTGCAGGTGCGGCCGGGCAGCCAGGAGCGCCTGACGCAACTCATCGCCCTTCAGGAAGTTGTCAGGCAGTTGGTCAAACGGGCCATCCAGGTAGTTGTTGACCTCGGCGTTGGCGCGGTAGATGCCGATCAGGATTTTCCGCTCGGGCGCTCCTTCCTTCAAGAAGGCAAACCCCGTACGCCAACCAATGAGCGTCTGTTTCAGAGACTTCGCGCCAACGAGTTCGTCGGCAACCGGCACCGTTTCATCCAGCACGTAGTGAAATCTCTTGGCCGCCCTATCGAAGATCAGAAAGAAACGGATCCCGGATTCATCAAACACCGGCCCAAGGTAGGTCTCCTCCGCGCGTACAACACCTTCCGGCGGTTTGACGGCCGACAAGTCGTTGAGCTCAAACACGACCGCTTTGTCCCCAGCGCTAATCCGGTACGAAAGCGCGCTAAGTTTCTCGACCTTCACCCCCTGCTCTTTTCCAATCTGGCCGCCATAGTCTTTCTGATCGCGAGCCCAGGGTGTGGACGCGCGGAAGTAGACGAAGTTGATCAATCCTTCGTCACGGGCGCCCACATCCAACCGGATGTTGCCGGCATATTTGACGCCGTTTTGGAAGAAGTAGAAGTAATAGTAGTTCTCGGTTGGATAGACCGTAACCCGGTCCGGAAGGGCGCTGAGAACATGACGGAAAACACCTCCCGCGTCATCGAGATCCAACGCGGATGCACGCTGGCGCGCCGTCACGAACTGTTCGTTTGTAAAGACCTGTGGCCCCTTATCGGCGGCGCCAAGCGTGGACGGAGCGCCAAGATGCACCAGAAACATCGCAGAAATCAGCAGGCGCAAACGGCTACGCATTTCGAAAACTCTTAAGTGCCAGAGAAAACAACGGTCAGAGGAAAAACAGCAATGGCCCCCCGGGGCCCGGAGAGCCATTGCCCATATTCATCGCTCACCTAGAGGACCAGAATAAACCGTGGTCCGTAATAGCGGCGGCGGTAGTAGTAACGTCTGCGACGCCACCGGCGGCTCCGCCACCTGCGATGACGGCGACGATAACGCCTGCGCCGTCTCCACCTGCGGCTTCTGCCGCGTCCGTGATGCGCTTCAGCCGGTGTAGACAGACTCACACCAGCAACAACCACAGCAACGGCCGCCAAGCCGCCTGCGAGCAGCATGCGCCGTCCAGCATTTGGCGTGTCGCTAAGTTCGGTGCCGTCGGCGCCGAAGCAAGCACGCAACCACTGAATGACGCGCTCCTTCAACTCTGTCAGTCGTACATTCATCGGTACCTGTCCTTCTTTCAGGCACCCCCTCATGTGTTCAGGTTAACAATATCTTAGAGAAATTCAACCGAATTGAGACAAGAATTAGATCAACAAAGTCAATTGCATAGCTATATTTTCCTCAAATTATGTCTTTTCGAGTAGTGATCGAACGCTATGGCTGGCCTTGTGATTTGAGATTGAAATCACATCCTTAGCGCAGTCTAATTCGGTTCATCAGAATCAAGGTCAACCTATGCCCCCCAAGACCCTACTCATTGTGGGACATGTTCCCTCACCCAACACGCAAGTCCTGCGCGATGCGGTTGAGCGAGGTGCGCACCATCCCGACATAGGCGGGGTTTCGGTGGACGCCCGCAGCCCCTTCGATACAGAGCCAGATCACGTGAAACGCGCCGACGCGATCGTGCTCGGCACCACCGAAAACCTTGGCTACATGAGCGGTGCGCTCAAAGATTTTTTCGACCGGATCTATTACCCTTGCCTTGAAGAAACCGAGGCCAAACCGTTTGCTCTGTACGTGCGCGCCGGCATGGACGGGACAGGAACCATGCGGGCGGTGGATTCGATCACCACGGGCCTGCGCTGGAAAGCGGTACGAGAACACCTGTTGTGCCGAGGCGAATATCAAGACCGGTTTGAGACCGATTGCGAGGAGCTGGGTATGTTCATGGCGGCAGGTCTTGAGGCCGGCGTCTTTTAAGGTGCAAATTTTTTGATGGACACAAGCCCCGTTTTCGATTGAGTAGGGGCAGGTTGCCAGCGCGCGAGGAGATCAGACATGGAAACAGTTTCCTTCACACAGATGAAAGACGGCACTCAGGAAGACTATGAGTTCTTGCATGAGAAAGAAGAAGGCTACCTGAACGGCACAGCAGACCGTTTGCTGAAAGAGCTGGCCCGACAGGGCGAAGAGACCCTGGAAGGCTACAAGATCACCCGGCTGGAACACGGCCTTCAATCGGCCACCCGTGCAGAGCGGGAAGGCGCGGACATTGATTGGATTGTCTCGGCCCTCTTGCATGACATTGGCGATGCGCTCGCTCCGCAAAACCACGACCGCATGGCTGCGGAGATCATTCGGCCCTTTGTGCGCGAGGAATGTGCTTGGGTGGTGGAGCACCATGGATTGTTCCAAACCTATTACTACGGCCATCACTATGGCTGGGACCGCAATGCGCGCGACAAGTTCAAGGGCCATCCCCACTACCAGGCCTGCGCGGACTTCTGCGAACGCTGGGATCAGTCATCCTTTGACCCCGGCTACGAGAGTGAGAACCTGGAGCACTTTGCTCCCATGGTGCGCGAAGTGTTTGCCCGTAAAGCCTATGACGCAGACGTTGTGCAGGACGGTGTTGCCAAGGGTCTGCCACCGCTTTGAGCCCGCCGCCCCCTCAAAGAGGCTTTCCGAACGCTGAATATGAGGTGCGTGCCGAACGCGCCCAACGGCGCATGGCCGAGGAGGACCTGGACGCGATTGTGGTCACCTCGCCTCACAATGTGCGTTACTTTTCCGGCTTCGCCTCCCAGTTCTGGGAGAGCCCCACTCGGCCCTGGTTTGTGATTGTTCCACGCAGCGGCGGCGCCATCGCGGTTGTTCCAGAGATCGGAGCACCGGCTTTTGAGGCCACATGGATCGACCGGGTGCTGAGCTGGCCAGCACCGCAGCCGGAAGATGATGGTGTATCGCTTCTGGCAGACGCGCTTTCACAAATGGAACGGCGCTCTGGCCGGATTGGCTGGGAGATGGGGCGCGAATCCATCATCCGCATGCCCATCAAGGATTTCGATACCCTGCGCGCCAAGCTGCCAGGCCTGGAGTTTGTAGATGGCTCGCCGGCGATCTGGTCTCTGCGGATGGTGAAGTCAGAGCGGGAAATCGGGCACATCCGGCATATTTGCCAACTTGCCAGCCATGCCTTCGAAGCCCTGCCGGACTGCCTTGAACTGGGCGACAGCGAGCTCACCGCAGCGCGCAAGCTGAGCGCAGAATTGATTGCGCGTGGTGCAGACGCCATTCCATTCATTGCCGCCTGCTCAGGTCCGGGCGGCTATGATCAGATCATCGTCGGCTCCAGAGAGCGGGTGCTGGACCGCGGTGATGTGCTGTTCATTGATCTCGGCGCCCTTTACGACGGATACTCTTGCGATTTCGACCGAAACTTTGCGTTCGGTCCGCTCACTGAGGGCGCGGCGAAGGCCCACGATGCGGTCTGGCGGGCCACCGAAGCCGGCATTGGCGCGGCGCGCCCAGGGGTGACGACAACTGATCTGTTCAATGCCATGGCGAGCGTATTGCAAAGCGAGGGTTCCAAGGGCCTTAATGTGGGGCGTTTGGGCCACGGGCTCGGCCTGCAGCTCACAGAGCCCCCATCAAACATGCCAGGCGACGAAACGCCCCTCACCCCCGGTATGGTCATGACCATCGAACCCGGCATGGAGTACGCGCCAGGCAAGATGATTGTTCATGAGGAAAACGTGGTCATTACTGAGGATGGCTGCGAACTGCTGACCAGGCGCGCACCGCGCGAGATGCCCGTTATTGGCGGCTAGAACACAGGGCGCAGCAACAGCAGCGCACCCAGCAACACCATCACAGACAGAGCCGCGGTACGGAACGCGGCCACTGAGAGCTTTTTGCGCAGCCTGCTGCCGACCCAGATCCCCAGGAAAACGGGAATGAAGGACAGCAAGGACAAACCCAGTATCTTCCACGTGAGCAGGCCAAACTTTGCAAGTCCCGCCGCAACAACCACCGAGGACAGCGAGAAGGAAATGTTGATGGCCTGCAAAAACCGGTTTGGTTCCATATGCAGCGCCATCAGGAACGGCATGGAGGGCACGAGCTGACACCCGGTGCAGCCATTGATCACCCCGGTCAGCAGGCCGCTTGGCAGCGCCAAAGGCTTCTCCAGGCGCCTGGGCAGACGCAAGTCCGGTTTGGCCAGGGCATAAACACCATACGCCATGAGCACCAGACCGAGGACCGCCACCAGGCCTGCCTCGTCCAGCGCGACCAAGAAGTAAAGCCCGATCCCCAAGCCCGCCAGGGTGGTGAGATACATGGGCCAAAAGCGCTGCAAGGTCTCGCGGAAGTGGCCCGCGTCAATCATCACCGAGGTGTTTGTGGCGAGCGACGGCAGCAACACCAGCGGTATGGCGGTCTTCAGTCCCAGCGCGAGCACCAGGAACGGCAAGCAGGTTGAGGAGAACCCAAGCCCGGTCAGCCCCTTGATGAACCCCGCAAAGGCGAAGCCGAAGGTTGCAAGCGCAATTGCTGAAATGTCCAAGATGGTCGGCCCGATGCGTTGCTGTCAGACCGGCACAATGCGCCCTTTTGGCGTTGAGTCAATTCTCCAGGTCGGCCCGTGCGTTTGGTTATTGTTAAGTATGTTTTTTCAATCGAATTTAATTCAAATGCTTCATGAATAGCCTCCGACGTGAGCGAAAGCTCATTTCATTGAGGGAGGCGACGGTGGTTGAGTATGCGTATAGAGTAAAGCGGTTCGCTCGCGACAAGAGCGGTGTCACCGCGTTGGAGTATGCCGCTGCGGGCGCCTTCATTGCCACGGCCATGTTGGGTTTGGTGGGCGCGATCGGCAACACGATCAGCGCGAAATCCTATGCCACATGGGATGACGGCAAGATGCTGCTGACCACAGCAAAGAATGATCTGATCCGCTTTGCAACCCGCAGCTCGAGCGATCCAATTCAAACCGGCTCAACGTCTGACGCTCACCAGGTGCGGGGAACCGCTTCGCCCAGTGCGCGCAAGCTGAGCGGCAACGATCCGATCCAACAGGCACGCCCCTTGTGCAGCGGTCCAGACGGCACGCACACCTGCAAACTGGATCTGTCTCATCCCAGCTTCCAAGGTTGGAAAGGGACAATCGTCGAATGGGATCACGTTGCACGCGATGGTGCCGATGACATTTAGCGGCGTGACGGTGCCGTTATCACTTGTTTTCAACCAAAGTCAGTTTCAGCACATCAACCATGGTGGCGTGGGCTGGCACATCGCCCACGTTTACGATTTTGTGGGGTTGGTCGCCGCGGTAACGGATAGTTTCGCCTTCCTGAGCGATCTTGCTTTCACCGTTCACGGTTACTTCTAAGGTTCCCGCCAGAACCGAAAGATGCTCCACACAGCCGGGCTGATGGGGCTCTGAAGCCAATTCGCCGCCGGGCTCAGCCCTGAAATCATACCATTGCAGCCAATCCACAACACTGAGCGCGCCGATAATGGCCAGCGTGCATTTTCCATCCTGGCTGGTGAGCACCGGGATTGAGCTGCCCTGATGGTGCTCCAGGAAATTGGAGCCGTCATCATTCTTCAGAACTTCGTCGATCGAGCTGTCCAACGCTTTTGAGAGCCGCCACACCGTGCCAATGGTGGGATTGGTCTCGTTGCGCTCGATCTGGGAGATGATCGATTTGGCAACACCGGAATGCTCAGACAGATCGCCCAGAGACATATTGTAGGCTTTGCGCAGCCGCTGGATGGTCTGGCCCAGCGCGGGCGGGCTTTCTGTGTCTTTCTTTCTGGCCACTTTCGGTCTCCGGGCATATTGACATTTGCACGTTCTTTTTATAGAACGTACGTACGTAATTCAGAACGATTCAGGTGTGAAGCAGTAACTCTGCGCGATTATCCGCTAAACCTGCGAAAAACACAAGGAAATTGGTGAAGGACGCATCACCTGCTGATGTTTTTAAAAAAGAACGCTTAACGCATTCGAGGAACAGATCATGGCTCTAGGACACGTACTTACCGCAAACAGACTGTCGGACGGCATCGTTGTTTTCCTCACGGCCACCAGCGCCTGGTCTGAAAAGATCGACGAGGCGGTTCTGGCCCGCGAGCCGCTGGCAGCCGGCGCATTGGAAAAGCGCGGTGCAGAATTTGAAGACACAAACCTGGTCACAGGCGCCTATCTCATCGAGGCAGAACGCCAAGGCGATGCGATCGTTCCGACCCATGTGCGCGAACGGATCCGGGCCTGTGGCCCCACCATTGCCTACCTGGGTGCCCAGACACCGCCATGCCAGGCCGACGCTCCGGCTGTTGCCGCCTAGCGCTCCACTCAACAGGGTCCTCAGCGCCATGTACCGCTATGACGAGTTTGACCAAGCCTTTGTTGATCAGCGTGTTGAGCAATTCCGCAGTCAGACCAGCCGGCGTCTTAGCGGCGAGCTCACCGAAGAAGAGTTCAAGCCGCTCCGCCTGATGAACGGGCTCTACCTGCAACTGCATGGCTACATGCTGCGGGTCGCCATTCCCTATGGCACGCTCAGCGCGGTGCAGATGCGTGCGCTGGCGGAGATTTCTGAGAAATATGACAAGGGCTACGGTCATTTCACCACACGCCAGAACATTCAGTTCAACTGGCCGAAGCTTGAAGACACGCCAGACCTGCTGGCCGATCTCGCTAAGGTTGAAATGCATGCCATCCAAACCTCGGGAAACTGCATCCGGAATGTGACTGCCGATCATTGGGCCGGCGTGGCCGCAGATGAATTGGCAGATCCGCGCCCGGTCGCCGAACTCATCCGTCAATGGTCTTCGTTGCATCCTGAATTCTCGTTCCTTCCGAGAAAGTTCAAGGTTGCAGTGACGGGTGCGCCGGCTGACCGGGCTGCGGTCAAACTCCACGATATCGGCCTCCGCTTGCACCTGAACGAGGCCGGCGAGCGCGGTTGGGAGGTCATTGTCGGAGGTGGCCAGGGTCGCACGCCCATGGTGGGCGTCACCGTGCGCGACTTTCTCCCCGAAGAAGAGCTGTTGGGCTATCTGGAAGCCATCATGCGGGTCTACAATCTGTTTGGCCGGCGCGACAACAAGTACAAGGCCCGTATCAAAATCCTGATACACGAAACCGGGGCTGAAGAGTTTAGCCGGCTCGTGGAAGAAGAGTACGCTCGCGCCCCGCGCCCGTCCGTTGAGATTGAGCGCAAGGAACTGGATCGGATTTCCGCCTATTTTGCGCCGCCTGCTTATGAAAGCCTGAGCGCCGTTGAGCCCGAGCTTGAACGGCGCAAGCTCGAAGACCCGGAGTTTGCGCGCTGGGTCAGAACAAACGTTGGCGCCCACCGGGTGGCTGGATACGGCATCGTGAACATTTCGCTCAAACCCATCGGCGGCATCCCGGGGGACGCCACGGCTGAGCAAATGCGCACGATTGCCGATCTGGCTGAGCGCTTCAGCCACGCAGAAATCCGCGTCAGCCACCATCAGAACCTGGTCTTGCCGGATGTGAAACTCGCCGACCTCTATGACCTCTGGACGGTGCTGGCCGTCAATGGCATGGGCGAAGCCAATATCGGCCTTTTGGGCGACATCATTTCTTGCCCGGGCCTTGACTATTGTGCCCTGGCAACGGCGCGCTCCATCCCAATTGCTCAGTCGATCAGCCGCCAGTTCTCCGACCCTCAGCGCCTTGAAGAGATTGGGCCGCTCAGGGTCAACATCTCCGGCTGCATCAATGCGTGCGGCCACCACCATGTGGGCCATATTGGAATCCTGGGCCTGGAGAAGAAGGGTAAGGAGTTCTACCAAGTGACTTTGGGCGGCCACTCGGGCACCGATGCCAGCATTGGCGGTGTCCTGGGCAAAGGGTTCTCCGAGGACGAGATCGCCGGCGCCGTTGAAACCATCGTCGACACCTATCTGGACATCCGAGAAGATGGCGAGAGCTTCCTGGATTGCGTCAGGCGCGCCGGTACGCCGCCCTTTAAAGAGGCTCTCTATGCCCCTGCTTAAGCGTGACGGAGCGATTTCCGACGATTCCTGGATTACTCTGGGCGATGAAGATGATGTTCCGGCAGTTGGTGACGTGATCGTCCCGCATGCCCGGCTCCCCCTCACCGTGCCCGGGCGGCTCGGCCTCAGCCTTCCCAACGATCTGGATGTAAGCACACTTGGCCCGGAGATCTCTCAGGTCTGCCTGATCGTGCTCACCTTTCCCTCGTTTGCCGACGGACGCGCCTATAGCCAGGCGCGTGCATTGCGCAACACAGTGTCTTACGAAGGTGAGCTGCGGGCAAGCGGCCACCTTTTGCCAGACCAACTGGCCTTCATGGTCGAGGTGGGCTTTGACAGCTTTGACCTTCAGACGGACCGGTTTCCCGTGGAGCGCTGGACGCAAGCTCTGGAAGACGTCACCCTCACCTACCACCGGCATCTGTCACGGCCCGGCCAAAGCCCCATCATCACTGCACGCCACGCCGGCTAGCTGCCGAGCGCCTGCTCCAGATCGCCAATGAGATCGTCTGTGCTTTCCAGCCCGACGGAGAGACGCAGCATGCCTTCGGTGATGCCAACTTCCGCGCGGCCCTCTTCGCCCAAATTCCGGTGCGTCGTGCTCGCCGGATGGGTAATGAGGGTTTTGGTATCGCCCAGATTGTTGGAGATATCGACGATCTGCAGCTTGCGGAGCACATCGAAGCACCGTTCGCGCCCGCCCTCCAGCTCAAACGTCAAGATGGTGCCGCCCGCGCTCATCTGCTGTCGGCAAAGGTCGGCCTGAGGGTGGCAGTCGAGCAGCGGATAGATCACACGATTAACGCCGCTCAAAGTCTTGACCTTGCTCGCGATCTCCAGTGCCGATCCTGATTGATGCAGCACGCGGAGTTTCAGGGTTTCCAGCCCCTTCAACAGCACCCAGGCATTGAACGGCGACAGGGAGGGACCGGTATGCCGCAGGAACGGCTTCAGGGTCTCTTCCTTAAACTCCTTGGACGACAAGATCGCGCCGCCGAGACACCGGCCCTGCCCGTCAATGTGCTTGGTGCCTGAATACACCACCACATCCGCGCCGAGCGGCATGGTCTTTTGGAGGATCGGGGTGGCGAACACATTGTCGATCACCACCTTCGCGCTAACCGCATGGGCCAGTTCCGCCACGGCCGCAATATCGATGACCTCCAAGGTGGGGTTGGACGGTGTTTCAAGGAACACCAACTTCGTCCCCGGCCGGATTGCGGTGCGCCAGGCATCAAGATCCTGGCCATCGACAATGGTGGTCTCTACGCCGAACCTTGGCAGGATGGTGTTGACGATCTGAAAACAGGAACCGAACAGCGCCCGGGACGCCACAACATGGTCACCGGCCTGCACCTGACTGGCCAGGGCTCCAAAGACCGCCGACATGCCGGAGGCCGTGCCATAACAGGCTTCGGCGCCCTCCAGAAGGCACATGCGCTGCTCGAACATCTCCACCGTGGGGTTGCCGTAGCGCGAATAGACGAAGCCCTCATCCTCACCGGCAAACCGGGCGGCCGCCGTCTCGGCGTCGGGATAAACAAAGCCGGAGTTCAAATAGAGCGCTTCAGAGGTTTCCCCATGGCGCGAGCGGTCCAGGCCGCCGCGGACCAGAAGCGTTTCTTCCGCCCAGCCCTCAGGCCGCGGTGCGCTGTTCGTCGTAGCCCCAGGGCAGCCCGTGATACTGCCAACCTGAGACCGTTCCTCGGTTTCCATCAACATCTGCGTCACCCTCAAAGCCTTCCAGAACGTTGTAAACGCTGGTGTAGCCAGCAGCTGTTAGCGCTTTGGCAGCCGCAATGGAGCGCGGTCCGGTGCGGCATAAGATATAAAGATCATCCTCTTTGGAGACACCGGCCCGCTCGACCTCGTCAACGAAGTTTGGATTGATCTCTCCCATTGGCATGGTCAGCCACTCGACGGCCAGGAGCCCGTGAACGGAAGGTCCGCCCACTTCGGCCCATTCTTCCACCGTGCGCACATCAATCAGGCGTGCCGACGGTGAGCTTAAGAGCCCATCCATTGCCGTAAGCGGGGATACATCTGCTTTATACATGCCAAACCCTATCTGTCTTCTTAACAGAACATATGTTCTATAAAACAAACAAATGGGGTTTACCAGTGAAAAATCAACCCTGTTGCCAGGGCAATCCGTGAAACTTCCATCCCCCCACCGTGCTGCGATGGCCGGAGGCGTCTTTGTCGCCTTCAAAGCCTTCCAGCACGTTGTAGGCGCTTTGGTATCCGGCGGCGGTGAGCGCTTGCGCTGCTGCGATGGAGCGAACGCCGGATCGGCAAATGGCATAGATTTCCGCGTCTTTAGGCACCCCAGCCTGTTCAATCTGCGCTACAAATTCGGTGTTTACCGCGCCCGTGGGAAAGGTTTGCCATTCCACCGTCAAAAGCCGCTGAACGGCAGGAACACCCACATAGTTCCATTCCGGCATGGTGCGCACGTCCAGCAGAACAGAATTCTCAACCGAAGCCAAACGCTCCATTGTTTCAACGGGCGTGAGATCACCTTTGTACATGGCCGTTCTCCCTTTTGTTCGCCAAACAGAACACCAGATCTATAGGTCAAACGGAAGGGCTTGTCAGCCCCATGTACCGCCAGAACGCTCTGAGCTACTCTGAGCGATCAAGAAGAGGCGAAGGATCCCAGACATGCTCAACACAATCACGATCGGCAACATTACAATCCAGCAGATTGTCGAACAGCAGGAGCCGGTGTTCGGGATCTATGAGTTTTTGCCGGATCTCGCCCCGGAGACCCTGGAAGAGCATCGTAACTGGCTGGAGCCGGTCTACCTTGACCCTCAAACCCAGAAGTTCGTTCTGTGCGTCCAAAGCTATCTGGTCCGTACGCCTCACCACACCATCCTGATTGATAGCTGCGTGGGCAATCACAAGCACCGTCCGATCCGGCCCATGTGGCATATGATGGAAAGTAAGCAGTATGAGCGGAACTTCAAAGCGGCCGGCGTGTCATTCGAAGAGATAGATTATGTGATGTGCACACACCTTCACACCGATCACGTGGGCTGGAACACGAGATTGGAGAATGGCCGCTGGGTGCCCACCTTTCCGAACGCCAAGTACGTGTTCGCCGAGCGCGAACTGGAGTTCTGGACGGACAAATGTAACGACGATCCCGAACTCTGCCCGTGGATGGTGGATTCCGTCTTCCCCATCCTGGATGCCAAGAAGGCTGAGATCGTGAAGAGCGATCACTGGCTGAACGACCTGGTCCAGCTCATCCCCTCGCCGGGCCATACGATTGATCATTTCTGCGTCCAGGTGGGCAAGCCGGGCGAAGATGCGCTGATCACCGGCGATATGGTGCACACGCCGCTGCAGACGCTCTATCCGGAACTGGGCATGTTTTCCGACTACGACTCCCCCTTGGCCGGGCGCACGCGCCGCAAACTGTTCGGCCAGTTTTGCGACACCTCCACCCTGATCTGTACCGCGCACTTCCCCTCCCCCTCCACGGGCCGCCTGACGCGCCGCGGAGACGGCTTCTGGATCGGGTGAGGCTCCATCACCTGAGGTGAAAAGGTGAACCGTTCGACGGGTGAGATTTGGTTCTACGCCCGGGGCCGATCAGTGATATGTTCGCGCCGGTTTAACTTCTGTTTGCGGAGCGCGCGCAATGGCCAAGCAACTTCCAGCCAACGCCGATGTCGCCATCATCGGCGGTGGTGTTATCGGCTGTTCAATTGCCTATCACCTGACCAAAATCGGGATCACCAATGTGGTCCTTCTGGAACGCAAGATGCTGACCAGCGGCACCACCTGGCACGCCGCCGGGCTGGTGGGCCAACTGCGGGCAACGCGCAACATGACGGAGCTTGCCAAGTACACATCGGAACTGATGCGGGGCCTTGAGGAGGAAACCGGCCAGGCGACGGGCTTCAAGCAGAACGGCTCGATCTCCATCGCGAAGAACGATGCGCGTATGGAAGAGTTTATGCGCGGTGCCTCCATGGCCAAGAATTTCGGCCTGGAGATCCATGTGCTCTCACCCGGCGAGATTAAGGAGCGCCTGCCCCATTTCAATGTTGAGGACAGCCCCGGCGGCTTGTGGCTGCCGGGCGATGGGCAGACCAACCCGGCCGATGTGACCCAGGCCTATGCGGCCGGCGCCCGTCAGCGCGGCGCCCAGATCTTCGAGAACACCAAGGTCACCCGCATCCTCACAGAAAACGGTAAGGCCACGGGCGTTGAAACCGCAGCCGGCACGGTAATGGCCGACAAGGTGGTGATCGCCGGTGGCATGTGGTCCAGAGATATCGGAGCTGAGATCGGTGTCCACATTCCACTGCACGCCGCCGAGCACTTCTACATGGTCACCGAACCCATCGATGAGTTGCCGCGCGATATGCCGGTGGTGCGGGTGCCGGATGAGTATGCCTACTACAAGGAAGATGCGGGCAAGCTGATGCTCGGCGCCTTTGAGCCCAATGCGAAACCATGGGGCATGGGCGGCATTCCCGAAGACCATGAGTTTGAAACCCTGCCGGAAGATATCGACCATTTCGAGCCGGTGCTCGAATATGCCATGGCCCGCACGCCGCTTTTGGAAACGGCCGGGATCTCGCTGTTTTTCAATGGCCCTGAAAGCTTTACACCCGATGACGCCTACTACCTTGGCGAGGCGCCGGAGTGCAAAGACATCTACGTGGCCTGCGGCTTCAACTCCATCGGGATCCAATCGTCAGGCGGCGCGGGCAAGGTTTTGTCGGAATGGATCCGCGACGGTCATGCGCCCATTGACGTGTGCGATGTGGATATTCGGCGCGTCCACCCGTTCCAAACCAACAAGAACTATCTGCACGACCGCACGACGGAGAGCCTCGGTCTGCTGTACCACATGCACTGGCCGTACTATCAGCACACAACCGGGCGCGGCG
This sequence comes from Hyphomicrobiales bacterium, assembly GCA_028285595.1. Classification (GTDB taxonomy): domain Bacteria; phylum Pseudomonadota; class Alphaproteobacteria; order Rhizobiales; family CAJQND01; genus JAAEUE01. The sequence goes on from JANQOW010000024.1 coordinate 18,249, forward strand.
TGAGGCGCTCGGCCTTCCACAATCATTTCCTGGAGCTGGGCGCCGTGATGGGTGACACCATGGGCTGGGAGCGGCCCAACTGGTTCGCCAAGGACGGTATGGCCAAAGAGTACGAGTACTCCTTCGGGCGCCAGAACTGGCACGACTGCTGCACCGACGAATGCCATGCGGCGCGCGACGCTGTTGCTCTGTTCGATCAGGCGAGCTTCCCGAAGTTCCTGGTGAAGGGCAAGGATTCCTGCGCCGTGCTCAATCGGATCTGCGCCAATGATGTGGACCGCGAGCCGGGCAAGATGATCTACACCCAGTGGCTCAACGAACGCGGCGGCATAGAAGCTGATCTCACCGTCACACGCTTGAGCGAGACGGAGTTCCTGGTGGTGACCGCCAGTGGCGGCCAGACCCGCGATTTCGCCTGGCTGCAAAAGCATATCCCGGACGATGCGCACTGCATCGCCACGGACATCACATCCGGGCTGCCCATGCTGGGCTTGATGGGGCCGAAATCCCGTGATCTCCTGTCCTCGCTCACTGATGCCGATCTGTCCAATGAGGCCATGCCTTTTGCCACCTCTCAGGAGATCGATATCGGCTATGCCCGGGTGCGCGCCAGCCGCATCACCTATGTGGGCGAGCTCGGCTGGGAGCTCTATATCCCCTCAGAGTTCGCCTCCCACGTGTTTGAAACCATCTGGGATGCGGGCCAGACATTCGGGCTGAAGCCGGCCGGCATGCACGCCATGAACGCCTGCCGCATGGAGAAGGGCTATCGCCACTGGGGCCACGATATTGCCGATGAAGACACGCCGATTGAAGCGGGCCTCGGCTTCGCCGTACCCCGGGAAAAGGACGGCGGCTATATTGGCCAGCAGGCCATTGCCGCGCAAAGGGCCCAGAATGTTCTGAAGAAGCGCATGGTCGCCATCTGCCTGGAAGATGACAGCGCCGATGCGCCCATGATGTACCACGAGGAGCCGATCTACCGGGATGGCGTGATTGTGGGCTCCACCACGTCGGGCTCGTGGGGCCACCGGCTCGATAAGTCTCTGTCTCTTGGCTATCTGCATTGCGAAGACGGGGTGACGAAGGACTATCTGGAAAGCGGCTCGTTTGAGATCGAGATCGCCTGGCAGCGCTATCCGGCCAAGGTGCAGCTTGCGCCGTTCTATGATCCCAAATCCGAACGCATCAAGGCTTAAGCGCCAAATGGAAATCCGGCCGGCTACGCCCGAAGACATCCCACAGGTGAAGGCGTGTGCGGAGGCAGCCTACGAGATCTATGTTGCGGCCATCGGTAAAAAGCCGGCGCCCATGGTGGCTGACTTTGCGGGCGCTGAGGCCTTAGGCCACTTGCATGTGGCAGAAGTGGATCAGGAGGTGGCCGGGTTCGTTGTGTTCTACGACCGGGACGATCACGTGCATTTGGAGAATGTGGCCGTCTCCCCTCACCATCAAGGCAAGGGGATTGGCCGCGCGCTTGTCGACTTCGTGGAACGGGACGCCCGCGCCCGTGGCATTGCCTCCGTTGAGCTCTACACGAACGTGAAAATGACCGGCAACCTGACCCTCTATCCGTCCCTCGGCTACACGGAAATCGGCCAGTGGAGCGAGGATGGATTTGACCGGATCTTCTTCCGCAAGGTGCTCTCAGCTTAGGGCGGAATGAGCCCACCGCGCCGCCTGTGAAGCAATCTCAACCCTCAGGGCCAAATAGCGCGAATCCATTATTGAATTCATAGCGTTACGCGAAATTGGGTTCGTTCGGAAGTTAACACATTCTGTGGCGGCCAAATCAGCTATTTAGTGGCAAAAATGCCCCGCGCCCATCCAAAATGCACGGGCGCGGGGTCTTTGCTCACTGCTTTTGCAACCCTAGTTGCTGAACACCTCGTTGCCATCATCATCAAACGCCACCTCATCATTGCTCTTTGACAAGAGCGGCGTGATGCGCCGGATGGCCACCCGGCGGTTGGCCTGCTCGGAGACCGGTGTGTTCACCTTCAGATAGCGCTCACCATACCCCTGGGTCACAAGGTTCTCCGGCGGCACGCCGAAATAGCTCGTGAGGATGTCGGCAACTGCCGAGGCCCGGCGGTCCGAGAGCTCCAAGTTGGCAACATCGGTGCCCACGGCATCTGTATGGCCCTCGATCAGGTAAACCTCGCCGGGATTGTCCTTGATGGCCTGTTCAATCGCGACACCAATGGTTTCAAGCTTGTCCACCTGAGCAAGCGGGATCTCGGCTGATCCTGACGCAAAGGTGATGGTGTCCAGGTCAATCCGCGGCATGTAATCGCGCAACCGCGCGTTCACCAACACCTGGTTGAGCGTGTATGTGCGGTTGAGCTGTCCGACCGGTCCGGAGGTTGCCGCGCTGTAGATCGCGTCCACCGGCGCATAGGACGGTTCGACCACGTAGCGTTCGCGGGGGATCTGAACCCGCACAGGCTCCACATCCACATAAAGGTCTTCGTCGTTCCACCAGCTGGGCTGGTTGTTGAAGTAGAAGACCCGGCGCTGATCGGGAAACACCCGGTAGCGGCGCACCACGAACCCGCCACTGTCGCGGATCGTCACAACCCGGCTTCCGTCCGGGCGGCGCACAACGGTCCGGGTCCAGCCATTGCCGACGGGCTCAACATAGAAATCGCGGGCGCGCCAGCCAAAGCGGCGGTCGTCATTGTGGTGGATGAACATGGCCGTGGCGGCCGCCCCAATGGCCGCACCGGCCAGGGCTGAGAAAATCACCCGGTCATCCTTGCGTTTGACAACCTTGGAGCGGCGGTGGAAGCCGAAATCCTGGCGCCGGGCACGGCGCTCTCGGCGCGCTTGGCGCTGCTCCCAGGCACGCTGGCGTTCCAGACGGCGCTGACGGCGCTCGCGCCGTTCGGCCCGGCGGGTGTCATTTTGCAGTTGCCGGCGCAGTTCGTTGCGGCGGCGTTGGAGCCGCTCGGTTTGCGCCCGATCGCGCCTGGCTTCACGCTCCAGGCGGTTGCGACGGCGTTGCTCTGCCCTTTGAATGCGCCGTTCCTGGCGTTCCAGGTTCCGCCGCTCTCTGGCTTCAAGACGCTCGCGCCGACGCTGGCGCTCTTCACGCTGCTGGGCACGCTCACGCACCTCTTGCAGGCGATTGTTCTGCTGCTGTTGGCCTGCAGCCTCTCGCGCCTTGCGTTCCTCGCGCCGGCGCTTGCGGTCTGCAGCCTTCTGCTCGCGTTCTTCTTGCCGGGCACGCTGGCGTTGATCGCGCCTGCGCTCGCGCTCTTCAGCCTGCTGCTGGCGGCGCTGCTCCTGCGCGGCCTCTTGCTGTTGTTGCTTCTGGCGCTGCTCGGCGCGCTGGCGTTCCTGACGCTTGCGTTTGCGCTCTTCGGCCTGCTGACGGCGCTGCTCCTGCGCGGCCTCTTGCTGCTGTTGCTTCTGACGCTGTTGAGCCCGCTGGCGTTCCTGGCGCTTGCGTTTGCGCTCTTCGGCCTGCTGACGGCGCTGCTCCTGAGCCGCCTCTTGCTGCTGTTGCTTCTGGCGCTGCTCAGCGCGCTGGCGTTCCTGACGCTTGCGTTTGCGCTCTTCAGCCTGCTGCCGGCGCTGTTCCTGCGCGGCCTCTTGCTGTTGTTGCTTCTGGCGCTGCTCGGCGCGCTGGCGTTCCTGACGCTTGCGCTTGCGCTCTTCAACCTGCTGACGTCGTTGCGCCTGCGCGGCCTCTTGCTGCTGTTGCTTCTGGCGCTGCTCAGCGCGCTGGCGTTCCTGACGCTTGCGTTTGCGCTCCTCAGCCTGCTGCCGGCGCTGCTCCTGGGCCGCCTTCTGCTGCTGTTGCTTCTGGCGCTGCTGCGCACGCTTTTGTTCCTGACGCCGGCGCTTGCGCTCTTCAGCCTGTTTGCGCCGCTGCTCCTGCTGCGCCTGTTTTTGTTGCTGGCGTTGCTGCTGCTGGGCGCGCTTTTGCTCCTGGCGCTTACGCTTTCGCTCAGCCTGTTTGCGCTGGCGCTCGGCCTGTTTGCGGGCGCGTTCTTCGGCCTTGTTTTGAGGTGTTGCGGCCTGCGCCACAACAGTTAAGCCGCCTTCGGCTTTCTCAAACGCAAGCACAGGCGTTGTGCCGGCAAACTGCGCCGCCAAGCACAGACAGAACCCAACAAAAAGGATCGCGGAAATCCTTTTGAGGCGATTAATGATCATCATGAATCTCGCTATCTAGTTGAATCGCTTCTAAACTTCGACGGCAGCGCGGTACTTGGGGCCACAACATGTTGGTCACAATATGACACCTACGATCCGTGAACGTCCCTAACAATGCCCAAAATTCGGCATACGGGAGCTCCCTCGAATCTGTTGTTAATGATGATATAGACCCCTTATGAGCACCAAAAAGATCAAAGTCGGCATTCTGTTCGGCGGCAAATCTGCCGAGCATGAAGTCTCATTGCAGTCCGCTAAGAACGTCGCTGAGGCCATCGATAAGGACAAATACGAAGTCTCGCTGATTGGCATCGACAAGTCGGGCCAATGGCTGCTGCCCAATCAGTCGCGTTATCTGCTCAACGCCGCCGATCCAAAACGGATCCAGTTGAACCACGAGCACCGCGAGAGTGTGGCTCTGGTGCCCGAAAGCGGCGGGGCGCTGAGCGATTTGACCAGCGGCGGCACCCATTCGTCCATCGGTGTCGTGTTCCCCATCCTGCACGGGCCCTTTGGCGAAGACGGCACGGTTCAGGGCCTGTTGAAGCTTGCCGGCGTGCCCTTTGTGGGGGCCGGTGTTTTGGGCTCCAGCGTGGGCATGGACAAAGACGTGATGAAGCGCCTGTTGCGCGATGCGGGCCTGCCGATCGGCAATTTCGTGGTGCTGCGGCGCAACGATGTGCTGGACTTTGACGCGGTGGCCCAAGAGATCGGACTGCCCTGCTTTATCAAGCCGGCCAACCTTGGCTCTTCGGTCGGTGTTCACAAAGTTATCGATCAGGCCTCGTTCGACGCGGCCTGCGCCGATGCCTTCAGCTTTGACAGCAAAATCCTGGTGGAGGAGTTCATCGACGGGCGCGAGCTGGAATGCGCCGTGTTAGGTAACGAGAACCCGCAAGCCTCCGTCGTGGGTGAAATTGTGCCGAGCCACGAGTTCTACTCCTACGACGCCAAATATATTGACGATCAAGGCGCTGCCCTGGTCATTCCCGCCGATGTCCCTGAAGCGGTCAGCGAAGAGATCCGCTCGCTGGCCATCCGCACGTTCCAAACGCTGGAATGCGAAGGCCTTGGGCGGGTGGACTGTTTCTTAAAGCCGGACGGGACCGTGTTGGTGAACGAGATCAACACCATACCCGGCTTCACCAAGATCAGCATGTATCCCCAGCTTTGGGAGGCAAGCGGCCTGCCCTATGCGGACTTGATCAACCGGCTGATCGAACTTGCTATTGAACGCTTTGAACGCGAGGAAACGCTCAAAACGTCCGTTTAGCCTGCCCTCTTGCGCAGCCTGTGATTACGGGGCATTCTCCCTTGAGCCACTCCGACCATTCACCGTGCGATAGCGCGCATCAGTTAGGAGAGGTGAAGTGATGAAGTTCCTTACATTTTCTGCAGCAGCGGCCCTCACAGGCCTCCTATTGACGGCTGCGCCGTCCAAGGCCCTGCCCCCGGTTGGTCTGTCTGAGACAGCTCCTGGGGCCCATAGCATGGTCCACTACCGGCCCTACAAGAAGTTGCGCCCCTGGAGCGAGCAAGTGGAAGACCGGTACTGCCGGCGCCGCTCTGAACGCATCTGCCATAAGGTCTATCCGCAGCGCGAACGCGAGAGCCACACCCACTATCTGCAGCGGAACTATTGCGCCTCAATGCTCTATGACGAGTGCACCTTGTCCCGCCAGATCGGCAGCTTGGGCCGCTATTCCAGGCACTAGAGCAACGCGTTCATCCGGTCCATGGCGCGCGCGAAGCCGTCCGGCTCAGCGCCCAGTCTGATCCGAAAGAAGCCCGGGCACTCAAAGGCCTCCCCCGGGAGCACCAGCACGCCGGCCTTGGTATAAAGCCGCTCGCCGAAGGCCCGTGAACAGGCGCCATCCAGCAGATAGGGGAAGGCCACACTGCCGCCTTTGGGCTCCACCCATGCGATCTTGTCCGGATGGTGCGCCATGACCTCCTGGAGGCCCCGTTTGTTGCGGCCGATGGCGGCGCGGTTCGCCTTCAGCAGCTTTTCGCCATTCTGCATGAGCTCAAGGCAAACGCGGTCGCTCATCTTGGAGATGGCATGGGTGGTCAGCATTTTGACCGCATCCATCTTTTCCACCAGCCCCTCTTCGGCGACCACCCAGCCAACCCGCAAACCAACAGCGCCATAGCACTTGCCGGCAGACCCCACGCTCAGGATCCGCGGCGTCCTGCAGGCCATGGAAGCAAATCGTGAGATCGTGTCGTCGTGTGGCAGCAGACGATACTGTTCATCGAGCATCAGGTCGCAATCATACCCTTCGAGCGCCCCAGCCAGACTGAGGATCTCCTCAGCGTCAAACACCGTGCCCATGGGATTATTGGGCGTGGTGAGCACCACGCACCTGGTCCCTGCATCCACGCGCGCTACGATCTGCTCCACCGGCAGCCGGAAGCCGGCCTCATAGTCCAGCGCGATCCGGCGCACCTCAAAGCCTAAGGCAGCCGGCACGTCGTAAAGCGAATGGAAAGCCGGGGTGAGCACCACCACGTTGCACCCCTCCTCGCGCCGCGCCAGAAAATAGGCAAGGATGGCCTCGCTGGCGCCGGCGGTGATCAGCACATTGCCCGGGCCAGCATGCTCATAAAGGCTGGCGGCTTCGGCGCGCAACTCATCGGACCCGCGGGTCGGATTGTGATCGAAGTCGATGTCGCCCAACGCATCCGCGAGACGGTCGGACGGGATAATCTCCGACAAGCGCCTGTTGGCCACGCCGCTTTCGCCCAGATTGATCTCGGCATCCACGCGCGCGTCCAGCCACTCATCAAGGAAGCTCTTGATCATGGGAAGCCCTTCTCCACCCCCTCCACACTCGGCAGCAGGAGGGGCGCCTGTGTCAAGCGTGTTCAGGCGTTGCAGCGGGGAACAGCTTTTTGCGCTCCGTCTGCAGTCGGCTCATAATCGAGATCACCGACGGCGCGCCATTGCCCGACAGGAGAATGCCTCCGCAACGATCATCATGGGCGCGGTAGTCGGCATCTTCCCGCAAGATCTCATTGAGCTGAGGCAGTTTCCAGAAGGGGACCCGTGCCCACAGATGGTGCGCCAAATGATAGTTTTCGCCATGCAGTCCGGTGAGCATCCGCTCAAACCAGTGGCTGTTGCGGTTGCGGGACATATGGATATCCAGCTTGGTGTCCATCATCGGGGCATGCTCGGACAACTCAATATACCAGCCCAGCACCTGGAAGGCGGTGAGGAACGGAACCACCCAGTAAAGAACGAACTCCCAGAAAATGCCCAACTGGATGATGGCGGTGAGCAAAACGGCCCAAAAGATCAGCAAGCGGATACCCTCGCGCGCGCCCTCTTCGCTGCTGATGGCCAGCAGCCGGTCCCGCACGAGATAGCCCAGATATTTCGGCACATTCAGCAGGAACAGCGGTTTCACTAGGATGTTCCAGGTGTAACGACCCTGGGAGCACTGGTCATAAACCCCCATGTCGATCATGTAACGATAGTCGGCATCGTTTTCTTCGCTGCCGAACTGGCCATGGTGGCTCTGCACGTGGGACTGCTTGTAGGCGTCAAACAGCATCCCGATCAGGTAGCCGCTCATGTAAGAGCCGAGCAGATTGTTAAGACGATGATTTTTGGCCAAGGTGCCGTGGGATGCCTCATGGGTCATGGTGGCCAACGCCCGCTGGCGCGAGCCGATCACAAGCACCGCGAAAGGATAAGCAATCCAGCCAAACGCAATGCACGCGTAAATCGCGGCTGCAATAACCAGATAATCTGACAGCAGCGCCAAAGGTCCGTGATAGTTGTCTAAGCCGTAAAGCGACCGGACCCGCTTAACAATTGCGGGATCAAATTTATGACGCCGCAATCCCATCCCCTGTTGCATCTCTATGTACCCGTCCTGTCGACCCCGAACTTGTTAAGTATACAGTAACTTTTTCAGATTCAACGCAGGTAATTCGTCGTAACCCGCCGAACTCCTTGGGTTTTCGGGACCTGCGAGTACTTGATGCCAAACTTTGTTTACGATCGCTGTAAAGCGTATCTTGCCACCTTTTAGCTTAACCTTTCGAAACTGACAGTAAATGTGCAAATTGAGCAATTTCCGCAATATTCGCTTTACGCGACGGGCGCGGCGTGGAATCAAAACTTGATGACTCTACGTCAGCCAGTTTCCCGCATCGTGGAATGCAAAAGTAACAGCCCGTTAGGGAAATACGCACGTCTTATCCCCTTTTGGGCATGCGCACGGCCGGTTTCTTTAGCTTGGCCATGCCCGACAGCATGCTTCAGGTCCCGTCGCGCAAATGTGATCTCCCTCCCCTCCATCTGAAGACATTTTGACGGGGAAGCTGCCTCAGAAACTCACTCGAATCGACGAATTTGTGGTTTCTGTCGATCTATGAAAAAGCTGCTCAATCTTCTGCTCTCCGGCATGCTGATGGGCCTGCTGGCGGGCCCCGTCCTAGCGCAAAATTCCGGCCCGTTTCACCCGATGGACGGTCTGACGCCGGAAGAGATCCAGTTGGGGGTTTCCCTGCTGCGCAACCAGCAATTGGTGACCGACAACACCCATTTCGCCAATATCAGGCTTCGCGAGCTTCCAAAGGCCGATGTGCTGCGCTGGAAACGCGGTGCGCCGTTTGGCCGCCAAGGCATTTTCATCTACCGCCAAGGTGGCAAAACCTATGAGGCGATTGCCGACTTGCGTGCACAGACGGTGCTGTCGAACCGGGAAATTCCAGGCGTTCAACCTGCCGTGCATCAAGGCGAATGGAACAAGGCCCGCGAGGCGGTCCTGAAGAGCCCCGTCTGGCAGAAAGAGATGGCGGCGCTGGGGTTCACCGAGCCCAAAAACATAAACTGCACGCCCCTTGGGTCCGGTGGGTTTCCGGACCGGCGCTATGGCAACCGCCGGGTGCTCAAGGTGGTGTGCTTTGATGTCATTAACCGGCTCGATTATCTGCAAGCCCGGCCCGTTGACCATCTCGTCACGGCGGTGGATGCCGACACTTTGGAGCTTCTTGAGTTCATAAAGGCCAAAGCGCCAACGGTTCCCCAGCAGATCAAAGGCTACAATCACACCCTGGCGGACCGACGCCCGCAAATGCGGCCTGTGGTCAATATCGCACCGGGGGGCGCCAATTTCGTTCTGCGCGGCGGCATTGAGCTTGATTGGCAGAACTGGTCTTTACATATGCGCACCGACCGGCGCAGCGGTTTGATCCTCTCTCTCGTCCGCTTCAACGATAACGGCAACAAACGGATGGTGGCCTACCAGATGGCGCTGTCTGAGATGTTCGTGCCTTACATGGATCCGGCGGAAACCTGGGCGTTCAAAAGCTTCCTGGATGCAGGCGAGTATGGCTTGGGGTATCTCATCTCCACCTTGGCGCCCGGACGGGATTGCCCGCACAACGCGGTGTTTATTGACGCGCTGATCCCGTCTGACCAGGGGGGCGTGTTTCGGGCGGACAAGGCGATCTGCGTATTTGAACGCAATACCGGAGATCCAGCCTGGCGGCACTATCAAGCCGGTGCCGCGCGCAACTATTCGGCGCCTCAGGTGGAGTTGGTGGTGCGCATGGCGCCCACCATCGGCAACTATGACTATCTGGTGGACTACGTGTTCCAGCTGCGCGGCACCATCAAGGTGCGCGTGGGAGCGAGCGGTCTGGACGCCTTGAAGATGGTCTCCTCGGCCCGTGCCGACAGTCCAACGGCGCGCGAAGACCTGCGTTACGGCAACCTGGTGGCGCCCTATACCGTGGCTCCCTATCACGACCATTACTTTTCGTTCCGCCTGGATCTGGATATTGATGGGCAGAAGAACCTTTTGTTGCTCGACACGGTGCAGCCCCAGACCCTGCCGGCAGAAAGCCGCCGGCGCTCCTTGTGGACGTTGCGCACCTCGCAGATTGTGAAAGAAGGCGCGGTGACCCATGGCGGTGGGAACAAGAGGGTGCATTGGCGCCTGATCAACCCCAACAAGCGCACCCCGCTCGGCCATTTCCCGGGCTACTATCTGGTGCCCGGCCATGTGGTGACCTCGCTTCTCACCGCGGATGATCCTCCCCAGCAAAGGGCGCTCTTCTCGTCCAACCCGCTTTGGGTGACGCGCCGTAAGCCGGGAGAATACTGGTCGGCCGGGAACTTTCCCAACCAGAGCCAGGGTGGCGAGGGCCTGCCTCAATATGTGGCCGACGGGGAATCGGTCGCCAACCAGGATCTCGTGCTGTGGTACAATATCGGGTACCACCATTTGACCCTGCCGGAAGACTTTCCGGTCTTGCCAACGATGTGGCATGAGTTCATGTTGCGGCCTGCCAACTTCTTCACAAGAAATCCGGCTCACGACCTGGCACCGTCTTTCCTGGTGCGCAAAAAAGGTCAGCCAAAGAGAACGCAAAACCAATAGGGTCCGGCCGGTACACGACGGCGGGCCACAACACGGAGGTTCGCCATGTTGCTGCATCACAATCCCGCTTCACCCTTTGTCCGGATGGTCCGGGTGCTGGCTCATGAAACCGGTCAGGCCGATGATATTGAAGAGAGCGTGGCGACGATCCTGCCGATTGAGCGCCACGCCGCCACTTCCGACGCCAACCCGCTGGGCCGCATTCCCACGTTGGTCACCGATGACGGCGAGGCCATCTTCGATTCCCGTGTGATCTGCGCCTATCTGGCGAACAGGGCCGGCAACACGGAGATCCACCCATCTACGAACTTCCGCGTCATGACCCTGTTTGCCTTGGCCCAGGGCTTATGCGACAGCGCGGTGAACCTGCGCTACGAGACAGGCCTGCGACCTGAGGCGCTGCAGTGGGACCAGTGGATCAACCGCCAAAGGGAGCGGATCGGCATTGTGCTGGATGATCTCAACGCCAACTGGCAGGACGACCTTTCCGCAGTGCATGTGGGCTCAATCGGTGTGGCCGCGGCGCTGGGCTACTTGGATTTCCGCTACCCGGATCTGGGCTGGCGCGACGGGCGGGACGGCCTTGCCGCGTTTTACGAAAGCTTCAGCCAGCGGCCTTCCATGCAGGCGACTGTTCCGGGCTAAGCGCCGGAGGGGGGTCATCCGGCCCGCCTAGATGTGCGGCACGATGTAGTCAGGAAAGATCCCGCTTTCTTCCATTGCGGCGGGGATGTCCACACCTTGCAGCACGCCATGGTCTGAGACCAGCACCGTCCCGAACCCCGCTGCAGAACCGCCCAGAATGTCCGTATGAAGCGTGTCGCCCACCATGGCAATGCGCTCTCGCCGTGCCCGCCCGGCCAAACGCTCGATCACCGCATCAAAGGCATTGGCGAAGGGTTTGCCGAAGAACTCCGGTGCCGCGCCGATGCTATCAGCGAGTTGGTGCGCATAGGCGCCAGGCTCCAGGGAGAAGCCTTCTTCGCGGGGCGCCACAAGATCCGGGTTGCCCACCAGGAGCGGAACGGGCCGGGTCGTGAGGGCCGTTGCCAACTCATCCATCAACGGATCGGAGATGGTGGTTGCGCTCAACAGAACGATCCCCCCTGCCCCCTCCGGCGGCTCGGTATGGAGCGCGGCCACATCAAACTCCGCAATCTCCGAGCTTTCAGGTGCCACAATCCACCACGGCCCCTCAATATCGCGCCGTTTCAAGTGGCGCGCGAGCACGCCCCGGCTGCTGATGATCTCCGGTGCAGTAAAATCAAAGCCCAATCCGGCATACTTCGCCGGCAGGCTGGCCAGCGGGTCACGGGCCGCGTTGGTGAGCACCATCACCTCTTTTCCGAGCGCGCGCAGGCTGGCAATGCGCCGGGCAGCGCCTTCGATCGGTGCTCCCCCGACGTTCAGCACGCCAAAACTGTCAAACACGAAAACGTCGAAACGCTCAGACACTTCGCTCAGATCAGCTCGGTGCTCCGCCTTTCCGGGGCGGCCCGCCCGCGGCAAACGGGCACGGACCTGCTGGTAGCGCTGAAAGGCCCAATGGGCATCCACAAAGGTGCGGGACAAGGGAGACACGGGGGATAAGGCGCAAAACCGGTTGGAGACGAATGAGCTCCCCGAGATATCGGTGATGGATCACAAGATCAAGTGCGCACGGCGCCGCTCGCGAGCCTCAGGAGTGCCCACACTCAAAATTGGCGTAGAGAAGCGCCAGAATCGCGGCGGAGTGACTGTCTTCCGCCGCGCCCGCGTGAGGGCTGGTCGCCAATGCCCCGCGGAAGGCGCCGTCGCGGCGCGCATGTTCCAGCACCTGCTGACCCGCCTCGGTCAAAACGGCCTTCTCCGGAGTACCTTCGATCAATCCCAGCGAGACAATCCAGCGCCACATGCTGTCGCCGTCAGCTTCAAGCTTCTGCTGCAGTGCTGTAACGTCCGCCTCGGACGGATAGCGCGTATAGAGTTCGGCGATGACTTGCAAAATGTGCAAACTCTGCTCGTTTACACTTTGGTGGTGTTCGTCGGAGACAAATGAGCTTTGGAGCCCGCTCCACTTCGCACCCGCTTTGTCGTCCATCCTGTCCCCACAAGCCTGGGATTTCTATAACGGCCCACGACCACTCCCGCTCCCCCGAGGGTCCGAGAAGACCTACTTTGAAGTGTTGCTTGTTCACAGTGTATATTTACATGTAGCAGTTGCAGGATCAGTGGATTTACGCCACACTTCGGCCTCAGGCGAACGGTTGCACTCGGCTGTGTGAACAGCTGGAAAATGAAGCTCGATTGTTCATCCCGCTTCTGAACGGGGATGAGGAGGGTCGTTTCCCATGGGTGCCGAACGCGCTGCCATACGGGTACGAAGATCAGCCGAGATCAAGCGCACGTTGAGTGCGCGGTTCCTGCTCCGGGAACTGTTCGAAGCCGCCGTGAAACGGAGCGATGCCGAGTTCATAAAATTCCAGCAGAGTGCACTGCGCGAATTGCTGCCCGGCTTTGATCCCCAAGTGCTGAGCGTTAGTGTTCAGGAGATCTCACCTGACGGCGCTCTTGTGGCGGCGGAGGCCTTCCAATCCGTCAACATCGACCCCATTGCGTTCCTGCTCTATCGGGAGGTGCACGACACCGACGATGTATTCCCGCACAGTTGGTCCAATCCCGGGACGGCCGTGTTCAACACCGACTTCAGGTCCATGGAACAGTGGAAGGACACGCGCTTTTATCAGGAGTTCAAATCACCGCTGGGGCTGTATCAGGCGGTTCTGCTCACCTACCGGCTGCCGTTTGCCACGCAGAAGTTCATGAAGTTTGTCTATGATAGCGGTGCTGGCCAGCAGTTCTGCGAGCGAGTGACAAAAGATGAAATCGAATTCGTGACCACCCCGTTCATGTATGCCTGGCTGTTTAAGCTGGGATACATGGATGAGGCCGCCTTTCGGCAGGTGCTCCAGCTCCTGACCGGACTTTCCCCCGTGCAACTGTTTCTGCTGCGCGAGCTGGTCAACATTCCGGTTTATCAAAACTCAAGTGTTGCCCAAAAATTCCGCATTTCCGGGCGGGTGGTGAACAACTACTTTGCCAATATCTATGGCCAAATCGCTCACCTTTTGCCGGAGCGCCCATCCAGCCAGTCGCGCGCAGCGCCCCTGGTGGACCTGGTTCGGCATTACTCTTTTTTGAACCTGACAGGCGCGCCGCTCATTACTCAAACGGCGACGGTGGACAAGTGACCTTACGGACCCATCCAATCCAGCGGGCAAATCTCAGCGCTGCGACCCTCAAAGTTCCAGTTACGGCCAAACGCGCGGAAGCGTGATTTGTTGGCGCGGCTGACGATGATTTCCGGCGAAATCCAGTATTGGGAGTTGTTGATCACCGTATGATTGTCCGGTGAAGTTCCGGGGATTGGTTCAATCTCGCCTTCGATAATCTTCGGGATCTTAAAGCGGCGGATAGAGCCTTCCGTCTCATAGCTTACGGGCGCCTGGTGAACGCCCAGGAACTTGCCCACCATGATGGAGAGCACCCGGGTGGTGCCCTTGGCGCTGCCGGACATGATTTTGGTGATGGCTTTGAGCTGATAGATGTCGGCCCGTTCGTCCACATAGACACCGGCCGTCCAGTTGCCTCGGCTCATCATGCCGGGAATCTCGATGATCAGCCCCAGATTGAGCCCGGCGAGCGGTATGTCGCCGTAATGGCCTTCGTCAATGCGCACCCCGCCCCAAGTTTGGCAGTGCCCTTCGGTGGGCGGGTGCAAGCCGAGAGAGATCACGCAAGGACAGAAGACCGTGCAGTTACAGCTCAACATCAGTTCGCCCTTCAGGGCCCAGGGTTCAATCGCTGCCATTCGTAAGTTCCCTCTCTCACAAAACCCGTTCTAAACCATTGGAGCAATCAAAAGACCGGCCCCAAAAAGGATCAAAACAATCCCAGTTCCATAAACCACCGGCTTGGGGTTGGGTACTGTTTTTTCCAGAACCATCACCACTGCCAGAACCGCCATCCAGAACAGGTTCATCAAACCGGCCACAAACATCACGGCCATTAAGGCCCAGCAACACATCAGACAGATCACGCCCTGCGCGAGCCCGAGTTTAAACACGCCCCACTCATCATCGCGCCAATTGGCCATGAACCAGGTGAAAGGGCGTCGGCATTTGGAAAGGCACTGATGTTTTGTGGGGGTGAACTGCCACGCCCCGGCGCCCATCAGCACAAGCCCGCCCACGACCGGGTGGAGCAGGTACATGTCGGACGAGAGCGCTCCGGCGGCCGACAAAGCGCCCTGCACCAGGCTGGCCACCGCCGCGAAGGCAAGCCACACGGTCATGTAGCCTGCGATCAGCACGCTGGGGCTCACCACATCCATCTGCTTGGCTTTTGCAGCGCCGGCAATATCCATGTAGGTCGCCAACAATGGAGCACCGGCGGGCAGCATCATGGCAAACGCCATCGCCGACCACATCACGCCGGCCAAGGCCAGGTCTTGACCGGTCCAAACGCCGGTGGAGACTGTACACAGCGATGCAATCAGCTCAAGCGCATAGGATGAGCTCCCCACCCCGTCCTGAACGGCCGCCATGGTCGCCAGGAAAGCCCAGCCGGCCACCACAAGAATGGCAATGCCGGCCCAGGCAAGCGGGCGCGGGTCGTCGATCCTGCGACGCATCCAGCCTTCATGATAGGAATTGGTCTCGCTCAAACTAGCTTCCTTTGAACTCTGCGGCGCGTTTTTGCAGGAACGCATCAACCCCTTCGCGGAAGTCATCCGATGCGGCCAGGGCGCCTTGCAGCTTGCTTTCCAGGTTGAGCTGATCATCGAGCGTGTTGACGGCCGCAGCGGTGATCGCATCACGCGCGCTGAGATAGGCCTTTGTGGGCCCCTTCGCCAGTTTAGCGGCAATCTTGGCCGCTTCGTCCTGGAGCGCATCGTCGTCAAGCACCTTCCAGATCATGCCCCAGCTTTCCGCCTGTTCGGCACTGACCGGTTCGGCCAACAGTGACATGCCGCGGGCCCGTGCGGGTCCGGCCAGCTTTGTCATGGACCAGGTGCCGCCGGCATCCGGCATCAGGCCAATGCGGGCAAACGCTTGGAGGAACGATGCGCTTTTCGCGGCCAGCACGATATCGCAGGCGAGCGCAACATTTGCCCCTGCCCCGGCGGCAATGCCGTTGACTGCACAAATCACGGGATAGCTCGCCCCGGCAAGGCGGCGCACCAACGGGTTGAAATCGCTCTCAAGGGTATAGGACAAATCCACTTCGCCGCTGAAATCCAGATCCGCCAGATCTTGTCCGGCGCAGAAGGCGCGGCCCTCGCCGGTCAGCACCAGAACGCGCGTGCAGGCTGCATCTATCTTATCCAGGCAATCGCGAATCTCCGCGTGCATGGCCGCGGTGAGGCTGTTGAGTTTGTCCGGCCGATTGAACTTCAGCGTCGCGATGGGGCCGTCTTGTTCGTAAAGGATTGTTTCATAGGCCATTTGTGGCGCACTCCTGGCGGGTTCGCGAGCACCCTAACAGACCGGCGTAAAGAGGCAAGCGCGTCCTCATCCGCCTAACGGAAAACGGCCGGGCGCGTGGCCCGGCCGTTCAGT
Organism: Hyphomicrobiales bacterium; assembly: GCA_028285595.1. Lineage (GTDB taxonomy): Bacteria > Pseudomonadota > Alphaproteobacteria > Rhizobiales > CAJQND01 > JAAEUE01. The sequence continues at coordinate 34,414 of JANQOW010000024.1, forward strand.
TTTTTGGTAGATTTCAAATGAAGGATAATTACTTCACCTTCTTGATTTCACCGCTCGCCAGCTTCTCCTGGTAGTCAGCCACCAGTTCCTTCACTTTCGGCATCAGCAGGTAGAGACCGACAATGTTGGCAATGGCCATGGTGAAGATCATGGCATCTGAGAAGTCGATCACCGGACCCAAGCTCATGGACGAGCCGATGATGACGAAGATGCAGAAGATCAGCTTGAAGATGAGTTCCTTGCTCTGCCCTTCTCCGAACAGATAGGTCCAGGCTTTCAGGCCGTAGTAGGACCACGAAATCATGGTGGAGAAGGCAAACAGAACCGCCGCGATCGCCAGCACATAACCGAAGAAGGAGAAGTTGCTCTCAAAGGCTTGCGAGGTGAGCGCGATGCCCGTGACGCCGCTGTCCGGTACCCAGGACCCGGTGATCGTGATCACCAGCGATGTCATGGTGCAGATCACAACCGTATCGATGAACGGTTCCAGCAAGGCCACATAACCCTCCGTTGCCGGGTGCTTGGTCTGCACCGCGGAGTGCGCGATGGAGGCCGAGCCGATACCGGCTTCGTTGGAGAACGCAGCACGCTTGAAGCCCTGGATCAAGGCACCCACGGCACCACCGGCAACCGCCGTTGGAGCAAACGCGCCGGTGATGATCGCGCTGATGGCGCCCGGCAGTTCAGTGACGTTCAGGATCAAGATCAGCAAGGCCGAGCCCACATAGATGGCCGCCATGAACGGAACCACCTTCTCGGTCACCTTGGCGATTGACTTAATACCGCCGATGATCACGAGGCCCACAATTGCCGCCATGATTAAGCCAAACAGCCATCCCTTGCCTTGGAAGAAAGGAATGATTGAGGAGATCTGGCTGAAGGACTGGTTGGCCTGGAACATGTTGCCGCCGCCAAAGGCGCCGCCAATGCAGCAGATCGCAAAGAACACAGCCAGGAACTTGCCAAGCCCGGCCATGCCGCGTTCTGCAAGGCCCTTGGTGAGATAGTACATGGGACCGCCAGAGACGGTGCCATCTTCATATTCGTTGCGGTAGTGAACCCCCAACGTACACTCGGTGAACTTGGAGGCCATGCCGAGCAAGCCGGCAAGGATCATCCAGAATGTGGCGCCAGGGCCGCCCAGATAAACCGCAACCCCCACACCGGCGATGTTACCAAGGCCCACCGTGCCGGACAGCGCGGTGCACAAAGCTTGGAAGGGCGTGACCTCACCGGCATCTTTCGGGTCGAGGTAATCTCCCCTCACCAGCGAGATGGAATGCTTGAAGCCGCGGAATTGGATGAACCCAAAATAGACCGTGAACACACTGGCCGCGATCACCAGCCACATCACGATCCAAGGAAAAGCCGTTCCAAAAATCGCCTGGGATCCCGGCAAAGGCGAGAAGATCAAACTCACAAAAGGATTGATGATCGGCGCCAAAGCATCACTGATGGCTTTGTCAAGTTCGCCCTGGGCATAGGCCGCAGACGACAGAAAAGGCAGGCCGCCAACGGCCCACAATAGACGTTTCAACATAGTGTAGTCCCCTCTTGGACATTAAACAGGGTTTGCCGCTATGCGGCCAAACCTCAAGGCACGATGGTAACGGGCACAGGGGCTACCTGTGCCAAAGTCAGCACCAACCCGCCAAGCAGCCGCTGGGCCAGTCCAGATTCGCCAGTACGGCCGATGATGATCTGCGTTGCTGACTTTTCGCTGGCGAGCTGGCACAGCAAATCACCCGCATTGCCATGGCGCACCTCGCTGCTGGCATCCACGCCAGAGCTTTTCAGTTCATCAATCAGCGGCTGAACCATGGCTTGTGCGCGGTCGAGTTCTTCCTCGCGCCGCTTATGCCGTTCAGCCAGTTCTTCTGGTGTGTGGAAGCTGTAAGGTGACCATTCGATCACCAGCACCACACACACATGGGCACCCGATTGCTTGGCTCGGGCTGCAGCATGTTCAACCGCACGGCGGGCTTGGGCCGTGCCGTCAAAGCCGACGAGATATGTGTCGGTCATAGTCGTTCCTCCCGTAATTGCCTTCGTAACGCCACACTGAAGGAAGGCTCAGACGCACTCAGTGCAGTCCGGTTCAGAGTGTCAGGCTTCACAACGGCAATCAAGGCGTTAAGGTTACCTTCCAACCTCTATTTTAGGCATTTTGGCTAGTCACTGGCTCCTTTATTCCCTAATAACCAGACTATTCACCTGGTTTATCATATTTATTAGGAAAATCGTCCAAATGAAGAAGCCTCCGGATTCAATTGACAAGCGCATTCTCAGCGAATTGCAGGAAAACGGGCGTCTCCCCATCGTGGAACTGGCGAGCCGGGTGCATTTGACCAAGACGCCGACGGCCGAGCGGGTTAAGAGGCTGGAACGCTCCGGGGTCATCAAAGGATATCGGGCCGAGCTTGATCCGGACTCATTGGGCGCCGGCCACGTCATCATCGTGCATGTGTCTCTGACCCAGACGAGCGACAATGCCTTGGAGCTGTTCAATCGCGCCGTCCACCGGATCCCGGAAATCCAAAGCTGCTACATGCTGGCCGGCCAGTTCGATTACATGCTCAAGGTGCGAACCTCAGATATCGCCCACTATCGCAACGTGTTGGGCGAGCAGATCGGCAAGCTGCCGGGCGTCCAGCAGACCAATTCCTACGTTGCGCTTGAGGTGGTGAAGGAGAATGCGACGATACCCGTAAAAGCGTAAACGGGGCGGCATGCGCCAATTGGACCGACTTGCGCTGCGAACATCAAGTCCCCATACACGAGAGGCTATGAAAACCAATCACAGTTTCGAGCTGGCGGTTGTCGGCGGGGGCCCCGCCGGACTGAGCGCAGCGTGCCTAGCCGGCGTGGCAGGCTTGCAAACCGCGTTTTGGCCCGGGCCGGAGCGCGCAGAAGACCTGCGCACCACGGCACTGATGTTGCCGGCGATCAAACTGCTCGAACATGTGGGCGTGTGGACGGACGACCTGAAAGCCGAATGCGCCGCGCTGGCTCGCCTGCAGATTCGAGACGCCACCGGCCGGCGGCCCGCGGCCCCCACGGTTACCTTCGAGGCCCACGAGATCGACAAGCCGGAATTTGGCTGGAATGTCCCCGTCGCCCCATTGGTGTCCGCACTGAACGATAGGTTGAAGGAATTTTCCTCAGTATCAATCTTTGACGGCGGCGTGCGCGAATTGGATTGTGCCACAGACCAGACCACCGTGCACAGTGAGACCGCAAGCCCGGTGTACGTGAAAGCGGTGATCGCAGCGGACGGACAGAACTCAGTGTGCCGACAGTCGGCAGGCATCAGTGTGACCAAGTGGGCCTACCCGCAAACGGCAATCGTCACCAGTTTTGCCCACAGCAAACCACATAAGAATGTGTCGATTGAGTTTCACCGCAGCGCCGGCCCCCTCACCACCGTGCCGCTGCCGGGCCAAAGATCGAGCCTGGTGTGGATCGAGACCGATGAGGATGCGGAGGGATTGGCGCAGTTGAGCGAGGAGGCATTCGCCAAGCGGCTCACGCGCGAGACGGCCGGCGCGCTTGGACAGATTACGGATGTGACGAAGCGCGGCCGCTTCCACATTGCCGGCTCCGTGGCGCGCCAGTTTGCCAAATCCCGGGTTTTTCTGGTGGGGGAAACCGCCCATGTGATCCCGCCTATCGGAGCTCAAGGACTTAACCTTTCACTGCGTGATGCAGCCTTGGCCGTGGAATTGATCGGCGCGGCGCGTGCGGCCCGGGACGATATTGGCGCGCGCGGTGTCCTGGAGGCCTATGACCGCCGCCGCCGGGTGGATGTGTTTCCCCGCCAGGTGGCGATTGATCTTTTGAACCGCACCTTGACCAGTTCGTTTCTGCCCTTTCAGGGTGCGCGCAGCCTGGGCCTGGCAGCGCTACAGGCCATCGGTCCGTTGCGCCGCACGGTTATGCAGGAAGGCTTGGCGCCCACCAGGGGCCTGCCCAAAGTGATGGAAATTTAGCACACCGCCCGGGGCATTTGCCGGCAAGCCAAAGTTTGTCTTGCGCCCGCTTGGACGAGGCGACTATACCCCTCGCCCTAAGCCTTGTTAGCGGCACGCACAGGTTCCCATGCAACCTATCATTTCTGTCTCGGCGCTCTCAAAAGTCTATTCGGACGGTTTTCAAGCGCTGAAGAGTGTAGATTTGGAGATCGGTAAGGGCGAGATTTTTGCTCTGCTGGGCCCCAACGGCGCGGGTAAGACAACCCTGATCTCTATTATATGCGGCATTGTGAACGCCTCATCAGGCAGCGTCACCGTGGGCGGTCATGATATTGTCAGCGGATATCGCCGGACGCGGTCAATGATCGGATTGGTGCCCCAGGAGCTGACCACCGATACGTTTGAGAAGGTGATCACCACGGTGCGTTTCTCGCGCGGACTGTTTGGTAAGCCGGCCAATCCGGAGCATATTGAAAAGACCCTCAAGTCACTCTCGCTTTGGGAGAAACGCGATTCGAAGATCATGACTCTGTCGGGCGGCATGAAGCGCCGACTGCTGATCGCCAAGGCGCTGTCGCATGAGCCGGAGGTCTTGTTCCTGGACGAGCCGAGTGCGGGCGTGGACGTGGAGCTGCGCCAGGACATGTGGCAACTGATCCGCGAGCTCCGCGATAACGGCACCACCATCATCTTGACCACCCACTATATTGAAGAGGCTGAAGAGATCGCTGACCGCGTCGGCGTCATCACCAATGGCGAGCTGATCTTGGTTGAGGAAAAAGACGAGCTTATGCGCAAGCTCGGCAACAAACAGCTCATGCTTGACTTGCACAAGCCCTTAACATCGATCCCCAAAGAGCTTACCCGCTATGATCTGGAACTGGCGGCCGATGGCCACGAGTTGATCTACACCTATGACACGAAAGCGGAACGCACCGGCATCACCACACTGTTAAAGGATCTTGGAGCCGCTGGCATCACGTTCCGCGATTTGAGAACCACCCAGAGTTCGCTTGAGGAGATTTTCGTTAATCTGGTGAGGCAGGAGCGATGAACTACCGGGGTGTTCTGGCGATCTATAAGTTCGAGATGGCACGCACCGGGCGCTCGCTCTTCCAAAGCGTGGTCTCGCCTGTGATTTCCACATGCCTGTATTTCGTGGTGTTCGGCTCTGCGATTGGCTCGCGCATTGCCGAGGTGGAAGGGGTCAGCTACGGCACTTTCATCGTGCCCGGGCTCATCATGCTCTCGCTGCTCACCCAGAGCGTCTCCAATGCATCCTTCGGGATCTATTTCCCAAGGTTTGTCGGCACCATATTCGAACTGTTATCCGCCCCTGTCTCCGCCTTTGAAATTGTGCTGGGGTATGTTGGTGCGGCGGCAACGAAGTCAATTGTCCTCGGCCTCATCATTCTGTTCACCGCAAACCTCATCGTGGACATTCAGATCGCCCATCCGTTTTGGATGATGACCTTCCTTGTGCTCACCAGCATTACCTTCAGCCTCCTGGGCTTTATTATAGGCATCTGGGCGGACGGGTTTGAGAAGCTTCAGGTCATCCCCCTTTTGGTCATCACCCCGCTGGCGTTCCTGGGCGGCAGCTTTTACTCCATCGATATGCTGCCCCCGTTCTGGCAGAAGGTATCCCTCTTCAACCCAGTGGTTTATCTGGTGAGCGGTTTTCGTTGGAGCTTCTTTGAGATCTCGGATGTGGCCGTCGGGTGGAGCCTTATGATGATTGCCGGCTTCCTCGCAGTTTGCATGGGCTTGGTGTGGTGGATCTTCCGCACGGGCTATCAGATTAAGAGCTGATGTTCGCGCCCGATTTTGGCTGATTGGCCAGCAACCGCCGGCGGCGCAGCTCCGAAGGCGGCGCCGGGTCAGGGATGCGGCGCGCTGGCTGCGGATCCTCGACACTGATGTTTTCCATCTCAGCGAACAGTTCGGGTGATGCGTCCTCCGGCGCCGCGCGCTTATTGGCGATAAGCACGGCCACCGAGCCCACGCAAAACCCCGCCACCAGGCCGAGGAACGTGGTGCCGAAAACCAAAGCGACGGTTTCTGTAAGCAAGGCAAGCACCGACCTTAATCCCTCCTTCTGCTTCGGCCGGTGCGCATGCTTTGCGCGCAGACCCAGCCGGCCGCAAAACTCACCACAAAGACCACCAGAAGCGCCGGAGCAATCTGGGCCGCGTAGGGCTCGATATTGTGGAAGAGGTTTTCCATGAATTGTGCCACCTACGGACCTCAGCGCTTCACATAAAGCTCAACGCGTTCATTCTTCGCCCTGCCCGCCGGCGTATTGTTGCTGGCGATCGGACGCACCTCGCCATAGCCCACGCTGGACAGTCTGGAGCGGCTGATGCCACGGCGCACAAAATGGTTCGCAATCCAATAGGCGCGCTGATGGGTCAGTATGCGGTTCTCAACAAATGGACCAAGCGCGTGGGTGTGAGACGCGATCTCAATGCGTGCCCAAGGACAGCGCGCCGCGATGCCGGCCAGCTCATCCAACACATGTTTGCTCGACGCCTCCGGCCGTGTTGCACCTGGTTCGAAACGCACCGGGGTGCGCGACAGAACTTGCCGGAACGCTTTTTGGCACATGATCGCGGTCAGTGGTCTGGGGGCTTCCTCCAGCGCGTGCGCATTGCCGCGTTCAGGTACAAATTCGATCACCAGTTCATCCTTGGTGGCATCTTCAGACACGTTGCCCGCCCGGTCCCTGGCGCGAGCCACCACATCGTAAACCCCTTCACCCGGCAACACCGACGGCTCATACCGCCAGCGCCCTGTGCCATCAGATATCAGCCCGCTGCCCTCACCCAGTTTGTGTGTCTGACCGTCCACCGTCAGCTCCAACGCCACCGCGTCGCCTTCCGGCCAAGTGCCCGTTAAAGTAAAGGCCCTAGAACTCTGGAACCGGTTGACGGTTGGCGGTTCAGGAGGTTGGCGATCCACCACCAATTCTCCATCGGTCAGATCGGTCTGCGCGTTCCCCACGCTGTCGAAGGTTGTTGCCAGCACATGGTTCGTTCCCTCTTTCAGCGGTGCGGCCACGTCCAAGGTCCAGTGTCCGGAGGGGGTGGACACGAGCTCAGGGTCCCTGCCCAGCGTATAGCGGCGCCCCGCCACCTCCACCGTCAGGCTGGTCGCTTTGCCAACAGGCCAACGGCCGGAGATCTGCGGCGTCAAGGATCGGCCGAAGTAGGCGGACACTTCAGGGGGTGGAGGGGGTTTTGTGTCGATGGTCAATTCACCGGTGCTGACATCGCCTGCGCTCAGTTGCGCACTCCAGGCCGTCACCTCCACATCATAGACCCCATCGGCCAGATCGCGGCCGAGCGTCAACCGCCACACATTACCGTGCACCTGCAAGCTCTCGTCCTCGCCCAGAACGGACAAAACACCGTCCAATTCCACGGACATGGTTTCGGCCGCTTCGGGATCCCAAGTTCCACTCACGACCGGACGGCGAGACCGTGTGGCGAGCGGGGCAACGGTGGGTGCGGTCAACTCGCCCCAGTCTCTCAGGCGGGCCAATGAGATCAGCTTGCCGACACCACTCGACTTTTTGATCAGATCTTGAACACCGCGAAGAGCTGCGCCGTCAGGGGCTTCGCCATACAAAACCACCTCGCGCCCGCGCACCTGAAATCTCACCCACTGGGTGGGCGTTTTGGAGGTGTTGAAGGAGTTTTCTATCTCTGCGCGCAAATGAGCCTGCCAGACACCTGATTGGACATAGCCCAGCCAGATGCCACCGCTCGCCATCACGGTGATGGCAATGAGACAAAGCGTGAGCCTAGCCAGTGTCATGGTGCGGTTTGTCTTGAACGCTGACGCTACAAAGATCTGTCATGGTCGAACTGATCGCCCAGTTGCCCCATCAAGCAGCAGGTGCGCAGCCCCCGATGCCGTTCACCGCAAACATACAGATAAATTCAAAACACCTCAATCAGCGCGCGCACAGGAAACCGAACGATTCGACGGCGCGATCTCATGACGGGCGCCTGGCAGGGAGAATCGTTTAACGCTTCGCCGAAATGGCGAAAGTTTTCGTGCAAGTGTTAACAGTTTACCCGCTGGCAACGGCATGACGTCCACCACCCCTATAACCGGCCATCCTGGCGCGCCGGCTTGCCACGTCGGACCGGCGAAGTGGCGCGGAAGCCGGACGACAACTCGGCGTCCCGATCATGCTCATGTCCAAATCGAACGGATTTCTTATTATATTTCAATTGATTAACCGAAGCTGCAAATCTCAAGGCGCGATGAAACGGAACCAAATCACCGTCAGACCCCCTGCCCTGCCGCCCTGTTTCGGCAGGATTCCAGGTGCAAATGTCACATTTCGGCAGCACTGCGGAGAAAACGCTGCTTTGCCGTTACGTAAGCTGGAAAAACCCTGGAAAATCAGTATATTCGGGCCCTGAAATATGGTTTTCCCAAGCCGCCCCTGGAAAATTGTGTCTTTTTGGACACATCTGGCGAAATAGTAGCGAAAACCTGATCTCTGTTATTGATTTTGCAAGCCCGACTTGGGAGAAATGCGGTGTACGAAATGACTCGTGCATTTCCAGTCCATCCGTAACCGGTTGCTCGTGGGGCGGGGGACAGGACTAAAAACTCTGAGATTGTGGGAGAAACCATAATGACACATAGCAAGTGGCTTCGGCGTGCTCTGCTCAGTGGTGTAGCGCTTGGCGTTGCAACGACTGGCGCGCAGGCTGACGAACTTACTGCGCTGAAAGCGCAGCTTGAGGCCCTGCAGAGCCGTGTGAACCAACTCGAATCTGCTCCGGCCCCGGCTGCTCTTCCTGATGGCGCAAGCCTGCTCACGTTCAAGCGTGGTCAAGGCTCTTTGAGCGACTGGAACACAGACCGTAAGGCTGAGGGTGTTATTCCTCAGGACGGCGGTTTCACCATCGCTATCACGCCGACTGCTGACGTTCCGGCTCCTGTCACCGAAGTGACGGTTTCTGGTTACGTTAAAGGCGACGTGATCTACGACTTTGACCAAGACTCCATTGGCGACACCTTCGCTTCTGGTTCTACCATCACTGGTACTGCACAAAACGTTTCTGGTGTTCAGCTTCACGCTACCCAGTCTCGTTTCCGCATCCGGTCTCGTACGGACACGGCTATCGGCCAAATCCGCACCCTGATCGAGATGGACCTTCGTGGTCGTCGTGCTGCTGGTAACCAAAACATCCGTACCATGGGTGGTTTGCTGTTCGTGACCGGTGGTAACCCGAGTGATGACCCGGCACCTCGCCTGCGTCACGCATGGGGTGAGTGGGACATGACCCCGAACTGGACGCTCGGCGTTGGCCGCTTCTGGCGGATCAGCTGCGACGTGTTCACGTCGGTTGGTACTGTTGACTTCGGTGGTTCGGCTGGTGGTTGCTCCTCCACTCGTGCTGCTCAGGTTCGCTTCACCTATACCAGCGGCCCGGTTTCGTTCCGCTTCGGTATCGTTGAGCCGCTTCAGGACCGCGACCGTAACCTCGGTGGCGCAACCGCAGCAGTTGGTAACGCTCGGAACTCTCCGGACTTCCCGAACTTTGCCGCAGCTCTGTTGTATGATGCCCCTGGTGGTCACCAGCTCTTTGTTGGTGCAGAAGTTGAGCATGCTGACGTTGACGCAAGCAACGCAGCTAACAACTTCAGCGACAGTGAAGTTGGTTGGGAAGTCCAAGGTGGTGTGAACATCAACCTTGCTGATATCGCGACCTTTACCGGTCACATTCAGTATGGTGATGGTATCGCAAACGCCCTGGGTGACGGCATCGGTGGTTTCGGTGTAGCAACTAACACCGCTGCTGGTTCGATCAACAAGCGCTCCGTATTCGGTGCGTATGCTGGTCTTTCCTTCAACATCACCGACACCACACAGTTCAACGTTCAGTGGGGTCACGTTAACCCGCATAACAATACCACTGCTGGTTACTCCAACCTGAACACAATCCACGCTAACATCTTGTGGCGGCCTGTTCGCCAGATGCGCCTGGGTTGGGAAGTCATCTACGGCTTCAAGAACAACACCACAGCTACTGCAGCTGCTGGTGGTGGCAGCCGGCCGGACGCGATCCGCGGCCAGTTCGGCGCATGGTTCTTCTTCTAAGAACCTGCTGAATTACCAAGACGTTACAGCCGGCCTGCATTTGCGGGCCGGCTTTTTTTTGCTATTGTGAATAGACATATTCACCGAGATCTAGGATCAATCCGCTCTGGCGAAATTGGGTGTTAATGTCCAACATCTTTGGTCGGAACGTGATCTAGGACCACGCTGCAGATGACAACCATGATCGACCAAGCGCGGGCGCTGGCTGATGCGGGAGAATTCGCATCTGCACGAGCGACCTATCAAAAGCTTCTTGAGGCAGAAGCAAGAAACCCTGATCTTCTGGAGGAAGTCGGGTTCTTTGAAGTTCAGGCGGGACAGTTTCCGCAAGCCATCAGTTTGATGAAGCTCGCACTAGAGTTACGCCCGAACGATCCGACCAGTCATCTCAACTTGGCAGAGACCTATCGGTTATCAGGAGCGTCGGAAAACGCTGCTGAGCATTACAGGAAGGTGATTGAAGCCAATCCAAACGATCCAGATGCCTATTTCGGCCTGGCCAACGTTGATATCGTTGCCAAGCGTTGGGAGTCTGCCAGGACACATTTGGAGCGCTCGCTGGAGCTCAATCCCAATGATCTCGAAGCCATGCTGTTACATGCGTCCATCGTGTGCACGCTGGAAAGTTGGGTGAAAGCTGAAAAGTACTACCTCAAAATCTTGGCTCTGGCGCCGAATGTACACGAAGTTCATCTCGAACTGGCTCGCTTCTATTTCGAAGCAAACCGGATTTCGCAGGCCATTGATCACTATTACAAAGCTGAAGGCTTGTCCCCTCTATCGACCGATGATCTCCTGGGGCTTTGCCGGGCACTGGTGGTTGAGGGTCGCGCACAGGAAGCGATGCCGATCGTGCACAGAATGATGCTCGGCTCCAATTTATCAACAGCCGCCTTTACCAGCCGCGGACAGGTATTGTCGACGTTGGGCATGTTCAAAGAGGCCGAGCGTGATCTGCGCGCTGCGCTCAGCCGGGATCCAAAATTCTCTGTTCCGTATGAGCAGTTGGGAACAATACATCGCCTATCAGACCGTGACATAGAGCGCCTGGAAGACCTCGCCGCTGCGCAAGACATCAGTGACGACAATCGCACAGGATACAACTTTGCTCTGTTCAACGGCTATAAAGATCGCAAGGAGCATGCGCGGGCATTCGAAGCGCTCAAAACAGCAAGCGATTTGCATCTGGCCAATCATCCCGTCGATAAAAACGAGATCGTCGACGCAACATCCAGGGTCATCGACGTTTTCACTGACGCGTTTTTTGCAGAGCGCGGAACGTTCGGCCATAAGAAGCCCGGCGCCATATTCATCGTTGGAATGCCAAGATCGGGAACCACGCTAACAGAACGTGTTGTCGGAGCTCATCCAGACGTCATCGCACGAGGCGAGAGACATGGCGTGGTGAACATTGTTGATGAGCTGGAAAACTATCCGGAAGCCACCAACGGCTTTTCGCGCGACGCGGCCGCGGCAAGCGGAAAAAGACTGCTTCAGGAAATGATGTCGACGGCGACTACCGAACGGTTCGCTACTGACAAATTACCTGGCAATTTCAGATATTTAGGCCTGATTTCCTTGGTGTTGCCAAACGCAAAGATCATATGGTGCAAGCGAAATCCCCCCGACAACTGTTTATCGTGCTATGAACAGCACTTCACAAGCGGCTGGGATTTTACCTACAGTCTGGAAGCGTTAGGCGTTGCATATCGACAACACGAAAGACTTATGAATCATTGGATGCAGGTTTGCCCTATTCCCATCCACACTGTTGAGTATGAAAAACTGGTCAGCGAGCCAGAGGGAACGGCACGATCTATGCTTGACTATTTGGGGTTGGAATGGGATCCAATTTGCCTCAACCCGGAACAATTGGACAGCAACATCGCCACCGCCAGCATTTGGCAAGCGCGCCAACCCATAAACACCGGTTCGGTCGAGAAATGGCGTAAATACGAGAAGCAACTGCAACCATTGATCAAGGCACTAGAAGAAAATTGAAAAAACTAGGGATCATATCAGGCGTTGCTCTATTGCTCGCAGGCTGTGTGACGCCCAGCGGGGAGCCGCGTGTCATTCAAGTGTCGCCGGCGTCCACCGGGGGTCAGGCCTTGTCCTCGTCGATTGATGGACTGCTGCAGCAAACCCGGCAATCCTACGTCACGTTGGTGATTTCAAAGTCATCAAACCGCAGGCGCAACCAATTGAATGAATTAGAGGAATCCGTTACGTCCGGCTCCGGATTCGTCATCGACCCAGAGGGCCATGTGCTCACCGCCGCGCATGTGGCCGTTCAGCCGGGCTGGCTGGTGGAAGCCCGCGGACCAGACGGCAAGAACTATGTGGGCCGCGTCGTCGCCGTTCAGAAGTCCTCGGACAGCGCCCTGGTGAAGCTGCGGGACATTAGTGGCCGTGCACAGCCGGTTGAACCGGTCGCACAGCCGTGCCTGCGCCGGGGCGAGCCGGTCTTCTCTCTCGGCAAGCCGCGCCGCACCAGCGATGTGGCCCGGCTCGGCGAGGTGGCGTCCATGAGCTTTGGACGCCCGGTCACCTATAAAGGCTTCGGCTATTCCGATGCCATGGTACTCAAACTGGAAACGCGCAAAGGCGAATCCGGCGGGCCGGTGTTCAACAGTTCAGGCCGTCTGGCCGGAATGGTGGTCAGCACCCTGTCGGATGGCACGGGCCGGCATCTGAACCTCGCACATGCCGTCACCGCACCCATGTTGGCCCAGTTCGTGTGCAGCCACACAAACTGTTCGGCAAACTGGCGGGCCATTATGAAGGTCAATACTTCAGCCTGCCCCGCCAACTAGAGCATTAAGGCATCAGCACGGTGGACCCCGTCGTCTTCCGCGATTCAAGATCCTCGTGCGCCTTCCGAACATCTGCCAACGCATATGTCTGGTTGACCGGGATCTTCACCTTCCCGCTGCCCACCATCTCAACCAGGTCGGCTGCATTGGCCGCCAGGTCTTCATCGCTCGCCGTATAGGTCATTAAGGTCGGGCGGGTCACATAAAGCGACCCTTTGACAGAAAGCGCGCCGAGATCGAAATTGGTTACCGGGCCGGAGGCATTGCCAAACGACGCCAAAAGCCCTCGCGGCGCAAGAGAGTTCAGGGAGGCTTCAACGGTGGCAGCTCCCACGCCGTCATAGACCACCGGCACCCCTGCCCCGTCGGTCAGTTCCCGCACCCGCTCGGCCACATCCTCAGTGTTGTACATGATGATGTGATCGCAACCATTGGCTTTGGCCAGTTCGGCCTTTTCTTCAGAACTGGTCGTGCCGATAACCGTTGCGCCCAAGGCCTTGGCCCATTGGCAGGCAATAAGCCCAACGCCCCCGGCAGCTGCGTGCCACAAAATCGTATCGCCCGGCTGAACCTCATAGGTCTCGCGCAGGAGATAGCGCACCGTCATCCCCTTCAGCATCATTGCGGCGCCGGTTTCATCGCTGATGGTGTCGGGCAGCTTGGTCACCCGGGTGGCCGGCACGTTGCGTGCTTCCGCATAAGCGCCAAGCGGTCCTGTGCCATAAGCCACGCGGTCGCCGACCGCGAGACCCTCTACGCCAGATCCACACGCCTCCACCACACCGGCGGCTTCAAGTCCCAAACCGCTCGGCAAGGGAACAGGATAAAGGCCGGATCGATGGTATGTGTCGATGTAATTGAGGCCAATCGCCGTGTGGCGTACCCGGATCTCGCCGGCGCCAGGGGCGGCCAAATCCATATCGATCAGCTCCATCACCTCAGGCCCGCCGGGCTGTTGCATTTGAATGGCTTTCATCTGCCGCTCCTCCTTGTTTGTGTCGTCTTGACGTTTGTTCCACTATAACGGCAACCGGCGCGCACGCCAGCGGGACGCACGCATTTCTCGCTTTACCCAATGCAAATCTGTGCTAAGCGATCGAACAAAGATCTAAGGCACACCCCCCATGTACAAAGACACTCTTCTCTTCATCAACGGCACTTGGCGCGAAGGCAGAGACGGCAAATCTGAAAATGTGCTGAACCCCGCCAACGGGCAGGTTTTGGGCACCGTTGCCAACGCCAGCCACAGCGACTTGGACGACGCGATCGCCTCTGCCCAGGCCGGGTTTCAGGTCTGGCGCAAAACATCCGGTGAAGACCGCGCGGCCATCCTGCACAAGACCGCAGCGCTGATCGCAGAGCGCAGCAACGAGATCGCCACGCTCATGACCCTTGAGCAGGGCAAACCGCTCGCAGAAGCGAAAGGTGAGATGGAGCGCGTGGTGGAAACCTTCACCTACAACGCTGAAGCGGCCACGAAGATTGCCGGGCAAAACTACGACCCGCCCGGCGGCGCCTTCCGGCAGTCTGTGCGCCCGGAACCCTTAGGCGTGACGGTGGGGCTCACCGCGTGGAATTTTCCCGCCATTCTGCCAGCCCGCAAGCTCGGTCCCGCATTGGCGGCAGGGTGTTCCATGATCTTGAAAGCCTCCGAGGAGACCCCGCGGACAGCCGCTGAACTGGTTCAAGCGCTTCACGATGCGGGTCTACCGCCCGGCGTTGTCAACTTGGTGTTCGGCACCCCCTCAGAAGTGTCCTCCACTCTTCTGGCCGCTGACCCGGTGCGCAAGGTAAGCTTCACCGGTTCGGTTCCGGTGGGCAAACTTCTGGCCGGCCTTGCCGCGCCGGGGCTGAAGCGCCTCACCCTGGAGTTGGGCGGCCATGCGCCGGCGATTGTCTGCGAAGATGCAGACATTGAGGCCGCAACTGCCGCGTTGACCGGCTTTAAGTTTCGCAACGCCGGCCAGGTCTGTATTGCGCCCAGCCGGTTTTATGTGCACGAGCGCCACTACGATGCGTTCGTCGATGCCTTCGTTAGTGCGGCCAATAGCCAGACCATCGGCGATGGCATGGACCCGGCCACCAGCTTTGGCCCCATGGCCAACGAACGCCGTGTGGAGGCGATGGAGCAGCTTACCGAAGATGCCCGCGCCAAGGGCGCAAAGGTGCTCACCGGCGGCAAGCGCCATGGCAATCAGGGCTATTTCTGGGAGCCCACGGTGCTGACCGATGTCCCGGACGATGCCCGGGTGATGAACGAGGAACCGTTCGGCCCAATCGCCCCAATTGCCCGGTTCTCCGAACTTGACGAGGTGATCCCCAAAGCCAATGGATTGCCCTTCGGTTTGGCAGCTTATGCCTTCGCGGGCTCTTCCGACACCGTGTCCTATCTGGCGGATCATCTGGAGGCCGGGGGTGTTGCAATCAACGCCGTGACGCCCATGCGCGCCGACACTCCCTTTGGCGGCATGAAAGACAGTGGCATTGGCTATGAAGGCGGTATGGAAGCGATTGAGAGCTACATGCATAAAAAGCTTGTGAGCACAGGCCTCTGACATGATCTCAAAGTTTTCAAACGGTACAGCGCTCCTGCTGATCGATGTGCAACAGGGCGTGAATGTGTTGACCCATTGGGGCGGACCAACCGGCCGGCGCAACAATCCGGATGCGGAACCGAATATGGCAAAGCTGCTGGACGCTTGGCGCAGCCACGGTTTGCCGGTGGCCTACACTCAGCACGATTCCCGCGAGGCGGCCTCCCCCCTAAAGCTCTCTGAGCCCGGCGGCGCCTGGATTGAGGACCTTGCACCCACAGCGTCAGAATTGGTGGTGTGCAAGGACGTGAACAGCGGTTTCATCGGCACAAACCTGGAAATCGAGCTGAGGCGCCGCGGGGTTAAACGCCTGGTGGTCTGCGGCTTTTTCACCAATATGTGCGTGGAAACAACAGTGCGCATGGCCGGCAACATGGGGTTCGACACTTACCTGGTGCATGACGCCTGCGCCACCACCAACCGCGTTGGGCCGGACGGCAGCGACCGCGACCCCGAATTGGTGCATGACATGACCGTGGCCAATCTGCATGGCGAATTTTGTACGGCGATCGATCACCAACAGGCGCTCGCCCTGTTGGCGGAAGATGCCACAGACTTGGAGAGGGTTCAGGGCAATGAATGAGTTTGGCGCACAGAACATGGTTACGGCCCTTGAGCGCGTGATGATGCATCGGCCGGGCGATGCCATGGCGAACGCAGACCCGGCCGTGTGGAACTATGGTGGCGATTTAAACGGCGCAACGCTGGCGCAGCAGCACGCCGCATTTGCTCAAATTGTAGAGGCCGCCGGTGCCAAGATAGAATGGCTGCCCGATGAGCATGATGGGCTGGCCGATGCGGTCTTTACGCACGATCCGTCCCTGGTCACCGGCAAGGGCGCCATCTTGTTGAATATGGGTAAGCCGCTGCGCCAGGGCGAACGGATGGCGCACGCCGCCTATTATGACAGCGCCGGCGTGCCGGTTCTGGGCGAGGTCACGGCACCTGGCACCGCAGAAGCCGGGGACTGCCTGTGGCTGGACGAAACCACATTGGCTGTAGGGCGCGGCTTTCGGACGAACCAAGCCGGCATAGAGCAGCTCTCAGATCTGCTGGAGCCGTTGGGTGTCACCGTGCTTGCCTATGATCTGCCGGTCTACAAGGGCGCCCACGCCTGCCTGCACTTGATGTCGATCATCAGCCTTTTGGCGGACGATTTGGCCCTGATTTACGAGCCTTTGATGCCGGCCAGCTTCTACCAGCTTCTCCAGGCGCGCGGCATTGAGCTGCTCTCGGCGCCGGCGGAAGAGTTTGAGGCCAGTCACGGCTTGAATCTGAACGTGTTGGCCCTTTCGCCGCGCCATGGCGTGATGATTTCCGGCTTTCCGCGGACGCAAGCGTTGATGGAAGCGGCGGGATGCACAATTGAGACTTTCGACGGCGCGGAGCTTTGCATAAAGTGTGAGGGTGGGCCCACGTGCCTGACGCGCCCCGTGCGGCGCGCCTGACAGGCGTTTGAGCCAAAGAAAAGGGAGGCGGTTTCGCAATGTCAAAATGGCTTGTTTCAACGGAGTGGCTTGCAGACCATCTGTCGGCGCCTGATGTGGTGGTGATGGATGCCTCCTGGCATTTGCCGACAGAGGATCGCGATCCTAAGGCGGAGTATCTGGAAGAGCATATTCCAGGCGCCCTCTTCTTTGACATCAATGAACTGTCAGACTCTGAGAGTTCTCTGCCACACATGCTGCCGGCGCCGGAGAAGTTCGCGTCTCGCATGCGGCGTATGGGTGTGGGCGACGGGAACCGGGTCGTGGTCTACGATACCCAAGGGCTGTTTTCCGCCGCGCGCGCCTGGTGGATGTTCCGGGTCTTCGGTCATGAGGACGTGGCTATTTTGGATGGCGGCTTGAAGAAGTGGAAGGATGAGGGCCGCCCTCTCGACTTTGACGAGCCGCGCCCGCGCCAGGAGCGTCACTTCAGTGCCAGACTGCAAACAACCATGGTCGCTGACCGTGAGGACATGGAGAAGATCTCCGCATCAGGCAGCCGCCAAATCGTGGATGCCCGCTCCGCTCCGCGCTTTGCCGGCGAGGAGGTTGAGCCACGCGCCGGTTTGCGCTCTGGCCACATTCCCGGCAGCCGCAACGTGCACTACGCCACGCTTCTGAACCCGGACAGTACGGTGAAATCCGCAGACGAAGTTGAGGCTGCGTTCAAGCAAGCCGTTACGCCCGAACCGCACGTGGTGGCCACGGGCTGGCTGAGATCGATACCGGCT
>JANQOW010000070.1 GCA_028285595.1 Hyphomicrobiales bacterium
CCCATAGACCACAACACGGCCTATGAACTTGCGGCCAACCACGGATTGGCGGGAGGCAAGTTTCTTCCCGATGCTGAGTGGATGGCCGGTTGGATCGCGTTGCGCAATTTAAAGAATGCCGAGCAGGCCATCCAACACTTCCGGCGTTCGGCAGAGACCGCAATCCGCGATGGCGATAAATCACGCGGCCACTATTGGCTGGCCCGCGCACTGGAAGCTTCCGGCGACCATAGCCAAGCCGCCGGGCACGACAAACGCGCCTCAAACTACGGGTTTACGTTCTACGGCCTGCTGGGAGCCTCCAAAGCCGGCGGGTTTGTGAGCGGTACGGTGGCGCCGCCATCGGCCTTCAGCTCAGTACGCACTGTTATCCGCACCCACGCTTCAGGCCGGCTTCGCGCCTTGCAGCTCTTGGTGGATGCAGGCGCTGACCGACAGGTGCGCCAGTTTGCCCTCTCACTTGCCCGCTCCGCCAGCACGGCCAACGAACTGGCCGCAATGATGGAGACGGTTAAGTCCATAGGCGGGCTGCCGCTCGCCATGAAAACGGCCAGATGGGGGGCTTGGGCCGGTCTCCAGGTGGGTGCACCGTCCTTCCCGTCCGACCCCCTGCCCGATTATGAGCACATCTCCCGCGGTGCTCCAGAACGTGCGCTGGTGCTCGGCATCGCGCGTCAGGAGAGCGAGTTTGATCCGGTTGCGGTCAGTCACGCCGGTGCGCGGGGGTTCATGCAGATCATGCCGGCCACCGGCAAATGGCTCTGCCGCATCTATTCTTTGAAGTGCGCCACCAGTCACCTGACCTCCAAGCCCGAGCTGAATGTTCAGCTCGGCTCGGCATTCCTGTACCAACTCGTCAACGAGTGGAAGGGATCGTACATTATGGCTGCGGCCGGCTACAATGCGGGCGGTAGCCGCGTGAAAACCTGGAACAAAACAGTGGGCGATCCTCGCAAAGGGGAAATCTCCGCCCTCGATTGGATCGAACTAATTCCGTTTACGGAGACCCGCAACTATGTCAAACAGGT
Source organism: Hyphomicrobiales bacterium (assembly GCA_028285595.1). Classification (GTDB taxonomy): domain Bacteria; phylum Pseudomonadota; class Alphaproteobacteria; order Rhizobiales; family CAJQND01; genus JAAEUE01. The sequence goes on from JANQOW010000070.1 coordinate 1,029, forward strand.
AATGCGGAACGTTCAGATTTATCGCCGTTTGCTGGAGCCCCATGTGGAGTTTTCGATGGAGGATGATCTGAACCGCGGACGTTTTGTTCCTCTGAAGACGGCTGGAACGGATTCTTGTGACGAGAAGATCAAAGGATCGCGTGCCGGCGCGAAGTGTGTACGACCGGACTGAATGGCACAATCCGAAGTAACGGTAGACGCCGATGATGCGCTTGGAACCGGCGATTTCGACATCGGACCGGACGATCCGGCAGTCCACAAATCAGTTTGGCACGATGTGGTGTTTACCAGCCAGGATGGCCTGCGCCTCTACGCGCGCGACTATCCCAAGGTCGGCAGCGGATCACAGGTCCCCATTCTGTGCCTTGCCGGGCTGACCCGCAATTCAAAAGACTTCCATGCAGTTGCGGCGCGCTACGCCCCGCGCCGGCGGGTGATCGCGATGGACTATCGCGGCCGCGGACGGTCTGAGTATGCAAACGATTGGTCCACCTATACACCGCTCCAGGAAATGAAGGATGTGGTGACCTTGCTGGCCGTTCTGGGGGTCCACAAGGTCATCGTCCTGGGAACCTCTCGTGGCGGTTTGATTGCCATGTTGATGGCCGCGTTCAGCCCTACGGTTCTGCATGGCGTGATCTTGAACGATGTGGGCCCGGAGATTGAGCCGCGCGGGCTGCTGCGTTTGAAAGGCTATCTGGGCCAAATACCAGACCCCAAATCTTGGGAAGATGCTGCGCACATGCTGCGTCAGACCAACAAGGGTTTTGAAAAGCTCACCGATGCGGAATGGATGGCCTGGGCGAAGCGGACCTATTGCGCGGTCAACGGCAAGCCTGTGGCGGACTATGACGCGAAGCTGACCAGAACATTCCCGTCGCACGAGGACATTATGGAGGGCCGATTGCCAAGCCTATGGCCGCAGTTCAAGGCCATGAGCCGCAATCCAGTGCTCACGCTGCGGGGCGATCATTCAGACTTGCTCACATCTGAAACGGTGGAAATGATGCGCGACATTAAGCCGGACATGATGTTTGAAACGATCCCGGACCGCGGGCATGTGCCGTTTCTCGATGAACCGCAAAGCATAGCGGCGATTGATGAGTTTCTGCTGCGGTTCGGGCGCGACGAAGAGCACGGCTGACCGCTCAGTCGAAATGGCTCCACGACGTGCTCGGGAACTCAATAGCTTCGCCGGCAGTGGTGCTCACGGCAACTCCGGTGCCGTCAACAAGCTCCCCGATATTGTGCACATCCAGCGTGCAGGCGGCTTCAAACGCATCGGCTTTCTTATAGCTGACGGAAAACAGGATTTCATAGTCGTCACCGCCAGTTAGCGCGCGGATGAGAACCCCTGGGTCAAGCGCTGCGAGGCTGCCCACCACCTCAGAAACTGGCACCAGATCTGCGTTCACCCGCGCGCCCACGCCTGATGCCAAACAGAGCTGCTCTAAATCGCCGATCAATCCATCTGAGACGTCCATAGCGGCCGATGCAAACTCCCGAATAAGCGGCAAGCACTCCGTGCGCGGCCGCGGCAGGCGATAACGGTCAATCAGATAGGCATCGTCTACGCTTTTGCAGCGCCCCTTCAGCACCTCCAGCCCGAGTGCGCTGTCTCCAATCGTGCCCGTCACATAGAGAACATCCCCTGCCCTGGCCGTGCCCCGGCGAACAACCTTCCCCGATGGGACCTCGCCAATGGCTGTGATGGACAGAGTGAGTGGCCCCGGCGTGCTCACCGTGTCGCCACCTAGAAGCTTGCAGTTAAACTCCTCCTGATCGCGTGCCAGTCCTTCGGAGAACTGCTTGAGCCACCCGTGGTCTTGGGCTGTTGTGAGGCCAAGGTTCACCAGATAGCCGCAAGGCGCGGCCCCTTTGGCCACCAGATCGGAGAAGTTTACGCGCAGTGCCTTCCGCGCGATCAGGTCAGCCGGTTCATCTCCAATGAAATGCACGCCCGCCACAAGCGTATCCGTCGACAAAACGGTGTCCATGCCCGGCGCGGGCACCCATGTGGCGGCATCATCCATAAGCCCGGCCGCCCCATCGCCGGCAAGGGGGGCAAAATAGGTCTGAATCAGCTCCTGTTCCGGGTTGCTCACGCCGCCACCTGGTGCGCCGCCTCGAACCCGCCAAGGAAACTGGCCAGATTGTCTCCCAAGTGGTCGGTCAGGTAGCCTCCCTCTTGGATTATGGCCGTGGGGAGCGAGAGATCCGCCAGGCGGGCGGCAATCTGTGAAAAGCCTTCTGTGGTGACCGCGCCGCCCAGTAGCGGGTCTTTCTCATGGGCATCCAACCCGAGTGCGATCACCAATGCTGTGGCACCAAACGCAGCAACCGCCTCGCAAGCTCTCTCGACGGCCATAAGCCATACGTCATCGCCACTGCGCACAGGGACCGGCAGGTTGAGATTGCTGCCTTCGCCCTCACCGTCTCCGGTCTCCGCGCTGTGCCCCCAGTAGAACGGATAATAGTCCATAGGATCGGCATGCACAGAGCAGGTCAAAACCTCTGCACGCCCATAGAAGATGCCTTGGGTGCCGTTCCCGTGGTGCACATCCACGTCCACAATCGCGACCTTCTTGTGGGTTTCGAGCAGGTACTGTGCGGCGATGGCTGAGTTGCCGAGGAAGCAAAATCCGCCCGCCCGTTCCGTATAGGCATGGTGACCCGGTGGTCTGCACAGCGCATAGGCCGAGGTGACGTCGCTTGTTTTGAGAAGATGGGCAACGGTAAGGGCACAATCGGCGGCCGAACGTGCCGCGGCCCACGTGCGCTGCCCAATAGGACAGGCCAAGTCGGTTTGATGCCATCCGGAGCGTCCAACGAAGTTGTTCGGATAGGTGGCCGGAACCTCGACCGGATGGATGTTGGGCACGATCTCGGGCGCAGCGCCCTCCAATTGCCCCCAATAGTCGTAAGCCTCTTTCAGGAAGGAGATGTAGCGTTCCGGATGGATCGCAAGAATGTGCTCATCGCCAAAGGATGACGGCTGGATCACGTCGCATTTCGCCTTGGCAACACCTTGCAGCAGCCGCTTGGCCCGCTCCGGTTGCTCGGGGTGTGGAACAACCTTGCCCTTGTGCATGAAGAACTGCGGATCATGCTCAAGCTGAACGTCTGAAAATACGGCCTTCATGGTGCTCTCCACTCACTGCGATACAAGCTGCCCATTCTCCATTCTCACGACGCGGTGCATCTGGGCGGCCAACTCCATATTGTGAGTTGCGATCAGGGCTGTGAGGCCCTCATCGGCAATCATGCGCAGGAATTCGGCGTATACCCCGTCCGCCGTGCGCGGGTCCAGGTTGCCCGTAGGCTCATCGGCGAGCAGGACTTTGGGTTTGTTGGCCACGGCGCGGGCGATGGCCACCCGCTGCTGCTCGCCGCCAGACAGTTCGGTTGGCCGATGATCCATGCGCCCGCCAAGACCTAGCCGTTCCAGGAGTTCAGACGCACGGGCTTTTGCTGCACTCTTGCCTTGGCCCAAGATCAATTGCGGCATCATCACGTTTTCAAGCGCGTCAAACTCGGGCAGCAGATGGTGAAACTGGTAGACAAATCCGATCTCCGCACGGCGCACTTCGGTGCGCACCTTATCGGAGCTATGGGCCACCTCTGTTCCGTCGATGTACACCTCACCGGAATCCGGTGCCTCCAGAAGGCCGGCAATATGCAACAAAGATGACTTGCCCGCGCCGGAAGGCCCCACAAGGGCCACCATCTCACCCCGGCTCAAATCCAGATTGGCGCTGTCGAAGACCAAGAGCCGCGCGTGCCCCTCTCCGTACGAGCGCTTGATGTTCCGAAGCGCCAGGGCGGGCCGGTAACCGTCGTCACTCATAGCGCAGCGCTTTCACCGGATCCAACCGCGCCGCCCGCCAGGACGGATAGATCGTGGAGATCACCGATAAGAAGAACGACATGCCCGCGATCGTGAGCACTTCGTTCGGGTCTACCTCTGCGGGAAGCCTGGACAGGTAATAGAGCTCCGGAGAAAAAAGCTCCGTCTTGGTCAACCAAGACATGAACTGCCGGATCTCTTCAATATGCGTGCAAAAGACAAGACCGATCACAAGGCCTGCAATGGTTCCGACAACCCCAATGGACGCACCCGTGATCAGGAACACCCGCATGATGGTTCCACGTGTTGCCCCCATAGTGCGCAAGATCGCAATGTCGCGGCCCTTATCCTTCACCAGCATGATCAATCCGGAGACGATGTTCAGCGCGGCCACCAAGATGATCAAGGTGAGGATCAGGAACATCACATTGCGTTCCACCTGCAGCGCATTGAAGAACGTTTCGTTGGTGCGCTTCCAGGTGAACAGGCGCAAGGATGGCCCGCCGGCCACTTGCAACGGCACAACATAGTCATCCACCTTGTCCGGACGATCGATCAAAAGTTCGACGGCTGAAGCACCCGTCTCCTGCACAAAGTACTTTTGAGCTTCTTTGAACGGCAGGAACACATAGGACGCATCATACTCCGACATGCCGATTTCGAACACCGCGGCAACCTTGTAAGTGCGGATTGTGGGTGTAACCCCAAACGGCGTCACCGGGCCGCGCGGACTGATCAGCGTAATGTCACCGCCCACGCCCACCCGGTGCTTGAACGCCAAGCGCGTGCCGATCGCAATGCTTTCTGAGTCATCGAAATTGTCCAAAGATCCGCGCAGCTTGTCATTATTGATCGAGGGAAGCGATTTCAGATCAGCCTCCCGGAGCCCCCGGACCAAAACGCCCGTGGCCGTGCGTTGCGACGATGCCATAACCTGACCCTCAACGTACGGGATCGCGCGCGTTACACCGTCCACCTTCTTCAGCCGCTCGGTCACCGCGTCATAGTCCGGGATGACGCCCGACTGGCCATAGGCCACCACATGGCCGTTCATGCCTAAGATCTTGCCCAGAAGCTCCTGGCGGAAACCGTTCATCACCGCCATGACGATGATCAGGGTCGCAACGCCCAACAGAATTCCCACAAAGGAAAACCCGGCGATCACCGAGATGAACCCTTCCTTGCGCCGCGAGCCGAGGTAGCGCAGTGACAGCATCCATTCAAAGGCTGAGAACGGCTTTGTGCCCGTGGCCATGATCAAACTGTTTCCTGATGCTGTGGCGGCGCTTAGGCCGTCAGCGTGTTGATGGCTTCGTCAAGACTGACCGATTGCTTCTCGCCAGTCTTGCGTTCTTTAAGTTCCACCTGGCCCTCTTTGAGGCCCCGCGGGCCAATCACCAACTGCCGAGGCAAGCCGATAAGATCCATGGTGGCAAATTTGGCCCCTGCCCGCTCGTCAGTATCGTCGTAGAGCACGTCGATGCCGGCATTTGTCAGCTCTGTATAGACCCGCTCGCAGGCAGCGTCCGTCTCTGCATCACCGGATTTCAGATTGATAATGCCAACATTGAAGGGGGCCACGGGATCAGGCCAGATGATCCCGTTTTCGTCATGGCTCGCCTCGATAATGCCAGCCACCAGGCGCGACACTCCGATGCCATAGGACCCTGAATGGACCGGTACGGGTTTGCCGTCGGTTCCTTGAACGATGCATTCCAGAGGGCTGGAGTACTTCGTTCCGAAGAAGAAGATGTGGCCAACCTCAATGCCCCGGCCGGTTACCCGCCGTGCTTCAGGCAAGACGTCAAACGCCGCGGGATCATGCTTCTCGTCAGTGGCGGCATAATGTGAGGTGAAGCCCTTGATGGCATCCGCGAGCGCTGCTTCGTCTTCCTGATCGATGTTGGCATTCTGCCAGTCCATCTCAAGATACTTTGAATCGAAGAAGACCTCAGATTCACCCGTATCAGCCAAAACGAGGAACTCGTGGCTCATATCGCCACCAATCGGGCCGGTATCTGCCTGCATGGGGATCGCTGTCAGGCCCATACGTTGATACGTTCTGAGGTAAGCCAGGAACATTTTGTTGTAGGAATGGCGCCCGGCTTCAGCGCTGATGTCGAAAGAATAGGCATCCTTCATCAGGAACTCCCGGCCGCGCATAACGCCAAACCTTGGTCTGATCTCGTCCCGGAACTTCCACTGGATGTGATAGAGATTGCGCGGCAGGTCCTTGTAGGACTGAACGCCCGCCCGAAACATGTCGGTGATCATCTCTTCGTTGGTGGGGCCATAGAGCATATCGCGCTCATGGCGGTCCGTTATGCGCAGCATCTCCTTGCCATAGTCATCGTAGCGGCCTGACTTGCGCCAGAGGTCAGCGGACTGGATGGTGGGCATCAACACCTCAATGGCCCCTGCCCTGTCCTGCTCTTCGCGAACAATCTGCTCGATCTTCTTGAGCACGCGAAATCCGGTTGGCAGCCACGAGTAGATACCTGCGCTCTCCTGGCGGATCATGCCCGCCCGCAGCATCAAACGGTGTGAGACAATCTCTGCCTCCTTGGGATCGTGCCGCAGGATCGGCATGAAGTATCTGCTCAGTCGCATATCGTCGTTCCATCCGGGATGTTGAAGAGGGCGGTTGCTGAGATGCCAGTCTCATTCTACCGCGATTCCCTTTGTGCGGTTGTAGGCTAATGCTGGTTTGAAAAAAAGGCAGAGTTTCGCTCTGCCCAGATCAATTTGGGCCCGCTTCCTCATTTCCCACGAGACTCCGGACAGATTTGCCGCTACAATGGGTCCAATAAAAATCAACGGACCCAATTTGCTACGAGTATCGGCCGAGGTCTGGGGAGGAACTCTCCGAAATCCAGCATTCGCGACGTGCCATGGATGAATGCGGTCGGAGACATGGTAAGGACTTTACCGGCAGGGCATCTCATGCCTTGCCTTTTTTCTTGCCCGCTTCGTGTCAGATCGGAAAGCTGTCGAGCGTGATCAACTCGTTGGTGCGCAGGTAATAGAAAACCCCAAAGATGAGCCCCGCGACGCCGGTTGTGATGAGGAACTTCCGCACCAGACGCGGCGTAACCGGCGCGCTGGGGGCGTGTCCCTCCTCAACCTCTTGGCCCAATTCGTGCGGTGAATGGGCGCCAAACGGCAATACGGCAAACAACACCACCCACCAGATAATGAAGAAGATTGCGAAACCGCTCGTAAAAGACATGGGTGTTAGGCCTGCTCAAGCTCCACCAGCGTGCCGCAGAAGTCTTTAGGGTGCAAAAACAGAACAGGTTTGCCGTGAGCACCAATCTTAGGCTCTCCGTCTCCGAGCACGCGCGCGCCTTCTGAGATCATGCGGTCTTTGGCCTTCAGAATGTCGTCGACCTCATAGCATATGTGGTGGATGCCGCCTGATGGGTTCTTCTCCAGAAACCCTGCGATTGGGGAGCCTTCGCCCAGAGGCTCCAGCAACTCTACTTTGGTGTTGCCGAGATCGACGAACACCACCGTAACGCCGTGATCGGGTTCCGGTTGCGGGGCCGAAACCTTGGCACCCAGCGTGTTCTCGTAAACGGCAACACCGGCCGCCAAGTCCGGCACTGCGATGGCCACGTGATTGAGCCGACCAAGCATCTCTCTTCTCCCAACAAGACGCCGCCCCTGGAGCGGCTGAACACCGAAGACATTTACAAGGGACAGCCTTCAACCGCAACGCACGTGCACTGCGCCTTGCAGCCACACCTGAGGAGGCCTCAGACAAGATGCTCACTCAAACCGTCAGGATAGTGCGGAGACGGTGGAAACCACCCTGTCCCGGCTTTGCGGCATGGTCATGCCCCGCGGTCCCAAAACGTCGCGCTGGAGAAAGTAGTCGGTGAGTTTGAACCCGTTTGCGATGTCTGCGGGGCGCGGTGTGCCCGAGCCCGCCCCTCCCATAACAAAAGCCGGCAACACTAAAAGCTTGGCCTTGTAAGGTTCACCGGCCTCAGACGAGACCGCCTTGCCTGACTTCGGCGAGACGTAGGTCAGGTCTTCAACGGCATTGGTCGCCGCACACTTGCTCAAGTCAAGTCCGAAGCCCAATTCTTCCAACAGACCCAGTTCCCAGCGCACCAGCAGCGCCGGCCATACGGCATCATCATCAATCTGTGAGAGAACAATTTGGAAGGCATCGTAGAGACGTTCGTGCGGCTCGCGTTCCGGCAGCAGACGGGTCAGATCTGCCATTGACATAAGACCTGCCAGCTTGAAGGGATCATCCATGAGACGCGCTGCCTGCATTTCCAGCGCCTCAACGGTGTAGCTGCCCAGATGCTCAGCCAGTCGGGCCCGCCATGTCGCTTCTACCAGGTTTCCGGTTTGCAGCACGGGCCGTAACCGCCGTCCGCGCCCACCTCTGACCAAACCCAGATGCCGGCCGTGACTTCGGGTGAACAGCTCCAGCACGGCGTTGCTTTCACCCTGCCGGCGTACACCGAGGACAACACCTTGCTCAGACCAGTCCATAAACCGTGATATCCAACCCCTTGCTCAGTCGCTTCACCTGTTGGCGATCAGGCAGGTTTTCCGCCTCAAGCGATCAAAGGTGGAACTGTTTGGAGCCGTCAATTAGCGCTTGTAAAGTTGGTTTTTGCTTTGGGAGCGGCTCTTTTTTGCACTTTACGCACAACGGCTGACCCACGCTGGCCTTTATATGACACGTAAGCCCGGCTGCGGTTCCATGTTACGTGCGCCCAAGCTTCCTGAAAATATACTTTGAATGTCACACTTTTGCCACGCCGCTTCAAACGATATACCCCAACAGGGGTGTTGATGACGAAGCCATTGCCCTTCCAGGCGACCCGCACGTTGAACTTCTGTTTGAAGTTTCCAAAGGTGCCGTCCACCACATAAACGTCACCATGCTTGAGCCACTTTGCGTAGCCTGCGCGCGCCATTGCATCGCTCGCTCCAAAAAGGCCGAAAGCGAGCAAAACTGCCAAAAAAGTAGGAATCAACTTGCGCATTTGAACACTCTCCAGTTTGCCCCGTGTTCCCGCTTGTAACTGTTTCAACCAGCCCCTCGATCTTACCCGTGTTGTCCGGCCAGATTGCTCTCGCCCCCCAGGACAAACTGAGCATTCATGCTCCCGGCTCGATCCATGCCCTATTTTTGAGATGTTCTCGCCATAGTCAAGATCTTAGGAACTAGAATTTACCTGTAACTGATCAAGATTTATCTAATGGTAACTCGAGGCCCATTTGGCGGAATCTTTCGGGATCCTGGCCCCATTTCTCGCGAACTTTCACGAAAAGGAACAGATGCACACGCACGTTAAGCATCTTTTCAAGTTCCTTACGTGCTGCTGCGCCGATGGCCTTTATGGTTTGGCCGGCTTTACCGAGCACGATTTTGCGCTGAGATTCGCGCTCAACGAAGATCACCTGTTCAATGCGAACCGAGCCGTCTTTCTTAACCGTCCATGATTCCGTCTCCACCGTGGAGGCATAAGGCAACTCTTGATGAAGGCGTAGGAAGGCCTTCTCGCGCGTGACCTCGGCGGCGAGCATTCTTTGCGGCAAATCGGCAATCTGATCTTCCGGATAAAGCCAAGGCCCGTCCGGCATGGAGACCGCAAGATGGTCCTTTAGATCTTCAACGCCGTCGCCCGTTTGAGCAGACACAAAGAAGACCTCTTTAAACGGAAACTGATCTGTAAACGCACGGGTGACATCCAGCAGGCCCTCACGTTTCACCAGATCGATCTTGTTGAGAACCAAGGTTGCATCCCGCCCGCTCTCTTTGAGGCCTTTGATAATCCGCTCATTGTCCTCGTTGAGCGCTTGGCGTGCATCGGCGACCAGAACCACTTGATCTGCATCACCGGCCCCTTCCCATGCCGCAGCCACCATCGCTCTGTCCAACAGACGCGCCGGCTCGAAGATGCCAGGTGTGTCCACCAGAACAATCTGGCTGTTTCCTTGAAGAGCTATGCCGCGCAAGCGCGCTCGGGTGGTTTGTACCTTGTGGGTGACGATAGCCACCTTTTGACCAACGAGCTGGTTCACCAGCGTGGATTTTCCAGCGTTTGGGGCGCCAATCAGGGCGACGAACCCACACTTGGTCTCGGGCGGTTCTTTATCGACAGTCATCATCGATCAGCGTTTGATGGACTGGCTGCGGAGCAGTTTGTTGGCTGCATCTTGCTCCGCACCCCGTTTTGTCCCGCCGCGCCCGGTCTCGCCCTCAAGTCCTTCCACTTCAACACCAATCTCGAATTTCGGGTTATGGTCCGGTCCTGATTGAGAAATCACCCGGTAGGTCGGAGCTGCCAATCCGCGCCCTTGCGCCCATTCCTGCAACACGGTCTTTGGATCGCGCAGCACATCGCCGACCGTGTCCATGTGATTGTTCCACATACGGCGCACGACGCGTTGGGTGGCTTCATATCCGCTATCCAGATAGATGGCCGCAATCAGAGACTCCATTGCGTCCCCAAGCACCGCCGTGCGCTTGTGAACGCCCCCGTTGCGCTCGGTTTTGCCAACGCGAATATAGGCTTCCAGCTCCATGCCTCGCGCGATCTCCGCACAGGTTTCCTTACGGACCAGCGCGTTCAGCTTTTGCGCCAGTTCGCCCTCATTGGCATCGGGAAAGCGCTCCATCAACCACTCGGCAATGACCAAGCCCAACACCCGGTCACCTAAGAACTCGAGCCGCTCATTTTCATGCACGCGCTTGCCGCCTTTACGGAACTTGCTGGTGCGCGCGCTTGGGTGCGTCAGTGCTTGTTCAAGGTTGGTAACATCGGAAAAGGCATGGCCCACCGTTCGGATGAGACCATCGGTTTTCTTGGCAGGCACGAGGGTCAATCCACAATATTGAATAATCGGCCCCAGCGTACCGAAGTCGGCCAACGCCAAAACTGCCAGAAGGCTGAACCCGGCTCTTGGGAATAGAACAGCAGGTCAGCCCGGCCGACAAAGTTCTCGAACGGCACATATCCCACGGCTGCAAACCGGCTGTCTGTCGAGTTGTCTCGGTTGTCACCCATCATGAAATAGTGATCAGCCGGAACCTCGAACACGCGGGTATTGTCAAAATAAGTCGGGCCTTGATCGTAGATCTTGTGCACCACCCCGTTGGGCAGAGTTTCGTTCAGCACCGTCACCCGGGCGGGCAAACCGCCAGATGTGGTGTCCAGGAACGAACCAACCTTTTCCTGCTTTGCCGCAACGCCATTGATGTGGACCACCCCATCAATCATCTGCACTTTGTCGCCCGGCAGCCCGATCACGCGTTTGATGTAGTCGGTTTCGTTGTCTGAGGGCAGTTTGAACACGGCCACATCGCCCCGCTCGGGGGTGGAGGCAAAGATCCGGCCGGAAAAGGGAAACGGCTTAAACCGGAACAACCTGGATTCGCCTGACCCGATGGAAAAACTAAAGGTGTACTGGCTGTAGCCATAGCTCAGCTTGGAGACAAACAAATAGTCCCCGATCAACAAAGTCGGGATCATCGAGCCGGATGGAATGTTAAATGGCTGATACAAAAATGTGCGCACCACAAACGCGATGAGCAGTGCTTGGATCACGACACGGATGATCTCCCATGCGCCGCCTTCCGACGACTTCTTGGCCTCGTCCGCCTTTGAGCTCATATCCGCCATGTCCTTAAGCATTCCAAAATCGGTCAGGCCTTGGAAAGCCTGGAACCGGTGCGAAGCTATAGACCGCTCCAGTTGGAAGCGCAACGAACTTGAAGGTGTTCTTTGTGGCAAATTTGCGCCACGTCTAACGTAAGAGTTGGCGCTAATCGGCCACTTTTGTATGCGCAGGCACAGCCTCAATGATCACGAAGGCTTGAGCCCAGGGAAAATCATCGGTGATCGTGACGTGCACCTTCGGGCTGTGGCCTGGAGGCAGCATGTTGGCCAGATGCTCTCCGGCACCTCCCGTGAGCTGCATGGTGGGGCGCCCCGACGGTTCGTTCACCACACCCATATCTCGCCAAAAAACACCTTTTCGAAAGCCGGTTCCCAGCGCTTTCGAGCACGCCTCTTTGGCCGCAAAACGCTTCGCATATGAGGCCGCGCGGGCCGCACGGCGATCTGATTTCTTCTGTTCAATCTCGGTGAACACGCGGTTTATGAAGCGCTCACCAAACCGGTCGAGGGTCTTCTCAATGCGCCTGATATCGATCAGATCGCTTCCCAAACCCAAGATCATGCGGCCAAGCCGGCTGCGGTACGGGCCTCATTCATCAGAGCCCGCATTTTTTGGATTGCGGGCACGAGGCCGAGGAAAATCGCCTCTCCCACCAAAAAATGCCCAATATTAAGCTCCCGCAACTCCGGCAGGACGGCCACGTCTTTCACCGTATCGAACGTCAATCCGTGCCCGGCGTGCATTTCCAAGCCCAGACTCTGTCCGTAGACACAGGCCTGTTTGATCCGCTCAAGCTCTTGCGCCCGAAGCTCCGGCTTGCGCTGTTCATGCGCTTCGCAATAAGCCCCCGCATGGATCTCCACAATATCGGCTTCAAGCCGGGCTGCAGCATCCAATTGGCGCTCATCAGCATCAACGAACAGAGATACCCGGATGCCGGCCTCTCTGAGCTCGTGCACGTAGCGCTTCAGATGATTGTGGCCCGAATGTACATCCAACCCGCCCTCGGTGGTCACCTCTTCGCGTTTCTCCGGCACGATGCAAGCCGCGTTCGGCTTGTGGGTCAGAGCGATCTCCAACATCTCCTCAGTGGCAGCCATCTCGAAGTTCAACGGCAATGAGATTTCCTGACGCAGCCGCGCGATATCGATGTCGCTGATGTGGCGTCTGTCTTCGCGCAAATGGGCCGTGATGCCATCGGCGCCGCCGTCTGCCGCCATGATGGCCGCGCGCACCGGGTCGGGGTGCCATCCCCCGCGCGCGTTTCTGATCGTGGCCACGTGGTCTATGTTTACACCAAGTCTGAGGAAGTGCTTGCTATCGTGCGAAACCATTGGATCAACTCCCGATTGCAGCGTCCTGGGAAGCACCTTTTTACTTCTGAACCAGCCGGTCCCGGCGGCGTTCCTGGAACGTCTCTACTGCGGTCTTCACCGGGAAGTATGCAACAATTGCGAACATCAGGCCAAGCGGAATTCCGCCCACCAGCATAGGCACAAAAACGGGGCCGACAATGTCCCAGAACTGGCTCATGGCCAGCCCGGGCTCGGTCATCATGCTAGACCAGAAACCTTCAGGCAGAGAAATACTGATTTCGCTTTTCTGCTCGCGGCCCAGCATGAGGCCGCCCAGATTGTATGTAGAAAGCCATATCAATGGGAATGACAGGGGATTTCCGAAAAACGTTCCCAGGGCTGAGGCGATCAGGTTGCCACCAATGGCCGCCGCCAAAACAGCCGCTAGAATGAAGTGCAGTCCCATGAACGGTGTAAATGAGGCCCAAACCCCTGCGGCACAGCCGATCGCAATGGCATGGGGCGTGCCGGCAAGGCGGGTCACGCGGTGCCATACATAAGTCCAGGCCCGCTTCCAACCGCGCTCCGGCCAGCACCAGGCCTTAAACCTGTTCTGCCATTTCGCCTTTTCTCTCCGCTTAAACAACATCTTTTGGTCGTGCCCAGCCAATACTCAAGATCAAACACCAAAACGAAAGAGGTCTGGTAAGAGGGATTGGGGGCGATTCTCTACCCCGCGCGCCACAGTCCCTCGCGTCTCACATCTCCAGACTAAACTCTAACAGGAACTCCTTCAAACTTTGTTGCCAATGCTGCTAAAAATCGGCTGCATTCCTCCAGCCTAGAGTGAGCCAAAAATCAGTTAGAATTTTGGTATTTCGGTGGCATCGCGCCCATATCTTCATTCAACACCCGTCATTCGACTGACGCCCGTGACCAGCGGTGCCCTTCCCAGTTCCCGCATGATCTTTGTCAAATGCTGAAGATCCCGGACCTCCACCATGATTTTGAAGTCGTAAACATCGGCGGACTGTGTGTTGAGTTCCAGGTTGTTGATGTTGGCCTCTCCATCCGCGATGGTCTGAGCCACTTGAGCCAGAGCGCCAGGTTGGTTGAGCACCGTTACCTGAATACGCGCCGGAAAGGTCTCATCAGAGCCTTCGTGCACATCCCAAGTCAGATCTATCCAGCGTTCGGGCTCGTCGTCATATTGGCGCAGTTGATCGGAGAAGATCGGATAGATCGTGACCCCTTCCTCCGGGGTCATGATGCCAACAATGCGTTCTCCGGGCACCGCTCCGGTGGCCAGAGAAATTGTGAACGGCAGATCTCCTTTGAGGCCGCGCACCGGGATGGCGCCGGTATCTTGCCGCTTTGTACGTCCGCGCGGCAGGGAAATGTATTGGCCGAGGGATTTCAACCTCTGTCCCATGCCAAAGTTCGATTTGGCCGGGCTGTGTTCCTGACCTATGCCAAGAGCTTTCAACACGTCAGAGCAGGCAACCTCACCGCGCCCGATCTTTGCCAAAACGTCATCCAGATGTTTCTCCCCCAGCCGTTCGATCGCAATTTGCAACTCTTCGTCTTCAACGACGGCATCCTGAACCTTGAGGGCCCGGTTCAGGATTTCGCGGCCGAGGCCCGCGTATTGCTGGCGCAGCGCCAGACGTGTGGCCCGGCGGATAGCGGCCCGGGCTTTCCCGGTGATGACGAACTTCTCCCAAGCCGCAGGCGGCACCTGGGCATCGGAGCGCACGATTTCCACTTCGTCGCCGTTTTTCAACTCCGTGATCAGCGGCGCGTGGCGTCCATTGATCAAGCACCCCACACAAGTATCACCAACATTTGTGTGCACCGCATAAGCGAAGTCGATAGGTGTCGCCCCACTGGGCAAGGCGATCAGGTCGCCATTTGGGGTGAAACAAAATACCTGGTCGTGGAACAACTCCAGCTTGGTGTGTTCCAAAAACTCTTTCGGCCCATCCCCCTCAGAGAGCATATCCACCAGGTGGCTGAGCCAGCGGTAGGCGTTGGCATCGGCGGTTGGAGCTGCGTTGCCGTCTTTCGTGCCGGCGTGTTCGGCGCCTGTATCGTCTTCGCCTGGTGTGTTCTCCGCTGAGCCCAGGTCTCGGTAGAGCGAGTGCGCTGCCACACCGTGTTCGGCAATGTCGTGCATCTCGTTGGTGCGGATCTGCAATTCGATCCGCTTGCGGTGCGGACCCACAACCGTGGTGTGCAACGACTGATAGTTGTTGGTTTTCGGGTTGGAGATGTAGTCCTTAAACCGGCCAGGAACCACACGCCACGTCTGATGCACCACGCCAAGCGCGGTGTAACAATCGTCAATATTGTCCACCACAACCCTGAAGCCGTAAATGTCGGAAAGCTGACCCAATGAAATCTGCTTGCGTTCCATCTTCCGCCAAATGGAATATGGACGCTTTTCGCGGCCGTTCACGCTGGCGGGGATATGGTGCTCTTCAAGCTTCTGGGTCAGGGCCACTTCGATTTCTCGGAGCAAGTCGCCCGATTCTTGACGCAACGCGGTGAGCCTTGCGGAAATTGTGGCGTGCGCTTCTTCGTTCAGCACCTTGAAGGAAATGTCATCCAACTCATCGCGCATGGCTTGCATGCCGATCCGCCCAGCCAGTGGCGCGTAAATGTCCATGGTCTCCTGGGCAATCCGCTCGCGCTTGTCTTGGCGCATATGACCCAGCGTGCGCATATTGTGCAGTCTGTCCGCCAGCTTCACCAAGAGCACTCTGATATCATCGGAGATGGCGAGCAGGAACTTCCGCAGGTTCTCAGCCTGCGCAGCCTCTTTGGTCACCAGATCAAGCTGCTTCAGTTTCGTCAGACCATCCACAAGTCCGGCGATCTCCGAGCCGAACAGCTCATCGATTTCCTGTTTTGTCGCCTCCGTGTCCTCAATGGTGTCGTGCAACAGGGCCGCGGCGATCGTGGCATCGTCGAGTTTGAGGTCAATCAGGATCGCCGCCACGGCAAGCGGATGAGAGAAGTATGGATCGCCAGAGGCGCGTTTCTGGGTGCCATGGGCCTTCATGGCATAAACGTAAGCGCGGTTTAACAGTGCTTCGTCGGCGTCGGGGTCATAACTGGTGACCTGCTCTACCAGCTCAAACTGGCGCAGCATGGAGGGTGTTTTGGCGGGCTGTGGGTCAGGAAGGGTTGCAGCAGAAGTTTCGGCCATACTTGATCATACAACAAAATACAAAAAAGCCGGAGCGTGGCATCACGCTCCGGCTTCGAATACAGACAAGATTGCCTTTATGCTCACAGGCCGGAACGCGTGCTGCCAGGGCTGTCTGCCGGCGGCAGGCCTTCAAGACCTCTCAACAGATCCTCTTCGGTCATGCGGTCCATGGGCACTTCGTCATCAGGCACTCCAGGGATGACCTCAGCAGCCGCTCCGTCAGCAGACAGCATCGGCACCACGTCAGATTCAGGCTCGTCCACTTCCACATGCTTCTGCATGGAATGCACGAGATCCTCCTGAAGGTCATCTTTATCAACCGTGATATCGGCAATTTCCCGCAGAGCCACAACCGGGTTCTTGTCATTGTCCCGGTCGATCGTCAGGGGTGCACCTTGCGAGATCGTCCGTGCCCGGTGGCTCGCCAGAAGAACCAGTTCAAACCGGTTCGGCACTTTGTCAATGCAGTCTTCTACGGTGACACGCGCCATATCGCTCGTCTCCTAGCTCGAATATGTTTGGATTCTTTGCTCTATGTATGCTTTTGCGCTGCACAAAGCAAGCACTCAAGAGTAATCACCACTAACCAATCTGTATATTGAACCTCAAGTGTTAACAGACCACCTTATTTGGCTCAAAGATGTGTGGATGCCAATATCCCCCCTGCTCGCGATTTAGCCACCCGTTTAGCTAAGTTGAGCGCGGTTTCTCCGCTAATCGGATGGTGCCACTCCGGGGCAATCTCAGCCAGTGGGACAATGACAAACGGCCGCTTCTCAATGCCTGGATGAGGCAAGCTCAGCGGCTTAAATCCAAGCTCCGTGCGGCTGCCGCGTTCCATGGTGGAGCCAACAACCCGCCCGTGCCAGTCCAGCAGATCTATGTCGAGCGTCCTGGCGCCCCAGCGCTCCCCTCTGGCTCTCGCCGCCCGGCGTTCCAGTCGGTGCAGACGGATCAGCAACGCTTCAGGAGCCGCCTGGCAGGTGACGGATACCACGGCATTCACATAGTCCGGTTGGCCTCCCAAACCATAGGCATTGGTGCTGTAAGCCTTGGAGCGCTGCACAACCGTGATTTGGTTTGCGCCCATTTCCATGAGTGCGCGGCGCAAAGTCTCCAACGGTGTTCCCCAAGGACCGGGCAGGTTGCTTCCAAGACCGAGTAATATCATAATGCCCTAGCGTATCTGGACAGTGCATAGTTCAATGCACCCTATAGCTTGTAGCCAAGTAAGAAGCGACAGGTTAAAAGCGGACCGCATGGCAACATAAATCACCAGGGATTGCTTGCTTAGGCAAACGACCCAGACAGCCCCATTATCGAAGTTATCTCAAAGCCTGATTGAAGGCGCAAAATTGATTTTCATCAAGGAGTTATCTTATGCACTTTTATCCCACCGAACGCATTGGACTGTTTATCGATGGCGCCAATCTCTACGCCACCGCCCGCTCATTGAACTTTGACATTGACTACCGCAAGCTTCTCGACTTTTTCCGGGGAGAAGCCAAGCTCGTGCGCGCAAACTATTACACCGCCATGATGGAGGACGCCGATTACTCGCCAATTCGCCCGTTGGTGGACTGGCTCGATTATAACGGCTTCTCTGTGGTGACGAAGCCAACCAAGGAGTTCACCGATTCAACGGGGCGGCGCAAGATTAAGGGCAACATGGATATCGAAATCGCTGTCGATATCATGGAGCTGGCCGATCAACTGGATCATGTTGTGTTGTTCTCCGGTGACGGAGATTTCCGCCGTCTCGTGGAAGCCGTGCAGCGCAAGGGCCTCCGCGTCACGGTGATTTCCACCTTGAAGACAAAGCCGCCGATGGTGGCGGACGATCTGCGCCGGCAAACCGATGTGTTCGTGGAGATCCTCAGCCTGGCAGACAAGATCGGACGTGCCGGTGGTCAGCGCAAGCAACGCTCGCAAGACGACGATGGCGGCCACGTGGACGATGACGATGGTCAGATCGATTACGACAAGCACGATGACGGACGGGATGATTTTGAGGAGTTTGCCGAAATCTAGGCCCGGTCGAGCTTCTCATGCAAAACCAACCTGTGCCCGCCGAACCAGCCGCCGACTGCAGGTTATGCCCTCGCCTGGCGGACTTTCTGGACGAACAACGGAACGCGCACCCCGATTGGCATAACGCGCCTGTCCCATCCTTCGGTCCTTCATCAGCGAGGCTTCTGGTTGTCGGTTTGGCGCCGGGTCTGCAGGGCGCAAATCGGACCGGTCGCCCCTTTACAGGCGACTGGGCCGGAGATCTGCTGTACGGCACGATTGACAAGTTTGGTTTTTCGCGTGGAACGTTCGACGCAAGGCCAGATGACGGCCTTGAGTTGGTGGACTGCATGATCACCAATGCGGTCCGTTGTCTGCCGCCCCAGAACAAGCCCGTGGGTGCCGAAATCCGCACCTGTAATCAGCATCTGGTGCAGCGCATTTCGGAGCTGCCGAAGCTCAAAGTTATCCTGGCCCTCGGCCGCATTGCGCATGATGCAACCCTAATGGCGCTTGGCGCCAAGCGCAGCGCGCACACATTTGGGCATGGCGCTCGCCATGACATAAGCGATCTGACCTTGTTCGATAGCTATCATTGCTCGCGCTACAACACGAACACAGGCCGCCTCACTCCTGAAATGTTCGAGGCTGTGTTCACGCAGATCCGAGCTCTGCTTAAGCCCTAAAGCCTTATCCGATCCGGCAATAAAAGCGTCTGTTCGATAAAACGAACAATTGTTCGTCGATCCAAGCGCTGATATAAGCCTTGCGGGATTTGCCTTTGAACACAAACGACCATCACCCGGAGATTTTGCACATGGCTCTAGACGATACTCCCGGCTTTGACACACTCGCCATTCATGCAGGTGCGGCCCCCGACCCCACGACTGGAGCCCGCGCCACACCGATTTATCAGACCACATCTTTCGTGTTTGACGATGTGGATCATGCTGCCTCGCTCTTTGGTCTCCAGGCCTTCGGGAACATTTACACGCGGATCATGAACCCGACACAGGCTGTGCTTGAAGAAAAAGTGGCGGCCTTGGAAGGCGGCACGGCGGCCCTCGCCACCTCATCGGGGCACGCGGCCCAGCTCCTGGCGTTCCACACCATGATGGAACCGGGTGATGAATTCGTCGCTGTGCGTCAGCTCTATGGTGGTTCGATCAATCAGTTCAATCACTCCTTCAAGTCCTTTGATTGGAAGGTGAATTGGGCCGACGCGGATGACATGTCGAGCATTGAAAAGGCCATTACCGCCAAGACAAAAGCTATCTTCTGCGAGTCGATTGCCAATCCCGGCGGTTTGGTCACCGATCTTGAGGCGATCTCGCAGATCGCCCGCCGCGCCGGCGTTCCCCTGGTGGTGGATAACACGCTGGCCACACCTTACCTTTGCCGTCCGATTGAACATGGGGCAGACCTGGTCATCCATTCGCTGACCAAGTTCATGGGCGGCCATGGTAATTCCATGGGGGGCATGATCGTGGATGCCGGGACATTCAATTGGTCACGCGAAGGCCGCTACCCCAAGCTGTCGGACCCGTGTGAGAGCTATAACGGCATGCGTCTGCACGAGACCTTCGGCAACATCGCTTTTGCCATTGCCTGCCGGGTTTTAGGCTTGAGGGACTTGGGGATGTGCATCTCACCCTTCAATGCCTTCATGATCCTCACCGGCGCAGAGACCTTGAGCCTTCGCATGCAACGCCACTGCGACAATGCCAAGCAGGTGGCCGAATGGCTGTCCACCCGCAAAGAGGTGTCGTGGATCAGCTATGCGGGCCTGCCCGGAGACAGACACCACAATCTGGCACAAAAATATTGCCCGAACGGTGCCGGTGCGGTGTTCACCTTTGGCCTTAAGGGCGGCTATGAAGCCGGTGTCAAACTGGTGTCCAGCGTCAACGTGCTGAGCCACTTGGCCAACATTGGCGACACGCGCTCGCTGATCATCCACCCCTCCTCCACAACCCATAAGCAGCTCTCTGAGCAGCAGCAAACCTCTGCCGGGGCTGGACCGGATGTCATCCGGCTCTCGATTGGCCTGGAAGATCCAAAGGACATCATCGCTGATCTGGAACAAGGTATGAAAGCGGCAGCTTAATTCGCCGGCACTCTGACACTAAAGCCCCGGTCTTCGCGCCGGGGCTTTTACTTTGTGCGGACCAGATGGAGGTGCCACAGGGCCACGCCAAGCAGCACAATGGCGCCCGCCTGGTGCAATAGGCCCAGACTGATGGGGACGCGTGCCAGCAAAGTCCATATTCCAAGGCCGACCTGCAGGAACATGACAAACCCCAAAAGTCCCGCGCTTAGCTGCACCGCGCCTTCCGGAGCCGTCCGAAAGGCACGTGCGATGTGCCAGAGCGCGGCCACAACCACCACGTAGGCGAACGTCCGGTGCACGAACTGTACGGTCAAAGCGCTCTCAAAGAAGTTGCGCCATGCAGGTTCCATGGCGAGCAGACCGGAGGGCACAAACGCTCCATCCATCTTCGGCCAAGTGTTGTAGCCCTGTCCGGCGTCCAGCCCCGCAACGAATGCGCCCAGCACAATCTGCACGTAAATCAATACGCAAACGATCAACGCGCCTTGTGCGCTGGCGGGGGCTACGTCAGAACCCTTGTGTGGCATCACATTGAACGCCGTCCACAAGAGATATGCAAAAATGGCCACCGCAAGCGCCAGATGGGCCGCCAGACGATATTGGCTCACATCCACCCGGTCAACCAACCCGGAGGACACCATGTACCATCCCAGTGCGCCTTGAAGTCCACCGAGAACGAAGAGGCATAACAGGTGGGGAATCAGACGTTTCTCAAGACGTTTGGTTATAAGCAACCAAACAAACGGCACAAAGAACGCCAAGCCGATGAAGCGTCCCAAGAACCGGTGTCCCCACTCCCACCAGTAGATAAACTTGAAGGCCTCAAGGCTCATCCCCTTGTTCACCAGCTGGTACTCAGGGATCTGACGATACTTCTCGAACGCAACCAACCAGTCCGCTTCGTTCAAGGGTGGGATGGCTCCAAGCAGAGGCAACCACTCCGTGATGGAGAGGCCGCTGTCGGTCAGCCGTGTGGCACCGCCCACCACAACAATCGCAAACACCAAAAAGGCGATGCTGAAGAGCCAGGCACGCACAATCGGCCGAGCCGCAATGGCTCGCTCGGAAGCTGCTATCGGTAGGGCATCAACGCTCATGAGCGTCACCTAAGCCTCAAGGACGCGTGCAACAATTGGCCAAAGCTTCGCGCGTCAGGCTGTCGCGGCCCTTGTTATGAGCCTTCAACCTGGATACCTGTGGCATCTGTATTCATATCGGAAACGTATTATGGCTGCTCCTTCCGCTCGCAGGCTAGTCGGCTCTCTTGGCCTATTGATCTTCGTGATCATATACACCCTCGTCGCCATGTGGTTCGGGGCGACGGTTGTGAATGCACAAGGCAAATGGATCCAGCTCATCTACTACGTGATCGCTGGCCTTGCCTGGGCGGTCCCTGCCTATGCGATCATTCTCTGGTCGTCCAAATCACGGAACTGATCGCTCTCACGCATGCGTCACTGCGACGTGAGTGAACTTGATTTCCTTCAGCTGCCCTGGGCACTCACACTGGTGAGGAAGGGTCACAGGCAGTACTGGAGCAATTAAATGGCCCGTCTACCCAAAACGTGCGTGCTGCGCATTTGCTCGGCCGCTGGGCTCGTCGTGCTCATTCCTCTAACGGGTTTGGCTCAATCGACATTAGAACCCGACGATTACCAGAGTGAGCGGAATCTTGTTCCCGGACCGGCCAAGCCGGCAGAGGATCCGCTTGGGCCGAGACGGCATTTTAGGGTCCCGAACCCGGCAAACATATCCGACCAGGATGCTCAGAAGGCCTATGAGGACGTCGTTCAGGGCATGGCTCGAGGCTATGCGGTGTCCGATGACCCTTCTGCAAAGACCTACACACGCTGGAAACGCTACAACATGGCGCCCTACCTCAGCGCCGGGCATGGTCGGCGTTTCCTCAATACCTACGGCAACGCCATTGCCAAGAACTACGGGAAGTATGAGGCCGCTGGCCGGTTTCCGGTCGGATCAATTCTCGCCAAGGACAGCATTGCAATCACCGAGGACGGCAAGGTCAACCCTGGCCCGCTCTTCTTGATGGAAAAGATGGCCGAAGGTTTTAACCACGTGAGCGGAGATTGGAAATATTCCATGATCATGCCCGATGGCAGCGTTTTCGGCGTGACCAATGGCACCAGTTCACAGAAGGTGGAGTTCTGCATCGCCTGCCATTTGGCGGCAGAGAAGACCGATCATCTCCACTTTCTGCCCAAGAGGCTTCGAGTTACCGAGTGAGCCCCGATCAGCTTAAGCGGTGGGAAGGATGTCGAACTCGTCGGAGAAGCGTCCACAGCCCTCTTTCAGAATGTCGACTTTGTCCACCTTGGCAAGCTGCGGGCCTTCCTGACAGCGCGAGATCATTTCATCCACGCTGACGTCCGGCCCTGCGAACATCGCTTCGACGGATCCATCACACCGATTACGCACCCAGCCGGCAAGGCCTAGCATTTGTGCGTTCTTCTCGGTCCAGTCTCGGTACGCGCATCCTTGAACATGGCCAAAAATGCGAACTTGAACAGATTTACTCTTCATCATGCCTGTCACGGTCCCTTAATCCCTTCATGACTGGCGTTTTGCACATATGTGACGCGGTTTAACCCCATCACAGTTCATCGTTCTGCAAACCCGATCGCCCAAATTGGGTCTAAGCATCATCCTCATCTAATCAGAGATTTGGATCAAACAAGTATTTTCAGCATATTTAAGGTTAACCGATGATTATTCGAATTCCATGATGGTTTCATCAACAGCGAGAATATCGCCAGGATTGGCCTTGATCGCCGAAACCTTGCCGTCCCGCTCCGCTTTCAGGACATTCTCCATTTTCATGGCTTCGACCACGCAGAGGGTTTGGCCGGCTTTAACGTCATCGCCCTCCGAAACCGCAATCGACACCACCAGGCCTGGCATGGGACATAGCAGCAGTTTGGATGTGTCTGGCGGGACCTTTATCGGCATCAGTCGGGCGAGCTCAGCTTCCCGTTCGGTGTAGACCCGGGCGCTTTGTTGGACCCCGCGCCAAGACAGGTCCATTCCGTTCATAACCGGGCTGACCTGAACGGAAATTGGCTGGCCATCTATCGATCCGCGCCAGACGGGCTTTCCTGGAACCCAATCGCAGTGCACCAAGTTGACATTTTCAGGGTTCGGCTCGCCGCCTTCTTCAAACAAGGTCACCTCAAACCGATCATCGCGGTTTCCAGCCACATGGGCCGCCTGCCACACCTCGTCCCCCAGTCTAACTACTCTGCGGTCGGCAAACGTGACGGCCCGCCCGCCCATCTGTCCTGAGATGGATCGTTTGCGTGAGTTCATAACGTGGTCAATGGCCACCGCGACGGTGGAGAGAACGGATTTGGCCTCATCGCCCATGTCCACGCCGGAGAACCCGTCCGGATATTCCTCAGCAATGAAGCCAGTGGTGAGCTCACCACTCTTCCAGCGCGGATGTTCCATCAGCGCGCTCAGGAAGGGAATATTATGCTGGATACCTTCAATGTAGAACGCATCGAGAGCGTCAGCCATGTGGGTCGTTGCCGTGGCGCGATCGGCGGCGTGGGTGCATAGCTTGGCGATCATCGGATCGTAAAAGACCGAGATCTCGCCGCCTTCGTAAACACCGGTATCATTCCGCACCGTGCGGCCGGCATCATCGGTGCCTTCTGCCGGCGGCTGATAGCGCGCGAGCCGGCCCGTTGAGGGCAAGAAACCGCGAAAGGGATCTTCTGCATAGATCCGGCTCTCAATTGCCCAGCCGGTAAGTGTGATGTCCTCTTGGCGCAGGGACACCTTTTCGCCAGCGGCCACCCGGATCATCTGTTCAACCAGATCAATTCCTGTGATCAGCTCAGTCACCGGATGCTCAACTTGCAGTCTGGTGTTCATCTCCAGGAAGTAGAAGTTGCGGTCTTTATCGACGATAAACTCCACCGTTCCGGCACTCTCATAATCCACGGCGCTGGCAAGCGCCACGGCCTGCTCGCCCATGGCCTTGCGGGTCTTCTCGTCCAGAAACGGACTGGGAGCCTCTTCAATGACTTTCTGATTGCGCCGCTGGATCGAACATTCCCGTTCGCCCAGGTAAAGTGTGGTGCCGTGCTTGTCGGCCAGCACTTGTATCTCGATATGACGCGGGTTCTCGATGAACTTCTCAACAAACACCCGGTCATCACCAAAGCTCGACTTGGCCTCAGACACCGAAGAAGCGAAGCCCTCTTCCACCTCCTCTCGCGAATAGGCGATCCGCATGCCTTTACCGCCGCCGCCCGCAGAGGCCTTGATCATCACCGGATAGCCGATGTCATCGGCAATTTTCACCGCCTCGGCCGCATCATTGATCACGCCCAAATACCCCGGGACTGTGGACACCTTGGCATCGTCGGCAAACTTCTTGGACTCAATCTTGTCCCCCATCACCTCAATGGCTTTGACATTGGGTCCGATGAAGGCAATCTTTTCCTCCGCGAGGCGGCGGGCGAACTCTGCGTTTTCTGACAAAAAGCCGTACCCAGGATGCACCGCTTCGGCACCGGTTTGCTTGCACGCATCCAGGATCTTATCGATCACCAGATAGGATTGGATTGCTGGAGCTGGCCCAATGTGAACCGCCTCATCGGCTTCACGCACATGCAGCGCTCGCGCGTCGGCATCAGAATAAACAGCTACAGTTTTGATGCCCATTGCTCGGGCAGTTTTGATGACCCTGCAGGCGATTTCGCCGCGGTTGGCAATCAGAATTTTGTTGAAAACAGGCACGCTCGCCCCACCTTTATGAACATAAACAGCACGGATCAATATTGCGCGCCTTTTAGACCCGTAGCAAGGCGGGGTAAACTGGTCAAAAGGTGAATAGTATCCAGCCGAGGAACATAGCGATGAGTTCGACCATTGAACGGGGGCCCACCTCCTTAATCCTGGTGGACAAAGCAGCCCGTTGGCTTTTGGAGCAGGCACTGTTCGACGCGGACATTTCCGCCATGCTCAGCGGGTGTTACGAACGCCTTACGGCTGCCGGCATACCGATCTCCCGGGCTCACCTCGTGCTCTCCATTCTGCATCCCCTTTACAGCTCCATCGGCATCACCTGGCGTCCCGGTGATGGAACCAGCGTGGAAGGATATCAGCACTTTTTGGGCGATGAGATTCCCGAGGCGTTCCGCCGGAGCCCCTACTATCTGTTGCGAAACCAGAACGTAGAGTTCATCCGGCGGCGCATTGAAGGGCCGGATGTGGGCAAAGAGTTTCCGATTTTGAATGAACTGCGCGAGCAAGGGAACACGGACTACTTGGCCTTTGGGCTGGCCTTCAACACGGCAGGCGGTAAGGGCGTTTTGGGATCCTGGTCCACGGACCGCCCGGGCGGGTTCACCGACAGCGAGATCGCCGCTTTGCTGAATTTGAACGACACACTTGCCGTGGCCTGTAAAATGGCCGTCCAGCGGGAAGTGGCCAACAATGTGGTGACCACCTACCTTGGCCCGGACGCTGGTCATCGGGTGTTGAACGGCAATATCAAGCGCGGTGATGGAGAAACGACCCGAGCCGCCATAATCTACGGTGATCTGCGCGGTTCAACAGCCATGGCAGATCAAGAAGGCCGTCAGGCCTACATCAATGCGCTGAATGACTTCTTTGACGCAACCGGAGGCGCAATCGCGGACCAGGGCGGGGAAGTTTTGAGCTTCATCGGCGATGCCTTTTTGGCCGTTTATCCCTGCGGGCGCAACCGCAAGGAGAGTGTGGTGGCAACTCAATCCGCCCTAGTATCGGCGCGAGATGCCGTTAACCGCATGGAAGCGATCAACGCGGACCGGAAAAGCTCCAACCTCTCCGCGTTAGGATACGGCATGTCGCTGCACATCGGTAATGTGATGTTTGGCAATGTCGGGATGGCCGACCGCTTGGCGTACTCCGTGTTCGGCTCAACTGTGAATGAAGCCGCGCGCCTGGAAGGTCTCACCAGCAAGTATCAACAAAGAGTGGTCGGCAGCGCCAATTTCAAGGATTATGCCGGTGGGGACTGGCTGGAGCTTGGCCGAGAGGAGCTTAAGGGCGTAGCTCAGCCCATGGCCATCTACGCGCCTACGCTCCACTGATTGAGTTGGTTCGGCGTTACGCCACCTGATCGATGAGCGGTTGCAATGAGGGATGAATGTCGGATGATTCCTCTTTGACAAATGTCAGCAAGGCCCGCTCGTTATCATCAAACTGGCCGTCACGGCCGATGCGTTCGGAAAGCCAGATGGCTTCGTCCACGGAGATACGCTGATTGACCGATATCATCGCCTCGTGGGCGCGCTGGCGGCGATCGTAGGCTTCTTCGGTGCCGGGTCTGGCCTTCAGTTCCGACCAGACGCCGCGCAGGCCCTCAACCAGCATTGAGCTGAATGCGCCACTCACCACTTCCCCTGTTAGGCCACCCACACGGTGGGAGCGGTCATCCACCCACTTCTCGAGGCGCATGGCTTCATCCCGGCTCGGGATCGAGTAGCCATGGGCTGCCATGAGATAGTTTGCGATCGCTTTCACGAAGAGATCCGACCAGCTTGGGTCGTTGTTTTCATGCTTTACCGCATCATTGAGGTCAAACAGCATGTCCGCCTCTTCTTTGGTGACAGCCGTGTGGCCAGCCCCGCCGGCGGCATAGAGCGTGCGGCGCAAAAGGTCCACTTCCGCCGCGCCAAGCACACCTGGCTTGAGGTTATGGCCTTGATGGGTCGGGCCCTCACCTTCGGCCACAGCCAGTTTGACTTCACTGATCACATAGGCGGAAAGCACGGGAGGGATCATTTTCGACTTCTCGACGATCTTTATCAACAGCTCCAGTTCGGTGCTGGTTTCAAGCCGTCCGTCTTCGTCAATCTTGTCGATAAGCCACGCCGCATTTGCCACCGACATGTAGCCCCTCGGTTCCACTTGATCGACGAGATAGTCGCTCAAGGCTTCAACGAAGAACACATTCCATTCCGGACAGACCTTCGGGCACTGGGCGTCGAGAAAGAAGAGTTGCTCGGCCTCATCCTCTCCGATGTGGCCGTCCTGATACATTTTGCGCCTGAGCTCTAGCACCAGTTCAGGCGAAATCCTGCCACGCTGTGCGATTTCAGCAATCGGTTTGGTAATGGAACGGTTCGACATATTCTCCACCCAGGCCAAGTTGGACGATTCGTCTCAAACCTAACGCAGAGCGGTTGCCATTTACCTAACGGAGCCTTGAAAGGTCTACCGAGCGCTCAACCGGGATTAGAGCGGAATGTTGTCGTGCTTTTTCCAGGGATTTTCCATGGTCTTGTTCGCGAGCATGTTGAACGCCCGGGCGATGCGCCAACGCGTGTTGCGCGGCAGAATGACCTCATCAATGTAACCCCGTTCTGCCGCCACAAAGGGTGAGCAGAACCGGTCTTCATAATTCTTTGTGTGCTCGGCGATCTTTTCAGCGTCACCAAGATCCTTGCGGAAGATGATCTCAACGGCACCCTTGGCGCCCATCACCGCGATCTCCGCAGACGGCCAGGCGTAGTTCACATCACCACGAATGTGTTTGGAAGACATCACGTCATAGGCTCCGCCATAGGCTTTTCGGGTGATCACCGTCACCTTCGGCACGGTGGCCTCAGAATAGGCAAACAGCAGCTTTGCACCATGCTTGATCAAACCGCCATACTCCTGGTCGGTGCCCGGCAGAAAGCCCGGCACGTCCACAAAAGTGAGCAGCGGGATCTCAAAGCAATCACAAAACCGCACAAAACGTCCGGCTTTCCTGCTGGCATCACTGTCCAGCACCCCGGCCAAGACCATTGGCTGATTGGCGATCACCCCAACGGTTTTGCCTTCGACCCGTCCGAACCCGGTGATGATGTTTTTGGCGTGAGCCTCCTGGATCTCAAAGAAGTCTCCCTCATCCACCACTTTTGTGATCAGCTCGTGCATGTCGTAGGGCTGGTTAGGGTTGGCCGGCACCAGAGTATCGAGCGAGGCCTCCACCCTGTTTGGATCATCGAAGCTCGGTATTTCCGGCACGGGCGCCACGTTGGACGCCGGGAGAAAATCCACGAGGCGGCGCATCTGCAAGAGCGCCTCCACATCGTTCTCATAGGCCTTGTCCGCAATCGATGACTTGGTGGCATGCACTGACGCACCGCCCAACTCTTCAGCCGTCACGGTCTCGTTCGTCACGGTTTTGACCACATCGGGCCCGGTGACAAACATGTAGCTTGTGTCTTTCACCATAAAGATGAAGTCCGTCATGGCCGGAGAGTAGACGTCACCGCCTGCGCAAGGTCCCATAATCACGGAAATCTGAGGGATAACACCGGATGCCATTACGTTGCGGTAGAACACTTCCCCATATCCACCCAGCGCTGCAACGCCCTCCTGAATGCGTGCGCCGCCTGCATCGAAAATCCCAATGATCGGTGCCCGGTTGCGCAGCGCCATGTCTTGGATCTTCATAATCTTCTGAGCATGGGTATCCGACAAGGACCCGCCAAAGACGGTGAAATCCTTCGCAAACACATAGACAGTCCGGCCATTGACCGTGCCCCAACCGGTGACAACGCCATCGCCCGGGAAGGTTTGTTTTTCCATCCCGAAGTCCGTGCAGCGATGCTGCACGAACATGTCGAATTCCTCGAACGAGTTTTCATCAAGCAGGAGATCAATCCGCTCGCGCGCCGTCAGCTTGCCTCGGCCGTGCTGTGCTTCTATGCGCTTTTCGCCGCCGCCTAACCGGGCCTCGGCGCGCCTCGCTTCAAGTTGTTCGATTATGTCTTGCATCGTGTCGTCCTCAATGATCCCAAGATCGTGTCTCTTCCTATAACACCCGTTGCGGGCCGCCGGTATCAGCAAAAAGGCAAAGCGTCATTTCAGCAGAGATAAAAACTCCAGCATGGCCTCAAACTCCTTTTGCCTGCCGTCTCGCCGCTCTTGTTCCTCAGCATCCTCGCCCCACTGTTCGATCTGCCAGTCTTCATCCAAATGCGCGAGCGCCCAGATTTCATCGCCGGTCAAATGCTCCTCCCGCGCAGTCGCCGCCAAGACGGCCGATCCGGTCAGGGTCATCACATTGTGAAACCCGGCGATCGTGAAGTCGTCAAATCCCTCAACAAGGCCCCTGAATGCGCTCAAGCATTCATCGGACTGGCTCTGATGAACGATGCCGGCCGTAGGTGAGAAACGGGCCCCGATAGTATCCGCAGCCCAGGCAAGCACGGGATCCCATCGCTTGGATTGGCGCGCCACCAATTCTACCGGCCCTTCCGCTCGGTAGCACAGCAGGTCCGCGTTCGCGTAATCGATGATCTCATCGACAATCCTTGCCCTGCCCTCTCCCACGCGGTCCAAAGCCGTATTGCACAGCTTCGTCAGCAACATTGTCGCCGGGTTGATATGTTCGTTTTGTGCGTCCCACTCTCTTGCCACACCGTCAGCCAAGGCTTTCGTCGGCATGCTCAAGAGCTGCTTCAAAGGCGTCTTCACGGGCCGGCCGTCCAGCGTTAGGCCATAGCCGCCAGCTTGCTCCACAAGCGCCACTTCCTTGTAAAAGCGCTTCGCCAGCGGGCGCTCATAAACCGCTTGTGCCGCGATCTTTCTGGCCAGTTCCTGAGGATCGGTGCCATTGCCCGATGGACTACTCATGCTAGCTCTCCCTGGGATGTTTCTTTTTTCTGCCAGAAAGCTTCAAGAATATTGTGTAACTGACTAAAGTTGCTGAGTAATGCGTCCGGAGAACAGGCGCGCAGATCGTCTGGCGAGTGATATCCCCAATCTACGCCAATCGCCACAACACCGGCTGCCTTGGCCATCTGCAGATCATAGACGGTGTCTCCAATCATAACTGTGTCACGAGGCTCGGCGCCGGCTTCGCTCATCGCCTGGTGGATCATTGCGGGGTGCGGCTTGGAAGGAGCATCATCTGCCGTTTGAAGCGTTACAAAGCACTCCTGAAGATCATGCTCGGCAAGAACACGCCGGACGCCGCGCTGAGACTTGCCCGTAGCAATGCCCAAAACCACGTCAGCCCGGTTCGACAAACTGCGAACAGTCTCAGCCGCCCCTTCATACAGAGGCTCCTTGCGGTTGGTATTAGCCACCAATTGACCAAACGAGTGCTTGTAAAGACCGGCCAGCTGATGCTGATCATCCTCTGCGGCCTCGGGGACCAAGACTTGCATGGCTTCCAGCAGAGACAAACCGACGATAGAGAGCGTGCGTTGACGTGGGGGCGGCGTCAGGCGGGCCTCGATAAAAGCCTGATTCATGGCCTGGACAATGAGGTCCTGGCTGTCCACCAATGTCCCGTCACAATCGAAAATCACCAATTTGTGCCCGGCCATTACGGCAACTCCTCCACAATCTGATCACCGACCTGAGCGTCTAACCCCAACAGGTTCCAGCTCTGCTGCATATGGTCGGGTATCGGCGCCGACACTTCCAGGATGCCTCCGTTTGGGTGCGGAATGGTTATGGAGCGGGCGTGCAAGTGGAGCCGGTTTTGAATGCCACCCGGCAATTGCCAGTTCTCGATGTTGAAATATTTCGCATCACCTATCAGGGGATGGCCAATCTCCGCCATATGCACACGCAACTGATGGGTGCGGCCAGTAACCGGTTGAAGCACCAGCCAAGACAGCTTGTGCGCCGCTTGTTCCACCACGGCATACTGGCTCACCGCATGCACGGCTCCGGCCTTGCGCTGCAGCGTGGAGTACATTCGTTCCCCATCAGGCCCCTCCTGCTTTTTGAGCCAGGTGGACACGCGACCTTGCCGCGGCTTGGGCACGCCGGCGACCAGCCCCCAGTAGATCTTGCGCGTATCGCGGGCTTTAAAACTCTCCGCGAGCGCCTTTGCGGCAAGCCGTGTCTTCGCCACAAGGAGGACGCCCGATGTTTCCCGGTCGAGCCTGTGTACCAGGCGTGGACGCTGACCGTCTGCACTTGTGAGAGCGCCCAGCATGCCATCCACATGGCGCGTCAGTCCGGGGCCTCCCTGCACAGCCAGGCCGGCCGGCTTGTTGAGCACAAGAACCGCATCATCCTCATGCAGGCTCATCTCGCGGAGCGCCTTCAGGTCGGGACTGGAATGCTCCTGCCTGGGGGGCGGAGGACTGTCGCTCATGGGCGGGATGCGGACGGTCTGGCCCTCTTCCAGGCGCTGGTTGGTTTTGGCCCGCTTGCCGTCAACACGCACCTGTCCTGAGCGCAGAAGCTTCTGCAAACGTCCAAAGCCCAACGATGGATAGTGTGCCTTGAACCAGCGATCGAGACGCATCCCCTGCTCGTCGCCACTCACAGATTTTGTGGAAACGCCACTCATTGCAGCACCATCCTGACGAGCCAGAGGCCAAAAAACAGCGCGAGCACAGAGAGCACCACAGACGCCCCCAGGTAGCCCCAAGCGAGTAGATTAGCCTTGCGCTCACTCAGCACCGCAAAGTCCAACGCGAAGGCGGAAAATGTTGTGAAACCACCGAGTACACCGGTGGTCAAAAAGGCGCGCATCTCTTGGGTCATGGCAAGCTTCAGCGCAGCAGCTTCCACCAGAACGCCCATGAGAAAGCAGCCGAGCACGTTCACGCACAAGGTCCCATATGGAAACCCATGCCCCAAAAGGCGCGTGGCCCAAACTCCCACAAGATACCGCCCTGAGGCACCAACAGCACCACCCAGCGCGACCCAAAGAACAATCGGCATGGAGTGCTCTATAGCGATGCGATGCGAAAGGGGCAATGGAGGAAACACACCCTCTTGAGGGCCAATGCGCCGCGCATCACGGAAGATCGCCCGCGCAACGGAAACCCACCATGTCCAGCCCAATGGTGGGCGGGTTTCCATGCCGATAGGCCGCGCGCAGGCAATATGGATTGTTTCCCCAGCCGCCGCCTCGAATGGAGCGCTTGCCCGGCGCGCCGGGAAACTGCGACGAGGTCCACTCCCAAACGTTGCCAATCATGTCATCCAAGCCAAAGGGCGAGCGTCCCTTGGGAAACGAGCCAACCGGTGCGGTGCGCTCAAAGCCGTCCGCCTTTGAAGGCGCGCAACATGACCAGGTTCCAGCGTTTGTGACCTCAGGCAGCATCTCACGTGTGAGATTGTTGCCCCAAGGGTAGCGCAAACCCTCTGTTCCGCGCGCGGCGTATTCCCATTCCTCCTCGCTGGGCAATCTCAATCCATGATGTTTGCAGAAGGCCTCTGCATCAATCGCTGAAACCTGAACGACAGGATGGAGCCCGAGCCCGTGAAGCCGGCTTTCCGGACCTTGCGGATGGCGCCAGTTGGCGCCAGCCACAGCGCCCCATTGTGTCACCCAAACATTGCCCTTGCCGTTGGTTTCCACTGTGGTGGTGTAGCCGGTATCTGCAACGAACTCGGCAAACTGCAAATTCGTTACCTCGCGGCGCATCAGGCGAAATGCGGGCACGTCAATCTGGCGGACCACTTCATTCGTGTCGCCGCGCACATCACCGAGTTGTGCCTTGCCTTGAGGAATGTTGACCAGATCCAGGCTCTGGGCCTGGGCGGCGGCCACATGGAGAACAAACAAAAGTGCAACAAGACTGCCGCGGTAGTAAGCCATCATCGTTCGGTGCCTCGCACAGCTGTGATCGCGAACCGATCGCTCATCAGCTAGAATTCCGGCAATGAGACCTGCTGGCAAGTGGTTTTCTCATCAGCAGGCGACACACACAAGCTGGAGAATGCAATGGATCGACGCAGATTTCTCAATCTGGCGGCTGCAACCGGCGCCACAACCGCTTTGGGCACGTTGGCAGCCGCTGGCCTCGCGGCAAACACTGCGCTGATTGCCCGCACCATACCCTCCTCGGGCAAGTCTGTGCCCATTCTGGGTATGGGGACTTGGATCACGTTCAATGTAGGCAAGAGCAAAAGTCTTCGGACAAAACGATTGGAGGTGCTCAAAGCCTTCTTTGAAGGGGGCGGAGGCATGATCGATTCCTCGCCCATGTATGGTACGTCAGAAGAGGTGGTAGGCTATTGCCTAGAACGCCTCCCGCCTCAGGAGAAATTGTTCACGGCAACCAAAGTTTGGACGGTGTCAAAGCAGATGGGCATCCGCCAAATGGAGACCTCCCAAAGCCTTTGGGGTCACAAGACCTTTGACCTGATGCAAATTCACAACTTGGTGGATTGGGAAGTTCATATGGAAACCTTGAACACCTGGAAGAGTGACGGGCGCATAAAACACACCGGAATCACCACCTCTCACGGCCGCCGCCACGACGAATTTGAGAAAATCGCGAGGAACAATACCTTTGATTTTGCTCAGTTCACCTACAATGTCGAGGACCGTGAGGCGGAGAACCGGCTCCTGCCAATGGCCGCTGACCTCGGCATCGGCGTGATCATCAACCGGCCGTTCCAGCGCGGTGCGTTGATCAAGAAGCTCCAAGGCAAGCCCCTGCCCCCATGGGCACCAGAAATCGGCGTGCGCAGTTGGCCGCAGTTCTTGTTGAAGTTTGTGATTTCGCATCCTGCGGTCACGTGCGCAATTCCGGCCACGTCCAACCCTGAGCATATGGTTGAAAACCTGGAGGCCGGGCGTGACGCCCTGCCCGATCCTCAAATGCGCTCGCGCATGGCTGCCTACGTGCAGTCTTTGTGACCAGCGCGCGCCGCGGCCCATGGTTCCCCTATCACTTGAAGTGTTCCTTGGCACCCTGGAAGACTTCAACCGCACGATCCGTCCGATGCAGGCGCTTGCGGCGATCTTTGGGATTTTGGCGCTGTGGGTCGTGCTGAAGCCTCAGCAGATGTCCGGTCGTCTTGTGGGTTTGGTGCTGGCGTCAAGTTGGGTCTCGACCGGACTGTTCTATCATCTGGGTGTCTTTGCCGAACTGAACTTTTGGGATTACCCAATCGGTGTTCTGTTCGTGCTTCAGGGGCTCTGCCTGTTTTTCATTGGCGCCCTTATGAGTTGGATCAAAGTTTCATCCACGCAGATTTTAAGCTACCGCGCAGGCTTAGCCCTCGGCCTCTATGCTCTCGCCGGCGCGCCGCTGATCGGTTTGATGTCCGGACGCGGCTGGGCGGAGGTCGGATATTTTGCGAGCAGTCCGGGACCAACCATCGTGTTCACCATTGGAGTGTTGCTCATGGTCTCTGGCCGCGGACTGGCGCTGGTTTGGCCTGTGCCCCTCATCGCAGCGCTCGCGGTGACGATCCTTGGAGTGACTTTCGGCATTTACGAAGACGCGGCCGTTTTCCCATTGGCGGTGATTGCTCTCGTGATGCACCTTCGAGATCGTTCGCTTCAAAACACCGGGTGAGCAGACGCAGAACGCGTTATCGCTTACAGGGCCTTGGTTCCAGGGCAGTGCGTTTTCGTCCACGCCATTCGTAGGCAATGTGGACGCAACGGCGCTTGGGTCCTCCTGAGCGTTCGCGCTCGTGCAATCGCAACCTATTGCCAACCCATTTGAAGCTGTCTTTGTAGCGATAGGCCTTGTCGCGCCAACGGTTGATCACCACCCTCGCCGAGGCGTCAAACGCCACAGTCCCCAGTCCTTCCAAGACACTTGAACGCACGTAGCGGTCCAGCTTTGGATCATACAGGAAATACAAAAAGGGCTTCCGCACGGCCCCATGACCGCGTCTCATGATTGCAAAGTCGCCCTTGCCGTCAAAGTTCATATCAGAATAGAGCAGCCCAACATCGCTTCTCGTGATCGGCGGGCGTGCCGCCACGTGCAGAGTCTGAAACGGGTCAGCACCATTCCGGCGTAGAATAATGGTGTCCACCTGGTTCGGGGCCCTGCCCACGAGAGATATGCTGAGCGTGCTCCCCTCTCCTTCCCAGACCACACACACAGCGAGTTCCCGCTTCACCTGCCCGGCAAACAATATGCAGTTCGAACCGTCCAGGCTTACGGCCCCAAAGCTCGTGTCGGCCTCAACACAGGTCAGACCCAAAGCGCCCAAAAGGTGCAAGCCGTGCCTAAGTGTTGGCCTCCTCCTGCTCATGAGCGGTATCCTCCAAATCATCGGGCAACAGCGGCTCGCGCGTGACCTGTTCCCCTGAACGATGAGTTTTCAAGATCAAGAGGACGATGAGCAAACTGCCAATCACCAGGGCGATGAGAAAGGCATTGAACTGGATCACGTGTGTGCGGGCGCTGCCGGCCCAGGCCATAAGCGCAGCCACAAGCACAACAAGCGCCCAGTGCCAGGGTTTGCCCAGAAAGATGTCACGCATCGCTTTGACCTTCCGCCGTTTGTCCGCCAGCCAGTAGTCTTGGAACAATCACCACAGCGGCCATCACGAGACCGGCAATCTCCCAAATGTATCCGGCTATACCCAGGACGGGTTGATTTGGCGGGATCAGAATGAACGCCGCCGCAAGCAACATCATCAGGCGGTGTGTCCCCTTCACGGAACCGCGATACCAACCTTCAATTGCAATAGAGAGCACCCACAGGCCTGCAAGCACGAGAACGCCTGAGAAAACCGTAAGCCATAAGGGACCTACAAACAGCAGAGCAGGATTGTAGACGAAGACCAATGGAACGAGATACTTGGCGATGCCGACCCGCGTCGACTCAATTGCCGTGGCCATGGGCGGTGTCTTCGCAATCGCTGCACCGGCAAACGAGGCAAGGGCCACCGGTGGTGTGATCGTTGAGACAACACCGAAGTAAAACGCAAACATATGGGCCGCAATCGGCTCCACACCGATCTTGACCAGCGCCGGCACGATAAGCGCGGCAACCGTTATGTAAACCGCCGTTGTCGTGATGCCCATCCCAAGGATGATTGCGGACACGCCGGTCAAGCCAAGGAGGATCAGCAGATTGCCCCCGGAAAGATCAATAACCGATTGGGTGAACTTCAAGCCCAGCCCCGAAACGAAGACGGACCCAATGATCAATCCAGCGCAGGCACAGGCAATGGTTACCGGCATAGTGGCCCTGATCCCCGCCTCTAACGCGGCCACGAGATCCACCGGGCTCATGCGGGTGCCCTTATTGATGAAGCTCAAGCAGAAGAGGGAAACCAGGCCCCAGAATGCGGACTTCATCGGCGTGTAACCGGCCATCAAGAAATAGACAAGCACGCCCAGAGCGATCAGCAGATGCCATCCCCCGCGCAGCACCCGGCCAGCTTGCGGAAGGCGGGATCTCTCAATCTGCCCAATGCCGTTCTTTTCAGCTTCCAGGTGGACCATGAAATAGACGGTCGCAAAGTAGAGAAAGGCCGGTATCGCCGCGGCGACAATGATGTTGGTGTAGGCGGTGGTGAGAAACTCCGCCATGATGAAAGCCGCCGCGCCCATGATCGGCGGTGTGATTTGACCGCCGGACGACGCACAGGCTTCCACCGCGGCAGCAAACTTTGCGCGGTATCCCAAGTTCTTCATCAGCGGTATGGTGAAGGATCCGGTGGTGACCACATTGGCCACGGCTGAACCGGACACGGTGCCCATAAATCCGCTGGCAACCACGGAAGCCTTCGCCGGTCCGCCGGTCCTGTGTCCCGTAAGGGCCACCGCAAGATCGATGAAGAAGCGTCCCGCACCGGACCGGATGAGAAGCGCGCCAAATATGATAAAGAGCACGATGTAGGTCGAGCATACGTGCAACGGGATGCCGAACAGTCCGTCACTGCTCATGAACAGCACATCGATAAACTTGCCGAAGCGCACAGGCGGTCCGTAGAAGAAGCCGAAGAAGTGATTGGCATAAAGCGAGTGGATCACAAAGAAGCCGGTGATGAGCACCATGGCCCAGCCCACGGCCCGCCGGGTTGCCTCCAAAACCAGGCCGATAAGGATGCCGCCAATGATAAGGTCGGGCAGCTCCTTCTCGCCGTACCTCAGATGAAATGCTTCGATGTCCCAGATGGTCCAAAGCTGGATGAAGATTATGAGACCAACAATCACCAGATCTACGGCAAAACCGAACAGGCGCAGCGCGTTACCGGGGCTGCCTTCCACAAACACTGGGTCGCGCACCGACTTGCGGAAGAGCGGAAATGAGAAGAACGCCAAAATCAGCATTCCGGACAAGTGGACGGAGCGGAAGGATCGACCCTCCGGCGTGCCGAACGCGGCCACGTAAATGTGGAACAGGGCAAGCCCGAGCGCAATCACCGTGCAGCACAGCAGAACGCCATAGGTGATGGCGGACACGCGGCCCACCAGCAGGCGCTCCAAATAGCCGAGCTCCTGCTTTTCTTCATAAATTATCTGGGTTTCAGCAACGCTCATGGGCCGCCCGGGTGCGATAACACAAAGACCGGTGGTGCACGCTGCCAGGCAGCGTGCAGCCACTTAACGT
Source organism: Hyphomicrobiales bacterium (assembly GCA_028285595.1). Classification (GTDB taxonomy): domain Bacteria; phylum Pseudomonadota; class Alphaproteobacteria; order Rhizobiales; family CAJQND01; genus JAAEUE01. The sequence goes on from JANQOW010000070.1 coordinate 38,459, forward strand.
TCAATACTGCTGGTCTTAGCTGTTGCCGCTGACCCCGAGCTCTTTGTAACACTTGGCCGCACCGGGATGCACCGGAATCGCCGCACCTGCCAACGCGTCTTCAAGCTTCACACGCTTCCAGATGCTCTTAACTTCGGCAAACGTGGCGTGGTTTTCCCAGAACGTCTTGCACATATTGTAGACGAGCTCTTCGGGAAGGTCTTTGTGCACCACCATATTGGTGACGATCCCGAGGGTGTGGAGATCCTCGTCAATGCTCTTGTAGACACCCTTTGGCATCTTGCCGGGGATAAACCCGGGGTTGGCTTCAAGGATTGAGTCCAGCTTGTCCTTCGGAAGACCGATAAAGCGGATACCAGGGCTATGTTCCAGCTCGATGAACGAGGCCTGGGGCATGGACGTGGCCGCCATAAACACTTCAATGTGCTTATCCTTCATAAGGGCAACCGACTCTGTATAGCTCACGTGATGAACGGTGCCGCCATTGGCCTTAATGTCTTGGAAGCTTATGCCATAAGCCTTCAGAATGGATTCCGCGAACGCGGTGCCGGTCCATTTGGCTTTGCCGGGGCTGATATTGGCCGCCTTCATATCCTCGAAAGTCTTGATTGAGGAATCCGACCGCACGGCCACCTGGAACATCGCCGGGTAAAGCGTTGCAAAGTGGCGCACGTCTGGTTGTGCTTTCTTGAACTTGCCCTTGCCCGAAAAGCCGTTGAATGCGGTGTGGGCGTATGACCACCCGATTTCAGCATCCCCGCCGTTCACCGACAGAATGTTTGAAATTCCCCCACCCGATGTGTTCGAGGTGGTGATGCCATCAATCTTCTCATCAAAGACTTGCATGATCTTGGCGCCGAGCGGATACCAGGATCCTCCAGAGGGACCGGAGACCATCCTGAGGAATTGATCAGCTGAGGCCGATTGTGTGCCCAAACCCAAAGCCAGTGTGGCAGCTGCTGCCAATAGTCTGATTTTCATGGTGTCTCCTCCTGTTGTTTTACGTATGGCCGCCAGAGTACAGGTTGGAGGTACAAAATCAACGGGGGCTGTTTCGCAGGTTCACGCCCGCCCCTTACTGATAGCCCGTCCGCTCGATCAAACCCGGCACACTGCCCCTAACTTGACCTCATTCCTTCAGTGTCAAGGGCGGCAAAACGCACGTCTCGACAGTCATTTTTCTACTTGATGTCATTGCATGCAACAGAAGTGAAAATCATGATCTGGCTGTCAAAAAAATTTAAGATGGACGTCAAAATAACTAGTTAGAACAGAGCGATAGGGTGTTTTTGTGACAACTATGACAATATTGTATAGGCGGGGTGACAAGCAGATTTTCCTCAGCTAAGCTGCCTCTTGTGAGATCGGGCTTCTGTCGATAGTCCGCCGAGGTTCCGGTGTCATCAGACGAAAGGGGACGCGGCTATGTCTGATTCAAACGGCTCTGGATTATCCGTCAATACAGTATTTTTGGTCTCGATGGGCTTCTGCGTTGCGATCGGCGCATGGGGTCTCATTGATCCAGATAGCATGACCGGAACCATGCTTGGTTTCACCAACTACATGCTTAAGAGCGGCAGTTGGGCGTGGTTGTTCTTGTGCACCTGTTTCCTCTTTTTGACAGGGTACATGGCGTTCGGTCCGTACGGAAAAATCCGCCTTGGGGCCGACGATGAAGAGCCGGAGTTCTCCACCGCTTCCTGGATCGCCATGTTGTTCGCAGGCGGAATGGGATCGGGCCTGCTGCTGTGGGGCGCCGCAGAGCCTATGTACCACTATATCAGCCCGCCCGGAATGGAGGGTGGAACGCCGGCCGCGGCCCGCCAGGCCCTCGTGATCACCAATCTGCACTGGGGGCTTCATGCTTGGTCGATCTACGCCGTGTGCGCCTTGGTGATTGCTTACTTCACGTTCCGGCGCGGCGAATCTTCAATGATCTCGACCCCGATCAAGGCACTCTTCCCTGGCCAGACCGGCGAGAGCGTCGGAAAGATTGCTGACATCCTGGCCGTACTGTCGGTGGTGTTTGGTCTGGCAGGTTCACTGGCCATGGGCACCTTGGGCGTGCGCTCCGGATCGTTCTATGCGTTCGGCACCTCGCAAACGGTAACCGCCTCCATGGTGATCCTGGTTATTCTGTTTGTCTGCTACATGCTGTCAGCCACCACTGGTGTGGACAAAGGCATCAAGATCCTCTCCAACATCAACATGGTCATCGCCGTGCTGATCATGTTGCTGGTGCTTTTTGCAGGACCAACCCAGTACATCCTGGAAGCCTTCATCGACAGCATTGGCGCCTACTTCAGCAGCATTTTCATAATGTCCTTCAAGCTCTTTCCCTTTGAAGGTCTAACGGGCTGGAGTGCGGGGTGGACCCTCACCTATCTGATTTGGTGGCTCGCTTGGGGTCCGTTTATCGGCATCTTCGTTGCGCGGATTTCGCGAGGTCGTACCATCAGAGAATTCTGCATCGGCGTCGTCATGGTCCCGACCCTGTTCTCCATGCTGTGGTTCGCAGTCTTTGGCGCGGCCGGGTTCTATATCGAGATACACGGTGGTGGCGGCCTGAAGGAGTTGATCTTCGAGGACGTGACAAAAGCTCTCTTCGGCTTCCTCAGCTACTTCCCGGCGGGCAACATCCTCAACGCCCTGGCGGTTGCGCTGATGTTCGTCTTCCTGGTGACGTCGGCCGATTCTGGCACCTTCGTCCTGTCGATGATGACCACGGATGGAAATTTGAACCCGCCCGTCATGCAAAAGATGGTGTGGGGCTCGCTGATCGCCGCTCTTACGGCCGGCACCCTCTTCTCAGGCTCGGTCACGGTGGCCAAAGCGATGGCCATTACAGGGGCCATACCGTTCTCGGTGATTGTGATGTTGCAGATAGTCGGTTTCTTGCGGGAGATCCGCAAGGAGCGTACGGACTTGCCCAAACCCATCGAGGCTCGCGGCGCTGCCGTAGGCCAGGCTGAATCTTGATCAACGGCAGAAAAGGAGAGCTGAACATGTTTAAACGCACACTCTTTGCTATCCTGGCCGTTGCGTTCCTCGCTGTAGGTTGCAGTGACGACAATCAGTCAGTGAAAATCGGCAGTAAGAACTTTGGCGAAAGCAATGTTCTGTCGCACATGATGGCCATTCTGGCCAAAGAACAGGGCCTGAAGGTGGATGGTCCGGTTGAGTATGCGTCCACGCAAGCCATTCTGGCGGCCCTTAAACAAGGCGATGTGGACGTTTATCCGGACTACAATGGTACAGGCCTGGTCATGCTTGGCCAGAACCCGATCTCCGATGGAGATAAAGCCACCGAACGCGTGAAGGCCTTGTATGAACCTTTGGGCCTGACGTGGCTGCCTCGCTTCGGTTTTGCCAATAATTACGGGCTTGCCATGCGGGCAGATCGGGCCAAGGAGCTCGGTTTGAGCACGATGTCCGATCTGATTGCCCAAGCCGGTTCCTTGAAGCTTGGAATTGAAGACGATTTTCAGGGACGCCCGCTGGACGGCCTCACGCCGATGCTGAGCCGGTACGGCATGTCATTTGGCTCGGTTGAAGTTGTGAAGTTGGACGATCGTGCCAAGCTCTACGACATGTTGCTCGATGGGAAGGTTGATGTGGCCGAGGTCTACACAACCGATGGCCAAATTCCTGATTTTGATCTGAAGATCTTGCAGGATGACTTGGGGTTCTTCCCGGTTTATCAAGCCGCCCCGCTGGCCCGCGCAGATGCCCTGAGCAAACACGCAAACCTTGGCAACGCAATCAGTGCTCTGGCAGGCAAGATTGACGGAACCTTGATGCAAAAGCTCAATGCGCGCGTTGACGTTGAGGGCCGCTCGGCGGAAACCGTCGCGCGCAATGCGCTACTTGAGCTCGGGTTGATCAAAGGCGGCACTGTGACCACGGATGAGCCGTTACAGGTCGCATCCACATCCTCGATCGCGGCCTCGGAGCTTGCCACCACGGCCCTGCGGGCGACCCGACGTGCGTTCCCCGGCCGCGAGGTGAAAGTGTCTACGGAGGGGAGCCCGCTGGGTAAACTGGCATCCGGCGAGGCCCGTCTGGCACTTGTTGGCGCCGATGAGTTCTTTGAGCTCACCGGAACCGTTCCGTCGCGCAACAACCAGTATGAAGCTGTGGCGGTGGCCGGTCAAAACGTCGTTCACCTAGTCGGGAAATCAAACCTGAAGAGCGGCGGCAATCCGGATCTTGCGAATATCAAGACCATTGCCACCGGTCCGGAAGGATCGGACACAGCGCGCCTGGCCTCAATCCTCATTGACGGATTGGGCATGAAAGCGACACTGAAACCTGTTGAGGCCGGAACGCCTGAAGCGGTTATTGAAGCGCTCACCTCCGGACAGGCCGATGCTGCACTGGTTGTTGCCCCGCTCGGCAACAAAGCCATCACGCAGATGATCGATGGTGTGTTGTTTGCCGTACTGCCGTTGGACGCCTGGAAGGAAGGGGCGAACTTGGTCCGCTTTCCGTTCTTGAGGGAAGTGCGGATACCGGCGAACACTTATCGGGTCCAAAGGTCTGCCATCGACACTTTAGGTGTCCAGGTCGTGCTCGCGGGGATGGCCCCGGTGACCGGGGATGCCGTGGGTGATCAGGGACCAAGTTCGGTGCAAACGAGCATTCCGCCCATCCCGGCCTCCACAGTGAAAACGCTCGGCGATGCGATCCCAGGCTCGGTTAATGTCGATCCCACCCTTCAGCAGTCAGCCGCCTTAGCGCCGGCGCTGCCTCAACCACCGTCAGCAATCAATCCGGCTGCGGATATCTCGCTGCTGAACTTAGCGATTGTTTTGTTGTTCATCTGGCTGTTCTGGCTCTATAGCCGGCCTGAACGTACGTAATTAAGAGGAGATCATCACCATGGCTGGAAAGACATTAGTGCCAATCGATCTCAGTGATATGGAGACCTCATCGAAGGTTCTTGCGGCCGGGGTCAGCCACGCACGGCAAGATGGGAGCAGCCTTGTGATCATGTCAGTGGTTCCACACATGATCTCCGGGATTGACTATCGATATGCCATTCGCGGTGAAACCGGGGGGTCGGAGGAGTTTGACGCAAAGGCGATTGTGCAAGAGACGCTGGAGCGGCTCAACGAAGTGGTGAGCGACCATCTCCCGAACGACATGAAGGCGGAAACAATCGTGCGTCACGGTTCGGTGTACGAACGTATTCTTGAGGTTGCCGATGAGATTGAACCCGATCAGATTGTGATCGGCGCGCACCGTCCTCAGCTTTCCGACTACCTTCTGGGCCCCAACACGGCTCGGGTGGTTCGGCATGCGAAGTGTTCGGTCAATGTGGTGCGCACGCAATAGCGGTCTTTAGGGAACAGAGCGCGCCCTCAGGATTGCGATGAACTGCTGTGTCTCACGTTCGGATGGCTCGCGGCCGGTGAAACATCTGAGGTAATCGCCAATATATCCCATCCGGGTCTCAATGCTCTCACCCAACTCAAGGGCGTTGTAGCCGATCTGCATGAAGTACAGCACGCGTGCGCGTATGAACGCGTCCTGTTCGTCATAACCATGCCGTAAGTAGAGCTGCTTGACAGCTTCGACGCGCGTATCATCTGCAATGTCAACCTGCCGGCGGACCTCCTCGGAACGCCTTGCCCATTCACGGATGGCAAAGTCCAGCCGCGGCTCATAGAGGGTGCGGTCGACCCAACATTCAAAGATATGGATCACTCCCTCAAAGATCGAAGCTGACGGCAACCCGGCCTGCACGGTGATGGCTTGCGTATTCGTTTCGCGCCAGCGTTCAAGCAACGCCTCTAACAACTCGGTGCGGTTCAGAAAATGCCAGTAGAAACTGGCGCGCGCCACGCCAAGCCTTTTGGCAAGCGTTAGAATTTTCACACTCTCAACCCCGTCAGCCAGCAACATCTCCTGCGCGGCCAGCAGCCAGTCGAGACGGGTTGCCTTGGTATGCGCAGGCGGGACTGCTTGTTCGTACGGTACATCGGTGAGCGGTTTTCCCATGAAGCTGCATTAATCACGTCTAGACACATGTGTCTAGACGCATTATGGAAGCGAGATTAAACATGCGTCACAAGAGCTGCGGCTCCACCACCGGGCAGAGGAGATGTGCCGATGAAATCGCAATACCGTGTAGCAATCATTGGCGGGGGCGTTGTGGGCGCTTCGATCGCTTATCACCTCACCAAGCTCGGCTGGTCTGATGTGGCCATTTTGGAGCGCAGCGTGCTCACCGCCGGTTCATCCTGGCATGCGGCGGGCGGCATCCATGCCTTGAACGCAGACCCCAACATTGCCGCGCTCCAAGCCTACACCATCGACGTTCTGGCTCAACTGGAAGAAGAGACCGGCCAGGCAACGGGGCTGCACATGACCGGCGGCATCACCTTTGCCTCCACACCGGACCGCTGGGAGTGGCTCCAGGCTGCGTACCGCGTGTTCCAAACCATGGGGATTGAAGATGTGCGGCTCATGAATGTGGAGGAGATGGTTGACGCCTGCCCCGTCATGAGCCCGGACAATGTGCTGGGAGGCATGTGGGCTGACCGCGAAGGATACGTGGACACAACCGGTGTTGTGCATGCCTATGCAAAGGGCGCGCGCAACCGTGGGGCTGATGTGATCGAACACAATCGTGTCGTGGAGCTTAACCAGCGGCCTGATTATTCCTGGGACGTGGTCACGGAAAAAGGCACCATTCACGCCGAACACGTCATTAACGCTGGGGGCTTGTGGGCAAAGCAAGTGGGCCGGATGGCTGGTTTGGATCTGCCGGTCTCCCCGCTTGAGCACCATTATCTTGTCACCGATGACGTTCCGGAAATCGCCAGTGCGGGGTTTGAGATGCCCATGATGGTCGATCTCGACGGCTTCACCTATGCGCGTCAGGACCAGAACGGCATGCTGGTGGGGATCTATGAGCTGGATCATCAGCATTGGAATATGGACGGCGCGCCCTGGGACTATGGCTTTGAGCTTGTCCAAGAAGACTTCGACCGCATTGAGCGGGAACTGGAGATCGGGTTCAACCGTTATCCGGCGTTGGCCAATGTGGGCATCAAGCGTTGGGTCAATGGCGCGTTCACCTTTACGCCGGATGGCAACCCGCTCGTAGGCCCCGTTCAGGGGGTTCCAAACTATTGGTGCGCTTGTGGGGTGATGGCCGGATTCCTTCAGGGTGGCGGTGTCGGCAAATCGCTGGCCGAATGGATGATCCACGGGGAGCCTGAAGGAGATATCTACGGCATGGATGTGGGGCGCTACGGCGAGTTTGCGTCAAACCGCGAATACATCAAGCAAATGACCGGCCAATTCTACTCCCGCAGGTTCGTCATGAGTTACCCAAACGAGCAGCTTTGGGCCGGCCGGCCGCTTAAGAAGGCCCCCGCGTATGACGCCATGACTGACAACGGTGCCCGTTGGGGCGAAAGCTGGGGCTTGGAAGTTCCGATTTACTTTGCGCCAAAGGACTTTGAAGAGATCCCTACCCTAAAGCGGTCGAATGCCTTCGATATGGTGGGCGAAGAGTGCAAGAAAACGCGCGAAGGTGTGGGCCTCATCGACATTAGCGGTTTCTCCCGTTTCGAGATTACCGGGCCCAATGCTCAAAGCTGGCTAGATAAGGTGTGCGCCAGCCGCCTGCCCGGCCCCGGGCGCGCCCGGTTGGCGCCTCTGCTCACCGAAAGCGGGCGTTTAAAGGGCGACCTTACGGTGTTCAATTGGGGCGATGGCACGTGGTGGTTGATGGGGTCCTACTACTTGCGCTCATGGCATATGCGCTGGTTCCATGATCTGGCGGCAGACGGTGTTGAGGTGCGCGATATATCCGATCAAATCGTTGGCTTCGGTCTTGCGGGTCCTCAATCGCGCGATCTGTTACAAACGCTGACCCATCAGGACCTCTCCCACGAGGCATTGCCATTTATGGGCTGCATGGAGGTTGATGTTGGACTTCTGCGCACCAAAGTAGGCCGACTATCCGTGGTGGGAGAGCTTGGGTACGAAATCAACTGCTCGGCCGCTGAACACATCACACTCTATCGCATGCTGAAAGAGGCCTCCGCCGGGTTTGATGCGGTTGAGTTCGGGTTCAATGCCATGAACTCCTTGCGTCTAGAAAAGAGCTTCGGAGTGTGGTCACGCGAGTTCATGTGGGGGTACACTCCCGCCATGACCGGTATGGACCGCTGGATTGACTGGCAAAAACAGGACTTTATCGGCCACAAGGCCGCGATGGCAGCGCGTGATGGCGGGCCGGCCGCGCAGCAGATTGTCACCCTCGAAGTGGACGCTTCGGATGCAGATGCGTCCGGCTACGAGCCAATCTGGCAAGGCGATAAACGGGTGGGCTATGTGACCTCCGGCGGATATGGCTATTGCGTAGACAAGTCGCTTGCCATGGCGCTCGTGGATGAGAGCTGCGCCACTGCGGGCACGGAGCTGGATGTACACATTGTGGGTGTGCTGCATAAAGCCCGTGTGATTGCAAACTCGCCCTACGATCCAAAAGGCACAAAGATGCGGGGTTGAGGGGTCTTAAGAGACTTTGCAGACAATCTTGCCGAAATGCTTGCCGGCGGGCAGCGAACTTAACGCTGCCCCAAGCTCATCCAGTTCATACTCCTGGTGGTCAATGACCGGCACCGTGCCATGCTGTTCCATCGCGTCACACATGTCGTCGAGCAATTTCTTGCTTCCGAGCGTTACCCCTTGAAGCCGCACATGCCGGGTCACCACGCGCCCCAGACTGACGTCGGCACCGGCGCCGGAGAGCACGCCAATCAAGCTGATCAAACCACCAGGCCTGACCGCTGAGATTGATTTTTCCAAGGTGCCTGCTCCGCCCACCTCGACAACGTGATCAACGCCGTCAGCGCCTGAGATCCCGCGCGCCAGCTTGTGCCAGTCGGGCTCTGATCGATAGTTGATCAAGTGATCAGCGCCCATGGCCTTCACCTGCTCCAGCTTCGCATCGCTCGATGAAGTGACGATCACCTCGGCCCCATGCATCTTGGCAAACTGCAACGCGAAGAGGGAAACACCTCCGGTGCCTTGCAGTAAAATCAGGTCACCGGGCTTCACTCTGCCTTCCTCAACGATCGCATTCCAAGCTGTGACGGCAGCGCACGGCAAGGTAGCGGCCTGCGCAGCGTCCATATGGGCGGGTGCCTTGGTCACCGCCCTGGCAGGCACCAGAAACAGCTCCTGCGCTGTCCCATCAAGCGGACCCCCATGGGCACCGGCCTGATGAGCTGCATTTGTCGTGCCGTGGAGCCAGGTGCGGCTGTAGTTTGGAATCACCAAATCCCCCTCGGCAAGCCCCTCAACGCCGTCTCCGAGTGCGGCCACGGTCCCTGCACCATCGCATAACGGTACCAGCGGCAGGGTGCCGCCCATTCGGCCATATCCTCCATTGCTCATAATGAGATCGCGTGGATTGATGGAGACAACCTTCATGGCGATGACAATCTCCCCTACTCCTGGGGTTGGATCAGGGCGATCCTCGGCCACAAGGTTATCCGGGCCCCATGCGTCCTTTATGACCATGGCCTTCATTCCGTCTCTCCTTGCCCAAGGATCCCTTCAATCTCCTGGTCCAGGTAGCCCAGTTCCTTCAAGATTTCTGCGCCATGCTCGTCCAGTCGCGGTTGATGTTGGCGCACGGGAAGAACCTCACCATTCAGGCGGAACCCTGTGTCTAATGCCGTCAACTCGCCCTCTGTGGGATGACTTTGAGGCCTGAAGAACCCGGTGCTCACGAGCTGCTCATCCTGCGTCAGGTCCTCCAACCGGTTGACCGGACCGCATGGGATCTCGGCAGTTTTCAGGATGCTCAGCCACTCAGCGGTCGTGCGTGTTTCAAGCACTTCACCGGCAATGGAATAAAGCTCATCAGTGTTCTGCGAGCGCGCCCTCATGGTGGCAAACCGTGGGTCATCGCCAAGCTCTTGGCGTCCGGCAATCTCCCAAAACCGCTCCCATTGTTTGTCGGTGTACGCTAGCATGCAGATAAAACCATCGCGGGTGGGATGAGGCCGGCGCGCTGGAGACAAAGCACGAGGATAGCCGTATCCATCTTCAGGCGGATTGAAGATCATGCCGTGCTGATGCTCCAGAAGCGTATAAGCCGCCAGCCCTTCGAACATGGCGGTTTCCAGATAAACTCCCTTGTCGGTGCGCAACCTTTGGACATAGGCCGCCAAAAGCCCTGTGCTCGCCAGGAGTGCTGCGGTTTTATCGGCAATCACTGATGGAGAAAGCACCGGTGATCCATCGCGCGCAGTGAAGGTGCCGGCAAGGCCGGATTCTCCCTGGATCACATCGTCATAGGCCGGCCGGCCTCCATAAGGCCCCTCCTCCCGGTAGCCGTGCAGACCTCCATAGATGATCTTAGGGTTGCGCTTGAGGACACTGTCCGGATCAAACCCCAACGCAGCCATCTTTTGTGGGCGCACATTGTGGACCAGCATGTCCGCGCTATCGATTAGGCGCCACATGGCCTCCTTCGCCGCATCTTGCTTCAAATCGAGCATGATGGAGCGCTTGTTGCGATTGGCCCCCAGATATAGCGACGACATTCCAGGCGAACGTCCCGGTCCGATCGCCCTGGTCATATCTCCACCCGGCGGCTCGATCTTGATGACGTCGGCGCCAAAGTCGCCCAGCATCATTGTGGTGTAGGGACCGAAGATCACGGTCGTCATATCGAGAACGCGAACGCCGGAAAGCGGCCATGAGGGAATGCCTGACATGCTCTAGTTCCGTTGCGAAAAGCGCCGCCCCACGAGCGCCGCGGCGATATTGGTTTTCTGAATGTCGATGGACCCTCCGGCAATGCCCCAGCCCCAGCCGTCACGCATCTTCTGTTCAATCGGATAGGCCGTGGAGTAGCCATAGCCCCCCATAATCTGCATAGCTTTGCCGGTCACTTCGCGCACGGCCTCGTTGGCAAAGCACTTGGCAATGGAACTGTCTGCCACTGAAGGCAACCCTGCTTCGGCATTCACCACAGCCCGGTAAAGCAAGAGCCGGGCTGCATCCAGTTTCATCTTCATTTCCGCCAGCGACATCTGCACCGCCTGAAAATCAACCAATGGTTTGCTGAACTGATGGCGCTCCTGAACATAAGCCAGCGCTTCATCAAAAGCTGATTGTGCGATCGCAAGGCTCATCGTTGTGTTGCCGCAACGCTCCAGGTCGAAGGCTTCCATGAGCTGGCGGAAGCCACCGGCGGGCACAATGAGGTGGTCCGCCGGCACGCGCACATTGTCAAAGAACATGTCCGCGCTCGGGATACCGCGAAACCCTAGCAGATATTCCTTCTTGCCAAAGGTGAAACCCTCGCTAGGCTTGCTCACGAGCAAAGCCCCGATGCCTTTTGCGCCCGGTTCATCAGACAGCTTGCAATAGACGACATAGTTGTCCGAATGCCCGCCGCCTGAGCACCATCGTTTGGTGCCGTTCAGCACATAGTGATCGCCATCCAAGACCGCATGTGTTTTCAGATCAGTAAGTGCGCTGCCCGCGTCCGGCTCGGACATGGCAACCGCCACAATGCTCTCGCCTGAACAGACCTTTGGAACAATACGCTGACGCAGTGTCTCAGGGGCAAAGTGTGCGATCGCCAGGATCGGTCCAAAGCAAGATTCAAACACGGGAAAGGCAACGGCAGCGGAAATCTTGGCAAGCTCCTCCAGCACGATCACCGCATCCAAATGTGATTGCCCGCCTCCCCCGTAGCGCTCCGGCAAGTTGAGACCCAAAAAACCCATCTCTGCATAAGACTTCACCACATCCGGCGGAACGGGTTCGTGTTGCTCCTCGCAGAAGGCCGCAACTTCAGGCAGTTCTGCACCGGCAAACTTCGCCACAGTCTCCTGCAGCGCCTTCTGCTCATCGCTCAACGTGAAATCCATAAGCCTTTGCTCTCTAGTCCAGGTGCTTGCGCAAAAAGGTGATAAGGGCCTCCGCAGCGGTCTCGTCCACATCCAGATGGGTCAGCAGCCGGATCCGCTTGTCCCCATAGGGCCCAATAATCAAACCCGCCTCCAACGCCAGAGCGGTGAGCAGTTGATCGTCTGGCCCACCATCCACAATGTCAAAGAAGATGATGTTCGTGGCGACCGGCGTGACGGACTTGACCATTTGCATCTCGTTCAAGGCGGTCCCGATTTGAGCCGCCAAGGCGTGGTCATCGGCAAGCCGGCCCACATGATGATCAAGGGCGTAGAGACACATGGCGGCCAAAACGCCCGACTGACGCATAGCCCCGCCCCATTGCTGTTTAAACCGCCAGGCCTGTTCAATGAATTCGGCAGATCCCGCCAACACAGCTCCCACAGGAGCGCCCAGCCCTTTTGAGAAGTCGATCCAGCAACTGTCCATCCCTTGCGTGTATCGTTTGGCCGGCACACCGCTTGCCACCACAGCGTTCATGAGGCGCGCGCCGTCCATGTGCGTGATCAAATCATGCTCGCGTGCCACGGCCACGACCTCGTCAATCGCCTCTGGTGTCCAAATGGCCCCACCACCCAGATTGGCTGTCTGCTCCACTGAAACCATGCGGGTGTTGGGAAAGTACCTGGATTTGCCGCGAACGGCTGCGCGGACCTGTTCACCGGAGAACCGGCCAAGGTCACCATCCAAAGTTGACAATACGACACCACTCAGAGCGGCGGGACCGCCCCCCTCGAAATTGAGCACATGACAGGTGCGATCACAGATCACCTCATCGCCCGGCCGACAATGGACGGCAATGGCGATTTCGTTGCACATGCTGCCGGACGGTAAGAACACCGCAGCCTCTTTGCCCAGAAGGTCGGCCACCCGTTCACACAAGGCGTTGGTTGTTGGGTCTTCGCCTTTCTGCTCATCGCCCACTTCAGCATCGAGCATGGCTTCACGCATGGCGCGTGTTGGCTTCGTCTTCGTGTCTGAGTAAAAGTCATGCATTGCCTGTGAGCTCCATTGCGAATCCAACCCTTGTGTTTGCACACAACCGCAGGTGAAATTGTTTGGCAACGTGAATCATGGACCAAAATTCTGCAAGCGTATTTCTGAGGGAGACAAATCAGCCTAACTCAGCCTATTGAATGGAAGGCAAGAGTCGAATGGGGTGAAAAAAGTGGCTGAAGCAGCGGCGTCCCCGGCGCTGGCGCAAAAACCCCGCGCCCGGCAAACCGCAAAGACGAGGCGCAGCGTGTGCTTTGTCACCGCTTCGATTGATGAAGCGGGGCGGTGCGTGCGCATGGCTGAAGGTCTGCAGACAAACGGCTACAGTGTGGCGCTTTACCGAACAGAAGAATTCTTAAGAGCGCCCAATCCCGATTTTGATGCTTACGTCTTCCACCACCCTACTGTGAACCATGCCCAGTTGCGTAGTGTGGTCGGCTCATTGGGCAATCTCAGGCGGATCCTCATATCCGATTGGGATTTGCCTCTGTTTTGTGACGAAATCTACGGGGCGGAGCAACCAGCGGGCCAATCCGGCGGCGCTCCGCTGAAAACCACCGACTACATTGCGGCCATGAAGCTGTTCAAGCGTCTCTCAGCGGCAACGCCTCCGCTGGCAGAGCTTGCGTCACTCTATCAGCCCGATGTGGAACTGATGACGGTGCCGGAGAGCATAACCCCGCGCCTTAAGGGCTTGAGCGATGTGCTCCAGCTGCCGGTGGCGCCGCGCAATCCCAAATCGCTTGGATTTGTGGCCAGAACCCAACATTCGGCGCTCGACCTTGCCATGATCTATGACCTTCTGTTCAAGATCATCTCTGAGGACAGCGCGTGCACGCTCACCATCTTTGGATCTGTGGAACTGCCCGGCCCGCTGCTCACGCACCCCCGGGTGAAGCATGAGGCGCCGGTGGCCAAGCAGGCGCCGGAATTGGATCTGGCAAAGGTGGCCTGCATCATCGATCCACATGCAAATACGAAAAGGGACCGTTGTGTGTCGCGGATCGGGTTCTTGCAGGCCTCGCTCGCCGGTTGCCAATATGTGTCCAGTCGGCTTCCGGATCTGTCGCAGCTTGATGCGCCTAATCTCAGGCTGGCGACCACTCAATCTGAATGGCATGACCATATTCAAGCCGCGCTTGCCGCCGCACAAAGCCTCAGGGCGGCACGTTCGGCCGCGTCCTACGCAAAGAAGACACATGCCACAACCACCATCTTGAGCCAATTCCAGAGCTTTCTCGCCTGATTTATATGCGCATTCTGATCTACATCGAGCCGTTCCCAGTGCGCCAGACGATGGATCACTTCCGCGCACCGGCCACCGCGTTTGCAAAGATGTTGCTGTCGGAAAGCGCGTCAGAGCATTTGAACGACTTCGACATTCGTCTTTATGCCAACCGGGAAACTCTGACCCACGTCCAAGATGAGGCCATGGCGGCCAAGCGCTTCTTCTTGCGCCCGGAAAGCGAGGAACAAGATCAGTTTCGGGCGAGCCTGACGGAATGGCCCAACCAGGGTGTGCGCACATGGAGCTCTCTCTTGATTGGCTATGGTGAGGTTACTGAGCGCTACAGACGGATATTCGAACGCATCCATGAACGCTTCGCGTTCGATGTTGTGGTCACTTTGGGCGATAACGGCGCCGCCAAATTGTTTGCCGAAGCGGCCAATGTCGATCACATCGTGTTGGACTTCGGCTTCTCCCACCCTTCAGTCTTCGATGCAGCACTGTTTGACCCGTTGGGCGCAGGCGGATCCTCACTGTTGGCTCAGATCGACGTATCCGCAGTTCGGGCAATGGTGGACAAAGACGCCTGGCCTGCAGAACTCGATCAAGCCTGCGTTCCCGGCTTGGCGCCAGGCGATAATTCGCATGCCGGCATAGGGCCCATCGACTTCACCGGCCAAGATCGCATTTTACGCAGAGGCAACGGGCGTGCCGCATTTTTGTGCCTGCAGCATTTTGATGATCCGCTGCTTCGGGCACACACACAATTCCACACACCTGCCGATGTATTGAAGGCGTGTTTGCCGGTTCTTGCAGACAACAACATTCTCACCATCGTCAGACCACCCCAGGGAGACATGTCAAGTCCCGGCCAAGCCGAAGCACTCAACGAAGCGCGCCGCAGTTTGCGCACGTATTCTGATGCGGTGCTTTGGTTGGATCGGCCAAGTGAGCGCGTGTCCGACATTCGCCTTTACAGTCTTTGCGATCACGTGGTGACCGCCAACGGCGCAGCAGGCATGGAGGCCGCACTGTTTGGGCGTCAGGTCTGTGTCATGGGCAACGCAGCCTACAAAGCTGAAGGAGCCTTTCCCAGTCTTGACGCGATCGTGTCGCGACACTTCGACAATCGCTCCTACCAGAAGAACCTCGCGGCGCTCAGAGCATTGCTATTGCGTTCCAGGCTTGTCTCCCAAAGGGATGTGTTCTCCTTCGATGTGTTTGTGAACCGGTTGGTGCAGACGCTCGAGGCCTGGCACGACAACGGGAAAGATCCTAAGCAGGCCTTGGTTGAAACCTATTCGCGCTATGCCCCAGCGACAAGCGCCTCACTGAAAGCGAGCTTGGATCATCGCCCGCCAATGCCTGCGGAGATCAACGTTCAAACGTTTAATCCCGAGCCATCAAAGACCACAACGATCAGCGCATGGAATAGATCCGTGTCCAGCCTGACGAGCAGGGCACGTCGCTCGATTGGGCGAAGGATCAAGAAATCCGGTTTCTCCAGCGCGCCCGGTACGGGCCCGCTCGCCTCCAACCCTCTGTTCACCAGAGAGCCAAACGAACCCGCGAAGTTCCTCACTCCGCTCCCCAACTTTCCGGTCAGCCAGGAAGATCAGCTCATCATTGACGCTGCACAAACGGCCCTTGGAAAACGCCGAAAAACCAGGTCCAGCTTTGCGGTCATCGCCCACTGTTTCTACCTGGACACAACTCAACATTTGGCGGACCGTCTTTCAGCCCTCGAGGTCCAGTTTGACCTCTTTGCCTCTGTTCCCCCTTTTGGTGGGGAC
The DNA here is from genome assembly GCA_028285595.1 of Hyphomicrobiales bacterium. Lineage (GTDB taxonomy): Bacteria > Pseudomonadota > Alphaproteobacteria > Rhizobiales > CAJQND01 > JAAEUE01. Next base: position 54,431 of record JANQOW010000070.1, read on the forward strand.
GAAATCAGACGCACATTGCGCGAGGCCTTTCCCACCGCGAAGATCATCACTATGCCCAATCGCGGCAGAGACATATGGCCGTTCTGCTTCATCCTCTCGGCACTGGACTCAGATCGGTATTCGCACGTTCTGAAGGTGCATACTGCCAAGCCGCATTTCGAAACAGATTGGGTCAGTCAGGACCTGGGGCCAGCCTGGCTGGACTATTGTCTTGCCTGTTTATTGGGACCTCCAGGCACCGGCGAGCGGATCAGCGACGTTCTGGAGGCACAAACACCTTGCAGTATGGCCGGTCCTGAAGGTCTCTTGATCTCAAGCAAGCAAGCATCCCTGGATTTGGATTTTGATCCGGCCAATGTTTTGTCGGGGCTGGACCTTGAACGGGTTCCCCACCATTGGCCATATTTTACCGGTGGCATGTTTTGGTTAAATTTCAAAGCGATAGGCCCGCTTTTGAAAGCTTTCTCAAAGCCGGAATATTACGCCCCGGGCACAGTTGGAGCATCTTGCCAGATGAGATCGCTGGCAGAGCTTGCCTTCGCACTCGCGGCGCATCAATCGTCCGATCCCCTCCACACCCTAACCCCTGATCTAGCGCGCCCCAAATTGGAACCGGCACCTGCCGAGTTCAATGCCAACGAGACCTTACGTGCATATCTTGCGGCGAGCGCCTGAGTGGGCACTGAACACTCCGTGAATTGACGGGATTGCGTGGGGCATAGTGAACAAATCATGGTTGGCTTACGCCACCCTCACCTGTTCCCAACTCGGAGTTTGATCGATTAAGATCTTGCAGTAGCCGGCCATGCTTTCCTGTTTCCCGTATCACGTCTCCCAAGGTTTCAAATCCCTTGTTTTCGAGAAGCGGGATCAGCATCACCAGTGCTTCGGCTGTAGCGCGGGCGTCTCCAAGGGCGGTATGTCTGAGACTGTCGGGAATGTCGATGTTGAGGCGCGCGCACAGTGCATCGAGCGAATGGGCCTCGGTTACGCCAAAAACAACGGCTGACAGCAGTACCGTGTCGAGCACCGGATGGTCCCATTCCACACCCATCTGCGCTTCGTGCCTGCGCAGAAACCCCATGTCGAAGGGCGCATTGTGAGCAACAATCACTGCATCGCGGCAGAAGTCATGGAAGGTTCGGCCGATGGTGGAGAAATCGGGCGCATCGGCCACGTCCGCGTCAGTGACGCCATGGATGTTCGTTGATGAGGGCGGGATGGGACGTCCCGGGTTAACGTAGCAGTCCAGAAACTCTCCTTCCACGAGGCGAGCATTGAGGACCCGTACTGCACCGAGCTGAACCACGTCATCGGTTTTGGGAGACAGGCCGGTTGTCTCCGTATCGAAGGCGACGAAACAGATTTCACTCAACCTCATCTCGGCGATCGCGCTCGTTCCCCTGGCGTTCAGAAGTTCAAAGTCATAGACGAGAGGGCGTGGTCCAAGGGCTGTTACGGGCACATTGGTCGTGTCTATGATGAGCATGAAGCCATCGGTGTCCAGTGCCTTCAACCGAGCCGAGAAGGCATGTGCACCGGACCTGGCTTTCAGCTTGAAGGGCGCTAAAGCGTCAGTCTTCTCCGCCTCTCCCATAGCGGCTTTCACCGGCGCTATATCGAAATAATCACCCAACGGTGCCTTCAGACGAGGAGGTGCTACAGAGGATAGGATGCCCGCGGCCTGGGCATCATACAAAACGATTTCGGCAGACCGATTGAACAGAATTGTTGCCATCGGAACTTCCGTTAAAAGGGCCGTCAGACGCGCCCTCTCCTGCTGTAAACGGTCTGTCTCTTGGGCGACTTCGGTCGCCGTATCCAGCATTTTGGCGCTCAGTGTGGTTGAAATCGCATGCGCTGCTGGAGCAAGGTCCCCTAAGTATTTGGCCGTTTCTGGGTCCATCTCCCGGTCAAGCCCGGAATGAGCACGCAGGCGCAGATCTGTCGCCAATTTTTCGATCGGCTTGGCCACATGCGTGTCGAACAGAAACCATATGGCTGCCACAAGGCCGGTGTTTAAGAACAAGAACGCGACAAACGCGGTAACGAACGGTCCGCGCGGCGCGTCCTCAGCACGCAACCAGCCGATCCCCAACGCTCCTGCCGCAAGAAATATCGCCCCCAAAGCCAAGAGGCAAAAGAACAGGAAGATGCGCAGGCGTAAGCTGAGGCGTGTGAACATGTCAGGTTTCGCAAACCAGTTTCAGGATCGGATCATCAGCGGGCATCTGCTGCCAGTCTGCATTGGCGACCGTGCCGTCATCAGAAAAATCGGCGCCATCGACGAGCAGAGCAGATCTTGAACTTGCGCAATCAAACAGGACGGGCATCTGATTGACCGGCGACCAACGGCCATAGAAGTAGAGGTTCACCAGCCTTTGATCAGGCAACTTCTCGTTCTTGCGCGCCGTTGCCGTATCGACCGTCACAAAGCGTTTAGTGTAGGGCCAAAGCTGCGTCCAAGGGCGGAACCAGCTTTGCTCTTCGACCTTTACAGCCACCTGCATCCCTTCGAGCAGGCTTTCCGCCGTTCGGTCAAACCAAGTATATTCAGCGTAGATGGTCATCGTGATCATGCCGAGGCCGGCAGCAACTGGGGTCAGCCATTTTGGCAGACGGTTACCGATGGTCAAGTTTGCCAGCATCACCAGCCCGGCGCAGGCAACACCTCCAAAGATGGTGGCAATGAGCTCGACAAACATGGCCCTATCCTAGAATTCCCGCGCCCGACCCAATAGCCGACTGCATCGTTTTGACGACGACGAATGCGTCGCGCAAATGGCTGCGCTCAAAATCGGAGAGCTCGGATGGGTCCAGAAAATTGTCCGGCTTGCCACCCGCTTTCACCTGCGCCACTTGATGTTCAAGCCTCATGGTGGCGATCAGGTCATAGGCGTCCATCAGATCGGCCCCACCGGTGGGGGAAAGAATGCCGCCGGCCTGGGCCGCGGAAAGTCTTGCCCTTGTGTTGACGGGCTGCAAACGTCCTTGCAGCGCGTAGATGCGACCCAAATCGACCACTGGAACAACACCATTCAGTTTGAGATCCAGCCGGTTGCGATGCTCCCCGGAGCGAATGGTGGCAAGCCCCCTGAGCAGGCCGAGTGGAGGCTGATGCTTCAATGAGTTTGCGATCATATGTGCGGTGAAAATGGAATTCTTGGAAGCAACCTCGAGAGTGGTCTGTTGCAGATCGGTAAACAAGCTATCATCGCCGCCAACCGCCCGCAGATCAAACATCACCGAGGCCAACATTTGCGCTTCCGGATTTGGTTTGGAGATCCAGCCTTCAAAATAGCTGCGCCACACTTTCAGCGGCTGGCACCAGCGTTGATTGGTCGCCATCATGTCGCCTGGGCAATAGTAATACGCACAGGCATCCAATCCATCGCTGACGTATTTCGCCAGGCTTCCGAAATAGGTCATGTGGTCTGTCGTGGCCGCGTCAGACAGGATGAGGCAGTTATCCTGATCGGAAACGCCAGTTTGTTCCTGTCGTCCTTGAGATCCGCATGCCAGCCATAGATAGGGAACCGGCGGCGGACCCAGTTCCTGCTCGGCCCATGCAAGCAGTCTCCGTGTTGCCGTATCGGCAATGTCTGTAATCAGCCTTGTCACAACCTCATGCCGGTTCCCTGCTCCCACGAGTTGCACCAGCAATTGCGGTATCTTGGCCGTGATGCGGGCCATGGAGGGAATGTCTTTAGCCTTCGCGATCTGCCGCACGAGATCGGCGGACGAGAGTGCCTGAGTCCGCGTAAGATCGGTCTGGCTGACAATGCCAACCAGGTTCCCTCCTTGGACAATCGGAATGTGCCCAATGCTGCGCTCCATCATCATGTGCAGGACATCCACACCGAGCGCCGAAGGTTCAAGCGTCACGGGACCGGGAGTCATGACCATGGAGACGGGTTGGTCTAAGGGCATGGCCGAGGCCACCACCCGTTCACTCATGTCTCGCGCGGTGACAATTCCCTTCAAACTTGCCTGCTCGGCAACGCAAATCGAAGAGATCTTCCGCTCCCGCATTATAGCTGCAGCCTTGTGGATGGATAGATCCGGCGCGCAGGTGACCGGATCTGCGGTCATAAGTCGATCTACAGTCAGTGTGGTCAAATCGGGTGTTGGCGAACGCGCCGGATGGCGGCGATCAAAGAAGCGTGCAACCTGTGTATGGCTGTCAATCAGTGCAAACAGGGTTGCAGACGGCATCACGATCAGCGCGGTATCGCTCGTCGCCGTCGCCGCGCGGGTTGCTATCCCGCCACGCGTGAGTGCCCGTTCGCCAAATGAATTGCGCGGTCCCAGAAGTGAGATCTGCATATCAGCGTCATCTTTGATCTCAACTTCGCCTGCCACGATGATGTATATGTTCTCCACCTTATCGCCGATGGCAAAGATCGTCTCGCCCGCAGCCAGCTCCATAAAAGCGCATGCCGATGCGAGCGCCTGCATGTCGGCCTCTGACAGGGTGTCATAGGGGTGAACGGAATTTAGAAACTGACGGCTCCGGTCGCACAGCGCCATTTAATTTGCCCTATCTACGAAAGTGCCCCGCCGGCAGGGAGTATACCGACGGGGCGCATGGTAGTGCATGAAAGCTGCCGCCAGAAGGCAGCGGCTTGCGATTTTAGTGGTCCGCTGCGGCCGCGCCCGCGCCACGCGGCACACGAACGCTCTCCACCAGTGCCTTGATCTCCTGTGGGATCTCTTTGGTCATTCCGGTGACGATGTAAGCCACCGCAAAGTTCACCGCAGCACCGATCGCGCCAAACGAGGTCGATTTGATCGGGCCAAGCAGCGGATCTGCATCCGAGAATGAATTGGTATCAGGGATAAAGAACCACCCCTTGTGCAGGAAGATGTACACAAGCGTAACCACCAGGCCTGCGAGCATGCCCGCCACGGCGCCGGAATTGTTGATGCGCGTTGAGAAAATGCCCATCATCAAAGCCGGGAATATGGAGGCCGCCGCCAGACCAAAAGCCAGCGCCACGGTCTGCGCGGCAAATCCAGGTGGATTGAGCCCCAGCAAGACGGCAACCACAATTGCCGCAGCCATAGAAAGCCTTGCCGCGAGCAACTCCGATCTCTCCGACATCTTGGGCGTAAACTGGCCCTTGAGCAGATCATGGCTGATCGCAGATGATATCGCCAAGAGCAGGCCAGCAGCCGTGGAGAGCGCAGCCGCAAGACCACCCGCCGCCACAAGCCCGATCACCCAGCCTGGAAGGCTTGCGATTTCAGGATTGGCCAAAACAAGAATGTCACGGTTGAACTTGGTCAGTTCGTTGCCCTTCCAGCCTTTTTCTTCGGCCTTGGCCTGAAGCTCGGCGTTTGCATCATTGTAGTACTGGATCTTGCCGTCACCATTCTTGTCTTCCCAGTCAAGAAGCCCGGTCTTTTTCCAGGTTTCCATCCAGGCATATTCCGGAGCATTGTCGATTTGCTGAATGGTAACAGCCTCACCAGCGGTGCCATTCGGCCACATGAGTTCCGAAATGTTCAATCGGGCCATGGCACCTACTGCAGGCGCGGTCAGATATAGCAGCGCAATGAACACCAGTGTCCAACCGGCAGACCAGCGCGCATCCGAGACCTTTGGCACCGTGAAGAAGCGCATAATCACGTGCGGCAGACCGGCAGTACCGATCATCAAGGACAGCGTGAACAGTACCATGTTGAGAGTAGACCCATGAGGGGCCGTGTATTCCTTGAAGCCGAGATCGGTGACGATCTGATCAAGCTTCGTGAGCAGAGGTTCGCCGCTCGCGGTGTCACCGAAGAGGCCGAGAGCCGGGATGGGATTGCCTGTAATCTGCAGAGAAATAAACACTGCAGGAATGGTGTAGGCCGTGATCAGAACGCAATACTGGGCAACCTGGGTGTAGGTTACCCCTTTCATGCCCCCAAACACCGCATAAGCAAACACCACACAAGCGCCGACCAGGAGACCCCAGAATGCGTCGATCTCAAGGAAACGTCCGAAGGCAATGCCAACGCCTTGCATCTGTCCGATCACATAGGTGATCGAGGCAACAAGCAGGCAGATAACGGCAACCATACGGGCTGTCGGCGAATAAAACCGGTCGCCGATAAACTCCGAGACGGTGAACTTGCCAAACTTGCGCAGATAAGGCGCAAGCAGCAGCGCAAGCAAAACGTAACCGCCTGTCCAACCCATCAGGAAGGATGAGTTGTCATAACCTGTAAACGCTATCAAACCGGCCATTGAAATGAAGGAGGCCGCCGACATCCAGTCAGCCGCCGTCGCCATGCCGTTTGTGACAGGGTGAACGCCGCGTCCGGCGGCGTAGAATTCGGTGGTGGATCCGGCACGAGCCCAGACCGCGATGCCGATGTAGAGTGCAAAGGATGCACCGACAAACAGTAGGTTGATTGTAAACTGATCCATGAGCCTATTCCTCGTCCACGCCGTGTTCACGATCGACTTTGTTCATTCGCCAGGCATAGAAGAAAATCAGTGCCAGAAAGACCAAGATCGAGCCTTGTTGTGCGAACCAGAATCCCAGATCGGTGCCACCGACGCTGATCCCGCTGAGCAGCGGACGCAGGATGATCCCGAACCCGAATGAGACCGATGCCCAGATAACGAGGCTGATCCCGATGAGGCGCAAATTGGCTTGCCAATATGCGTTCTTGGTATCGTTTTGTTGGGACATAACTTTGTGCTCTTCTCCGTTTGTCTGATTAGCTACCTAAGCGGTCTCTCGATCCGGCCTGTTTCGAAGCTTCACGCCCTATGCATCTGATCTGTTCATGCGGTTTTCGATCAACTCATCAACAACCGTTGGATCTGCGAGGGTGGAGGTGTCTCCCAAACTGCCAAAATCGTCTTCTGCTATTTTGCGAAGGATGCGCCGCATGATTTTTCCCGAACGCGTCTTCGGAAGCCCCGGCGCCCACTGAATGAGATCAGGCTTTGCGATTGGACCAATCTCCGCGCGAACCCAGTTTTCGAGTTCCTTGCGCAGGTCATCGGAAGGCTCTTCACCACCCATCAATGTGACATAGGCGTAAATGCCCTGGCCCTTGATGTCGTGCGGGTACCCGACAACGGCGGCTTCAGCGACCTTTGCATGGGCGACAAGAGCGCTCTCAACTTCGGCGGTCCCCATGCGGTGACCTGAGACGTTGATCACGTCGTCGACGCGGCCGGTGACCCAATAGTCGCCGTCTTCATCGCGGCGGCACCCGTCGCCTGAAAAGTAGTAGCCCGCGTAGTCGCTGAAATAGGTTTTTTCAAACCGTTCATGATCGCCCCAGACGGTGCGCATTTGCCCCGGCCAGCTGTCCTTCATGCACAGAACACCCTCAACACCATTGCCATCGATTTCGATGCCGCTTTGCGGGTCCAGAACCACCGGCTGCACGCCAAAGAATGGCGTCTGAGCAGCGCCCGGTTTGAGGGCTGTGGCGCCGGGCAGCGGCGTCAACATGTGGCCACCTGTTTCGGTCTGCCAGAAGGTGTCTACGATCGGGCATTTCCCCTTGCCGACCACATCGTGATACCAGTTCCAAGCCTCAGGATTGATCGGTTCGCCCACTGAGCCCAGCACACGCAGGTCTGAAAGATCGTGTTTTTCCACCCAGTGATTGCCGGCGCCCATCAGGGCGCGAATGGCCGTCGGAGCGGTGTAGAACTGATTGACCTTGTGCTTGGCGCAAACTTCCCAGAAACGCCCGGCATCGGGATAGGTCGGGACGCCTTCGAACATAATCGTTGTCGCGCCATTGGCGAGAGGGCCATAGACAATGTAACTGTGGCCAGTCACCCAGCCGACATCCGCCGTGCACCAGAAAACATCACCTTCATGATAGTCAAAAACATACTCATGGGTGATCGAGGCATAGACGAGATAGCCGCCAGACGTGTGCACCACACCTTTCGGCTGGCCGGTTGAGCCTGAAGTGTACAGAATAAACAGCGGGTCTTCTGCGCCCATTTCCGCAGGCTCTGAATGGTCGGACGCCTCGAGCGCCATTTCGTTGTAGTCGTGGTCACGATCAGTCCAGGTGATCTGACCGCCTGTCCTTTTTACGACCAGGCACTTCACGCTGTCTTTGCAATGCAGTAACGCCGCATCGGTGTTTGACTTCAGCGGTGTTTCCCGGCCCCCGCGTGGCGCATAGTCCGCTGTGATGATCAATTTAGCATCACAGCCATTGATCCGGGCACCGAGTGCGTCAGGCGAAAAACCTGCAAAAACGATAGAGTGGATTGCGCCAATTCTTGCGCACGCCAGCATCGCGTACGCCGCCTCCGGGATCATTGGCAAATAGATGACAACCCGGTCGCCCCTGCGCACGCCGAGCTCCTCTAGAATGTTGGCCATTCTGCAAACTGAGCGGTACAGCTCGCGATAGGTTATGTGTTTGACTTCTTCTTTCGAGGGATCGTCCGGCTCCCAGATGATCGCAGTTTGATCGCCGCGTGTTTCCAAATGGCGGTCAATACAATTCGCCGCAACATTCAATGTGCCATCTTCGAACCATTTTATGTTTACGTTACCCAGTTCGAAGCTTGTATTCTTGATCGTCGAATAGGGCTTGATCCAATTTAGCCGCTGTCCTTGCTCGCTCCAAAATTTGGCAGGATCAGAAATTGAGTCTGCGTACATCGTCGCATACGTCTCCGCATCAATATGTGCGCGATGCATTGCTTCAGAGTAAGGTGATTTATTGCTCGCCATTGTTTCTTCTTTCCAGCGATAGCGCGCTACATTGTTTGAGTTGCAATTTGCGGCTCATTCTGCGGGCGCATATTTAGAGGTTCGAGCAGATTAGGGAATTCAACAATAGTGCATTGAACCTTAGTGGTATGGAGTGTGCTGAAGCGAACGAGAACGGCGCAGCGCATCAACTCTGCCTCAATCGGTAGGCGGTTCCATTTCTGCGATACGTGAAGCAGCGATGACCACCATTGTTCGGCTTGCCACTTCAAACTTATGCAGAATCCCCGAAACATGTGCCTTAACAGTCGCCTCCGAAATGCCCAGCTCATAAGCGATCTGCTTGTTGAGCATGCCATCCTGCAACATCATCAACACGCGAACCTGCTGCGGCGTTAGGGTCAGCAATCTCTGGATCAGTTGGTCGATCTCACCATCATCCTCCACCTCGAGATTGACCGCATCCGGAACCCACAGTTCGCCTTCGAGAACGCAGCCAAGCGCCTCATGCATAACCGCCATCGGTTCGGATTTCGGGATGTATCCAGATGCTCCAAGCTTGACGGCTCTGCGGATGAGCCAGGATGCATCCGAGGCAGAGACGATGACGATCGGCACTTCGGGAAACTGAGCCCTTAAGTATGCCAGCCCAGAAAGGCCGTGCATTCCGGGCATGCTCAAATCGAGCAGAACGAGATCGGGCTCGGCACCGTCGACGATTTCCGCAACAAGCTCGCCGAGCGAGCCAAGTGTGGAAATTTGACTATCAGGATAGCGCTTTGACACCGCCAGACTTAGTGCGCCCAGGACGAGCGGGTGATCATCGGCGATTATGATTTGATGAGTTGGCATTTGATTCCCGATCCCTGCTCGCCGTTGGGTGCTTCGCACGCCGGTCAAATTCGCTGCCTTCTGTAACTGCGGCCCGCAACATTTCCTCCGTCAACAATTGGGGAATGTCGAACTGATCGATTAGATGTTCAGCTTGGGGTCCTTTGCCTGCACCAGGCGGGTCCATCAAAATCATTCTTATAACGACCCTATCTTCTCCAAACTGCGCCACCGAGCTTTATGTTGCAGTGCAACATCAGGTCGCGTTGGTATACAAATACGCTTAGACATTGAGCATTGCACAATAGTATATGTTGCAGCGCAATATAACGTCAGCTATACATCCTCCCCATCAACGACAAGGTGCTGGACAATGCTACCCGGAACGCTAAGGCCATACTCAACCACACTGCCAGTGCAGTGAAAGCTGGCGATGTCAATGCTGCGGCCAGGAACCAAGTTGAATTTGTCCGCGAACAAGTTGCTGTGATCAATGAACAGCAGGTCGAACTCTTCGACCTCAGCAATGTGATCGCCAAAGACATGGTCGAAGCCGGTTCGCTCGCAGCCCACACTGTTGCCGAGCCGGCCAAGGCAGCCGGCTAAAGATTTCCTCCCTGGATTGCGGTCCGCTGCTCGCTCTAGAGCGCGGGCCACTCTCCATTCAGCTTCCAACCTTCCCGATTGGATATGCTCTTAGCTTCTGTTTCAGATCTTGGGTGTGCAGAACCGCCTGATGGCTGTTGTTTTGGCCGCGGCGTCGCGCAGGTTTAGGTGCCAAGTCGGATTGACATGCACACGTTCATATTTGAAATTCAGACTTCAAGTACATGACATTGGAAAAACCGATATTCTTACGCACCGACAAATTAGATATTTCCTTGCGGTCGCCGATTTGGGGCAAGTATCGGCGGCGGCACGGGCGCTAAATGTCTCACAATCCGCAGTGACGCTTTCGATCAAGGATATGGAAGTGCTTCTTGGGACAGCGCTGTTTGAACGTCTTCGGACGGGTTTGCGCCTTACGCACGCTGGACAACGGTTTAGGCAGCATGCCCGCGACATCGCAGCTTCTTTCGAGGCGGCGGTCAAGAGCGTCGAAGCCGACAGCGAACTCATTTCTGGAAAGGTGCGTTTGGGGATGAGCTGGACGCTCTCCAGCTATTTCGCTTTACCGGTGATCGAGCAGTTTGCGCGCCAGCATCCCAAGATCGAAGTGCAGCTTGTGGAGGAGCCCCGCGAGACCTTGGAAAAGGCGCTCGTTGAGGGCCAGCTCGATCTTTCTCTCGTCCTCACGTCCAACCTGACACGCGGGATCGGTTTGAAGAGCAGAACACTCCATCGGTCGCAGCGCCGCCTGTGGACCTGTCTCGATCATCCTCTGACCAAGCTGAAGTCCGTGTCGCTGGCACACGTGGCTCAACATCCCTATGCCGTACTGCGATCCGATGAAGCCGAAAAACAGGGCCTTGCCCATTGGACGGACGCGACTGGCCAGCCGGAAATCAAACTGACATCGGCCTCCATCGAAGCCGTGCGCAGTCTTGTGGCATCCGGTCAAGCCGTGACGATCCTGAGCGATGTCGTCTATCGCCCGTGGACGCTGGACGGTCGAAGGATCGAGAAGACTGATCTGGTCGAAACAATCCCGACCATGGACGTTGGTATCGCCTGGTCGGCCAAACGCATGCTTGACCCAGCCGCGAAACTGCTGCGTTCAACATTTGAAAAATCAATATCGAGAATTTGAAACCTGAATTTTGAATAACTGCGCATCTCTGGCATGTGACATGCGAGCGCGTGAACAGAGGCAGCGATATGACAGTTCAGAAGACTCAAGACCGGAACGCCAATGACGTTACGATCGGCGTCCTCTGGATGATGGGTTGCCTTATTTCCTTTATTGGAATGGCCGTGGCGTCGCGAGAACTCTCAGCCACGCTTTCTGTTTTCCAAATCCTGTTCTTCCGCTCGCTGGTCGGACTTGTGATCATCCTGATTTTTGCACGCGCTGTGCTGCCGGAATTGTGGCGCATGAACCAGTTTCGACTGCATCTGGCACGGAACGTTGTTCACTTCGGCGCGCAATATTGCTGGACGCTCGGTGTGGTTCTGCTGCCGCTGGCCGAAGTCTTTGCGCTTGAGTTCACAACGCCGGTCTGGGTGGCACTGTTCGCGTTTCTCTTCCTGGGGGAGCGGATCAGTAAGCCGCGGCTGGTCGCAGTGTGCGTGAGCTTCCTCGGTATTCTTGTCATCATTCGTCCCGGCCTGACGATTGTTGATGCGGCATCCTTCGTCGTTTTGTTGGCAGCGATGGGCTACGCCCTTTCGATTATCATGGTGAAACAGCTGACACGAGACTGCTCGCCAGCGATCATCGTCGTCTGGATGATCCTGCTGCAGCTTCCGATGGGCCTTGGGTTGGCGCTGCTCGACTGGCGCGCTCCCACGTTTGATAGTCTGCCGTGGATAATACTTGCGGGCATCACCGGCCTTAGCGCGCACTATACAATGGCTCAGGCTTTGCGCCGGCTCGACGCCTCCATCGCAATCCCTATAGATTTCTTCCGGGTACCGCTGATCGCGCTGATTGGCTTTTATTTCTACGGCGAAAGCATAGAAATCTGGCTTCTCATCGGTGCCGTCATGATCTTTAGCTCAAACTACTACGCGCTGAGGAAAGAAGCATCGAGCCGCTGAGGCGCCTCAGGGTGCGTCGTTGTCGGGTCGAAGCCCAAGCCAAGCGCGAGTTCAGACCCTTTTCAGAAATTGACACTCTTTGGCGCTCGTTGCCACGAGCAATGTCGAGAAATTACCTGGTGCTTATGCTCTATTGTGCATTCGGAACTGTTTCTTGAGATTGAGTTCGCGAGATCGTCTAGCTTTTTCTTCGTAATTGGCTTTTCAATGCATCCACGAAAATCCAAATGTTCTTCTTTCGCAAATGCAACTGCTCTTTGAACCGCAAGGTTGCGCGAAGAGCTGCTGAAGACAATTTTCCCCAAATACGCCTTGGCTTTCAGGCCAGCTAAGAAAGCAAGTCCATCCGCCCGGGGCAGGTCAAGATCGAGAACAATAAGCTCTAACGCAGGGTCCGCGGGTTTGACTTTGTTCATGGCCTCCGCGCAGCTCGTGGCGACGGAGACGTCTCGAATTTGGTTACAAGCCAAGAAGCATTTGAATATTGTCTGAACAACTGGATCGTCGTTAACGACCAAAGCCCGATTAAGCGAATGCATGAACGATACTCTGCTTCAGGTTGTCACAAGATAGTGTCAGCACGAGGCCCCCTCAATCTGAGTCGGTGTTGACACCGCTTAGTGAGCATAATGGGTTCTTGCTTAGGTACGGAGAGCCTCCCGACTTATACATGCAGAATGCTGGGAGGCCCTCCGACCCAAGATCGGCGGTCGAGGAATGTTGCCGATATCTTGAACTATCATGGTTCAAATGACAGGTTTTGAGAGCCATACCGTGTTTCCGGGTAAGTCTCCGTTTCACACGTTTGACGTTAGCAACGCCATGCCTAATCATTGACTAATGGTTGGCTCCCCAAATTTCACCCCCATTTGCTTGGGCGGTTGCAGAAGAATTTTCCAAGGAACCTGTCACGAATCCGACTTTGGCAACAAACCCAAACGAATTGCTTTGGCGACCGCTTGCACACGATTTGTAGCGTTCAGCTTTCGACCGGCTGAAGTCAGGTAGTGTGTCACCGTATGGTCTGAGAGTTGAAGGATTGCGGCTGTTTCCGAAGACGTTTTGCCCGCCGCGGTCCAATTGAGGCACTCGATTTCCCGCTTAGAAAGGCGCGGCTTTGGAAGCAGCTTCTGGCTGGTTGCAAGGCTCATCCGTTGATACGCATATTGGCAGATCAAATGCAGCGAATACAAATCATGATCGACGAGAAACGACTCACCACCAGAGAACGAAACACCGCCCCTTCGCCCCTCATGATCACATACGGGATAACATATGTTCCTGGCCATGCCGAAATTCTCAAACACTTTCCCCGAGAAGCGGTGAGATTTTCCATTTTTTAAATACTTACTGCCGCGAACTTCCAACAAATACGGTAAGAATTCCTCTTTTGAATGGGGAAATATAGGGCAATTTTTGGTAATTTTGTTTTCATCGCACTCTTTGATGAAATCTGGATTTAGATTGTTAATGATATTTACGTCCGAGAAGGAGTCAAAATTCTCAACATGTTTTGTAATGAGAAAGTGATTATATTTTATATCGTGAGATATGTCCCTGAAAAACACAAAAAAATCATGTAGAACGTTAAGATTGTTCAGTTTATTGATGTATATAATTAATTTGTTGCCGATTACCATATCCTCGCCCCAGGGTATGAATTCTTCTTAATTTATTGGCCTGGAATATGCGTCAATGACCCAAGACGCTGCGGGTTGAGTACGAGACCAAACTGTACAACCGAGCAGCAACCTTCGCATCGAGGGGTGCATGTTGCCTTTTGATTATCTTCATATTATTTTTCACAGCTTGGGCGGAGCGAGGGAGGCTATTCATAGTGGATAAGCTTACAGTTGAGCTGCGCGAGCAAGCGCAGGTTCGCAAACCGTCCAACGGTATCGATGTAACAAGCGAAGAATTGCTCTACTTACTTTCATGCTTCGACCTTTATGGTATGTGGCGGGCAGAACTCGACACAGGCTTGGTTTATTGGACGGAAGATGTTTTCAGAATCCACCGCATGGAAGTGAGTGCGGGACCGATCAACCTTAAGGATGCGATCTCGCGGTATCATCGCGACGATCAAAAGTTCGTCGCTCAAGCAATTGAAGATGTAGCAAAGCACAAATCGGCATTTAGGTTTGTCCTTCGGCTAGGAGGCGCAACAGATGAGCAGGATTTTGTGAAATGTACTGGCCACTATCGCGAGAGCACCCTCGGGAGACAGGAGGTCTGGGGTACCTTCTCCAAGCTCCTGCTTCCCAAGCGCGCGCTCGCTCTCAAAGTCTAACAGCCCACCCCACAGGCGACCTGCTAGCTTCAGGCCCCCCCAACAAGTGATCCCGCTCGTAATCGATGCTTTGATCGCTTACAATTTGAATTCTTACCGTATGCGGAACGTATCTCAAATCGGCAATATTTCATAAGGGATACTACGTAATTGTAACGTGGAATACTTGAGTTGATCTGTGTCAATCGTTCTCGGCCATAATCGCTATTCGAACCAGGTGGGCAAAACTAGAAGCTCTCAGGCGCATCATTATTCGCGCCCGGTGAACCTCAACCGTGCGCGGGCTGATTCCAAGCATTTGCGCGATCGCCCTGTTTTGATGCCCGTCCACCAAGTGCTTCAAAATCTCTGCCTCGCGTTTGGTCAGACTGGCGACGGCGTCTTTTGCGGAGAAACGCGCAATGCTGCCTGCCGCGCTATGCAGCATAGGTCGGGCGACTGTTTCGATGACCATGCTCAATTCGTCCGGGCCGAAAGGTTTCTCCAAAAAGTATGACGCACCAGAACGCATCGCGTTTACAGCCATCGGCACGTCACCATGTCCTGAGATCATGACCACCGGAGCGTGCGTCCACAGACTGAGCAGACGATCCAGCACTGACCATCCATCCAATTCTGGCATTCGGACATCGAGAAATACGACACCTGGTCTCAATTTTTTTTGCTCAGAGAGAAACTCGGCGCCGGATGTGAAGCACTGTGTATTGAACTTCAAATGCAGCAGCATGTCCTCCAGCGATCCGCGAACCAAACAGTTGTCGTCGATCACATATGCCCACTCGTCCGCCCCGTTACCCATTTCACCGTCTTTCTAATCTCGCTTGAGAACTGTAACGGTATTTGTTCAGCAAGAAAAACTCCAAAATTTCCCTAGGCGTTATTGATAATGGGACCGGAAAGGGGATTTTGATTTGAGTTAATATTGTTTGATTTGCGACAGAAATGTTCAAATACAGTCAGTGGGCGTTAGGAACTAAACCGCAGGATGCATAAGTGAAAACATAAATACGGCAACTCGCTGGACGCAGCTGGTGCATAAATCTAACATTTGAGTTAGAATAAGTCGTATTGGCCCAACGACGATTGCGAACCCGCTGCCATTTAACGTGCGCGTGATGGAAGCAAGCCTTAGGAAGTTCCGTCTTGATGTCAACGCGCATATATCTGTTTCTGTTCGCGGCAGTCGTGTCGTCAATTCCGATTATGTTTTTTGGCCTATGGCCCCACTCAAAAGCGCTTGATCTTCAAATAGACGAAGTTGCGCACCGGCATTTGGTTCTTGCCAAAAACGTCAGCCTTGCGCTTAAGCGATACGATCGTGATCTAAAGAGCATGTTTCGTCTTGGCGCATCACAGGCAATAGCCGGTTTGACCTCCAGTGATTTGTCGCGGGCGCTCGAAGGCCTGAACATCAGACACATTTGCGTGGCGGACGTTAAGACCGGATCGGTGTTGTACCGTGCTCGGACGCGCAACCATGCGTGCCCGGCCGCTCTAGAGCCAATGCGCTTGAGGCAATTCACGACTTACGGACGCCAAGGCGAAGTGAAGTACACTCCGGTTGAATCAGGCAAAGGGGGCCTGCCGGTAGTTCACCTTGTTCTGAAATTGAGAGACCAGATTGCAATTGGCACGATTGATACGAGCTACTTCCAAGATATTGCTAGCACAATCGAGTTTGATAAAGGCGGCCATGCCGCGATCGTTGATCACTATGGGAGAGTTTTGGCCCATCCAAACAGAAACTGGGTCTTGAACAGCAAGGATATCTCAAAAGTACCGCCGGTGAAGTTGATGCTGGATGGCGGAACGGGTGTGTCGCGATTCCATTCGCCGGCAACCAATACGGAAATGATAGCAGGATATGCCACGGTGTCGGGTCCGGCGTGGGGGGTGATGATACCGCAGCCCATGCACGAGCTTGTGGCAAAGGCTCAGGCTGTCAATCTCTTTTCGTTGGCTATCATTCTCTCAGGGCTGTTTCTGGCCGCTCTGGCAGCCTGGTGGTTTTCTGGAGTTATCGCCCAACCGGTGTTGGCAATCGCAAAGGCGGCGCAGGACATGGCACTGGGCTATCGCGGAGTGCAGGTTGCCAATCTTTCAGATTCTCAACCTCGCGAGATCACACAACTGGCACGCACCTTCAACCGAATGTCCAAATCGATCCAACTAGCGATGCAGTCTGAACAAGACATGATCACAGATCTGCGTGCGCTGTTCTTGGCTTCACCTGCCGCAACTTTCCTGCTCGATCACGATAGGCGCTTTCGGTTGGTCAGCAAGCAATTTGAAAATTGGTTCGGTCTGCAACAGTCACAAGTCACGGGGAAGACGGAAAGCGAAGTGTTCTGCCCTGCGATATTGGATCGTCTTCGTCCGGCGCTGGATGGTGCGTTTCTGAGAGGCGAGCACTTCACGATTGAACTCAACGCGGCACTTGCTGATGATCACGACCGGAGCATCGTCGCCCACATCTTCCCCATCGTAGAAGATGACGAACGTATCATAGGTTTGGGAGGCATATTGCTGGATATCACGGCTCAGAAAGTTGCCGAGGAGCGCTTACATCAAGCACAAAAGCTAGAAGTCGTTGGGCAGTTGGCCAGCGGTGTTGCGCACGACTTCAACAATTTGCTGATGGTCATCAAATCGAAAACCCGGTTGCTTTCTGATCGGACGCCCGATCATGAGGATCTCATTGCTCCAATCTCTCGTGCAACCGATCTGGGAACAAGCTTGACCCGTCGGCTTCTAGCTTATTCTCGCATGCAACAGTTGCAGCCGAGATCGATTGATCTGAGAAAGCTGGTCAAGGAGACAAACGGCATCCTCCAGCATTCCGTGGGCAGCCATATCCGGGTCATCGTTGATACCCCTCAAGACCTTTGGAAGATCTATGCAGACCCGGCGCAGGTGCAAACCGCTCTGATGAACCTTGCACTCAACGCACGCGACGCCATGCCGAGCGGAGGCACTCTTACGATTAAGGGGGAAAACTGCTCAAATTGTCCTGAAACAGTTGAGGTGTCTCCCGGAAAACCCACGTCGCGATGCGTTAAGCTCACCGTAAGTGATACAGGCACCGGAATGCCTGAAGAGGTCCAAGCACGGGCTTTTGAGCCATTCTTTACAACCAAAGAAGCCGGAGCCGGGAGTGGGCTCGGCCTCTCCATGGTCTATGGTTTCGCAAAGCAAACGGGCGGTCATGTGCGATTACAAAGTGTCCCCGGCGAGGGTACGTGCATCGAACTCCTGTTTCCACGTGCGCTAAACTCAAGCATCAAGTCGGACCTGTCACGCGCACATGCTCACAAAGACGTAGAAGAAACAGATTGATTGTGATTTGAGGCAAATCACTTAACAAGGCCACCGGTTCACCAAGCCGCCGCGCCCAAGATTTGAGAAGTTTCTTCATCCTGGCATTTCGAACAAGCGGGCCTGCCGACCATGGCCTCCACCCCAGCGCGCTCCTCAGATAGATCTAGACAGCGTCGATCAGCTTGCCCACTGCGCTCGGCCATCGGGATGCCTGTGCTTCTTTATCCTGAGGTGTTCTCCGATCATGGCTCTCAATCCGCCGCACCCTGAGCAGACTCTTGTGATGCTGGAGCGCTATTTCGGCGGCCTCCATCGAACCTACTCTCCGTGACACTTTAAGCTGATTAGCGCTATTTCACGGATAACGGTCAGCCCCCAAAAACCAGCCTAGTAATCGGCACGCGATACAGGCTCAGCGAAAAGACGGTTCCAGCATTGATCAATGCGTCAGGTCCTCAGGAACGGCCATCGGTTTCCAACTTAACGCTAGTGCTTCCTGGGTGGCACAATTTTACCATGTACACGTTTTAGGTGCGTTAACACTCCAAGGAAACAATTAGGTGAATTGCAGGATTTTTTCTGATCGGTGGGTGTGTGGCCATCTTGTGGGGATTCGTTAATGATGCAACTTGAGCTTGGCGTCACTTGGGCTACGGGGAACAAAGAATATCTTTGGGCGTTACGACGTCAAAACAAGTGGCAAATACCCGGAATACAACAACGCGTCCCGAGAACATACTTCAGGCGCCCATGGTGCGTCCGCTCTAAACGCGCCTTTCTGCTGGCTGTGTTGTTTTATTTCTGCTGCCTCAACAGCATTTCAACTGCGGGGAACAGCGATCTGTCAGACTGTGGCACACCCGTGGATGTTAGTAATCTGGCCGCTTCGCTCGATCGAGTATTGCGGATTGATGGACCCATCGTGGGCAAAGATCTCGCGCGTCTCCGCCGCGACCTTCACCGAGCCGAGGCTGCGCTGCGGGGCTCGGGGGCAAACGCACATCGATTGCATAAAAACTATCAGTCGTTTGATTTACTCGTGCATCAAACCCGCAAAATCATTCGGGAAAAGATGATTCATGATCCGGAGAAAATAGTTCGCACACTGAGAGAGTTACGGAGTACCAGCGATGTTACGTGCTCCCAGGAACCTCCAAAGGGCGGGCAAAGTAATGTTGTCGAGGGTTCCAACCGCATCCCGAGAACTTCGGAGACGGCGCGTCAGGCAAATCAGGTCCCAATGGTGACATTTGATGCATCCGATTCAGATGCCGGCGGTCAGTGGAAAATGTTTCTGATAATCTTACTGGCAATAGCTGCTGGCATCGTGCTGACACATCTCTTTCTGCAACTGTTTAACTTGGTTTTCTCCTTGTTCCACGATCGGATGGCGTGCCGGATCTCTGCAAGTTTGCAAGTTGGCTCGCAAGCGGTCGACGGACATATCACAATCCTTAGCCGCCGAGGTTTTAGGTTCCAGCCCATCAACGCCGATGCTGTGCAGCAATTTGAAGACATTGTTGGCGCGGGAGTTTGTACAACCGTTGTCGGATCGCAACGCTTGCCGGCCGAAGTGACCGGGCTGCATGCAGGATTTGTTTCAGTGTGGTTTTCCTCGGCCCTCTCGGCATGGGACCACAGACAATTGCTTAAGCTCTCCGGGCTGGATCCGTATTACACGAAAACGCCCGCTACAAAGTCTAACCGTGAACGGTATCTGCAGAGTTCGTAGAGCAAACGGCAAGCTTTGGGTGAGTTCGAGACGAGTTGCGTCGACGCTGGGCATCACGAGGAGTTGGATCGATTGACTGCTCTCGAGATTTGCTCTGCAGTGATCTCCTCTAAGCCGTAGCTGCAAGTTAACTTCACCTCCCGTAATCGGTTTGGTTCTCTGGGCGTGCGTCGGCGAATGCGGGAAGGTCTCGGCACTTGGCTTCGATGTCCAGAAGAATAGGGAACTCAGAAAGGTCGCAATCGAACCGCCTCGCATTGGCGAGTTGTGGCACCAGCGCGATGTCCGCGAAAGTAGGAAAGTCGGCAAAACAGAACTCAGTGACGCTCTGACGTTTTTCAAGAAGCGCCTCTAACGCCGAAAAGGTAACATGTGTCCAATTAGCGTACCATGCCGATACTTTGGGCGCCCCTATCTCCATGTCTGTTTGGAGGTATTTCCTTACCCTTCTGACCGTAAGAGCATGGAGCTCTGCACAAATCGCCAGGGCAAAACTCCGAGAGTGAGCCTTTAGGATAGGGTCTTCCGGCAGAAGTGGTGGATTTGGAAATCGGGTTTCCAGATACTCGATGGCCGACAGAGATTGGGTGATATTGACACCGTCTACTTCCAGTGTCGGCAGGAGGGCTTGCGGGTTGCGCTGAACGTACTCGGGTGCTTTGGTCTTCGATACAGGAACGTACTCGAAGTCCAAGCCTTTCAGGTTGAGCGCAATCCGCACCCGCTCTCCAGCGGAGTTTTGTGCGGCGCTATGCAGTCTCATCTTCATCGTATGAGTTTGAGTGAGTACGCACTTGAGAGCAAGATGCCAAATGTAGAGCAACGATGCTGTTCTTCAGTAGCCGGCGGGATCGGATTGACTGTGTTCAATGTGCGCACGGATCTCTTATCAGTTGAGCTAAATCGTTTGCGAGCCTTGTTTGGTTTCTTGTGCAGGAAGGGATTCTGATGGAGGTTTTCGCACAAATTCCCGCATGCTTTGGAACAGCACATAGAGGGCCGGAACCATTATGGTACCGACGATTGTGGCGAAAGCCATGCCGCCCAAAACCGTGATACCAACGGACACCCGACTTGCCGCCCCAGCACCACTGGCAATTGCCAGCGGCACCACACCTAGCACAAAGGAAAGACCCGTCATCATCACGGCGCGGAAGCGGAGGAACGCGGCTTCCTCCGCGGCATCCTTTATGGACTTACCGCTCTCGCGAAGCTCCTTGGCGAACTCGACGATCAGAATTGAGTTTTTCGCTGCCAAACCGATCAACAATACCAAACCAACCTGCGCATAACTGTTGAGGGCAGTGCCGGAAAGCTTCAGGGCGAGCGATGCGCCCAGCGCAGCAAACACGACTGACAGCATCACTGGCAACGGCGTGGTCCAGCTTTCGTACTGTGCGACGAGGAACAGGTAGGCGAAAAGAATCGATAATAGGAAAATGAATGAACCTGCCTCTCCTGCTTTGATTTCCTCAAGGGACATGCCGGTCCACTCACTTCGGAACCCGGTGGGCAAGGCGCCGGCTGCCGTCTCCTCCATCGCCTTCAAGGCCTCACCGGAAGAATAGCCGGGTGCTGGTTGGCCACTGACGGATGCGGAGCGGAACAGATTGTAGCGCTCAATACTGTCCGGACCGAGCACAGGGCTTACGGTGACGAGGGTCTGAAGCGGGATCATTTCCCCCGAGCCACTGCGCACGAACAGCTTCCCGACATCTTCAGGGTTCGCCCGTTTGTCGGCTTCGGCCTGGACGAAAACCCGGTAGATCCGGCCGAACTTGTTGAAGTCGTTGACGTAATAAGTGCCGAAATTGGCAGATAGAACTGTGAAGATATCGCTGATCGAAACATTCTTCGTCTTCGCCAGGTCACGGTTCACATCAATGAAATATTGCGGGGCGTTTGCGCGGAAGGTGCTGAATGTTTGTTGCAGTTCAGGTCGGCTGTTGGCGGCAATAATCAAGCCCCCAAGTGCCGCGGCCATGGTCTCCGGGGTGCGCCCCTCGGCATCTTGCAACACAAACTGAAAGCCTGCTGTGGTGCCGAGCCCGCTGATCGGCGGCGGGCTGAACGGAATGATTGTGGCCGTCGGTATGGCCGCCAGTTTGGGACCCACTTCTGCCAAGACCGCGTTGATGTGCATTGCAGGATCGGTGCGCTGAGACCAGGGTTTCAAGGCGGCGATAACGAAGGCACCATTAGGTACTGCAGAACCCTGCAGCAACGAAAAGCCACTCACAGCGATAACATTCTCAACCGCCGGATGTTCAGCTAGGATACTCTCTGTTTGCGCAAGGACGGCCGTCGTCCTGGGCAAAGCTGCACCGTCCGGCAGCCTGATATCCACAAAGAAAGAGCCGCGATCTTCTGGCGGAACGAAACCACCCGGGATGCTCGACAAAGTCCAGCCCGTCGCCACGCAGACCAACAGGAATAAGAGCGCAGCGCCCATCAACATCCGCCTAACCAACAATTTTACGACGTTGAGATAAACATTGCGAACCGTGTTGATACCCCTCTCAAACAGTGCAAGCGGGCCTCGCTCGCGCGTTTTTGGCGGTCGTAGAATAGTCGCACAAAGGGCCGGGCTTAGGGTCAGGGCGCATATGGAGGAAAGGGCAACAGCAACAGAGATGGTGGCCGCGAATTGAACGAAAAGCCGTCCTGTGATGCCTGGTGTGAAAGCAACAGGGACGAACACGGCCAAGAGCACAAGAGTTGTGGCAATGACAGGTCCGGTGACCTCGTCCATGGCCTTGCGTGTGGCATCGCGCGGTGGCAGCCCATCGGCCATATGCCGTTGAACATTTTCCACAACCACGATCGCATCATCGACCACCACGCCGATCGCCAGAATGAGGCCGAACAGGGACACAGTGTTGATCGTGAAGCCCATGGCAAGAAGCGCCGCAAACGTTCCGATCAAGGAGACTGGAATGGCGATAGCCGGAATGAGTGTCGAGCGCCAATCCTGCAGGAAGATAAACACAACAACCACCACCAGCACGAGAGCCTGAAACAGCGTGACCACCACCTCGCGCATAGACGTTTGTACATAGATCGTGGTGTCGTAAGTCACCGCAACATCAAGATCCTCCGGGAAGCGCTGACGCAGTTTTTCCAGCTCGGCCTTGATGCTGTTGGCAACATTCAGTGCATTGGCATCGGGTAACTGATAGACCGCCAAGAGTGCGGCGGACTTGGAATTCAGTCGGCCAAACCAACCATAAGTCTCCGCACCCAACTCTACCCGCGCCACGTCCTTTAGTCTGACAACTGAGCCATCCGTGGTCGCCGTCAGCACAATGTTCCTGAACTCCTCCACATCCTCAAGACGGCCCTTGGCTCGCAGGGTGTACTGGAACTGTTGTCCCTCCGGAGCCGGTTCCTGTCCGAGGCTGCCAGGGGAGACCTGGAGGTTCTGCTCGCGGATTGCCCCAATGATGTCGCTTGCGGTGAGGCCAAGGGTTGTCAGCCGGTCGGGTTGCAGCCAGATCCGCATGCTGTAGTTGCGGGCACCCAGCACATCGACCTGTGCGACCCCCTGTACGCGCGCGAGCGTATCGCGAATATTGATTGTGGTGTAGTTGCTGAGAAATACATCGTCGTAGGTACCATTTGGCGACGAGACGGCAGCCACCATGAGGATGCCGCTGGACTGCTTCTTTGTAATCACACCTTGGCGCGTCACTTCCTCAGGCAATTTGGAAAGGGCCTGCGCAACGCGGTTTTGAACGTTCACCTGCGCAGTGTCGCTATTGGTTCCGATTTCAAAGGTTACGGTCAGGCTGTAGCTGCCATCATTGGCGCTCTTGGAGGACATGTAGCTCATGTCTTCCACACCGTTGACCTCGGCTTCGATCACGGCGGCGACCGTTTGTTCGACCACCTGGGCATTGGCACCGGGATAGCTCGCGGAGACCTTAACCTGTGGCGGCGAAAGCTCTGGGAACTCGGCAACTGGCAATTGAGATACGGAAATGACCCCCGCCAGAGTGATGACGATGGCAATCACAAAGGCAAACTTGGGTCGGTCGATGAAGAATGCGCCGATCATGGTGCCCGCCTACTGGCTCTGCGCAGCGCTTGGGCGCTGGGACGGTGTCACCACCGCGCCGGGCCGAACCTTTTGTATGCCTTCGACGATGACGGTTTCACCTTCGGTGACGCCTTCAAGTGCGACGATCTCCGAGCCGACTCGCTGGCCGGTTCTGATTTGGCGCGCGTCCACCTTGTTGTCCTGTCCGACCACGAGAACGAAGGGTCCGGATTGATTTTCTTGAACCGATGCTTGCGGCACGACGGTTAGCCGTTCCGGCGTTGTGCTTGTGAGAACAACATTGACGAATTGGCCAGGCACTATGAGACGATCGGGATTGGGAAAACTCACACGAAGCTTCAAGGTGCCTGTGGCGGGATCGACCTCGTTGTCCGCGAGATCGAATGTTCCGGCTTCTTTGTAGAGTTCTCCGTTCGCCAGCTTGATCCGCGGGGTCATCTCTTCCGTGTTTCCTGCGGCCCGAGCTTTTCGATAGTTCAGATACTCGCGTTCACCGATCGAGAACAGGATGTGGATAGGATCAAGCTTTACGATAGTCACGAGCACGCCCGTATCCGGGCCAATAAGATTCCCCACATCGGCATTGGCAATGCCGCTTCGGCCGGCGAGCGGAGAGACGATCTGCGCATACCCAAGATCTAGCTCTGCTTTCTTCAGAGCCGCTTGAGCGGCTTTGAGGTTGGCCCTCGCCTGCCCCTCCTTGGCAACGGCCTGATCAAGGTTGGCCACACTGGCGACGTCTTTCGCCTCAAGCTGCTGATAGCGGGCAAGGCTGGCCGCAGCTTCTTTCAGAACCGCTTCGGCTTTCGCAACCTCCGCTTCCGCGGCTGCCTTGCTTGCTTCCAACTCGGAGGGGTCGATCTTAAAAAGCATGGCGCCTTGTTCAACTGCTTCACCTTCCTCAAACGGCCTTTCCACGAGCGTTCCGCTGACGCGCGCTCGGATGTCCACGCGCTGAGATGCGTTTGTGCGGCCCACATATTCAATGGCTGACGACACGTCTTTCGTCTGGACCGGAACAACCACCACCCCCGGAGGCGGACGCTCACTCTTCCCGGTTGTCTGAGCGCCATTTTCGTCGCAGCTCGCGAGAACAAAGGCCGCTAAAATGGTGACGAGTTTCAGCGCTTTGGGCCTCAGCCATTGGATTGCTTGCATATGCCAACCCTCTTCTCTTTGGTCCCGAACCTGCCGAAGACAGAATGCGCGTTAGTAATCCGGCTCAACGCAATAGTACCAGTACCCTTGCGTCTGAGCAGCGTCCGACCAGTACCAGCATAACTCCGGGCTAGGTGGCGGCGGGACGACGCCGGCTGCAGCAACGATTATGGCGGTTCCCAGGATTACGCCGGCAACTCTGCGCCCCCAATATCTGCGGCGGATATTCTTGCGCACGTTGCGCCTTTGAGCCGGCAGATGGGCGCCCGGCGGGCGCCGTTTCCCTGCGCGCCGCGTGCCGCGCCGCTTTGACGCTCCGCGCCTGCCTCTTTGGACACGAACAATGTCAGCCGCTGCAGCCGCGCCGGAATGCTTGAGTTGTGTTGGAGTTCCGAAGATCTGGCTGACACTAGCAGCCTGCAGCCCGCTAGGCGCAAACATTGACAGCAGCGTTGCCAGGACAAGAAGCACAGCGTTTTGGCCAAGAGTTCTCATGATCTAGTCTCCGCTGTTGATATTGCTGTGCTTGGCAACCGCGGCTGCATAATTGTTGTTAAAATCAATGACGATGGTTTCGCAATCCTCCCGCTTCGGTTCAGCCGCGGCGCCGAAGCCATAACGGGTTGAGAACCTGAACGCCCGGTTGCTGCCGAACAGCTCATTAATTTTGTGGTAGATTGAAAGAGTCAGCTTCTCATGTTCGGCCTGCGCGTCGCCTTCCAAACAAGCATATGCATTGCCCGCGAGCTCTCCGAAATCCATGATCGCCTCATTGAAAGCCTGTTCTTCAGCAGCTTCCTTCTGGCCTTGTTCTTCGCTCGCACCTGCGGGCGCCATCATCAGACAGAGTGCA
Organism: Hyphomicrobiales bacterium; assembly: GCA_028285595.1. Classification (GTDB taxonomy): domain Bacteria; phylum Pseudomonadota; class Alphaproteobacteria; order Rhizobiales; family CAJQND01; genus JAAEUE01. The sequence goes on from JANQOW010000070.1 coordinate 80,069, forward strand.
GATGCAAACGCGAGTGCTTTACGACCTGGTCTCATTGTCTCTTGATCTCCCTTTCCTCGAATTTGGCGCGTCTAAAACTGAGAAAACTCCCCTGCCCTAATGGCTGACCGATCAACGATGCGGTCCAAAATTGAATGTGCGCCGCATCGGCTCGCGCCGCTTGCGATCGATGTATTTTACGCGATCGCGAAACGCGACCCTCTTCGCGCCTTCCAACTTGCCGCCCAGGTTTCTGAGGTAAAACTTCATCTTATGGTCCGGCAGACTGAACTGCCTGCGGACGTTGCGAACCACTTGAGGCGGCGCTTTGAAGACCTGCGTTTCCGTAGCAAAAATGTAATACGGCCCCTTCAGCAGGTTTATAATCGAACCCATATGCTCATATCTGGGTCCGTTTCCTTTGGCTTTGGGTGGGAAAAATGCGGCCACGTCGTTCTGATGGATCACACGGAGGAGCGGCAGGCCCGCAAGTGACCTTGCCCCGGCCATATCGGTGAACTTTGGCTGGCCAAAGGTATAGATCCCGCCAACCCGGAACCCGTCCTGTTGCAAGTAAACTCCCATCATTGCCGCCATGGTCCCACCGAGCGAGTGGCCGGTCAGATAGATGGTGTAGTCTTGGCGCAGCTGGCGTTTCAAACGAGGGTAAATGGCACGGGCAACCTCGTGAAATCCGCGGTGAACCACAAGCCCGGTTTTGCTGTCCGTGACGGCAAAGGTGTCAAAATTGAACTCAAAATTGACGTCATCGACACTACCTCGGAACACCGCCGTCTGGGTGCGCGTGGCTTCCTTGGTTTCCACAAAATACCGCATGTTTGTCGGAGCGTGGGTCTCGACCCACGTCACGGCACGCCGTTTGGCTTTGATTTTGGCGGGGGGCTGGTAGGCCAGGTCAGAGAGGACCGCTAAATCGTAGAGGGCCTGGAAACTCACACCGTCTTCGCGAGCTACCGACTTACCGCTTAGCGCGAGGAGCCACACCCCACACAAGCACATCACACACGCAAAAGGCAGCATACAGATTCTTGGCAATGTTCCACACTCTCCGATTATGTACCGCGCCCTCCCCTAATGAAGCGAAGGTTAGCATGAGACGCCGGTCTTTCCAGGCGAAAATGAGCTGAATTTTTAGCTGCAGTCGGCCAAGTCAGTCTTTTAGCTTGATATACGAAACCAAGAACGTAATCGCTTGACAGCCGATTCAAAGTGATCTGCACAACTCCATCGATTCAGGCGTCGTCGAGAGATCTTCACGGACAAATTGCTGCAAACCGCTGAAATCGAATAAAGTAATATGCTTGCAATAAATATATTTTTTGTTCACATAGGCAAAAGTTGATTATAAATATGCAAAATTGTTGGCAATTTTAATTCATTAAAAAACCCTTTATTTTGACATATTTTTTGAATTCAGGTATATTAAATTGTTAAATCATAATTTTGTAAATACAAATCTATATTCAATATGTTCATTATAGAAAAAATATAAAATACGACAAAACCGATATTTTTTAACAAATGCGAATAAAATAAAATTATGAAATGAAAAGCAACTAAATTGTCGAATTTTTGCACTCTCCAATGTTGTTGTAATCGTGCTAAATTCAAAAGTGCTGGACAGATAGTTGAGTACCTCATTTTAGTGATTCCAAGCCTCTCAGCCCAGTGAGATACTGAACTTGACGCAGGCCATATAGGCGCGTCCCGATCCACGTCCGACAATGGAGGCCTGAGATGGTAGACCGATTCGCTGGCAGCGAAGACATGGAGTACGATTTCGAAGAAGAGTACGATTTTGAGGAAGGCTTCGAAGACTTTGAAGTTCTCGATGAATTCGATGATCTCGAGGACCCCGACGAAATCAACGACGAGCTGGCCGAATTCGGGGACGGTTACGAATTTGAAGATTACAGCAATGGGTACGACGCTGAATTCTCAGATGACTTTGATCTTGAGGACTACGATCTCATAGACGACGAAGCCGACCCGTTCTTCAAGCGCCTGAGGCGTTGGGGACGCAAGGCCAAGCGGCTTGCAAAGCGGGCCGCCAAGCGCCTAGGACGCGTGGCGAAGAGGCATGCCGGCAAGATTGGCAGGGTGATCGGCGGCGCGGTCGGGGGGCCGGCAGGAGCCAAAATTGGCGGCAGGATCGGTCGTTTCGTTAAAAATCTCGAGGACGAAGATGACGGTTTCGATAGCGCTGACGAGATGAACGCTACCATCCATATTCCGGCGAACGATGAGGATATGGCCGAAGCGATGGCCGCGGCGGCGTCGAAATCGAACCCGTCCGATGCGCAGGCGCTGGGCGGAGCGTTGACCATTACGATCATGTCGAAGGCGCCGTTGAAAGTGAAATCCGTGGCCCCGGCCGTAGCAAGTGCCGCCGGTCGGATCGCCAAGACCATGGCCGCTGATCCACCTGCCGCGCCCCTGATCAAGGTGTTGCCTAGCATCGTCAAGGACACAACTGCTGCCTTAGACCGCAAAGCCAAGAAGGGTAAGCCAGTCACCCAGCGCACGGTGGCCCGAGTAATGACAAAGCAGGCCAAGCGTACGCTCCGCTCTCAGCCCCGACTGGCACGGGCTCTGGCTGGAAATGCGGTCAAACGCCGGAGACTAAACACCAAGGCGATTGCTCGTGCGGAGAAATACTACTGATACATCTCCAAGCTGCCCCGGCACCGGCTGGGGCAGCACCGGCACTTTAATCCAGGCCGCGAGCGCCGTGGTCTCGACCAAGGAGATCTTCGATGACCGAGCACACCGACGATAGCGACCGCGTCGACAATGAAGAATGGTTTGATGCACGGGAAACCGGAGAGGCAGAAGATCGCGACTTTCGGCCCGAAGACTTCGATGCTGAAGTCATTGCGGCAGGGCAAATGATGCCCGAGGTGGATGCTTGTACTGAGCACATGGAGGCCCACGATCTCCAGTACGCTGAAGATGTGGCGAACGAAGACTCCACTGTGTCAACGGATCAGAACCGCCGCTCACAAACCGTAACTCATGTATTTCCCGACCGCCAATTGCTACGCGCCGAGATGAAACGCGCATTTGGGCCACGGCGGGCCGAAGCCGCCTCCAGAGCATTTCTCAATGAGTTAAGACAGGTGCAGCAAATGGCCGGTCACACTGCGCGGGACCATGACGGCCTGCCACAGGCGCTAATTCGGGCGGCGGC
>JANQOW010000073.1 GCA_028285595.1 Hyphomicrobiales bacterium
CCTGAGCCGGAACCCGAGCCGGAGCCGGAACCCGAGCCTGAACCTGAGCCGGAACCGGAACCCGAGCCGGAGCCGGAGCCGGAGCCTGAACCGGAGCCGGAGCCAGAGCCGGAACCTGAGCCGGAGCCGGAGCCAGAGCCGGAACCCGAGCCTGAGCCGGAACCCGAGCCGGAGCCGGAGCCAGAGCCTGAACCTGACCCGGAGCCGGAGCCGGCACCCGAACCCGCGCGGGTTGGATGGTTCACCCGCCTCAAGCAGGGACTGTCCAAGTCCTCGCAGCGCTTATCGACGGGCATCACGGACCTGTTCACCAAGCGCAAGCTTGATGCCGATACGCTGCAGGACCTGGAAGATATCCTGATTCAGGCCGACCTGGGCGTGGACATGTCCATGCGGATCGCCGACGCGGTCTCCCAGGGACGCTATGACAAGGAGATCGCCCCTGACGAGGTTAAACAAATCCTGGCCGATGAAGTGGCAAAGGTATTGCGCCCTGTTGCCGTTCCGTTTGAGTTTAAAGAAGAACACAAGCCCTACGTGGTGCTGGTGATCGGAGTTAATGGCTCAGGGAAAACCACCACAATCGGCAAACTGGCCGCAATCGCGACAGCGGAAGGCTATTCGGTGACTCTCGCCGCGTGCGATACCTTCCGCGCGGCCGCGATCGAGCAACTCAAAGTTTGGGGGCAACGCACCGGTGCTAAAGTTGTGTCTGCTCCGCAAGGCAGCGATGCCTCCGGCCTTGCCTTTGATGCCATCCGGCAGGCCAAAGAGGATGGCACGGATATCTTGATCGTGGACACCGCCGGGCGTCTGCAGAACAAGACCGACCTGATGGCCGAGCTTGAGAAGATCAACCGGGTGATCAAGAAGCATGACGATGCTGCGCCCCACAGCGTGCTTCTTATTTTGGACGCAACCACAGGCCAGAACGCGGTGTCACAAACTGACATGTTCTCGAAAACAGCAGGTGTTACCGGTCTGATTATGACCAAGCTGGATGGTACGGCCCGGGGCGGTATCCTCGTGGCGATTGCAGACAAGTTCAAGTTGCCTGTTCATGCCATCGGCGTGGGCGAGCAAGTGGCAGACCTGCAGCCGTTCGATGCAGATGAGTTTGCCCGGGCCATTGCCGGGCTTGATGATGAAGACGCTTAAGCACAGCAAATGGAAAGGCGAACATGACCTCTGAAAGCGCTAGCGTTGAAACGGAAAAGGTGAACCCACTCCTCAAGCTTGCTCTTGAGCTGGGGCCCCTGGGCGTGTTCTTCTTCCTCAACTATAAGGCCGGCATCTTTTACGCCACGGGCGGGTTTATGGTCGCCACAGTGATCAGCCTCACCGCATCCAAGCTGCTGCTTGGCAAAATCGCCATCATGCCACTTGTCACCGGGGTGTTCGTTCTGGTCTTCGGCGGTCTTACGCTCTATTTGGCCGATGAGCTGTTTATCAAACTGAAGCCGACCATCGTAAACACCCTTTTCGGCACGATATTGTTGGGCGGTCTCGCGTTCAAAATTCCGCTTTTGCGGCCTCTGTTGGGCGATGCTTTTCCGCTGGACGACGAAGGCTGGGTGAAAATGACCTGGCGTTGGGGCGTGTTCTTCTTGTTCCTTGCGCTGCTCAATGAGGTGATCTGGCGCAACTTCAGCACGGACTTCTGGGTGAACTTCAAGGTGTTCGGGATCATGCCGATCACCATGATTTTTGCCGGATCGCAGATGTATTTCCTTCGCCATCACATGAATTTCGAAGACGAGCCGGCCGGCGATAGCCGGTAGTTTGGCCGCCCTTACGGGTTTGAGAACGGCGCAAACTCGGCTTGTCCCAGGGTTTCTTGATAGTGACCAAGGGCCCAATGGACCGATGGAAAGGCGATCTCTTCCCAGGGGATCTCGTCCCAGGTGAACAGACCCACTTCGAGACTTTCAGGACCGGCCGAGATATGGGGGTCTGCGAGGGTTGCACGGTAGATGATCTGGATCTGGCTTAAGCGCGCGATCGTGTAGATGGCAAGCACCCTCTCGATATCGATTTGGGCATTGGCCTCTTCAATGGCCTCACGTTTTGCTCCGGCATCAGGCGCTTCGTGGAGTTCAAGATAGCCGGCCGGTAACGTCCAGTAGCCGGCGCGCGGCTCGATGGAGCGCTTGCACAAGAGAAGCCGGCCATCATTGGCAGTCACCACGGCGCCAACCACTATCTTTGGGTTCTGATAGCCAATGAAGCCGCAGGTGTCACAGACGTCGCGTTCAAGGTTGTCGCCGTCAGGGATCCGTCTGGAAAAGTTGTTGAGCTGCTCAGGCGTGGTCATGGCGAGACTGACTTTGTCTCCTTTGGAAAGGTTTGTCACGTGGCATGCACGCGAAAGTGATGAATTTGTGGGGCTGCGCATCTTTGCGAAGCCGTCTTTCGCGATTACGTATAAAAGACAGTTTGCAGATCAATTTAATCAGATCCGGGCTGCTGATTGATCCGTAGAAAGATAATGTAAGTGACGGGCATGCGAGAACGAGGGTTTGAAAATGGCAACTGCTGGTGAAATCAAAGATCTCAATAAATCTCCTCACCACCTGCTGCGCCGGGCTGCGCAATTCGCGTCAGATCTGTATGCGGAAGAGGTGGGGCCAAAGCGACTGACTCATCGGCAGTTTACGGTTCTTCTGGCTGTGGATCAGAACGAAGGCGCCAGTCAAACGGACTTGGTGCGCATCACCGGCATCGACCGTTCGACTTTGGCCGATCTCATCGGGCGCATGACGACCAACGGTTTATTGCAGCGCCGCCGCACAAAGTCGGATGCGCGCACCAATACGGTTAAGCTCTCCGCAGCGGGCCGGCGCGCGCTCTCGGCTGCACAGCCTGGCGCCCACACGGCTGATCGCCGCTTGCTCCGCGCTATGGATTCAAACCGCCGCCGCGTCTTTATCGACGCACTGGCCGAGCTTAACCGGGTCTTGTCTGAGCAGGAAACCAAGCTTGCACAAACCGCTCGGCGCAAGCGCAAGAGTTAAGGCGCTATTTCACAAGCTCAAGTTTTGCCGCCTCGATTTGAGGCAGGAAACGCTTCATGGAATCCTGCGTGAGGGGTCCAATCTGTTTAAATCGGATGACGCCCTTCTTGTCGACAATGAACGTTTCCGGCACGCCGTATACGCCCCAATCCACCGACACGCGCCCATTTGGATCCACGCCAACCCGTTCATACGGGTTCCCGTGCGTGCCGAGGAAGCGCCGCGCGTTGGCTGGCTTGTCTTTGTAGTTCAGTCCAAGAACCTGGATGTCAGGTCTTTTTGCAAGTTCCATTAGGAACGGATGCTCGGCCCGGCAGGGCACGCACCAGGATGCCCAGACGTTCACGAGCGTCACTTTGTTGCCGTAGAGCACGCCAGTGGAAAACCCTTCGACCTGTTTGCCGCCGTCAACCAGATCAGCCAGAGGCTCGAGTTTGAAATCGGGTACTGTTTTTCCGATCAAGGCACTGGGCAATTTGGATGGGTCACCGCCATAGAGGCGCACCAGGAAGATCGCTGCCAGAGCGGCAAACAGAATGAGTGGCAGGGCAACCAGGAGGCGGTGCTTTAACGAAGACGGCGAGGCTGGAGCTTGAGTTTCGCTGCTCATTGCGGTTTCACCTGTTTTGCGGGTTTACGCCTCTTCGCTGCGCGCCCCTCCAAGTCTTTCAAGCGGGTCATGGTGCTGCGGGCCTGCCAGACGATCGCGAGGGTCAGGCCAACAAGCACAAGGGCCGACAGTCCATAGGACGCGAGCACGAAGCCGATGTGAGGCGCGGTAAAAGACATTATCCTTGAACCTCCGCCTGTTCCATATTGTGGATCCGCCGCCGCATAATCTCAGTGCGCATGGCGATGAGATGAAGCGTGAGAAAGAGCATCGTGTAGGCGAGGGCCATGATCAGAAGAGGGATTAGGATGGAACTGTGAATTGCCGGACCGTCCATGCGGAAGACGCTGGCCGGCTGATGGAGCGAGTTCCACCAGTCTACGGAGTATTTGATGATGGGTATGTTTACAAACCCGACCAGGGCCACGATGGCTGCCAGGCGGGCGGCCTTGGCGGGTTCTTCGATCGCCTGCCAAATCGCGATATAGCCGAGATAGAGCAGGAAGAGCACAAACACGGAAGTGAGGCGTGCATCCCAGACCCACCAGGTGCCCCACATGGGTTTGCCCCATAGTGACCCTGTGACGAGGGCCAGAAATGTGAAGCATGCACCGATTGGCGCCGCGGTTTTGGCCGCAACATCAGCCAAGGGATGACGCCAAATGATGGCGACGGCGCTGGCGAGGGCCATGACAGTGTATGTGGCCATGGCCATCCAGGCGGCCGGCACATGTATAAACATAATGCGCACCGTCTCGCCCTGCTGGTAGTCCTGAGGGGCGACAACGAGGCTGTAATAGAGCCCCACCAGGAACAGCAAAACGGTAGAACCAACGCACCACGGCAGGATCGTGAGCGCCAGGGCGTTGAACCGGGTCGGGTTTGCGTACGCTTGCATACTGCTGATCTAGCCTTGAATGGGCCAGGATTCAATTGCTGTTGAGGTCACAGTTTAGAGGGTCTAGGCCATGTGAGCCCGAATCGCCGCGGCTGCGGCAATCGGCGCCAACACCAAAGAGGCCAGCGAAATTGCGGTGAGGATGAGCATAGACGGTCCAAAAAGCTCCGGAACTCCTGTAATGGCATTGGTGGCCGACACGCCAAAAATCAGGACCGGAACGTAGAGCGGCAGAATGAGCAGGGAAATTATCATGCCGCCGCGCCTTAAGCCGACGGTGATGGCTGCTCCCAAACAGGCCAACAGCGACAAGGCAAGCGATCCGAGCACCATGGCCAGCAGGATCGGCCCGAACAGCAGGGCGTCAAGATTCAGCAAAACCCCCAGCCCCGGTGCCAGGATGGCGAGCGGCAGCCCTGTGCCGAGCCAATGGGCGACGGATTTCGCCAAGGCCACAAGTTCGAGAGGCATGGGTCCCATGGTCATAAGCTCAAGCGATCCATCTTCGTAGTCGGGTGCGAAAATGCGGTCGGTGGAGAGCAGGACCGAGAGCAGCAGAGTGATCCAGAGCGCGCCGGGGGCCAGGCGTTGTAGGAACTTCAAGTCCGGCCCGATCCCCAATGGTAGCAAAACCAACACGGTGATGAAGAAACCGAGCGCCATGCCGGCCCCACCCCCTTGTCGTAAGGTGAGCACGATGTCGCGGCGTATGAGGCTCCAGAACATGCTCATGGCGCACGCTCCGCAACATCGCCCATATTGAGTTTCTTCGTGAAGGTCAGCCCAAGATCCAGGTGTGTTGACGCAATCAACAGGCCGCCGGCCTCCATATGACGCATCATGGCGGCGGCCAGCAGCTTGCACGAGGCCGCATCGAGGCCCACGGAGGGTTCATCCAGCAGCCAGATCGGGCGGGAGACGAGCTCAAGGCGCGATAGAGCGAGGCGGCGTTTCTGGCCGGCCGACAGCAGGCCTGCAGAATAGCTCATCAAGTGGCCCAGGTTGAACGCATCCAGGCGCTCTTCAATCGTGTTTGCGGTGGCGGGTTGACCCATGAAGTCAGCCCAGAAGGAGAGGTTCTCTTCCACGGAGAGCGCCAGCTTCAAGGCGTTCTGGTGGCCCAGGTAGTGGGCGCGCTGGCCAATGGTCAGCTCGTCGTCAGCGCCGTCCAGCTCAAGCGATCCGGTTTCCAGGGCACCAAAGCCTGCGAGTATGCGCAAGAGGCTGGTTTTGCCTGTACCGTTTGGTCCCTCCAACAAAAGGCCCTCGCCCTGGCCTACGGTAAAGGACAAGCCGGAGAATACGGTGCGGCCGCCGCGGCGGCAAACAAGGTTTTTTGCGCTGAGCTGCATGGTCATTCAAGGATCAGGCGGGCGCCTCTTTTGGCCGGTTTAACGCAACTGAGCGTGGGGCGCAAAGCTTTGTGCCAATTGGTTGGCCATCAAACAAACGTCACTCGTCTAACGTCGTGTGGTCAACGCGCTCTAGGATCGCTATATATTCCCTCAAATCACATCTCCCCCCACCGACCGGGCAATCGCTCTGTTCAAAGGACCTCGCACCAAGGATGACCATGACCTCACTTGATAGCTTCAATTGTCGCCGAAAAATGACTGTCGGCAAGAAAACCTACGAGTACTTCAATTTGAAAGTTGCCGAGAAAAACGGCCTTAAGAACGTGTCCAAGTTGCCGTTCTCTCTGAAAGTGCTTCTGGAAAACCTGCTGCGCCACGAAGATGGACGCACGGTCACCAAGAAGGACATTAAGGCCGTTGCGAGCTGGGTGCGTAAGAAGACCAGCGATCATGAGATCGCCTTCCGCCCTGCGCGCGTGCTGATGCAGGACTTCACCGGCGTGCCGGCGGTGGTCGATCTTGCCGCCATGCGCGACGCCATGTCCAAGCTTGGCGGTAATCCGAAGAAGATCAATCCGCTGGCGCCCGTTGATCTGGTGATCGACCACTCAGTGATGGTGGATTTCTTCGGCACGGCAGGAGCGTTCAAGGCCAATGTGACGCGCGAATATGAACGCAATGGCGAACGCTATACGTTTTTGAAGTGGGGCCAGGATGCCTTTGACAATTTCCGCGTTGTGCCGCCGGGCACGGGCATTTGCCACCAGGTGAACCTGGAATACCTGGCACGTACGGTGTGGACGAAAAAGGAAAAGCGCAACGGTAAAACGGTTGAAGTGGCTTTCCCTGATACCCTGGTGGGCACGGACAGCCACACCACCATGGTCAACGGCCTTTCGGTTCTGGGTTGGGGCGTTGGCGGGATCGAGGCCGAGGCTGCCATGCTGGGCCAGCCCGTCTCCATGCTGATCCCTGAGGTGATCGGCTTCCGGCTTGATGGCAAACTGCGTGAAGGCGTTACGGCGACCGACCTCGTTTTGGTGGTGGTGGAAATGCTGCGCCAGCGCGGAGTTGTGGGCAAGTTCGTTGAGTTCTTCGGCCCGGGCCTCGATCGCTTGTCGCTGGAAGACCAGGCCACTATCGCCAATATGGCGCCGGAATATGGTGCCACCTGCGGCTTCTTCCCGGTAGACCGGGACACGCTCGACTATATGAATGCCACTGGCCGGCCAAAAGCGACGATTGATCTGGTGGAGAAATATGCCAAAGCCCAAGGCATGTTCCGCACCCGAGCAACGGCTGATCCTGTGTTCACCGACACGTTGCACCTTGATCTTGGCGATGTGGTACCGTCGCTCGCCGGACCGAAGAGACCACAGGACCGTGTGGCGCTTGACGCCGCTGCGCAGTCGTTCGGCAAGGTTATGAAGTCCGAGTTCAAAAAGGCTACCGATGACAGCCAGCGCTATCCGGTTGAAGGTGCCAACTATGATCTTGGACATGGCGATGTGGTGATTGCGGCGATCACATCATGCACCAACACATCCAACCCGTCCGTCATGCTGGGCGCCGGTCTTCTGGCACGCAACGCGGTGGCCAAAGGACTGCAGGTTAAGCCTTGGGTGAAAACCTCCCTGGCGCCGGGCTCGCAGGTGGTGACCGACTATTTGAAGCAGGCCGGCCTGCAGCAGCCTCTCAACAAGCTTGGGTTTGACCTGGTGGGCTATGGCTGCACAAGCTGTATCGGCAACTCTGGTCCGCTGGCTGAACCAGTGTCTGAAACCATTCATGCCAACGATTTGGTGGCCTGCTCCGTGCTCTCCGGCAACCGGAACTTTGAGGGGCGGGTCAACCCGGATGTGAAGGCGAACTATTTGGCGTCCCCGCCCCTGGTGGTCGCCTATGCGTTGGCCGGCAACATGAACATTGATCTGACCAAAGATCCTCTCGGGACGGATAAGAAGGGAAATCCCGTCTACCTCAAAGATATCTGGCCGAGCTCCAAAGAGATTGCCGAGGCCGTCCACACGAGCGTAACGCGCAAGATGTTCCGCGACCGCTATGCCGATGTGTTCAAGGGCGATGCGGCCTGGCGCAAGATCAAAGTTGAGGGCGGTCTCACCTATGATTGGCAGCCTGAATCCACCTATGTGCGCAACCCGCCATACTTTGAAGACATGTCCATGGAACCCGATCCGGTCAGCGATGTGAGCGATGCGCGCATCCTGGCTTTGTTGGGAGATTCCATCACGACCGACCACATCTCTCCGGCCGGGGCCATCAAGCAAGAAGGACCTGCGGGGTATTATCTGCGCGACCATCAGATCAGGCCTCTGGAGTTCAACTCCTATGGCTCGCGCCGCGGCAACCACGAAGTGATGATGCGCGGGACTTTCGCCAACATCCGCATCAAGAACCAAATGGTGCCGGGTGTGGAAGGGGGCGTTACCGTTCATCATCCTTCCGGAGACCAAATGTCCATCTATGATGCCGCCATGCGCTACAAGGACGATGGCGTGCCTCTGGTGGTCTTTGGCGGCAAGGAGTATGGCACGGGCTCTTCGCGAGACTGGGCCGCGAAAGGCACAAGGCTGCTCGGTGTGAAAGCGGTGATTACGGAATCTTTCGAGCGCATCCACCGCTCCAACCTGATCGGCATGGGCGTCCTGCCTCTGCAGTTCCAGGGCAACCATACCTGGAAGAAGCTGAAATTGACCGGCGAAGAGCAAGTCAGCTTGTCTGGACTGGAAGCCGGTATGTCGCCGGGCATGGAGGTTCAGGCCAAGATTACTTATGCCGATGGTAAATCAAAGGTTCTCAAGCTGCTGTGCAGAATTGATACTCTGGATGAGCTTGAGTACTACAAAAATGGCGGAATTCTGCACTATGTGCTCCGCAATTTGGCGCAAGCTGCTTAACCAGCCGATGGAGTGAGGGCTGGCCTCTCACTCCATCGTTACTCGCTAGTGACCGCCAAGACGCCTATTTAAAGGCTCATGAGACGTTTTGCTGCCATATCAAAAACCGCTGCGGCCTTTGCGCTTGCGGCTTTCGCTTTTGCGGGTACGCCCGCGCTGGCTCAGAGTGCCGATAGTGCGCGTGTTGCTGTTGTGGAACTGTTCACCAGCCAAGGGTGCAGTTCGTGCCCTCCAGCCGACCGCATTTTGGGTGAGATCGCCACTGAACCTAATGTGCTGGCTCTCTCGCTGAACGTGGACTACTGGGATTATCTCGGTTGGAAAGACACGCTTGGCTCGCCTGAGCATTCGCGGCGCCAGCGCGACTATGCCATCCGGCGCGGTGACGGCCGGGTGTATACGCCGCAAATGGTTGTGTCCGGCAAGAACCATGTGGTGGGCAGTTACAAGGGACGGGTTCAATCGGAGATCAAATCTGTGCTGGCCAAACCGGCAAGTGCATTCGTCCCGGTTTCAGTGACCACGCGCAATCAGGAAGTGACGATCGACATCGGCGAAGCTGGCCGGGATGTGGCCGCGAAAGATGCAACCATCTGGCTGATGCTGGTGAGCCGCAAGGTGTCGCAAAAGATCAAGCGCGGCGAAAACCGAGGCCGCGAAATCGTCTACCACAACGTTGTGCGCAAGATGATGCCCGTGGGCATGTGGCACGGCAAACCCATGACACTCTCCCTGCCCAAAACCAGCCTGATGGCGGATGGGGTGGAGGATTGTGTGGCGGTGCTTCAGGTGGACGGCACCGGCCCGATCATCGGCGCCAGTATGTTGAAGAACATGGCCAAGACCGCCTCAACGAACTGAGGCTTTCGCTCCGCCCTCCAGCTAGCTTCCAAACGCCCGTTGCATCACACTGGTCATGCGCTTGGCGAAATCGGTTGGATCGCTCACCGGTTCGCCGTCCAGGATAAAAGCCTGGTCCAGCAAAAGACGGGATGCATCTTCAATCAGAGCCACATCACTGCCCGCCTTGGCCTGGCTGGCAAGCACTTGCAAGAGCCCGTGGCTTGGATTGATTTCCAGAATGGGCGCCGACTTTTGAACGCCGGGAGCTTGCTGGCGCGACAGCAACTTCTCTAAATTCCGGTCCAACCCGCCGTCACCGGCGATTAAGCAGACCGGACTGTCGGTCAAGCGTTTGGATTCGCGCACATCCGATACGCTGTCGCCCAGAGCGGTCTTCATGGCGGTGATCAGCGCGCTTGTCGCTTCGTTGTCGGTCTCTTTGTCTTTCTTGTCTTTCTCGTCGGATTTCTCCGCTTCTATGGCATCGAGATCCGCGGCGCCTTGGGTGATCGAACGGAAGGGCTTTCCTTCGTAGCCCAAAGCGGTGGTGGTCCAGAAACTGTCAATCGGGTCGGACAAGAGGAGCACTTCGACGCCGCGTGCCCGAAAGCCTTCCAGCTGCGGGCTGGCGCTTATGGCGTCGGCCTCGTCTCCGGTGATGTAATAGATCGCCGTCTGGTTCTCCTTCATACCAGCCACATAATCGGCCAGGGTGCGCAATGGCACTTCATCGGTGCTGGCTGTGGTGGTGAAGCGGGCAAGCTCGAAGAGCTCGTCGCGGCGTTCCATGTCCTCGTAGATGCCCTCTTTGAGGACGGGCCCGACGGAGCTCCAGACGCCGGCATAGGCCTGCTCATCCTTCTTGGCGAACTTCTTCAGCTCATTCAAAACCCGCTTGGTGACGGCTTTGCGGATCTGGCCCACGATGGGGTTGTTTTGCAGCATCTCGCGGGAGATGTTGAGCGGCATGTCTTCTGAATCGATCACCCCGCGCACGAACCGCAGCCAGGGCGGAAGGATTTCCGCATCTTCACTGATGAACACTTTGCGCACGTAGAGCTTTTGCCGCCCACGCCGCTCCGGGTCGTACAGGTCATAGGGCTTCTCAGCGGGCACGAATAAGAGCACCTGATATTCGTGGCGCCCTTCCGCGCGGTAATGGATGGTCACGGCGGGATCGCCAAAGAGACCGGAGACGTGGCCGAAAAACTCGCGGTACTGATCTTTTGTGATGTCTTTCTTCGCCCTCGTCCAAAGGGCGCTGGCCTCGTTCACCTGCCGCTCCTCGCCAGGCTTGCCTTTCTCCATTTCAATCAGCTTGATGGGAATGGCCACATGGTCGGAATAGTCCCGGACGATTTTTTCGATCCGGAAGCCTTCCAGAAACTCCTTGTCGTCTTTCTTGATGTTCAAGGTGATGGCCGTGCCCCGGGCCGGTGCCGTGTCATCCTCAGTGAGGGTAAACGATCCCGTGCCGTCCGACGTCCAGAGCCAGCCGGCCTTCTCGCCGGCGCGCCGCGAGCGCACCTCTACGGTGTCCGCCACCATGAACGCGGAATAGAAGCCCACGCCAAACTGGCCAATCAGGTTCACGTCCCCAGACTTGTCTTTCCCTGCCGCGACAGCATCCATGAACGCCTTGGTTCCCGATCTGGCGATGGTGCCGAGGTTATCGATCAGCTCATCGTGGTTCATTCCGATACCGTTGTCGGAAATAGTGAGCGTCTTCGCCTTTTTGTCTGCTGTTATTGTGATCTCAAGATCAGTATCGCCGGTCAGGATTTTCGGTTTTGAGATTGCCTCATATCTTAATTTATCACACGCATCGGCTGCGTTGGATATGAGTTCGCGTAAAAATACATCTCTTTCCGAATAAACCGAATGCACCATGAGGTGCAGGAGTTTGGCCACCTCGGCCTGGAACTCATGCTTTTCTTCGGAGGATTTTTCCCGCGTTTTCGTCGACATTCTCGCGCCCTTTAGTCCTTGAATTTTGGAGAAAGTGAAGCTCACCCGACGCAGATATTGTTCGGTATCCCCTGAGATTCAAGGGTTTTGGCCTTTAAAATCCCGGCCGGGTGCGCTGCTGCGCGTGATGTTGGAGGGGAGAAAGAAAAATGGCCCGGCTCGCTGTAAAGACGTTGGGGGGCTGGGGGGCTGAGAATTCCAACGTCTTTTCGAACCGGGCCTCTAGAGGCAACGATGAGAAGATGCCCCCGCATCGTGTTCGAATTTAGGCAAGAAAATGATTGTTTGTGGAAACTGTGATGATGAGACTGCTCTTATATTAGAGTGCACCTTTGCCCATATGAGGTGTGAGACGTACCCCACGTGCGGCCTTGCCAAAGGCTTATAGCTTGGTCATGATGGGAGGTCGGCACAACTGTGGGGTGCCAGACTTGAGTTAGTTAAGTTAAGAGGGAGGCGCATGAGCGATACCGAACCCATAGCAATGTTCGGGGCGAGCTTGAGCCCAAGTTCGTCCCGGAAGAGCCAAGGGCAGTCGTTCAACCAACAGAACGCAAATGGGCATGGGGCAAAGAACGCCGCCCCAGTGCCAAAAACCACATTCAACCGTCAAGAGTTGAACTCGATCCTGTCGGTCTACGGCCGGCAAGTTGCTGCAGGGGAGTGGCGCGATTACGCCATCTACCATGGCAGCGACACCGCGATTTTCTCAATCTTCCGAAGATCCAGCGAAATGCCGCTCTACACCGTAGAGAAACGGCCCGATCTGGCGCGCAAGCAAGGCATCTACAGTGTGGTTGCTGCCGGCGGGCGGATTATGCGCCGTGGTCAGGATCTGAAGCAGGTTTTGCGGATTATTGATCGGAAACCCCGCCTGGTGGCCGTTTAGGCCTTATCTGCCAGGAGGCAACAAAAAACCCCGGAACACAAGCGTTCCGGGGTTTTTCTTGTTCTGGTATGTGCAGGCGAAGCTTATTCGCTGCGCATGATCCCGAGAATGTTCAGGATGTGAATGAACATGGTGACGAAGCTGCCATAGAGCAGGAACGCACCGAAAATGCCTTTAGAGCGTGCGGTGGCTTCGTCATCGCCTGCGAAGTACATTTCCTTGATGGACTGGGTTTCCCAGGCCGTGATGCCGGCAAACAGCAGGACCACAGCAAAGGACGTGATCAGGCTGAACAGCGTGCTTTGCAGGAAGATGTTGACGACGATCGCCAGCAACAGACCGATGGAGGCCATCACAAAGAACGTGCTGAAGACGGACAGGTCACGCTTCGTCACATAGCCATAGAGGCTGGTTGCGCCGAAGGTTACCGAGGTGATGCCCAGAGCTTGGACCACGATGCCGGGGTCTTTGCCCATGTAAAAGGCCACCATTGGTGAGATCAGAAGACCCCAAAGGCCCGCATAGGTCCAGTATGCAGCGTGGGCCAAAGCCTTGCTGCCCGAAAAGATCAGCTTATGGGCGAAAAAGCCCATGCCAAGGACGCCGGCAAACAGAACCCATTTCATCGGGCCCATGGCCACCGTCTGCATCAGGGCCGGATTGTTGGCCATAAACAGGGTGATGATGGCGGTCACGGCAACCCCGAGAGCCATCAGATTGTAAACGCTCAGCATATAGGAGCGCAGACCGGCATCTATTTCCGCACCGTCAGTGCGGGCTCCCGTCTGCACCTGGGCGTAGTTGCGATCATAATCAGACATCTGCTCTTACCTTTCCTCCAGATGAGATGCGATTTGGGTGGAATATGGCTATTTTGCCGGGGGTTTGCAAGGTTTCTCGGAACCAAAGTAAATTGAATTTTACTGATTCTTTTCTCAGTCAACCCTCAAGATTGGCGCAACCTTTGCCGTGAGCGCCCGCCAAGTGGTGGCAAATCCCGCGATTACAGTCACGGCGGAGGCGAAAACAACCGTTCCCAGCGCCGTGAGCGGGTCAAACTGCCAGTCAAACCCCATGACGAACCGAACGATCCCGAAGGAGGCGGCAGCGCCCGCGACCACGGCAAAAATCGACGTTAGTGCCCCCAAAAGGGCATATTCCATAGCGTGGGCGGCCACCAGTTGCCGGCGCGTGGCGCCGAGGGTTTTGAGGATGACCGCGTCATAGATCCGGCTCTTCAGCCCGGTCGCCATGGCCCCGGCCAGCACCAGGATGCCCACGAGCAGGGTTATGGCGTTGGACCCGCGTACGGCAAACAGCAACTTGCCGAGAAGGTCGCTCACCGCGTCGAGCGCATCGCGGACGCGAACGGCGGTGACGGTGGGGAATTGCTTCGTGAGCGTGGCCAGCAATTTGGATTCATGCTCTTCCGCCATGACAATCGTGGCGAGATGGGTGTGCGGGGCGGCTCTGAGGGCGTTGGGCGAGAACACCATAACGAAGTTGATGCCCAGGCTCTCCCACTCCACCTCGCGCAGGGACGAGATCGTGGCTTGGATGTCCCGGCCCAGCACATTCACGGTGACCGTATCACCGATGGTCACGCCGATGCCGTCTGCAATGTCTTTGGTGAAGGACACCAGCGGCGGGCCGTCATAGTCTGCCGGCCACCATTCTCCAGCGACGATGGTTGAGCCGGTGGGAAGCGCTTCGGCATAGGTGAGACCCCGGTCGCCGCGCAGAGCCCAGGCGGCTTCTTGTGAGGGTTTCACGTCTTTAGACGGCACGCCGTTCACCACCTTGATGCGGCCGCGCAACATGGGCACGGTGTCGACGCTTTCCACACCGTCTGCGGCGAGGCCCGCTTTCTTGAAGCCTTCAAGCTCGTTCGGCTGAATGTCCATGAAAAAGAAGGCCGGGGCCTTATCGGGCAGGTTTTGGCGCAGCTCCCGGGTGAGGTTTGCATCCAGCAGCGCCAAGGTCACGAACAGGGTGAGGCCGATGCCGAGGGACAGCACGACGCTTACGGTGGGGGCGCCTGGCCGGTGGAGGTTGGTGACTGCAAAGCGCAAAGCGGCTGTGCGGGCACGCGGCATCCGGCGCGCACCGGCCACGAGCGCACGGCCCAGGCCGTAAAGGATCGCGAAGCTGGCGATGACGCCGGCGAAATAGTAGAGCGTGAACCGTGGTTCCGGGAAACTCACCAGCGCCAGCGCGCCGATGCCGACAAAGGTCGCCAGGAACGCGATCAGGTATTTTCCCTTCAAACCGCTGCCGCCCGGCTGGATGTTGGAGCGGAAAAGCGCGGTGGCCGGCAGGCTGCGGGCCGTTGAAAGGGGCCACAGGGCAAACGCAATTGTAATGAGGAAGCCGAAGGCGCTGGCGGTGAACAGGGGAAGGCCGTACAGGCCGGTGGACAGTCTGATGGGCAGGACATCGTTCAGCACATGGGCCAGGATCATGGGCAGCACCAGCCCGAGGGTCAGACCCACTGAAACGCCGATGGCGGCCAGCAGCAGCACCTGGATCATATAGATCTGAAATATGGAGGTGGCCGGCGCACCGATGCATTTAAGCATCGCAATGTTACGGCGCCGAGCTTCCAGGAAATTGTTGACCGCGTTTCCGATTCCCAATCCGCCGACGATCAGTGCCGTGAGACCAACCAACGACAGGAAGAGCACCAGCCGGTCGATGAAGCGTTTGGTGCCGGGAGCAGCATTGTCGCGGGACCGCACGCGCCAGCCTTCATCGGGAAACTGTGCCTCGAGCCGCTTTTGAAATGCAGAGATATCCTCAGCGGTGGCGTCTTCGCCAAGTTTGACTTTGTAATGCCAGTAGATGAGTGAGCCGGGCTGAACCAGGCCGGTTTCCAGCAAAGCCTGCTTTGTGAGCATCACCCGGGGCCCGAAGAAGAACCCGCCGGACACCCGGTCCGGCTCGCGCTTAATCAAGCCGCTCAAGGTGAGGGTGAGGTTGCCCAGGACCAACTCATCGCCCACCTTGATGCCCATCCGTTCGGCCAGTGCGGGATCTGCCACCGCGCCCCACTTGCCGTCGCGCCGGGCGAGCGCTGAGTTCAAGGAATTTTCATTCACTAACTCAAGCTCGCCGAACAGGGGATAGTCCCCGCTGCTTGCTTTGAGTTCCACCAAAGCCCGATCGCTGCCATCGCGGGTCGTGACCATCGCACGCAACGTGGCCACTTCGATGACGCTGCCTTGGCCGCGCAGCGAGGCAAGCTTTTCAGGATCCATCTGGCGGTGCACAAGGCGCAGCTCCACGTCGCCGCCCAAAATAGTGCGCCCTTGTGTGTTAAGGCCCGTCTCGATCGCCGAGGAAAAGGAGCCAATGGCGGCAATGGCCGCGACACCCAAGGTGAGGCAACTGAGAAAAATGTAGAAGCCCTGCAGGCCCGAGCGCAGCTCGCGCAGCGCAATCTTGAAACTGAGCTGGAGCGAACTCAGCCAGCTCAGCCGCGCTTGCGGGGCGCTTGTGGCATAGCCACTGGCGGGGCTGGTTTCCGCGACACTCATGCGCTTTTGCGGCGGTTTTCCGCGGGAACCTCCACCTCGCCGATCTGGCCATCGGCAATATGGGCAATGCGGTCACAGCGGGCGGCGAGGTCGGGGTCATGGGTGACCATAACCAGGGTGGAGCCGGTTTCGCGCTGGGTGGTGAACAAGAGATCGATGATCCGGCTGCCGGTGGCCTGATCAAGGTTGCCCGTGGGCTCGTCGGCCAAAATCATGCTGGCGCCGGCGGCCAGTGCGCGGGCCAGCGCCACGCGCTGTTGCTCGCCGCCTGAGAGCTGGCCGGGATAATGGTGCAGCCGATGGCCCAGTTCCACCCGCTTCAGGCGGTCCTCGGCACGTGCGAACGCGGTCTCATCGCCCTTGAATTCAAGCGGGATGGCCACGTTTTCCAATGCGGTCATGGTGGGGATGAGGTGGAAAGCCTGGAAGATGATACCTACATGATCACGGCGAAACAGGGCCAGCGCGTCCTCATCCAAGGAGCTCAGATCATGATCAGCCACTCTCACGACCCCAGAGCTGGCGCGCTCCAGTCCGGCCAGCACCATCAAAAGCGTGGTTTTGCCGGAGCCGGATGGACCCACCAGGCCCAAGGTTTCTCCGCGCGCCACGTCCAGATCGATGCCGCGCAGAATGTCCACGCTGCCGGCCTTGGAGGGCAAGGTCAGCTGAACGTCACGAAGAAATGCTACCGAATCAGTCACGATGGGAACCTGAACCGCTGATGGTAAGGGTTGGGACTATGTTACGTATTTCCCTTGGATATGGATTAAGACGTATGAATATCAAGCAAACTGTCGTTTGCCTGTTCATCTTTTTGTGCGCGGGGCTGACTGCGGCTGGCGCGCGCGCTGAGAAGATTGAAATCGTGGCCCTCGGCGACAGCCTTACGGCAGGCTACCAGCTTGCCCCCCAGGACGCCTTTCCGGTGCGCCTGGAAGCAGAGTTGAAAGCCCGCGGCCATGATGTTTCGGTGCTGAATGCCGGCGTCTCCGGCGACACCTCCACCGGGGCGCTGTCGCGCTTCGACTGGGCGGTTCCGGAAACCGCCGATATTGTGATTGTGGAACTGGGCGCCAACGATGCGCTGCGCGGTGTGGATCCGGCCAAGACCAGAGAAGCGCTCGACAAGTTGCTTGGGCGCCTGAAGGACCGGGGCGCTGAGACCTTGCTCACCGGCATGATTGCGCCGCCCAATATGGGGCCGGCCTATGCCGAAGAGTTCAACCCCCTCTACAAAGAGCTGGCCGACCAGCACGATGTGGCCCTTTATCCGTTCTTCCTTGAAGGCGTCGCCGCGGAACCTGAGCTGAACCTGGCGGATGGCATTCACCCTAACCGCAAGGGGGTCGATGTGATCGTTCGCAACATACTTCCGCACGTCGAATCGCTTATAGTGAAGCGCAAGAGCAAGTAAGTTCAAGCTGCCAAAAACGTGAGTTCCTGCCATGCCACGCTTGTTCACCGCTATCGCGCTGCCTGAGGATGTCGCTGTTGGCCTGTCGTTCCTGGCCGGGGGTATTCACGGGGCCCGCTGGATCGACCGAGAGAACTATCACCTGACCCTGCGCTTCATTGGCGATATTGAAAACGGTGCTGCCAACGAGCTGGTGGAGGCCTTGGAAGGGGTGACCCCGCCGCGCTTTGAGCTGGAACTGTCGGGTGCGGGGTATTTCGGCGGCGCAAAGCCGCGGGCCATCTGGGCCGGCGTGAAGGCTCCTCAAGATCTGGAGCAGCTGCAGGCCCGCCAGGAGCGGGTGTGCCAGCAACTGGGCCTGGCGCCCGAGCAGCGCAAGTACACCCCCCACGTCACTCTGGCGCGGCTGAGAGGCCGGGTGTCCGTGATGGAAACGGAACACTTTGTGGCGCGCAACGCCGGCTTCAAGAGCCGTCCGTTTGAAGTGAATTCCATTGGACTTTATTCGTCACGCCCCTCGCGCGGCGGCGGACCTTACGTGGAAGAGCACACCTACCGGCTGCTCTGAATGTGATCGGCCAAACCTTCGCTCGCCTGCTGCAGCAAGGTGAAGACATGCTCAAACCCATCCGGGCCGCCATAGTAAGGATCGGGGACTTCGGTTTCGCGCGCGCCGGCTGCAAACTCCAAGAACAGCTTGACCTTGCCTGCGCGCTCCGGCCCGGCCAGGCGCGTCAGGTGGTCGTGGTTTCTGTTGTCCATGGCGAGCAGCAGGTCGAACGTTTCAAAATCGGCGTCCTCCACCTGGCGGGCCTGCTGATGTGAGATGTCGATCCCCCGGCTGCGCAATGTGGCTTGGCCGCGAGCATCGGGAGCCTCGCCTTCGTGCCACGCGCCGCACCCTGCCGAATCCACCGTTACGCTCAGCCCCCTGGTTTCGGCCACATGGCGGAACAGGCCTTCGGCCATGGGCGAGCGGCAGATGTTTCCAAGACAGACGAACAGGATGTGCATGGGCGAATTCCGGTTGGCAAGGGCGAGATTTCAGGCCAGTCTTATGCCACAGTGGCGATGCGGAGCAAAAACATGAGTGCACAAAAACTGACCGACGCAGAGCGCGAAAGCGCCCTTACAGAACTGGACGGCTGGAGCCTTGTGGACGGCCGGGATGCCATGACCAAGACTTTCACCTTCAAGAACTTCAACCAGGCATTCGGCTGGATGAGCCGGGTGGCCATGGCGGCCGAAAAGATGGATCACCATCCCGAATGGTTCAATGTGTACAGGACCGTTGAGGTGACCCTGGCCACCCACGATGTGGGCGGGCTGTCAAATTTGGATATAGAACTGGCAAAGAAGATGGATAAGATGGCGGCCTGATGGTTCTCGGGCAGCGAATCCTTTAAGACGAAACAACAGTTTGATCCAACCTGAACGTTAGGACGGAAAATGACACACCATGTCACGAAATTACTCGGCCTGCTTGTTGCCGTGATGATCTTTGCGCTGTCGCAGAGCGGCGCGGCCTATGCGGCGCAATGTAAGGGGAAGACGAAATCGGCCTGTGACCGGGACAGTGCTTGCGTTCATGTGGCCGGGTACACCCGCTCCGATGGTGCGAAGGTGAAATCCTACTGCCGCAATAAGAGCGGCAACGGCTCGTCAAAGAGCGTGAAAAAGTCGTCGACCAAGAAGCAAACGGCCAAAAAGTCCAGCGACAGCAAGACCGCCGACAAAAAGAAAAAAACGACTGCGAAAAAAAGCTCCACCACAAAGTCAGCCAAAAAAGAGAGCTCGAGCAAAAAAGCCACGGCTAAGAAAAAGAGCACGAGCAAAAAGACGACCGCTAAGAAGAAGAGCACAACCAAAAAAACCAAAACAAAATCAAAAGCTAAGAGCAAGAAGACCACTGGTTCATCTTGATCTCACCCAGTGTGCGGGGCGCTGCGGCGCCTCGTGCGGGTTGCGCGGTTCGCGCTCGGTATCCGCAGTCGGTTGAGTGGGAAGTTCGCGGATGTCGTTGTCATCTGACACGGGCTCGATGTCGCCCTCGACTTCGGGCTCTTCTTCGTTGATCTCTTCTTCATCCTCCGCGTTCGCCCAGTCTCCGGCCTTGCGCCCGGCTATGCGCCAATAGACGGCCCCGCCCAGCGCGCCTGCAAACAGGAAGAACTGAAAGTCGCCCGTTCCCTGAAACGGCAGGCCGCGCCACATCACCAGACAGATCAGCATGCCGCCCAGCACGTAATAGAGCCAATGGCGGATCTTCATGGCTTCGGCGATGAGCCCAACAGCGAGAGCAGGCAGAGCGCCGAGCACCATCAAGAGCACCGAGAGGAACACAAGCGAGACCACCGAATGGGTGAAAGGTGCCAACTCGCCGGCACCGGTCATGGTCTTTTGGACAAACGCCAGAATGGTCGCCCCGCCCAGCACACAGGCACCGGTGGCAAAGGCAGCGACCATATAGCCGATCAGAATACGCCGCAGTCTCAGAAGGACCGGCTTCATCCCCCTCACCCGGCTTGGCGTTCCAGCTCGGCGCGGGCTTTGGCCTTTAAGCGTTCAGAGGCTGATTTCAACTGTCCGCAGGCCGCCATGATGTCTCGGCCGCGCGGCGTGCGCACCGGGCTCGAATAGCCTGCCCGGTTCACGATCTCCGCAAAGGCCTCGATGGTGTCCCAGTCGGAGCATTCGTGCGGCGAGCCGGGCCAAGGATTGTAGGGAATGAGGTTGACCTTGGCGGGAATGCCCTTCAGCAACTGCACCAGCTCCTTGGCGTGCTTCGGGCTGTCGTTGACGCCTTTTAGCATCACATATTCAAACGTTATGCGGCGTGCGTTGGAGAGGCCCGGATAGGCCCGGCATGCGTCCAGAAGCTCCTTGATGGGGTATTTCTTGTTCAGCGGGACAAGGTCATTGCGGATCTCGTCGCGGGTGGCGTGGAGCGAAATGGCGAGCATCACACCGATCTCCTCACCGCAGCGCGCGATCATGGGGACCACGCCGGATGTGGACAGCGTGATGCGCCGCTTGGAGAGCGACAGGCCTTCATTGTCGCTGACGATCTCCATGGCCGCTTTCACATTGTCGAAATTGTAGAGGGGCTCGCCCATGCCCATGAGCACCATGTTGGTGATGTAGCGTCCGCCTGCGGGTGCGTTGGGGTCTTCGGCGAGAGCGGCCGGCCACTCGCCGAGGCGGTCGCGGGCGACCATCAGTTGCTGG
>JANQOW010000098.1 GCA_028285595.1 Hyphomicrobiales bacterium
TGACATGAACGTTGAGCTGATTGTGCCGATTGCCATGGAAGAGGGCCTGCGCTTCGCGATCCGCGAAGGGGGCCGCACCGTGGGCGCCGGCGTGGTGGCTACGATTGTAGAGTAAACCAAGAGGTTTTGTGCAACCAAAGGGGTGTAGCTCAGTTGGTAGAGCGACGGTCTCCAAAACCGTAGGTCGGGGGTTCGAGACCCTCCGCCCCTGCCAAAACCGAACAACCAAAGTGGACTTGAATGGCCAAAACAAACCCGTTTGAATTTCTGCAGCAGGTAAGAGCCGAGACCAACAAGGTCACGTGGCCAAGCCGCAAAGAAACCATGGTCACCACTGTGATGGTGCTGATCATGGTGACCTTTGCCAGCATCTTCTTCCTCATTGCTGATCAGATTTTGAGCTGGGGCGTAACGATGATCTTAGGATCATAGTGGGCAGTCTGAAGGCGGTTACCAAAGAGAGATTAAATGGCTAAACGCTGGTACATCGTGCACGCCTATTCCAACTTCGAAAAGAAGGTGGCTGACGCCATTAAGGAACAGGCGGTGGCACAAGGTCTGGAAGAACTCTTCGACGAGGTACTCGTGCCAACCGAAGAGGTGGTGGAAATCCGTCGGGGCCGCAAGGTCACCTCGGAGCGCCGGTTCTTCCCGGGCTATGTTCTGGTGAAGATGGATATGACCGATGCGGCCTACCATCTGATCAAGAACACCCCCAAGGTGACCGGCTTCTTAGGGACCGAGAACAAGCCTGTTCCGATCTCCGAGGATGAAGCCAACCGCATTCTGCATCAGGTCCAAGAGGGCGTTGAACGGCCACGGCCGACCATCGCCTTTGAGATCGGCGAGCAGGTGCGCGTCTCCGACGGTCCGTTCGCGTCGTTCAACGGCCTTGTTGAGGACGTTGATGAAGAACGCGCCCGGCTCAAAGTGGCCGTGTCGATTTTTGGCCGGGCAACCCCGGTCGAGTTGGAATACGCACAGGTGGAGAAGATTTGATCCAGCTGTCGTAACCGGTGGAAGGCAGATCGGTCCGGAACGCCAACCGGGCAGATTGAACGCCGCACCACCACCCCTGAAACCTAACCGCCCCAAAAGAGGGCATTAACGAGGGAAAAATGGCAAAGAAAATTGAAGGCTATCTCAAGCTGCAGGTGCCGGCCGGCGCTGCGACTCCGTCGCCGCCCATCGGTCCGGCGCTCGGTCAGCGCGGCCTGAACATCATGGAATTCTGCAAGGCGTTCAACGCGGCGACCCAGGAGTTGGAGGCGAACTCTCCGATCCCGACAGAGATCACCATCTACGTCGACAAGTCGTTCACGTTCAAAACCAAAACGCCGCCGGCCTCTTTCTACCTGAAGAAGGCGGCCAAGCTGTCTAAAGGCGGCTCGACGCCGGGCCGTGAAGAAGCCGGCAAAGTGACCATGGCCCAGTGCCGTGAGATCGCTGAAGCCAAGATGGCTGACCTGAACGCCAACGATTTGGACCAGGCTGCCAAGATCATTGCTGGTTCCGCCCGCTCCATGGGCCTGAAGGTGGAGGCTTAAGTTATGGCGAAGGTTGGAAAAAGAACGAAAGCTGCCGTGGAAGGCATTGATCGCAATAAACAATATCCGCTCGACGAAGCGGTGAAGATGGTCAAGGAACGCGCCAAGGCCAAGTTCGATGAAACCGTCGAAGTGGCCATGAACCTGGGCGTTGACCCGCGCCACGCTGACCAAATGGTCCGCGGCGTGGTTTCTCTGCCGAATGGTTCGGGCAAGTCTGTGCGTGTAGCGGTGTTCGCCAAGGATGCCAAGGCTGAGGAAGCCAAGGCCGCCGGTGCGGACATTGTGGGTGCAGAAGACCTGGCTGAAGCCGTCCAGAAGGGCGAAATCAACTTCGACCGCTGCATCGCCACCCCGGACATGATGCCCCTGGTGGGCCGTCTGGGTAAGATCCTCGGGCCCCGCAACATGATGCCGAACCCGAAAGTCGGCACCGTGACGCCGGATGTGGCCGAAGCGATCAAGGCTTCTAAAGGCGGTTCGGTTGAGTTCCGCGTTGAGAAGGCCGGCATTGTGCACGCCGGTGTGGGCAAGGCGAGCTTTGATGAAGCCAAGCTGGCTGAAAACGTTCGCGCCTTTGTGGACGCGGTGATGAAAGCCAAACCTTCCGGTGCCAAGGGCGCCTACGTGAAGCGCGTATCTGTGAGTTCGACCATGGGCCCGGGCGTGAAGCTCGATCCCGCATCGGTTTTGGCGGCGGCTGAATAAGGACGCCGTTGCTGTTGAGATTTCCGGCGGATCCAGGGTTGCCTTGGTCCGCCGGGAAAGATCTGAAGAGGGCGCTTGCCCAAATCGGATCTAAGACCTGTCCGAGATTGCCGGCGCGGTGCCTTAAGGGTCCCGCTTAAAACGCCAGCCAGCATGAGACGGGGAGAAAATGAACGCAAGGTTCGAAGTGTAAATTTGAGCTTTGGGTTGGTTTGAACCTCCGTTTCCCTCCTCACGTTTGAGAAGGGCGACAGGCAAGTAAGCGCCGCTTTGAGGGCCTGCTTGCCAGATTGGTGAGCATAGGCCGGTGAGAAGCGGCAAATGTGAACCGGCCCCGATTTGGCGCTTCTGCCAAGCCGAGGCCAACCAGGAGTAAAGCAAGTGGACCGAGCACAAAAGAAAGAGCTCGTTGCAACGCTCAACACCGTGTTTGCTAACGCGGGCAGTGTCGTTGTGACCCACAACCTTGGACTGACGGTTGCCCAGATGACTGATCTGCGCGTTCAGATGTCCAACGAAGGTGCAACGCTCAAAGTCGCGAAGAACCGCCTGGCTAAGCTTGCTCTTGAAGGTACGGATGCAGAAGGCATCAAGGACATGTTCACTGGCCCCACGGCCATTGCCTATTCCGACGATCCCGTAGCTGCACCCAAAGTCGTTGCCAAGTTCGCCAAGGATAACGAGAAATTCGTCGTCCTGGGCGGTGCTATGGGATCGACCGTTCTGGACGAAGCAGGCGTGAAAGCGCTTGCCGAACTGCCGTCTCTGGATGAACTGCGGGCGAAGATCGTCGGCATGATCCAGACCCCGGCCACCCGTGTTGCAGGCATTCTGCAGCAGCCGGGCGGTCAGGTTGCACGGGTCCTGAACGCCTATGCCACAAGAGAGGAAGCCGCCTAACGGTGCTTTCAAGTTGAACAGGTTCAAACCAATCTGAAGTGAGTGAAAAAATGGCTGATTTGGAAAAAATTGCAGACGACCTTTCCAACCTGACTGTGTTGGAAGCAGCAGAGCTGTCTAAACTGTTGGAAGAAAAGTGGGGCGTTTCTGCTGCTGCCCCTGTTGCCGTGGCTGCTGCTGGCGCAGCTGCAGGTGGCGGCGAAGCTGCTGCTGCTGAAGAGAAAGACAGCTTCGACGTTGTCATGACCGCTTTCGGCGACAAGAAAATCAACGTGATCAAGGAAGTCCGTGGCATCACGGGCCTTGGTCTGAAAGAAGCAAAAGATCTCGTGGAAGGCGTTCCCGGCACGGTTAAAGAAGGTGCCTCCAAGGACGAAGCTGAAGAGATCAAGAAGAAGCTCGAAGAAGCAGGCGCTACCATCGAGCTTAAGTAAGTCGTGCATTCGGTTCCGGGGCTCTCAAATGAGGGCTCCGGAGCTGAACGTTTGAGTACCCGAAGAACGAAGAATAGCCGGTGACGGTTTCTCTCAAAGGTCTCCACCAAGCAGGACCTTTGAGGCGAACCGTTAAAGCGGTTCCGAACACCACACGTTAGGAGCGGTCATGTCGCAAACGCAAACTCTCATTGGAGCAAAGCGCGTTCGTAAGTATTTCGGTAAAATCGCCGAACAGGCAGAGATGCCTAACCTGATTGAAGTCCAAAAAGAATCCTACGCCCAGTTTCTTCAGATGGAGAAGCCCGAAGGCGGCCGCGCAGACGAGGGCCTGCAGGCTGTGTTCAAGTCGGTTTTCCCGATCAGTGATTTTGCCGGAATTTCAACTCTGGAATTCGTCGATTTCGAATTCGAAGCGCCCAAGTATGACGTCGAGGAGTGCCAACAGCGCGGCATGACCTATGCTGCGCCGCTGAAGGTGACCCTGCGCCTGATCGTGTTTGAGATCGACGAGGAAACCGATGCCAAGTCGGTCAAAGACATCAAGGAACAGGATGTCTACATGGGCGATATGCCTTTGATGACCGAGAACGGCACGTTCGTGATCAACGGCACCGAGCGCGTGATCGTCTCCCAGATGCACCGCTCGCCGGGCGTCTTCTTCGACCATGACCGCGGCAAGAGCCACTCATCCGGCAAGCTGCTGTTCGCGGCACGCATCATCCCTTATCGCGGCTCCTGGCTCGACTTTGAGTTTGACGCCAAGGACATCGTCTACGTGCGCATCGACCGCCGCCGCAAGATCCCGGCCACCACGCTGCTGTATGGCCTTGGCTGGGACACCGAAGAGATCCTGCACGAGTTCTACGACACGGTGACCTACAAACTCGCGCCGAAGGATGCCGGCTGGAAAACCCAGTTCGCACCTGAGCGCTTCCGTGGTGTGAAGCCCGCCTCCGACCTGGTGGACGCCAAAACAGGCGACGTGGTTGTGGAAGCCGGCACCAAGATCACGCCGCGTCTGGCCCGCAAGCTGGCCGAGGACGGCTTGAAGGAGCTGCTGATCAAAGATGAGGACATGCACGGTCTTTATCTGGCTGACGAACTGGTGGACGAAACCACCGGTCTGATCCACGCCGAAGCAGGCGATGAGCTGGACGAGGAAACCCTCAACAAGCTCAAAGAGGCCGGCTACAAGTCGATCGACACGCTGGACATCGACCACATCAACACCGGCGCCTTCATCCGCAACACTTTGAAGGTGGACAAGGCGGAGAACTACGACCAGGCCCTGCTGGAGATCTACCGCGTGATGCGCCCGGGCGAGCCGCCGACCCGCGAGACCGCCGAGGCGCTCTTCAACGGCCTGTTCTTCGATGCGGAGCGCTATGACCTCTCCGCCGTGGGCCGCGTGAAAATGAACATGCGCCTTGATCTGGACGCCCCGGACACCCAGCGGACGCTGCGCCGGGAAGACATTATGGCCGTGATCAAGACCCTGGTGGGCCTGCGCGACGGCAAGGGCGACATCGACGATATCGACCATTTGGGCAACCGCCGTGTGCGCTCTGTGGGCGAGCTCATGGAGAACCAGTACCGCATTGGCCTGGTGCGCATGGAGCGCGCCATCAAGGAGCGTATGTCTTCGGTCGATGTGGACACGGTGATGCCGCACGATCTGATCAACGCCAAACCGGCGGCGGCTGCGGTGCGCGAATTCTTCGGCTCTTCGCAGCTTTCCCAGTTCATGGACCAAACCAACCCGCTGTCGGAAGTCACCCACAAGCGGCGTCTCTCGGCATTGGGCCCAGGCGGTCTGACCCGTGAGCGCGCCGGCTTTGAGGTGCGTGACGTGCACCCAACCCACTATGGCCGCATCTGCCCGATTGAAACGCCGGAAGGCCCGAACATCGGTCTGATCAACTCGCTGGCCACCTATGCCCGGGTCAACAAGTACGGTTTCATCGAAAGCCCGTATCAGAAGGTTGAGAAGGGCAAAGTGACCGCGGAAATCAACTACCTGTCGGCGGTTGAAGAGGCCAAGCACCACATTGCCCAGGCCAACGCTGAGGTCGACAAGAACGGCAAGTTCGTCAACGACCTGGTAAACTGCCGCTATGCCGGCGACACCGAGCTGAAAACGCCGGACAGCGTTGAGTATATGGACGTGTCGCCGAAGCAGCTTGTGTCTGTGGCCGCAGCGCTCATTCCGTTCCTGGAAAACGATGACGCCAACCGCGCGCTCATGGGCTCCAACATGCAGCGTCAGGCTGTGCCGCTGGTGAAGGCCGAGGCGCCGCTGGTGGGCACCGGCATGGAAGCTGTCGTCGCCCGCGACAGTGGCGCGGCCATCACCGCACGCCGCTCCGGCGTGGTGGACCAGGTGGACGCCAAGCGCATCGTGATCCGCGCAACCGGCGAGACCGATCCCACCAAACCGGGTGTCGACATCTACAACCTGTTGAAGTTCCAGCGCTCCAACCAGAACACCTGCATCAACCAGCGTCCGCTGGTGCATGTGGGCGATGAGGTTCAGCAAGGCGACATCATTGCCGACGGCCCGTCCACGGACCTTGGCGATCTGGCGCTTGGCAAGAACTGCCTGGTGGCCTTCATGCCTTGGAATGGCTACAACTTTGAGGATTCCATCCTGATCTCCGAACGCATGGTGCGTGACGACGTCTTCACGTCGATCCACATCGAAGAGTTCGAAGTGATGGCCCGCGACACCAAGCTGGGCCCGGAAGAAATCACCCGCGACATTCCGAACGTGGGTGAGGAAGCCCTCAAAAACCTGGACGAAGCCGGCATTGTCTACATCGGTGCCGAAGTGAACCCGGGCGATATCCTGGTCGGCAAGATCACACCGAAGGGCGAGAGCCCCATGACGCCGGAAGAAAAGCTTCTGCGCGCCATCTTCGGTGAGAAGGCCTCTGACGTGCGCGACACCAGCCTGCGGCTGCCTCCGGGCGTGACCGGTACGGTGGTTGAAGTGCGCGTGTTCAACCGCCACGGCATCGATAAAGACGAGCGGGCTCTGGCCATTGAACGTGAGGAAATCGAACGCCTGGCGAAAGACCGTGACGACGAGCTCGGCATTCTGGACCGCAACTCCTATGGACGCCTCTCCACCTTCCTGGTGGGCAAGGACGCGGCCAGTGGTCCGAAAGGGTACACCCTGTCAGGCCGCATCACCCAAGCGGCGCTGGATGAGATCCCGCGCTCCCAGTGGTGGCAGATTGCGCTCTCCAACGAAAAAGCCCTTGGCGAGTTGGAAGCCATGTCGCAGCAGTACGAAGAGTCCAAGCAGCGCCTTGAACAGCGCTTCGTGGACAAGGTCGACAAGCTGCAGCGCGGCGATGAGCTGATGCCCGGCGTGATGAAGATGGTGAAAGTCTTCGTTGCGGTGAAGCGCAAAATCCAGCCCGGCGACAAGATGGCCGGCCGCCACGGCAACAAGGGTGTGATCTCCAAGATCGTGCCGGTTGAAGACATGCCGTTCCTGGAAGATGGAACCCATGTGGATGTGGTGCTGAACCCGCTCGGGGTGCCGAGCCGCATGAATGTGGGCCAGATCCTGGAAACCCACTTGGGTTGGGCCTGCCGCGGTCTTGGCGTGCAGATCGGTGAAGCGCTGGACGGCTACATGGCCACCCAGAAGATCAAACCCCTGCGCGACAGCCTGAAAAACGCCTACGGCAAGGATCCGATGATCGAATCCATGACCGATGATCAGATCGTCACCATGTCGGGCAACCTGCGCGGCGGCGTTCCGATCGCCACGCCAGTGTTTGACGGTGCCAAGGAAGAGGACATCGTGGAGATGCTGAATGCATCCGGTCACGACGCCTCAGGCCAGGTGACGCTCTATGACGGTCGCACGGGCGAGCCCTTCGACCGGGATGTGACCGTTGGCTACATCTACATTCTGAAGCTGCACCACCTGGTGGACGATAAGATCCACGCCCGCTCCATCGGCCCATACTCGCTGGTCACCCAGCAGCCGCTCGGCGGTAAGGCCCAATTCGGCGGCCAGCGCTTCGGTGAGATGGAGGTGTGGGCGCTGGAAGCCTATGGCGCTGCATACACCTTGCAGGAAATGCTGACCGTGAAGTCGGACGACGTGGCCGGCCGCACCAAGGTCTACGAGGCCATTGTGCGCGGCGACGACACGTTCGAGGCCGGCATCCCGGAGAGCTTCAACGTGCTCGTGAAGGAAATGCGCTCCCTTGGTTTGAATGTGGAGTTGCAGGACCTGCAACAGAACCAGTGACGTCTGAGTACACCTGAGCCCGCCGTCGTGCGGGCTCCAATAGAGGGTAATTTCAAAGCGGACCGCCCATCCGCGAAAGGAGATCAAAGCTCATGAACCAAGAGGTCATGAATATCTTCAACCCCGCCGGTCAGCCGCAGACTTTTGACCAGATCCGGATTTCCATCGCATCGCCGGAGAAAATCCTGTCTTGGTCGTTCGGCGAGATCAAAAAGCCTGAGACGATCAACTACCGGACCTTCAAGCCGGAGCGTGACGGTCTGTTCTGTGCGCGTATTTTCGGTCCCATCAAGGACTATGAGTGCCTGTGCGGCAAGTATAAGCGGATGAAGTATAAAGGCGTCATCTGCGAAAAATGCGGTGTGGAAGTAACGCTTTCCAAAGTGCGCCGCGAGCGCATGGGCCACATCGAGCTGGCCGCGCCGGTTGCCCACATCTGGTTCCTGAAGTCTCTGCCGAGCCGCATTGCGCTGCTGCTCGACATGACCCTGAAGGATGTGGAGCGGGTGCTCTACTTTGAAAATTATATCGTCCTTGAACCGGGTCTGACGCCGCTGAAAGAGCTGCAGCTTCTGTCTGAAGAAGACTATCTGGCTTACCAGGACGAATATGGCGATGACGCCTTCACCGCCGGCATCGGTGCTGAGGCGGTGCGCGAGATCATGATGGGCCTTGATCTTGAGAAAATCGCCGTTGACCTGCGCCAGGAAATTGCTGAGGCGACAACTGAACTTAAGCCGAAGAAGCTGGCAAAGCGGTTGAAGCTGATTGAAGCGTTCATCGCATCGGGCAACCGTCCCGAATGGATGATCCTTACTGTGGTGCCGATCATTCCGCCGGAACTGCGTCCGCTGGTGCCGCTCGATGGTGGCCGGTTTGCAACCTCCGACCACAACGATCTCTATCGCCGGGTCATTAACCGCAAAAACCGCCTGAAGCGCCTTATTGAGCTGCGTGCACCGGACATCATCATCCGGAACGAAAAGCGCATGCTGCAGGAATCGGTCGATGCGCTGTTCGATAACGGCCGCCGTGGCCGCGTCATCACCGGCGCCAACAAGCGTCCGCTGAAGTCGCTGTCCGACATGCTGAAAGGCAAGCAGGGCCGCTTCCGTCAGAACCTGCTGGGTAAACGCGTGGACTATTCCGGCCGCTCGGTGATCGTGGTGGGTCCGGAACTGAAGCTGCACCAGTGCGGTCTGCCGAAGAAGATGGCGCTGGAGCTCTTCAAGCCGTTCATCTATTCGCGTCTCGACGCCAAGGGCCTGGCCTCCACGGTCAAGCAGGCCAAGAAGCTGGTGGAGAAGGAGAAGCCGGAAGTCTGGGACATCCTGGATGAGGTGATCCGCGAGCACCCGGTCTTGCTGAACCGGGCGCCGACCCTTCACCGCTTGGGCATCCAGGCGTTTGAGCCGGTGCTGATTGAAGGCAAGGCCATCCAGCTCCATCCGCTCGTCTGTGCGGCGTTTAACGCCGACTTTGACGGCGACCAGATGGCTGTGCACGTGCCGCTTTCCCTGGAAGCCCAGCTTGAAGCACGCGTGCTGATGATGTCCACCAACAACATCCTGCACCCGGCCAACGGTCAGCCGATCATTGTGCCGTCCCAGGACATCGTTCTCGGCCTCTACTATCTCTCCATGATGTATGAGGGCGAGCCGGGCGAGGGCATGGTGTTCTCCGATCCGTCCGAGATCGAGCACGCGCTCGAATCCGGTGCGGTGACCCTGCACACCAAGATCAAGGGCCGCTTCATCGATGTTGATGAAGAGGGCAATGAAGTCTCGAAGATTTACGAGACCACGCCGGGACGCATGAAAATCGGTGCTTTGCTGCCGAAGCGTCCGAACGTGACGCTTGATGTGTGCAACAAGCTTCTGACCAAGCGTGAAATCTCCGGCATGATCGACCACGTCTACCGCCACTGCGGCCAGAAAGACACGGTGATCTTCTGTGACCAGATCATGGGCCTGGGCTTCACCAATGCGTTTAAGGCCGGCATCTCGTTCGGTAAGGACGACATGGTCATTCCGGAAACCAAGACCAACCTGGTCGATGAGACCCGCAACCTGGTGAAGGAATACGAGCAGCAATATATCGACGGCCTGATCACCCAAGGCGAGAAGTACAACAAGGTTGTGGACGCCTGGGCGAAATGTACCGACCGGGTGGCCGACGAGATGATGGGCAAGATCTCTGCGGTGCAAACCGATGACGAGACGGGCCGTCAGAAGCCGATCAACTCGATCTACATGATGGCCCACTCGGGGGCCCGTGGTTCACCCGCACAGATGAAGCAGTTGTCGGGTATGCGCGGTCTGATGGCCAAGCCGTCCGGCGAGATCATCGAAACGCCGATCATTTCCAACTTCAAGGAAGGCCTGTCGGTGCTGGAGTACTTTAACTCCACCCACGGTGCCCGGAAGGGTCTGGCGGATACGGCTCTGAAAACGGCCAACTCCGGTTACCTGACCCGCCGCCTGGTGGATGTGGCGCAAGACTGCATCATCATGGAACAAGACTGCGGCACCGAACGCGGGATCTCCGCGCGCGCTGCTGTGGACTCCGGTGAAGTGGTGGTCTCGCTCGGCGAGCGCGTTTTGGGCCGGACCGCGGCTGAAGATGTGCACGATCCGACCACGGGCGAGTTGATCGTCGGCCGCAACGATGAGATCTCCGAGGAGCATGTCGAAAAGATCGATAGCTCCAACGTGACCGAGCTCAAGATCCGCTCCGTGCTCACCTGCGAAAGCGCGCTGGGCGTTTGTGCCAAATGTTATGGCCGCGACCTTGCCCGCGGAACGCCGGTGAACTTCGGTGAGGCTGTGGGCGTCATCGCCGCTCAGTCCATCGGGGAGCCGGGCACTCAGTTGACCATGCGCACGTTCCACATTGGTGGTACGGCTCAGGTGCTGGATGAATCGTTCCTGGAATCTGCTCACGACGGTAAGATCGAGATCAGAAACCGCAACATCGTCAAGGACAGCTCCGGCCGCCTGATCGCCATGGGCCGCAACAACGTGATTGCGGTCATGGACGACAACGGCAACGAGCGCGCCACGCACAAGGTGCCCTACGGTGCCCGTCTCTACGTGGACGATGGCGACACGGTGAAACGCAGCACGCGTTTGGCCGACTGGGATCCCTACACCCGTCCGGTGATCTCCGAGGTTGACGGAACGCTTGAGTTCGAAGACCTGGTGGAAGGTGTCTCGGTGAGCGAAGTGGCCGATGAGGCGACTGGTATCACCAACCGCGTGATCACGGACTGGCGCTCCAGTCCGCGTGGCGGAGACCTGAAGCCGGCCATGACCATCAAGGACAAGAAGGGCGAAGTGCAAAAGCTCGCCCGTGGCGGCGAAGCCCGCTACCTCTTGTCGGTGGACGCGGTTCTCTCGGTTGATCCGGGCGGCGACATCAAGGCCGGCGACGTGCTTGCGCGTATCCCGACCGAAAGCGCCAAGACCCGGGACATCACCGGTGGTCTGCCGCGTGTGGCGGAACTGTTCGAGGCCCGCCGGCCGAAAGACCATGCGATCATTGCGGAGATTTCCGGCCGCGTTGAGTTCGGACGCGACTATAAGAACAAGCGCCGCATTCGCATCGTGCCTGAAGACGAGAGCATGGAGCCCGCCGAATATCTGATCCCGAAAGGCAAGCACCTTCCGGTTCAGGAAGGCGACTTCATCGAGAAGGGCGAATACCTGCTCGACGGTCACCCGGCGCCGCACGACATTCTGGCGATTAACGGCGTGGAAGAGCTGGCCACCTATCTGGTCAACGAAATCCAGGACGTGTACCGCCTGCAAGGGGTGGGCATCAACGACAAGCACATTGAAGTGATTGTCCGCCAGATGCTCCAGAAGGTGGAAATTGAAGATCCCGGCAGCTCAAGCTGGCTGAAAGGCGAGCAGCTTGACCGGGTGGACTTCAAGGAAATGAACCGCAAGCTGGAAGAAGAAGGCTTGGAGCCGGCCACCGGATCTCCGGTGCTCCTCGGCATCACCAAGGCGTCTCTGCAGACCCGCTCGTTCGTTTCTGCCGCCTCGTTCCAGGAGACCACCCGCGTGCTCACCGAAGCTTCGGTGAACGGCAAGGTGGACACCTTGGAAGGCCTGAAAGAGAACGTCATCGTGGGCCGCCTGATCCCGGCCGGCACCGGCGGCATGCTGACCCGCTTCAAGCAGGTTGCCGACCGCCGCGACAGCTTGATCCTGGAAGAGCAGGACCGGGCCAACGAGGCTGCAGCCGAAGCTCTGCCCAGCCCTGAAGCGGCTGAAGGCGCAGGCGCTGAAGAAGCTGCGGAGGCCCCGGCCGAATAGGCCCACCGGGACCGACAAAACGAAACAAGAAGGCCACCTGAGCTCATCAGGTGGCCTTTTTTCGTTTTGCCCGTTTACGTCTTCGTGACGTGGTCCAGGGCGCTCCAGAGGTTTAAATCTGTGAGCGGGCGCGTTATTGTGTTGCCTATGACTTTTCAGACCCAAAGGGGACCATGCGCAATGACCCGCACCTTGCAAAATCCCTTCATCGGCGCGCTGGCCGCCATCTTCCTCGTTGTCTTCGCCGCGAGCGCCGCACTGGCGCAAGGGTTCTCCACCCAGGCGCGCCACGCCATATTGATCGATGCGGGCACAGGGGAGGTTCTGTTTGAGAAGAACCCCGATGCCCTCATGCCACCGGCCAGCATGAGCAAGCTGATGACCATGGTCATGGTGTTTGAGGCTCTGAAAAACAATCAGCTCACCTTGGATGACAAGTTCTTTGTCTCCGAGAATGCCTGGAGACGGGGCGGCGCCACCTCCGGCGGGTCCACCATGTACGCCAAGGTGAACACCGATCTGCGGCTGGAAGACCTGATCCGCGGCGTGATCGTGCAATCGGCCAACGACGCATGCATTGCAATTGCAGAAGGTCTTTCGGGATCTGAGGAAGCATTCGGCGAAGCCATGACCAAGCGGGCCCGCGAAATCGGCCTTGAAAAATCCGTCTTCAAAAACGCCACCGGGCTTCCCCATCCCGAACACAAGATGACGGCCCGTGAGCTTGCCAAGCTCGCCCGCCACATCATTTACGAGCTTCCCCAATACTACAAATATTACAGCGAGAAAGAGTTCACCTGGAACGAGATCACGCAAGGCAACCGCAACCCGCTGCTCTACATGAACATTGGCGCAGATGGGCTGAAAACCGGATTCACCCGTGAAGCCGGCTATGGTTTGGTGGCGTCGGCCGTGCGCGATGGGCGCCGGCTCATCATGGTGATTGCCGGCATGAAATCGTCCAAGGCCCGCCGTGTGGAAGCGCGCAAGCTGCTCGATTGGGGCTTCCGCCGGTTCCGCAGCTTCGTGTTGTTCCAACGCGGCCAGGTGGTGGGGCATGCCAGGGTCTGGGGCGGCACGGAAGGCTGGGTTCAGCTCATGTCAAAAGAGCCGGTGCGGGTCATGCTGACGCCCGATGAGCGCAAGTCCGTGCGCGCTGAAGTGGTCTATGACGGCCCGCTCCAAGCGCCCATCCAGCCGGGCACTCAGATTGGAAGACTGCGTTTTGCCGTTGCCGGATCGGAGGTGAGCGAAGTTCCGCTCTTTGTGGTCAACAGTGTTGAGGAAGATCAGCGCCAGTGGAAGCGTGCGTTGGATACGCTGAAATTCATGATCTTCGGCGGGTAACGCCCTTTTAATGACGCCAGGCAAATTCATCACCTTCGAAGGGGGCGAAGGGGCGGGTAAATCCACCCAGGTGCGCCTTCTGGCCGAAGCTCTTATGGCGCGGGGCCTCGCCGTGGTGCGCACCCGTGAGCCCGGCGGCGCACCGCAAGCAGAGCTGCTGCGCGAACTGTTGATCTCAGGTGATGCGGACCGATGGTCCCCGGAAGCTGAGGCTCTGCTCAACTACGCCGCCCGCGACGATCACCTGCGCACCACCATTCGCCCGGCCCTTGAGACCGGAAGTTGGGTGCTCTGCGACCGGTTTGCCGATTCCACCAGGGCCTATCAGGGCCTTGCGGGTGACGTGCCCATGGCGATGATTGATGCCGTTCATGCCCAAGTGGTGGGCCCCACGGACCCCGACCTCACGCTCATCCTCAACATTGCGCCGGAAACCGGCCTTGCCCGGGCCCATGCGCGCGGCGATGCCAACCGCTTTGAAATGAAGGGCCTGGCGTTTCATCAGCGCTTGCAGGAGAGCTTCTTGGAGCTTGCAGAACGCTTCGGCGAGCGCTGCGTGGTGATCGATGCGTCGGGGAGCATTGAAGAGATATCCAGCGCCATATGGAACGCAGTTGAAACACGCCTCCTGAAGGCGTAGAGCCACTGTCATGGCCGAGACCCTTGAAGAAGACCTGGAGCCGCTCCACCCGCGCCTGACGCGCACCTTAAGGGGCCACGAGGCCGCCGAGCAGCGCCTGTTGGAGTCTTATCTGTCAGGGCGCATGCACCATGCCTGGATCCTCGGGGGACCTGCCGGCATCGGCAAGGCCACGCTCGCCTACCGGTTTGCCACCTTTGTGCTGGCGAACCCTGACCCGGCGTCTCTGCCGGTCCCACCGCAGTCGCTGGATGTGGATGCCGACAATCTCGTGGCGCGGCGCATCGTGGCTCAGGCCCATCCGGACCTGCTCTTGGTGACCCCGGCCTGGGATCAGCGCAACAAGCGGTTCAAAACCGAGATCACTGTCGCGGAAGCCCGCCAGGCCTCCAACTTTTTCGCCCGAACGGCGGGGGAGGGCGGCTGGCGCGTTTGCATCGTGGACCCGGCTGCGCGCATGAACGCCAATGCGGCCAACGCCTTGCTGAAGATCCTGGAAGAGCCGCCGGAGCGCGCGCTGTTCCTGCTGATTGCCGATGCTCCAGGCCGGCTGCTGCGCACCATCCGCTCGCGCTGTCTGAGGCTGGACCTGAAGCCGCTGGAGGAGGACGCCACAGCCGAGGTGCTTCAAGACCTCGCCGTACGCGATCCCTCGCTTGATGTGTCCAATGCGGCGCAGATCGCGGCCCTGGCCGGAGGCAGTCCGGGCCGTGCGGTCCAGATTGTGCGGGACGGCGGCTACAAGCGCTTTGAGGAGTTCTTGGCGATCGCCCGGGCCTTGCCCACACTCAACCCGAAGGCCTGTCTGAAACTGGCCCAGCAACTGGCAGCGCGGAATGCGGCGCAGGAGTTCCTTCAATTCTGCGATCTGCTCCTGTCCTGGTTGCCGGAGCATATTGCCAAGGCGGCCCGCAGTGGCACCTCTCAGCCTGAGGTGCGCCATCCCGGCGCCTGGGCGGAGGCCTATGATGAAATCAATCGTTCCCTTCGCCAGGTAAATGCCTTAAATCTCGACAAACAAGCCGCCATCTTGAGCGTCTTGGATCTGCTGGCGCATGCAGCCGCCGAGCCGGCGCCCTCACCATCATCGACTGCGAGCACGCTCTGAATGACCGACGCTAAAAGGTTCTACATCACCACGGCAATCAGCTATCCGAACGGCGCCCCCCATATTGGCCACGCCTATGAGGCCATGTCCACCGATGCGCTGGCCCGTTTCAAGAAGCTGGATGGCTATGAGGTCTTCTTCCTGACCGGAACCGATGTGCACGGCATGAAGATGCTCCAGGCCGCACGCGCGGAAGGCATTGAGCCGTCCGAACTGGCCGACCGGAATTCCGACCAGTTTGAGGACATGGTCAAAGCTCTCAACTGTTCCAACAACGACTTCATCCGCACCAGCCAGGAGCGCCACCATTTGTCGAGCCAAGAGATCTGGCGGCGCATGGAGGCGAATGGCGATATCTACCTGGACAAGTATGCCGGCTGGTACTCGGTGCGCGACGAGGCCTATTACGATGAGAGCGAGCTGGTCAAAGGCGAGAACGGCGAAAAGCTGTCTCCGCAAAACACGCCCGTGGAATGGGTGGAAGAGGAGAGCTACTTCTTCAAGCTCTCAGCCTATCAGGACAAACTCTTGGAGCTCTATGAGACCCAACCAGACTTCATCGGCCCGGACGTTCGGCGCAACGAAGTGGTGAGCTTCGTCAAGCGCGGGCTCATGGATCTTTCCGTGTCCCGCACCACGTTTGACTGGGGCGTGAAGGTGCCGGGCGCCGACGGTCATGTGATGTATGTGTGGGTGGACGCGCTCACCAACTACATCACCGGTGTGGGCTTTCCCGATGAGGGCGATGAGGATTGGGCGTTCTGGCCGGCCGATGCCCACATTATCGGCAAGGACATTATCCGCTTCCACACGGTCTATTGGCCGGCCTTTCTGCTGTCTGCGGGGATCGCCTTGCCCAAGCGGGTGTTTGCCCATGGCTTCTTGTTCAACAAGGGCGAGAAGATGTCGAAATCCGTAGGCAACGTGGTGGACCCGTTCTCGCTGATCAAAGCCTATGGACTGGATCAGGTGCGCTACTTCTTCATGCGCGAGGTGCCTTTTGGGCAAGACGGCAATTACAGCCATGAGGCCATCGTCAACCGTATCAATGCAGATCTCGCCAACGACTTAGGCAACCTGGCCCAGCGCTCCTTGTCCATGATCTTCAAGAACTGCGACGCTCAGCTTCCAGCTCCCGGCGCGTTCAGCCCTGAGGATAAGGCGTTGATGGATTCAGCCGATGGGCTGCTCGCCGAGGTGCGGGTGCATCACGAGAGCCAGCAGCTCCACAAGGCCATTGAGTGCATTTGGCAGGTGGTGGCCGACGCCAACCGCTACTTTGCCGGCCGGGAGCCCTGGGCGCTCAAGACCTCAGACCCTGAACGCATGGGCACGGTGCTGTATGTAACCGCAGAAACCGTGCGCCAGGTGGCCATATTGGCTCAACCCTACATGCCGGACAGTGGCGCAGCCCTGCTGAATGCGCTTGGTGTGCCGGAGGATGCGCGCACCTTTGAGAGCTTGGGCGAGGCCGGCCGGCTGGCCAGCGGCGGCACCATTGAGAAGCCGCAAGCGGTCTTCCCGCGCTATGTCGAGCCGGAGTGAGGTGAGGGCCCGTTGGAACCCATAGTCGACAGCCATTGCCATCTGGATTTCCCCTCCCTGGCCGATGATCTGGATGGCGTCGTTGCACGTGCAGCGGAGGCGGGCGTGCATCTGATGGTGACCATCTCCACCAGGGTGCGCCGCTTTGAGGAGATCTTGAAGATCGCCGAGCGCTACGACCAAGTCTTCTGTACCGTGGGGACACACCCGCACAATGCTGCCGAAGAACCGGATGTTACCGCCGATGAGCTGGTGTCTCTGGCCGCTCATCCCAAGGTGGTGGGGATTGGGGAAGCCGGCCTCGACTATCACTACGACAACAGCCCGCGGGACGTTCAGGCTGCCGGCTTCAGGGTCCATATCGAGGCCGCACGCCAGACCGGTTTGCCCCTGGTGATCCACTCGCGCTCCGCTGAGGAGGACACCGCCACGATTTTGGAAGAGGAAATGGCCAAGGGGTCCTTCAAACCGTTGCTCCACTGCTTTTCCTCCAAGATCGAGCTGGCTCAGCGCGGGCTTGCCATTGGCGCCTATCTGTCTCTGTCGGGCATCCTCACCTTCAAGAGCGCAGAGGAGATCCGTCAGTCTGCGGCCATCACGCCCATGGACCGTTTGCTGGTGGAGACCGATGCACCCTATCTGGCGCCCGTGCCGCACCGGGGCAAGAACAACGAGCCGGCCTTCACCCGGCACACGCTCAATTGCCTGGCGGACGTTAAGGGCGTGAGCGCGGATGAAATGGCCCGGGCCACGTCGGACAACTTCTTTGCGCTGTTCACCAAAGTTCCCCGTCCGGACGTTTACGCCAAGGGCAAAGCCGCATGAGCTTGAAAGCACGAATTCTTGGCTGCGGGTCGTCCGGCGGTGTGCCGCGCATTGGCAACAATTGGGGCGACTGCGATCCATCTAACCCGAGAAACAGGCGCACGCGGTGTTCCTTGCTGCTGACCCGGACAGGAGGAGATGGCATCACCAGTGTGCTGATTGATACCTCGCCTGATCTGCGCGAGCAGTTGATTGCCGCCGAGTGCGGCCAGGTGGACAGCGTGATCTACACCCATGACCATGCCGATCAGTGCCACGGCATCGACG
Source organism: Hyphomicrobiales bacterium (assembly GCA_028285595.1). GTDB lineage: Bacteria > Pseudomonadota > Alphaproteobacteria > Rhizobiales > CAJQND01 > JAAEUE01. Next base: position 17,917 of record JANQOW010000098.1, read on the forward strand.
ATCTGCGCGCACTCGCCCTGATCCAGCGGGCCCGGGTGCCCATTTGGGCTGACACAGCCACCCGCCAGACCCTCACCGAACGCTTCGGCTATTGCTTTGAGGCGCCGGAAGGCAGCCCCTATCCGCCCATCCTGGAGATGAATGCCATGGATGTGCCTCAGCCGGTGACCGTCACCGGGGAGGGCGGTACCATCTCCGCGCAGCCCTTTCGGGTGGTGCACGGAGCAACGCCCACCTTGGGCTTCAGGATTGAAGGCCTTGCCTACACGCCGGACCTCAACTCAATCCGCGATGAGGATGTGGGGGCGCTGGACGGCTTGGACTGCTGGATCGTGGATGCCTTGCGCCGCACGCCGCATCCCACCCATTTCAGCCTGGACGATGCGCTCTCCTGGATCGAGCGCGTGAAGCCCAAGCGGGCTGTGGTCACCAACATGCATGTGGATCTGGACTATGAGACCCTGTGTAAGGAGCTGCCCGCCCATGTGGTGCCGGCTTATGACGGCATGGAGATCGAGATTGCCACTAAATAGTTGGTTTGGGACACAAAAGGGCTGAACTTCCGAACGAACCCATTTTCGCGTAAAGCACTGAAGTGAAAGCGAAATTAGCGCTATTTGGCCTTAGTGGTTGAGTTTGCCTCAAAACACCGTCATCCCGGAATTTTGCGCCAGCAAAGTATCCGGGACCCAGAGCATGGAAGCGCAGAGGCTGCCGCTCCTGGGTCCCCGCGTTCGCGGGGATGACGAGACGAGTGAGATCGGATGACGGGATGAGCGAGATCGGATGACGGGATGAGCGAGATCGGATGACGGGCGCAGGAGCCGGACCCCTAAACCCGGTAAGGCGCGCGCACCGGAACGATCTTCACATCCCCATAGCCGTTGAACCGCGTGGCCGTGGCTGTGGAGTAGGCGCCCATGGTGGCAAATTCCAGATAGTCACCCTCGCGGATATCAGCCGGCAGGTCATACTCTCCCGGCAGCCGGTCCAGCGGATCGCAGGTGGGGCCGTAGATCTGGAAGGAGGCCGGCGGCAGGCACTCGGTTCCATTGCGCAAAAGCCGCACTTCCGGGCGCAGGCTGGTCTGCGAGAACTCCATCAACGTGCCGTAGATGCCGTCCTGCAGGAAGACCTCGCCGGTTCCAGGGCGCACATGTTTGACCGCCACCAGAAGCGACATGCACGAGCCCACCAGAGCCCGTCCCGGCTCGCAGGCAAGCGGCGGAGCCTTGCCTTTGAAATGAAGCTCAGCGGCGGCCCGGATCGTCTCAAAGTAACTCTCAAGCGGCGGCAGTTCGTTGTTGGCGTAGGCTGCGGGGAAGCCGCCGCCCACATTCAAACTCACCAGCTCAACGCCCGCAGCCAGGGAAATCTTGGCCGCGGCCGCGATGTGTTCGCTATAGGCTTCAGGGTTGAAGCACTGGGAGCCGGGATGGAAGGTGAGGGCGCAGGCAAACCCGGCATCGTGGGCGGCGCGCAGCAAGGTCACGGCATCAATCTGCGAGGCGCCGAACTTGGTGGAGAAGTCGTGCACCGCATGGCTCTCTTCCAGCCGGAAGCGGACCACCAGCGTGGTTTCTTCCGGTTTGCAGACGTCCAGAAGCTTGGCGAGCTCGCCCGCATCATCCAGGGCGAACTGGCGCACGCCGTAGCGGCGGTAGGCGGTCTCAATCTCCAGGCGGGATTTAACCGGGTTATGATAATGGAACACGGCCTCCGGCAGCACGGCGCGGACCATGGCCATCTCTTCAAGCGAAGCCACATCGAACACCTCAAGGCCCGCGTCCACGAGGGTGTTCAACACCTGGGCGCTGTCATTGGCTTTCACCGCATAGCTGACCTCGCCCGCAAAACCGTCCAGGAAGCGGTCCGCCTGCGCGCGCAGGATGTCTTGGCTGAAGCACAGAACCGGATGCTGGGGCCGGTGAGCACACAGGACGTCGACGGTGGTCTCATAGCCGGAGAACTTGACCGGCGCCGGCGCAATCGGCGCGCCGGCGGACGCTGTGCCGGTTTCACCGGTTGGGGCGCCCTGGGCGGCGCGCTCGTTCACATCCAAAAACATGGCATGGGTCCTTAACATCTGGTCTCGCCCCAAATGTGCGCGAGCCCAGTGTCGGTAAACAGCCGTAATTTCCGGGAAATTATGGTGCAGATGCCGTTGAAATAACGTAAATCCCGTCATATTGTCCGCCGCGTTTGCAAATCCACGGAGCTTTGGCCCATGATTCTGACGGATGGCGACCTGAGCCTGATCAACCTTTTGAAGGTGAATGCCCGCGCGTCCGTGTCTGAGCTGGCGCGCAAGTTGGGGGTCTCGCGCACCACGGCCCAAGACCGTCTCACACGCCTTGAGGAACGCGGCGTTATCACCGGATACACGGTGCGCCTCAGCGCGGAAACAAGCGAGGCGGGCGTCAGCGCCTATGTGATGATTTCGTTTGAACCGGGCAAGGCGGCAGCTATCGTCAAAACCCTGAAAACCTTCTCGGCGATCGAGACTTTGCAGTCGGTGAGTGGGAAGATCGATCTGATGGCCAGGGTCGGTGTGGACACGCCAGAGGCGTTGGACCGGTTGCTCGATAAGGTCGGGGCCATTGACGGAGTTGTGAGCACGGAATCTGCTCTCGTATTGTCAACAAAGCTGGATCGCGGCTTGGCGGCCTGAGGCAATCTGCGGTATCAAGGCGAGGCTTTCAACGGCCCAAAGATAAGGACATTTGGTGATGATCGACCGCTTGCGGAAACTTGCTCTCTTCCTGTTCGGGTTCTGTCTTCTGGGGCCTGTCACCCTGGCAGAGGCACAAACAAAGGTGCCCAGTTCCCGGGCGGAGATCAGCCTGTCCTTCTCGCCCGTGGTGAAGAAAACGGCCCCTGGTGTGGTCAACATCTACACCCGCAAGATCGTGAGAAACCGCCGCTTCATGCCGTTTGCCGATGATCCCATTTTCCGCCATTTCTTTGGCAGAGATGATTTGGAACGGGACGATACCAGGCCGCGCAGACGGGTGCAGAACTCGCTGGGATCAGGGGTTATCGTGGACGAAACCGGCATCGTGGTCACCAATGAGCATGTGATCCAGGGCGGTGACGACATCATCGTGGTGTTGCCCGATAAGCGGGAGATTGAAGCGGAAGTCATGCTGCGCGACCGGCGCACGGACCTTGCCGTGTTGCGCATCAAACTGAAAGGTGAGCGGCTGCGCGCCCTGAAGCTTCGCGACAGCGACACTCTGGCGGTGGGCGATCTGGTGCTCGCCATCGGCAACCCGTTCGGTGTGGGCCAAACCGTGACCAGCGGCATCATCTCCGCCCTCGGCCGCACCAAGGTGTCGCGCCGGGCGGATTATCAGTTCTTCATCCAAACGGACGCGGCCATCAACCCAGGCAATTCCGGCGGGGCGCTGGTGGACATGGACGGCAATCTGGTGGGCATCAACACCGCGATCTTCTCGCGCTCCGGCGGCTCGCACGGCATCGGCTTTGCCATCCCGGCCAACATTGTGCGCAATGTGATTGAGAACGCCGTTGCCGGCCGCGAGAAGGTGCGCCGGCCCTGGGCGGGAGCAAGCTTGCAGGATGTGACGTCCGATATCGCAGAATCCTTAGGTTTCGCCCGCCCCCGTGGCGCGCTGGTTCGGGTGCTGCACGACCAAAGCCCGTTGCGCGCGGCGGGAATCAAAGTGGGTGATCTGCTGCTGGAAATCGGCAAACGGGAGGTGGAGAACTCAAAGGAGTTCGCCTCGCGCTTTGCCAACTTGCCGGCTGGGGGAACTGTGCGCGTCCTGTATCAACGCGGCGACCAGGCAAAGACCGCCGAGGTGTCCTTGCTGCCACCGCCGGAAGACCCGCCCCGCAATCTGACGCTGATCAAGGGGTATGGCCCGATGTCAGGTGCCGTTGTTGGCAATCTGTCGCCGGCCCTGGCCGACGATATGCGGCGTGACCCCCGCGAGACGGGTGTGATCGTCACCAAGGTTCAAGGCGGGCGTGCCCGGGAAATCGGTTTCCGCCGCGGGGACATCGTTCTTGAGATCAACGGCCAGAAGATCAATCGGGTGAATGATCTCAAGAAGATGGAACGCCAGGCGCCGGAGCTTTGGCGCATGGTGATGCGCCGGAACGGCCGGGTGATCCGCTCAACCTTCCAAAGCTATTAGCGCGGCCTGAGCGGCACGAGCGATGGCCTCCCTTTTTGAAGCGGCGGGATTGGACGCAGAGGCGCCGCGGCCTCTGGCAGACCGCTTGCGTCCAGAGCAACTGGATCAGGTGGTGGGCCAAGACCATCTTTTGGGCGAGCAGGGCACCTTGACCCGGATGCTGCAGGCCGGCCGGCTGGGTTCGATCATCCTATGGGGCCCGCCCGGCACCGGCAAAACCACCATCGCCCGGCTCCTCGCCGGCAAAGTCTACCTGGAGTTCGTTCAGCTTTCGGCGATCTTCTCCGGCGTGGCCGATCTGCGCAAAGCCTTCGAAGCGGCAAAGCAGCGACGTTTGGCAGGCCAGGGCACCTTGCTGTTTGTGGATGAGATCCACCGCTTCAACCGCGCCCAGCAGGACGGGTTCTTGCCGCATGTTGAGGACGGCACCATTGTTCTTGTGGGGGCGACCACGGAGAACCCGTCCTTTGAGCTCAATCCCGCGGTGCTCTCGCGCGCCCAGGTGCTTACCCTGAAACGTCTCGATGAAGCGGCTTTAAGCCAATTGTTGGAGCGCGCGGAAGCCCATATGGGCCGGCCATTGCCGGTCACAGGGGAGGCCCGGCAGGCGCTCTTTGCCCTGGCGGATGGCGATGGCCGATATGCCCTGAACCTGGCCGAAGAGCTGTTTGCGGCGGTTCCGGAGGCCTCCGAACCCTTGGACCGGGAAGGACTGTCGGAGATCGTCCAACGCCGGGTGCCGCTCTACGACAAGGGCCAGGACGGCCACTACAACCTCATCTCCGCGCTTCATAAGTCTGTGCGCGGATCGGATGCGGACGCGGCCTTGTATTGGCTGGCGCGCATGCTCACCGCCGGTGAAGACCCGCTCTACCTGGCCCGCAGGCTGGTGCGCATGGCGGTTGAGGATATCGGATTGGCGGATCCTGAAGCGCTGGTTCAGGCCAACGCCGCCACTCAGGCCTACCAGCTTCTCGGCTCGCCCGAAGGCGAATTGGCGCTGGCCCAAGCCTGCCTCTACCTGGCCACAGCGCCAAAGTCGAATGCCCAATATGTGGCGTTCAAGGCGGCTACCGCACTGGCGCGGGACACCGGATCTGTGGCACCGCCCAAACACATTCTGAATGCGCCGACCAAGCTGATGAAGGAAGAGGGCTATGGTGCCGGCTATGCCTACGACCATGATCAGCCCAACGCGTTCTCCGGCCAGAACTATTTTCCGGAAGGCTTGGACCGCCCGCAATTGTATGACCCGCCCGAGCGGGGATTTGAGCGCGAGGTGCGCAAGCGGCTGGACTATTGGGCGAAGCTGCGCGGCCAGTCCGGGTAGCGGTCAGACTTGCCCTTTCATCTTGCGCTCGTCGGTTTTCAAGGCTTCGATCATGAAGTGGTAGAACGCGCTGATGCGCGGCGCGCGCAGCAAATCATGGTGCGTGAGCACCCATATGCCCGTGGTGTACTCTTCCAGCGGCTCTGTTATGCGCACCAGATCGGCCATGGCATCCGCTTGTGCGCACGGCAGAAGCGCCACGCCCAAGTTGCGCCGGGCCGCATCGCCGAGCGCCAGAAAGCTGTCTGCTTCAAGTATGGGTTTGGCATCCGGCAGCTCGGCGCGCATCCAGCGCCCGGCCGGCGACCCGCTCATGCTGTCATTCGGGCCCAGCCAGGCTTGCTCGGCCATGGGCTTATGCGCATTGGCCGCCCAGTAATCTGGGCCGGCATAGTGGGCAAAATAGAAATCGGAGACCCGCTCGCCCGTCAGCCGCTCCGGCTCAAACCGGGAGGGGCGGATGGCCACGTCCGCATCGCGCCGGCTGAGGCTCAAGATGCTGGCGGTAATCGTGAGCTCGATCGTGATGGCGGGGTAGGTCTTCTGAAACTTTGCGATATGCGCGCCGCACAGGGAGAGCAGCACTGAGTCGGTGGTGGTGACCCGAATGGTGCCTTCAAGCTGAAGCTCGGCGCCGGCCATCCGCCGCTCAAGGCCGGTAACGGTTTCCTCAATGGATTGGGCAGCTTGCAGCAGATGCTTGCCTTCCTGGCTCAACACATAGCCTGTGCGCAGACGATCAAACAGGCGAAGCCCCTGGCGCTCCTCCATTTGATTGATCCGTCTGAGCACCGTGGAATGGGTCACACCAAGCTCGCGCGCTGCCGCCGAGACGGATCCGAGCCGAGACACCACCAGAATGTAGTGCAGGTCTTGCCAATTGATCTTGTGCATTTGCGCACAACTATACTGCGCATTTGGCCAATGGTTGATTCTTTTTACACATCATAAGCTAAAGCCTCCGGGATGAGGGATGACATTCCGGCCCACGTCAAACAGGAGGAGTTTGGATGAAACGTATTGCGACAACCGCTCTCGTGGCGGCAGGCTTGGCTTTCAGCGCTCACGCGGTGTTGGCCGACGGTCACGGCAAGGCCTTGGAAAAGGCGGTGAAGGCCCGCCAGGCCCTTATGCAGGTCTATGCGTTCAATCTGAGTGGCCTTGGGGCTATGGCAAAAGGCGAGGCGAAGTACGATGCCAAGCTGGCCACCGCGTTGGCCGGCAGCCTCAACAACGCGGCCCAAGCCAGCATCGGCGCCATGTGGCCTCAAGGGTCCGACAGCACGGCCATGCCGGGTAAGACCCGCGCGCTTCTCAAGGCGTGGTCGACCTACCCTGAGGTACAAACCAAACAAGATGCATTGCTGAGCGCGACAGCAAACTTGGTGAAGGTTGCCGGCAACGGTCTGGACGGCCTGCAAGCTGCTGTTGGTGCAGTCGGCAAGTCGTGCGGCGGCTGCCACAAGCCCTTCCGCGCACCCAAGAACTAAGCAGTTCGGCGGCGGGCGAGTGAACTTGATTTGTGCTGGAGCAAACCTGAGAGCGATCCCGTCTGCCGCCGACCCTTTGTGAGAACACCGATAGGGAACGTTGGTGCCCTAGAGCGCCTTGGCGGCCTCCAGCACGGCCTCAACGTGTCCTTTGACCTTCACCTTGCGCCATATCTGGGCGATCTTTCCCTGCTTGTCGACCAGGAAGGTGGCCCGTTCTGTGCCCATATATTTGCGGCCATACATGTTCTTCTCCACCCACACACCATAGGCTTCGACGGCCGCTTTATCCTCGTCGCTGCCCAGCGGAACGGTGAGATCATGCTTGGCGCTGAACTTGGCATGAGACTTGGGGGAATCAATCGAAATCCCGACGATTTCGGTGTCCGCAGCCTTGAACTCCGCCAGCGCCTGGCTGAAGGCAATTGATTCCTTCGTGCAGCCGGGCGTGTCGTCCTTCGGATAGAAGAAAATCACTAAGTTTTTACCGAGGAAATCTGCTGCGCTCAGCGTCTCGCCGTCACCCGACGGCAGGGAGAATTGGGGCGCGTCATCGCCGATTTCTAGGTTTGCGGTCATAACAGCCATCCTTTGGTCTTTTTTCGGTGGTCTCAAGAAGGTGGTACTTGCATCTTTTTCAAACAAGATGCCGTTTGATAGTGCCACCTCAGGGGGTATAGTGGGACGTGAGGCAGGTGTTCCCTACGGCGATATATAAGGGGTGTTGCGTAAACTTTTAAGCTTTCACGCGCATTCTGAAGGGCACAAAGCTTCGCTTAGTATGACCTTGCTCAGCGCAAGGCGAGTTATGGATGGTTATATTGCGGCAGCGTGTTGCAAAAGTGACGCTGGTGAGCGTTATCGCCTGCTTGGTGGTAGCGAGCGTTGTCGCGGTTGCAGCGTTCTGGCGCCTGTCTCAAGGCCCGGTCTCATTATCCTTTCTGCGAGATAACGTTCGCTCAACCATCAGCGAGGGCCTGGGCGGTCTTCCGGTACAGGTGGCAGACGTCATTTTGGAGCGCGATCCGGTTAGCGGGCGCACCAATGTGAGGCTGCGCGATCTGCGTCTGTTCGACAGTTCAGGCCGCCTGATCGCCAAAGCGCCACGGGCGGCGATTGAGGTCAAAGGCAGCGAGCTGATGACCGGCAATGTCGTGCCTGTGGGATTGGAGCTTATTGGCCCGAACATCAAGATCCGCCGGTTGATCTCCGGCGGTGTAAAACTTGGCTTTGGCGATGTCGCCCAAGGGCTGCCTGCTGCATTCGATACAGAAACCACCAAGGGCGATTCGTTACGGGCCGAGCCTGAGGCGCCCTCGCTTGCTGGCGAAGTGGCCGCAGACGCAGTCGCCACGGAGAGCCTGATCGATTATCTGCGCTCAGAGTTCGTGGCAGACACCGGCGCGGGCGCTGCCGCTACGATCCGCTCCATTTCCGTCTCACGCGCTGTTGTTTCACTCTACGACGAAGAGAACGATGCCATCTGGAATGCCCCGGACGTCAATCTGGCGTTCAAGAAGGTGGCCTACGGGGCCTCGCTGTTTGTGGATGCCCTCATCGGCGGCAGAGAAGACACCATGCGCATGGACATGGTGGCCAATTTCAAGCGGGAAACAGGGGATTATTCCCTAACCGCCCGGTTCCACGACCTGGTGCCGGCCAACCTGTCTCGCAAGATCTTCATCCTGTCCGACCTGGCAAAGGTCAGCCTGCCTCTGTCCGGGCGGCTCGACTTGGAGGTCACGGGCGAGGGTGAATTGAAGTCTGCGAATGCAGAGCTCTCTGCAGGTGTTGGCCAGGTTAACTTCCCGGACTTTCTCTCCCAGCCTTTGCAGGTGAGGGAAGGGTTGGTGCGGTTAAAGTGGGACCCGGCCAGCAAGTCGGTGGCGATCAGCGATTCCTCCCTTTTGGTCTCTGGCGCTCAGGCGTCGTTGAGCGGGCGCATTAAACCGCAATGGAACGAGAACGGGCGCATCGAGACCGTTCGCTTCGAGCTGCAATCTCGCGACACGCCGATCAATGGTGTGGGCGGTAAACGCTCGGCGGGCTTCATTGAGCGGATCAACGCCTCAGGAACGGCGTCCTTGGCCCAGGGGCGGGTTGATCTCGATGACCTCCTGATCATGACCGGCAATTCCGGCGTACGCTTGCGTGGCGTGTTCGCAGAGGGTGGGGAGACCATGTCCATCGCCCTGTCCGGCCGGGTGCAGAATCTTCCCGTTGAGATGCTGCTTAGTTTGTGGTCGCCGATCGTGGCGCCAAAGACCCGCACTTGGGTGGGGGCGAATATCCCCAAAGGCCGGCTGACCGATGGCTCGTTCCTGATCAACCTGCCAAGCGAGGTTCTCGCGCCGGCCTTGCGGGACGGCAAGCCGCTTCCCGCCGGTTCGGTGAAGGTCGATATGAGCTTTGCCGACGTCACGTCGAACTATTACGAAGGCCAGCCGCCGTTTGAGAACCTGAGCGGAAAGCTCCTCATGGACGGCGACCAATTGGCTTTGGCCTCGCTGAGAGGAATTGTGCGGGCCCAGGACAACAAAGTCGTGCAGGTGGAAAGTGGCCGGATGGACATCACCAGGATGGCCGACCCGGTGAGCCAAGGGGACTTTAAGGTCAAGCTGCGTGGCGGGCTCGACGCGTTTTTGGATTTGGCGGACCGCAAGCCTTTGCGGTTCGTTTCTGAGTCGGGGTTTGACCCCAAGGGCGCCCGCTCAAATGTTGCGATGTCGCTCAGGGTTCAGCTCCCCTTGATGAGCAACCGGCCCAAAGGGTCCACCAAAGTCTCCGCCGACGTGGAATTGACGGGCCTGACCATACCCGATGCCGCGCGCGGCATGCCGCTGACCGATGGAAATCTGCAGCTTAAAATCAGCAACGAAGGCGTTTCAGGGCGCGGGCCGATCAAGCTTGCAGGCGTCCCGGCCAAGCTTGAATGGGCAAGGTTGCTGGTGCCCCAAGACCGCCAGCAACTGAAGCTGGAAACCACGCTGACCGACGCTCAGCGCAAAAAGCTCGGGATCGATCTGTCCAAGTTCATGACCGGTCCCATCGGCTTTTCTCTGGAAGGGCAAAGCCAAGGCGGTGATGTCACGAAGGTGAATGTGACGGCCAATCTTTCCAAAACCAAGATGCGGCTTGATCCCATCCACTGGCGCCATGCCAACTCCAAAGGCGCTCGGGCTACATTTGTCGCCGACTTTTCAAACCCCAAGTTCATTTCCGTGAGCAACTTGAACCTCAAGGGCCAAGATCTTCTGGTGCAAGGGGACATGAAACTGGGTGCCGATGGCACGCTCATCACGGCGCAGTTGCCGATTGTGAACTTGGGCCCAAACAACAAGATGGGCTTAAAGGTCTCAAAGAGCGCCAGCGGTGCCACGGAACTGGACGTGACCGGCAAAAGCTTCGACGCGCGCCCCATGATCGCAGCCTTGTTTGACGAGACCACAGGCCGCTTGACCCCAAGTGGGGAAGATCTGGTGAGCATTCGTGCGCAATTCGGCTCTGTCTATGCTTACCGGAATCAGCATCTGGTCAATGTCCGTGCCGCGGTCTCGGCCAGGGGGCAGGCCTTATCTTCCATGCAACTTGGAGGGATGTTCACCGATCGCACCACCCTGGATCTGGACATTTCACCCAACAGCGACGGCTCGCGCCAGATGAAGATCAAGTCGACCAACGCGGGCGCGGCGTTCAGAGCATCAAACCTCTATTCCAAGGTGCAAGGGGGCAAACTGGATTTCAGCGCGAACCTCGGCAAGGCAGGGGAGGGCACGATCCGACGCGGCGATTTGGAGGTGCGCTCCTTCCTGGTGGCTGATGAACAGCAGCTCCAGCAGTTCCGGCGCGACCCCAACAATAATGCTCAGAGCGGTCCGTTGGCTTTTGACAAGCTCACCTTGCCCTTTGCGGTTGACCGCGAGTTTGTGCGCATTGGCGATGCCCGTGTTCAAGGGGCCGCCGTGGGCGCACTGGCCAAAGGATCGATCCGTAAGGCCGATGGAAAGCTCTCCATCGGGGGAACCCTGATCCCGGCCTACGGCCTGAACTCGGCGCTCTCAAATCTCCCCATTTTGGGGCTGTTGATTGCCGGTGGCAAAGATGAGGGCGTGATTGGCGTGACGTTCGGTCTGCGCGGCACCATGAAGAGCCCGGAGATCAAGATCAATCCGGTGTCGGCTCTGGCGCCCGGGTTCTTGCGCAAGATGTTCGAGTTCAACGGACGCGGGGCGTTGAACGAACGCCCGCCCCGCGTTCTGGGTGACGAACTGGAGAACGACAACCGCTAAAGCGGCTGCAACAGGGCGTGACGTTTCTTGCCGAACGACAGCTTGATCACGCCATCTGCATTCAGATCGCTCTCTGAGAGCTCCTGTTTCTCGTTGTTCACCGCCACATCATTGACTTTGATCGCCCCACCTTTGATGTGCCTGCGGGCTTCGCCGTTGGAGTTGGCCAGACCAGCGGCCACCAGTGCGGTGAGGAGGCCCGGTTGGGCTGCCAGATCATATGAGAAGGTTGGCAGCCCCTCTGCGGCCGCGCCTTCTTCAAACGTCTTGCGCGCGGTTTCCGCGGCCTCTTCAGCTTCCTGCCTGCTGTGAACGATCGCGCAGACTTCTGTCGCCAGAACCTTTTTCGCCTCGTTCAGCTCCACCCCGTCAAGGCTCTCTAACCTGGCCACCTCGTCCAGGGGCAATGTGGTGAACAGGCGCAAAAACCGGCCCACATCGGCATCTTCGGTGTTCCGGAAATATTGCCAGAACTCATAAGGGCTCAGCATATCCCCGTTCAGCCAGATTGCGCCCGCAGCCGATTTGCCCATCTTTGCCCCGGACGCCGTTGTCAGCAGCGGTGAGGTCAGCGCAAACGCCTGGTTTCCGGCCACCCGGCGGGTCAGCTCCATGCCGTTTATGATGTTGCCCCACTGGTCGGAGCCGCCCATCTGCAAGGAGCAGCCAAACCGCCGGTTCAGCTCCAAATAGTCGTAAGCCTGGAGGATCATGTAGTTGAACTCCAGGAAGGTGAGGGGCTGTTCGCGGTCGAGCCGCAGCTTCACCGAATCAAATGACAGCATCCGGTTGATGGTGAAATGGGGGCCGTAATCGCGCAGGAATTCGATGTAGTTGAGCTCCTTCAACCAGTCATCATTATTGACCATGACCGCATCTGTCGGGCCGTCACCGAAGGTGAGCACTTTGGCGAACACCTTCTTGATGCCGGCCATGTTCTGCGCGATTTGCTCATCGCTGAGGAGCTGCCGGCTTTCATCTTTGCCGGATGGATCGCCCACCTTGGTTGTGCCACCGCCCATCAGGGCGATGGGGCGGTGCCCGGTCTGTTGCAGCCAGTACAAGATCATGATCGGCAAGAGCGAACCGGCATGGAGGCTCGTCGCCGTGCAGTCAAAGCCGATATAGGCCGTGATGACGTCTTTAGCGGCGGCCTCGTCCAAGGCCTCCGGATCGGAGCACTGGTGGATGAAGCCGCGCTCTTGTAGAATACGCAGGAAGTCGGATTTAAACTGGGTCATGAGACTTGTGTGAATCTGCCAAGGTCTGTCAAATGAGGCATGGCTCATAACACGGGAGCGGCCGGTGACGGAAGTGCTCAGAGCAATCGGTTTGATGAGTGGCACATCTATGGACGGCATAGATGTGGCGTTGATTGAAACAGACGGTGAGGGGGTCGTGCGCCGGCGCGCTGATTGGTCCATTGAGTATGGCGCAGATCAGCGCAAAGTGATCGCCGGCGCCCTGGCGGAAGCCAATTCCTTAACCGACCGAACCGCGCGCCCTCCAGCCATTGCCCAGGCGGAAGCTGAGATCACGAACGCGCACATTCGCGCGGTCCAAGGGTTCTTGGAAGAACAGGACTTGGCCGCTGGCGATGTGGACGTGATCGGCTTTCACGGCCAAACGGTGATCCATAAACCCCATGAGCGTCTGACAGTACAGATCGGCGATGGGGCTGAGATGGCCCGGGCGCTTGGCATTGCCACAGTTTTTGACCTGCGTGCCGCCGATGTTTGTGCGGGCGGGCAAGGCGCACCGTTTGCGCCTGTGTATCACCGGGCCATGGCCCAGGCGCTCAGCGCGGCCCCGGCAGTGTTTGTCAACATTGGAGGCGTTTCAAACGTCACCTATATAGGTCCTGACGGCGATCTGATCGCCTTCGACACAGGACCAGGCAATGCTCTCATCGACGATTGGGTCCACCGGCACACGGGCGCCCCGGTTGACATTGGCGGTCTGCACGCCAGCAAAGGGGCCGGCCAATTTGATCAGGCTTTGCTGGATCAGATGCTGGACAATCCGTTTTTCGACTTGGCGCCCCCGAAATCCCTGGACCGAAACGATTTCGATGCAAAGGCTGCCGAAGGGCTGTCATTGGATGCGGGCGCAGCCTTGCTGACTGCTTTCACCGCCGCCAGCTTGGAACGCAGCGCGCAATGGTTTCCTCAAACCCCAAAAGAGTGGGTGATTTGCGGCGGAGGCCGAAAGAACCCGGAGCTGATGCGCCAGCTTAAAGAGCGGCTCGGGGCACAGGGCGCCAAAGTCTCGGTGCCGGAAGATTATGGGTTCAACGGCGACAGTGTGGAGGCGGAGGCGTTTGCCTACCTCGCTGTGCGGTCGTTGCGAAAGCTGCCCTTAAGCTATCCTGGCACCACAGGGTGTCCGGAGCCGCTTACCGGCGGAGTTCTTTGCACGGCTTAAACCTTGCCGTCCGATTTCAACCTGGCATCCAGATAGTTGACGGTGACATCCATCAGCTCTTCCAGCTTGCCTTCGAAGAAATGGTTAGCGCCGTCGATCACCTCATTGTCGATCACAATGCCCTTCTGGGTTTTCAGGCGCTCGACCAGCTTGTTGACGTCTTCAAGCGGTGTGACGGAATCATTGTTGCCGTGCACGAACAGTCCCGAAGCCGGGCAGGGCGCCAGGAACGAGAAGTCGTAATGGTTGGCCATGGGACAGATGGACAAAAAGCCGTCGATCTCCGGACGCCGCATCAAAAGCTGCATGGAGATCCAGGCCCCGAATGACACCCCGGCGATCCAGCAGGTGCGGGCATCCTTGTTGAAGGTCTGCAGCCAGTCCAGAGCCGCGGCCGCATCCGACAGTTCACCAGCGCCATTGTCGTACATGCCTTGGCTGCGCCCCACACCGCGGAAGTTGAACCGCAGCACCGAGAAATCCCGTTGGGCAAACGCATAGTAGAGCGCATGCACGATGGGATTGTTCATAGTGCCGCCGAACTGAGGATGCGGATGCAACAAGATTGCGATCGGTGAGTTTGGCGTCTTGTTCTCGTGATAACGAGCCTCAATACGTCCGGCTGGGCCGTTGAAGATGACCTCTGGCATGATGTTCCTATCGCTGAGACTAAAGGGGAAGACGGGTTCTGCGCTGCTCTTATCGTGCGGGTTTAGATGGCCGATGCAAAAAAAGCGCCAAATGGGGTGAATCACCTGCGCAGAATACTTGACTCCCCTAGTCGGGAAATATATATCCACATTAGAATTGTTCAAATGTGTCAGGATGAGACTGCCGGTAATGCAGCGTGACTGACGATCGAGGCGTTCTGATAGCACAAAAGTGCAGGCAAAGGGCAAGTCCTAGTTTGCCGAACTTTATGTTCCGCCAGAACGCGTTGTGGAGCCGAGGCGCATGAAGCTTTCAACCAAAGGCAGATATGCCGTAATGGCCATGGCCGACATCGCCCAACAGGGCGGTTTGGGCCCGGTTTCCTTGGGCGATATCTCCGGGCGTCAGGGCATCAGCCAAGCCTTCCTGGAACAGCTATTCGCCAAGTTGCGCAAGCAGGGTTTGGTGGAGAGCGTGCGCGGGCCCGGTGGCGGCTATTCTCTGTCCAGGGACGCCGATGACATCCAGATTGTTGATATCATCTCCGCGGTAGACGAGCCTTTGCAGATCACGCGCTGCCAGGGCGATGCGCTCGATGGCTGTGTGGATGGTGAGAAATGCGTCACCCACGAACTGTGGGCGGCATTGGGCCGCCAGGTCTATGGCTTCCTGGCAGCGGTCACATTGGGAGATGTGGTCGGCGGTCGAAATCTTGCTCTGGCCGCAAGCGTGCGCCGGGCTAAGGCCCCTCCTGTGAGGTCGCAAGCGTGAGCGAAGCGCGGACATATCTTGACCACAACGCAACCAGCGCGCTGCGCCCGCAGGCTAAAGCGGCCATGGTGGACGCGCTGGACGCCGGTGGAAACCCGTCATCAGTCCACACCGAGGGCCGTGCGGCGCGCCGCCGTGTCGATGTGGCGCGTGAGCAGGTGGCCGGCCTCGTGGGCGCAAGAGCGGATATGGTGATCTTCACGTCCGGCGGTACGGAGGCCAACGCGCTCGCCCTGCGCGGCAGCGGTGCTGAGCGACTGATCATTTCCGCCACCGAGCACCCCGCAGTCATGGATGCTGCCCGGGGGTCGGATTTGCCGGTTTCAATTGTCCCAGTGGATGAAAACGGCGTTCTGGAGTTAGAGGCTCTGGAGCGGGTGCTGACGAACGACAACGGCAAAGCGCTCATCTCCGTGATGGTCGCAAACAACGAAACCGGCGTCCTGCAGCCCATCCAAGAGATCGTGTCTCTGGCTCAAGCGCACGGTGCGCTCGTCCACACGGATGCGGTCCAGGCGGCCGGAAAAATCACCGTCTCGTTTCCGCTTCTGGGTATCGACATGCTGACGCTGTCCGCCCACAAGCTCGGAGGCCCGCAAGGTGTTGGCGCTCTGGTTGTGCGCGATGGCTTGGAACTTACCCCAATGTTGCTGGGGGGCGGC
>JANQOW010000119.1 GCA_028285595.1 Hyphomicrobiales bacterium
ATGGGCACGCCCGACCCGCACAGAACCACGAAGTTGAAGTCAACCTTCTCAAGCTCGCCGGTCTCGCGATGTTTGTAAGAATAGCTGGCCTTGAAGCGATAATAGTATTGGCTCTTAAGGTAGGCCTCCAACCGCTCGGCCCGCTCGGCCTCCGACAGCTTGACCCGCCACCCAAACTTCACCCGATAAAACGCCTCAACGGCTTTAAGACTGTATCTACAGGTGCCATCCCCGCAGACAAAAAGGTGAGGATTGCTGATCGCTGGGTACAGCAATACGCCGGCAATCAGAACGATCCCGGTAAACAGCGCGATCACTGGCTTCTTCACAAGACGGCCCTCTTGTTAGCGGCCACCCCAGAAAACCCTTTCCCCGGCCAGATTGAACAGTTCGCGCAGCATCGGGCCGAACGATCCCGAAGACAATATCCAACAATGGACAGAACACATGAGCGCGGGACGAAGAGGCGCCATGCTTTCATGTCGCCTCCGCCACCACCTTCCGGACGCGACTCAGCGGTATCAGACAAGGACCTTGGTCTGCTGCGGCCAACAGCCAGCATGCCATCCGCCTTGAAGCCGGCAGCAGACCATGTTTATCGGAAGGCACGCTTGGCTTTCCGTCAGATGATCAGCTCCCCAGGATCCAAGTCGATCCATTGCACATTTCGCAGCTCAATAGAGCCCATGGAGTGGATGATGAGCGTGTTGGTGCCATCCAGGCTGACCCGCAGAGACGCCTCGTCGATATTGTGAAGCTCAAGCACATCGCGCCCTACCTCAAAATCGAACACCGTGTCGTTACCGTGCGCTTCGCTGAACACAAACGTGTCCCGGCCCCTGATGATCTCAGATGTCAAATACCGCGCATCGCCCCAGATGTTGTCGTTCCCGGCGCCACCGATCAGAACATCATCACCAGCGCTCGTCCCGGGGTCCATATGGTTGCCATCGCCGACCAGGGTATCATCACCATCTCCTCCCTTCAGGACATCATCGCCGCCCACGGTGCCGTCGTGCATATAGTTCGCATCTCCAAACAGCACGTCGTCCCCAGCGCCGCCGTCCAGCTCATCATGCCCCGCCCGGGTATTCTGATGGAGTTTGCGGCCATCGCCGTACAGCCGATCATCGCCCGCACCACCGTCCAAGCGGTCATTGCCGGCGCGCACTCTGTCATGAAGGTGCAAACTGTCACCATAAAGCCAGTCTGCCCCGGCGCCGCCTTCTAGGTGATCGTCCCCTCCCACATAATCGACGCGCAAGGTGTGAACATCGCCAAACAGCCGATCCTCACCGATGCCGCCCTGGAGCCTGTCATTGCCCCAAACACGATCGATGGCCGTAGTGGCGTTCACCACCTCGGCATAAATGTGATCATCCGCAGATCCACCAACCAGATGGTCATGGCCCCATGAGCCGGAGAGAGTCGCGCTCTGGCCGCGCGCACCGTCCGGCTGCACCTCTACCATCACCCATGTGATCTGGGTTTCGCCATCTGCGCCGGTGATTTCCAAACTGAAACTGTCTGACCCACGGAAGCCGGACGAGCTGAGCACATAGGTGTAGCTCCAGGTCCCGTCATCGGCTTGCGCAAGTGTCACCGTTCCGTGCTCAGCCTGGCGGGCCACATGGTAGGCGAGAGGCCCGGACGCAGATCCCGCCAGCGGGCTCAGTGTGTGGGTGGCCGGAGCACCACCTTGCGGCAGAACCAGGGTCCCGTATCCGGCCAGCTCACGTCCGCTGACGTTGATCGCGGTCTCATCTGTAAGCAGGTTGACCCAGTGCACCTCTTCAAGTCGGACCGACCCTCGAGAATGACTGATCACCATGTCATCGCCACTGACGCTCACCCGCAGAGACGCCTCATCCACATCATGGAACTCCAGCGTGTCCCGCCCCACCTCAAAGTCGAACACCGTGTCGTTACCATGCGCTCCGCTGAACACGAATGTGTCCCGGCCTCTGATGATCTCAGATGTCAGATACCGCGCATCGCCCCAGATGCCGTCGTTGCCGGCGCCACCGATCAGGACATCGTCGCCAGCTCTTGTCCTGGAGTCCATATGGTTGCCATCCCCGATCAGGGTATCGTCACCATCTCCTCCCCTCAGAACATCATCGCCGCCCACGGCACGGTCGTGCATATAGTTTGCATCCCCAAACAGCACGTCGTCGCCAGCGCCGCCGTCCAGCTCATCATGCCCCGCCCGGGTATTCTGATGGAGTTTACGGCCATCGCCGTACAGCCGATCGTCACCCACCCCACCGTCCAAGCGGTCATTGCCGGCGCGCACTCTGTCATGAAGGTGCAAACTGTCACCATAGAGCCAGTCTGCCCCGGAGCCGCCTTCAAGGTGATCGTCTCCTCCCACATAGTCCACACGCAAGGTGTGAACGTCCCCAAAAAGCCGATCCTCGCCAATGCTGCCCTGGAGACTGTCATTGCCCCAAACCCGGTCCAACGCCGTAGTGGTGTTCACCACCTCGGCGTAGATGTGATCATCCGCAGATCCTCCAACCAGATAATCATGACCCGATGAGCCGCAAATGTGCGCGGTCTGACCGCGCTCGCTTTTCGGCTGCACCTCCACGGTCACCCATGTGATCTGGGTCTCGCCGTCCGCACCGGTGATTCCCAGACTGAAACTGTCGGACCCGCGGTAGCCGGCAGAGGCGGGCACATAGGTGTAGCTCCAGGTCCCGTCATCGGCTTGCGCAAGTGTCACCGATCCGTGCTCGGCCTGGCGGGCCAGATGGTAGGTGAGAGGCCCGGACGCAGATCCCGCCAGCGGGCTCAGCGTGTGGGTGGCCGGGGCGCCACCTTGCGGCAGAACCAGGGATCCATATCCGGCCAACCCATTGCCACTCACGTTGATCGCGGTCTCATCCGCAAGCAGGTTGACCCAGTCCACCTGTTTAAGTCTGACCGATCCTTGAGAATGGCTGATCACCGTGTCATCGCCGCTGACGCTCACCCGCAGGGACGCCTCATCCACATCATGAAACTCCAGAGTGTCTCGCCCCACCTGAAAGTCGAACACCACGTCGTTACCATGCGCTGCCTCGAACACGAACGTGTCGCGCCCACCCATGCGGCCGGCCGCACCGCCGGGCCCGTCACCATAAAGCCGATCGTTGCCGGCGCCTGCGTTCAGAATATTCTCGAATATGTTGCCTGACAGCGTGTCGTTGAATGCCGAGCCCACAATACCCTCGATGTTCGTCAGCACATCGCCAGTCTCCTCAGATGCCGCGTTGCCGCCTGCGTTCTGCACAGCGCGTGAGAGATCAATCGTTACGCCCGAGCCCGCGTTCGCGTAGGACGCCAGGTCCACCCCAAGGCCGCCATCGAGAACGTCGGCACCGTGGCCACCTTCAAGAACATTGTCTTCATCGTTGCCCAGCAGCAGATCGTCCGCCTCGTGGCCTCGGAGGTGGACTTGGTCTGTTGCGGCCACCAGCACGTCTTCATTGGCAGAACCAATGGAGTGATTGAGCAGGTGGTTGATGGAGACATCGATTGAGCTGGAGTGCTGGAGCTGAACCGCTTCATCAACGCCGGCGAAGCGTTCAGGATCCAGCTCTTTCAGGACCTCAATCGCTTCGTCCAACGCGGACGCCCTGATCCGTTCAATCATCCGGTCTTTGTCTTGATAGTCTAAGATGGTCACCGAACCGATGACGGTGGCGCCATCGTCAGGATCAATGATCTCTATTCTGAGGTCGGATTGATCGCTCTGCGCGTCGGCGTCACGGAAACTCTCCGGGTCTTGCCTGTCTTGGAGCGAACCATAGCGCACCCTTAAGTCATCGAGCCCGATACCACCGCCAAACACCAGCGTGTCGAGCCCACCGGTATCGCTCAGAATGTCGTGTCCGTCTCCGCGCCAATACGCATACTGGTCATCTCCTTTGCCGCCGGATGCAATGTCCGCGCCTCTGCCAGCCACAAGGATATCGCCGAAGTCACCGCCGGTAATGTGGTCGGCACCGGCTCCGGAGAACATCCACGTTCCCGCAGAGGACGTTCCAGGGCCCGCGGACATGACATCGTCCTGGAGAGACCCCGTTAAGAATGACTGCACCCTGAACAGGTCCAGATGACCTGCGTCTGCGAACTGAAGGTGTTCCACAATGCCCGCGCCAGCCTCGATCCGGTGCGCACCGCTGCGCCACGTCTCAAATGAACCGCCGAACTCAATTGTCAACGTGTCGCTGAACCGTGACAGGGATGTCTCGTACGCATGGTTCGGATCAGCCCTGTCCCGAACACCCAGCTGCAAATCCGACTTGGAGAACCACTCTGTCGGCGCACCAGAGGTCACCAGCGAAGGCCGTCCCGCAACAAGCTCTCCGGTAATGTGCCGAAACTCAATGCCCGCTCCAAATGACACCGTGTCATTCGCGCCGCCCGCCATCCACTCTTGCCCGCTGCGCGAAAGGTCTCGGATGACGTCTTTGCCGTCACCGGCGTTGAATATGTACTTGTCATCGCCAGCCCTTCCGTAAAGCCGGTCGTGCCCCGCGCCCCCTTCCAGATAGTCCGCGGTATGCCCGGTGATCAGCGCGTCGGCGCCTGAAGATCCGATGAGATATTCAATACCGGAAACCTGATTGCCTGAGCCGCTCCCGGAGACGTTTGCTGTGACGCCAACCGCTCCGGTCGGGGCATGGTTGACAAAGGAGAGAGTGTCGAAACCTTCACCCCCCAGAACCCGGGTGGCTACCGCGCCGTTTGCCACAGCAACATCGTCATACGCGATATGGAAGGTGTCGTTTCCCTCTCCGCCGGACAATGTCCCTGCGGCCGCGCCGGAGCCGCGGATGACGTCATCGAAGGCTGTTCCTATGACGCTTTCAATGGAGCGCAGTTCATCCTCCTCAAAGACGATAATGGCCCCATCATCATCCAGCCCGAAAACTCGCGCAATGCCGATGCCGGATTGGCGCCCGCCCGATGAAAGATCGATCTCAACCGCGCGGTCGGAGGAGAAGTAGCTGACGGTGTCGAGGCCACCCGATCCATCAATGCGGTCGTTTCCTGCGCCTCCTTCGATAATGTTTGCGCCATGGTTTCCGGTGAGTTTGTCGTTGTGTGCGCTGCCAATCAGATCTTCAATACTGATCAAAATGTCGCCGCTCGCATCGCCCCTGCTGATTTGCGCACCGGTCCGATGCAAATTGACCGTAACCCCGGTTGCGGAAAGAGCATAGCTGGCCGTGTCGTAGCCGCGGCCGCCGTCAATGACGTCTGCGCCCTCACCGCCATGAAGATAATCGTCACCATCGAACCGCGCGCTATTCAGGACAAGCACGGCTCCGTCCGCACCGCCATAAAGGCGATCGTGACCGGCACCGCCGAAGATGCGGTCAGACCCGCCCGCGCCGATCAGGGTGTCATTGCCCCTCCCGCCGTTCAGTTCGTCAGCGCCATAATAGGTGCGCTCGGGCACGATGTTGTAATGCCCCACCGGACCGTTCGGATGTGGCTTGAAACCGAACCAGTCACGCAGGGAGCCATCGTTGGCATCGGCACCGTTTAATCGATTTGGATCTGTGCCAAGGTCAGGTTGCGGGCCGGAGGGCGTGTTCTGATCGTCACCGATGATCAGATCATCTCCGAGACCGCCAAACACCGTATCTTCATGAGCCCCGCCGCGCAGTGTATCGTTGCCAGCGCCGCCTTGGATGAAATCCCAGCCCAGCCCGCCGTCAATGATGTCATTGCCCGCATTGCCGATCAGAATGTCATGGCTGTGCTGGTCCCTCCAACCCGTCTTGTCGGCAAACGAGCCCCCGTCTGCGGCCGCAAACCACAGGTCTTTGCCGGCCGTGCCGCGCTGTGCGGAGGCTTCGATCCTGGTGAGATCGACAGTGTCCGCAAACCCGTTGATCCGGGCAATGATTTCAGCATCGTCGTCGTGTCCCGCGCGCAACAGCAGGTCTTCGCGCCTGCCGCCATCCTGCAGCGTTTCCGTGACGACGGACACCCCCACCTCTTCAAGGGTGATGCCGTAGCGGCGTTCCACGTCCAGCGACAAAAGCAGCCCTTCCAGACCGCCGTAAAAGTCGCTTTCTTGCCACGTGGTCAGGCCCAGTTCTTCCGCGCGCAGGAGGGTCACCAGCCAACCTGCCGCGAAGGCCGTGTCGGGCTCTGCGGCAATCAACGCATCGATGATCGCTTTGTTCTGCAGATACGCCTTATAATCTTCCGCGATTTGCAGATCGCCGGCAAACGCGCGCAGATCCTCAGCCTCAGAGCCGAGCACGGCCCGCTTTAAATAGAGATCGCCGCCCTTAATCTGAACGGTTCTGATGGCCGCAAGAACGGCAAGTTCGACGTTCTGATCGATCGCAGCACCGGTGATCTGATCAGGATGGAGGCGGGTATGATGCAGAAGGCCACCGCCTGCTTCGCCGCCGGGCCCTTGCACCCCAATATGCAAGCCGGCTGATGAGGAGCCCGGACCAACTTGATAGAAATGGATCGTGGGGGAGTGACCATTGGCGTTTTCGCCGCCCAGCATCTCCAGATAGCTGTTGACCAGCGCCTCGGCTCGCTCTGCCAGACTGGTGACCAGAGCCAGCTGTTGGCCGCCACCATTGGCACCATTGGTTCCGCTCTCATAGTAGAGCCCACCGTCAAAATCGAGGGAGATATTGGCTGTGCCCTTCGGGTACCCTCCACCGCCGAACAGATCATCGAACAGATCGCCGAGCACGGACCCCAAGATCGTGCCGAGAAATGCCCCCACGCCGGGTAGAATGATGGTTCCCAGGGAGATACCGAAGGCGGTGCCAAAGGCTGAACCCAGCCCGACACCGCCCAGCGAGGAACCCAGAAAGCCGATGCCGGCAAAGCCAGCGCCAATGGTGGAACCAATCGCACCGCCGATCGACCCGCCGATGGCGCCGGCCTGGGTGTCTGCCGTAACAATTTGGCGCGCCAGGTAACCTCCGACAAAACTGGAGATCGCGGCTGTACCTGCGTGAGCAAGATTTCCGCTCAGGTTATCAAAGATCCCACTTGGGACTTCTCCTCCGGCAGCCAATATGGCATCTGCATTGTTGATTGCATCAATATTGCTCAGCACGGTGTTCGCAACTGTCCCAATGGTCCGGGACGTGACCGTTTGGAACAGTTGACCTTCAAAGCCGGACTCCACTCCGATTGCTTCTGCTAATTCACCGGCCAGAAAGCTTGACACAGCGCTGGTGCCGGCGGATCGGATGTTGTTCAGGAAGTCCGCTCCCACGTTGTCGAAGGCCGTTTTGAGAGAACCCCCGAACGAGAGATCCTGGCCACCGACAAGAGCGTTGTCGGTAAAGTAGATGTCGATCGTCTCTCCGAAGTTGCCGAGAACCGTTGCCAGTACCGACCCAGTGGCAATCTGAGCAAATAGATTGTCGCCAGCGAGCGCGTTGCCGATTTGAGATCCAAAAATTGCCCCGATGGACCCGCCATCAATGGCGCGGTCAGCTTGGAAGACAAGTATGCGACCTTCCGTGATTGGATTGCCGTTTACGTCCTCCTGATAGATCCGCTCCAGCTTCTGGCCGTTTGAGAGATAGGTTGTGATTTTGAGCGCGTCCGCCAAACCATTGCCATCCGTATCTTCGAACGAAGACTTCTTGGCGATAATTTCAACCCGGATGTTCGGCTTGAGGACGTTGACCGTTGCACCGTTTTTCAGCGTAGCCGTTTCCAGAACGACTTCGTCTTCGGAAATGCCGTACCTTTGTAAGATTTCCGCAAGCGAGCCTTCAGAAGCATCGAGCGTCACAATATTATCAAGCTGGCCATTTTCATTTGTGATGTGTCTGCGCACACCGTCGTCACCAGACAGAAATACGGATGAGACTTTCCTATCAGCGCCAAAACTGATGTAGATCCGCCCGCTTCCCGAACCATTGCTATAGGGCTGCATCAGTTCAATCAGTTGTCCGGTGTAACCGTCGAAGTACGACTCCTGGGTTTTCGATCCGTCAGCAGCGAATTCGGTCACGACCCTGACGCCGTTTTGGTGATTGGTCCCTATGGTCAGGATCAAGTTGCCGGCGGCGTCATGGAAGTCAGTGGACGTAACAGATCCAGTAACTGTAAGCTCGGTCACCGGCACAGGCGGCGAGAACAGCTCAATGCCATACCTCGTCAGCTCTTCCAGCTCACTATATGAGGGGATGTAAGGTGCAACAAAGGTGGCGACCGCGTCTAAGCCCCTACTGATTGGAAGAACAATGTCCTGGAGATCGACACCCAGATCCGGCAATTCGGGAATATAACCTTCAGCCTCGAGCTGCCGATAGACAAGCTTCAAGACGGTCAGTGATCGATCGATTGCTGTTTGAGCAAGCTCAATAGCAGATTGAATGTTTGAAGCGAGGTGTCCGGCAATCTCAAATGCGGCGTCGAATTCCGCTGAGAATGCATCGTAGAGATCGCCGCCGAACGCTTTGCCAGCTATGCCGCCATAGTATCCGCCGGCCACACCAAGCGCCACGCTACCGGCACCGCTGCCCACAATCAGCCCTCCCAGGCCCCCAAGCAGCCCGCCACCGGTTTCAAACACATATTGAACCCACACCCGATTTGCCGAAGATACCTCGCCCTTGTCGCACAACTCCGCCGCCTCCGCGGCGGTTATTCCAAAGGACAACAGGTCGCCAACAAAACCAAGTTGCCTCGCCCCTTCGATCGCAACTCCCAGGGCAGTAAGTTTCGTCGGGCTGAAGTTGCTTACGTCCCGCGTTTCCCACTGCGTGTTGAAGTTTTCCAGCCGCGCAGACTGATCAATGTGTCCCCGGATTACGATGTTTGGTTCTTCCACGGGGTTTGCAAACAAGCCCACGCGATCTGGCATGCCGTCATTGCCGGTGACGATGCCGCCATTGTTGGCTACGATCTCATTCAGGTTTGAAAAGGGTAGGGCTTGGGTGTCCCAAGGATGGACCTCCAAGGCTGGGTTGGCGGCTCCGCCTTGCAGAATTTGGCCGGCCTTGTAGTACGCGCTTTTGGCATATGGAGAGTCTGGCTTGAACTCCAGAGTTGCACTATCGAACTCCCATCTACGTCCCTCCCAGTAGGCTGTGCTTGTCCCTGGCCCGCGGACATCGCTTGTATGTAGGAATGTCCCTGAATAGGGATCGGCAAGTTCAGCCCGGGTATGAGCGACAATCCCGTTAATTTTCTGCGCAGAGTTTTCAAGGAACTGTTGCTCAGCAAGACCGTCGAATTTCTGTCGCATGTATGCGCGGTC
Organism: Hyphomicrobiales bacterium; assembly: GCA_028285595.1. GTDB lineage: Bacteria > Pseudomonadota > Alphaproteobacteria > Rhizobiales > CAJQND01 > JAAEUE01. The sequence goes on from JANQOW010000119.1 coordinate 9,260, forward strand.
GAAGGCCTGGATAACGTCTCGCATGAAATTGTTGTAACCAGTATGTCCGCCACTATGACGAGCCATCCCGAGTACTGCTGAGCCCTCCGCTGAATCTGGCAATGCGATTCCGTTTTGCGCAAAACTGTTCGGATCAAATAGTCCTGCGTTTTTGAGCGCCAAAATGAATCTGGTATTGTGGACTTCGATCGGTATGAGGTGATGAGCTTGTAGTGAATAAACCGCATCGCTCAATCCAACTTGAAGTCGAGGCATATAGTTTACATCTGTGAAACGGTTATCGACACCCGAAGCGCCTACTACGACAAAATTCATTTTTCCCCCCGAACTTAAACTAACTACTTAACTTGACCTCTCGCGAATTAGGTATTGCAACCGACGAATCTATCTGTTGCTCAACTGGTTTCACACGGCCAAAGATCCCAACCCTTCAAGCGCTCATCGTTGATGAATTGAGCAAGTTCGTCTGAGCAGAAAACATCAAACACCGAGTTTTCTTTCGCGCCTCGCCACAGATGATGCGATTTGATCACCTCTGATTTGAGGGTTCGTTTCCCCTGTTTGCTTAAAAAAGGCGTGAACAGGTCGCGCTCAGCGGCCTCAAGCCCAAATCCGCTTTTGAACTCAGTCTTGTCGACATTGATGGCATCAAGGAATTGCCGCAGAAGCACCCTGTAATAGATGCCATAGTCTGCCGAGTCGTCATCGCGCTTGACATGAATCGGAAGGAACTCGTGCCTACCTGGTTCAAGGTCCTCCAGCTTATCTTTTACCAACTTGCGGACGATCCAAATGGCGCTACCTCCGTCTTGGATCATATCGGGCGGCCCGGATTTCTTTCGCGGTTTTTTGACCCTCAAGACTTTGGACAAAGATGCTTTGTAATCTTCGGTTAGTTCCTGGCCCAGCAAGTAAGGCCGCTCAAGGCTCATCTCCATTGGGGGGTCATAAGCGCTCTCGATCCAGTTTCCGCCAGGATGATCAGGTTGCACCCAGTAAGGCATTTGCATTCGCTCCTCGTTCACACGTTGACGCCGTCTAGACACATCAATCTAGACGATCATCCGACCATCCGCAGCAGCAGTGCGTTCTCCAATCGCATAGTCCGTCATAACCAACCGCCTCCCCCAGGCACCCCACCCCGCCTCTTCATGCGGCTCACCCAGTCCCCCGGCGGCACGCGCTTCAGCCGGTCGGTCATCTCAGCCGGGTTGCGCCGCTCGCGTTTCACGGCCTTGCCAGGCAACACCTTGGCCCGCCAACCTCTCGCTCTCTGATTAACCGAAGACAGGCCACTGGCGGTCCCCCCGCAGGTCACCGCGACCACCGCCAGCAGCCCTGCCCCCGGCTCTATGCGCTCCACATAATGAGCGCGCAGAAATGTTGGATTGCGCTCGATCATAATCCCCCCGGTCCGAGCTGCTGCACATCGTTAACAAAAGGTTAACGCACACTCAAAGGCGCCACAATAGTTTTCTAAACGCACATATGCGACATAATGCACCTTTAACGGGCAATAAGATGTATTGATCGCCGCTAAAGTGGCGCATGAGGGAGGTTTATCCGGCGATTTCCGCCGTCTCCACAACCGCATGGAACAGCACTTCCGCGCCGGCCGTGCTCCAGTCCTTGGTGATCTCTTCGGCCTCGTTGTGAGACAGCCCATCCACACACGGACACATGACCATCGCGGTCGGTGCCACACGGTTGATCCAGCAGGCATCGTGGCCCGCCCCGGACACAATGTTCATGTGCGAGTAGCCCAGCCGCTCAGCCGCGTTGCGGATGGCGCTCACACAGCCCTCGTCAAAGGCCGGCGGGTCGAACTGGCCCACAAGCTCGCACGCAAACGTCACGCCCAGGTCATCGCACAGCGTCTGCGCCTCAGCCTTCATACGCTCCACCATGGCCTCCAACCGGTCCAGTTCGTGGGAGCGGAAATCGACCGTGAACACCACCTGGCCCGGAATGATGTTGCGCGAGTTGGGCGAAACCTCGATATGGCCGATGGCGCCCACCGCGTTGGGCTGATTGTCCATGGCAATGTCGTGCACCAGCTCGGTGATCTGCGCCAGCCCCCGGCCCGCATTCTTGCGCAAGGCCATGGGCGTTGAACCGGTGTGGCTCTCCTTGCCGGTGACCGTACACTGGACCCAGCGCAGGCCCTGTCCGTGGGTCACCACCCCGATGTCTTTGCCTTCAGCCTCCAAAATGGGCCCCTGCTCGATGTGCAGCTCAAAGAAGGCGTGCATCTTGCGATCGCCCAACGTCTCATCGCCTTTCCAGCCAATGCGCTGAAGCTCATCGCCAAACGTCTTGCCCTCCAGATCCTTGGACGCATAGGCCGTCTCCAAGTCAATGCCGCCCACAAATGCGGTGGACGCCATCATGGGCGGCGTAAAGCGCGCGCCCTCCTCGTTGGTCCAGTTGGTGACCACGATGGGGCGTTTGGTTTTGATGTCCATATCGTTAAGGGTGCGGATGATCTCCAGACCGGCCAACACACCCAAGACGCCGTCATAACGCCCGCCGGTGGGCTGGGTGTCCAGGTGCGAGCCCACATAGACCGGCAAAGCTTCCGGATCGGTGCCCTCGCGCCGCATGAACATTGTGCCCATTTCATCGACGCCCATGGTGAGGCCCGCGTCTTCGCACCACTGCTGGAACAGTTTGCGGCCCTCGGCGTCCTCATCGGTGACCGCTTGCCGGTTGCTGCCTCCCGCAATGCCGGGCCCAATCTTCGCAATCTCGTGGATGGAGTCCCAGAGGCGGTCTCCGTTTAATCTCAAATTCTCACCGGGTGCCGACATGGCCGCGTTGTCCTCATGCAAAACGATATGCTGTTCAGCGGCAAAGCTAACAGGTTTGCGCACCGGCTCAAGCCGTAATGTGGACCGCGTCTGCCATAAGCTGCAGCCTGCATTTCTGCGCTGCGGCGATGTGGGCCCGTGCCGCCTCTTCGGCGTCCTCCGGCTTACGGGCGCGGATGGCGCCGAGGATCGCCTCATGCTCGCTGAGCGCTGTTGCCGGCCGGCCGGGCACCGCATAGGTGGTGCCGCGCAGCAAGGCAAGCGCATTGCGTAGTTGCTCCAGCGTCTGCAGCAGATAACGGTTGTGGGCGGCGGCATAAATGGTCTCGTGAAACAGACGGTTCACTGCCGCCAGGTCCTCTGCGGAACACTCCGCCTCTGCGCTGCGGGCGAGCAGCTGCTCTAAGAGATCGATCTCCGGCTCATCAATATGCCGGGCCGCCAACCTCGCCGCCGTGCCCTCCAAAGCCTGACGCATCGCATAAAGCTCGCTGACCTGTTGGCGGTCGAGATCTGCAACGACCACGCCGCGCCAGGATTGAAAGGTCAAAAGCCCCTCCGTCTCCAGGCGCCTGAAGGCCTCGCGCACCGGGGTCCGCGAGACGCCCAACCAGGTGGCCACTTCGGTTTCGGTTATCCGTTCTCCGGGCCCGTAGCGCCGCTGCCGGATCGCCTCCAGGATTTGATGACGAACCTGTTCGGCCCGGGGAGACCCGCTCTTTCTGTCGCCCAAGATTGCGCTCTTCACACTCATTCGGCAGCCGGCGCCAACCGGGCTACAGACGCGCCCGCCGAGGCCCCGGCGATCTTTCCAAACACGGAGCCGGCCATCAGACCGGTTCCGCCGGGATAATTGAAATAGAACAGCCCGCCCACCAATTCGCCGGCCGCATAAAGCCCGTTGATGGGCTTCAGATCCGTATCGAGCACCCGGCCATCAGTATCGATCCGCAGGCCGCCGAATGTAAAAGTGACGCCGCAGGTCACGGCAAATGCCTCGAAGGGCGGCTCGTCGATGACGTTCGCCCAGTTGGATTTGGGAACGGCCAGCCCGTTCGTGCCGCGGCCATCTTTGACGTTTGGGTTGAACGGCACATCCGTCATAACCGCTTCGTTGTATTCCTTGACGGTCTTCAGGGCACGTTCCGCATCGACCCCCTCCAGCTTGGTCACCAGTTCCTCCAGGGTGTTCGCGCTCACCTTGGTCACCTGGCGAATGCGATATTCATCGCGCTGCAGGTGTTGCGTTTTGCGGTCAAAGATCTGCCATGCGAACTGTCCGGGCTGGTTCAGGACGACCGCGCCATACTTGGCGTAGGTGTAGTTGCGGAAATCGGCGCCTTCATCCACAAATCTCTCGCCGTGCGCATTCACCATAATGGCGAACGGGTAAGAGTGCTTCTGAAACCCGTCCCCCACGGCCAAATCACCGAATTCGGGAGCGTTGCGGTCCCAGCCAACCGCGTGGCATCTGGACCAGTGGCCGAACGAGGCTGCGCCGATATCGAGCGCCATGCGGATACCATCGCCCGTGTTGAAGCGCGAGCCGCGCACCTTGGCCAGATCCCAGCCAGGGCCCAGATAGCGGGCGCGCCACTCGTGGTTGGCCTCAAACCCGCCGCTGGCAAGAACCACCGACCGCGCGGCAAGCACCTCGCGCTTGCCGTTTCGCTGGATCTCGACACCCTGCACACCGGTTTCATCTGCAATCAAAGAGAGGGCTCGCGTGTCATAAAGAATATCGATCCCGGCATCTGTCGCCGCCTTGGTCAAGCCATCCACCAAACCAGGGCCGCCCCCCCAGGCTTCCACCGTCAAACCGCCCCAAAACTTGAAGCGGCCATCCACCTTGAATGCTTGGCGTCCCCAAATGGGTTGAAATCGGATGCCTTTAGAGCGCATCCACAAAACGGTCTGCTTGCTGCGGCGCACGAGGAGTTCTGTGAGATCAGGATCGCAGCGGTACTCGGTGATGCGCCCCATATCGTCGAAGAATTGATCTTCCGTGTAGGTTCCAAAATCGGTCTGCTCGACTTCTTCATCGGTGAGATCCGGCATGAGGCGCCGCAGATCTTCAATCCCATCGTAAACGCAGCGGATGGCCCCTGCGGTGAAGCGGCTGTTTCCGCCGGACTCATCCTCGGGAGCACGTTCCAGCACCAACACGGAAGCGCCTTGCTCACGCGCGGCCAAGGCCGCACAGAAAGCAGCATTTCCGCCGCCAACGACAATCACATCAATCGGGTTTTCAGCCATCGTTCCAACGTCCATTCGCTTTTGCCACTCATATTGTACGCAATTGTATACAATCTTTATTGCCTGTTTGTAAACGGGCGCAGATCGCACCGGAACATCTCTCAGATCAAAATGATGCGATTGCCAGATGGCACGGGAGTTGCGTGCTCGGCGATATGAGCCCTTCTGCGTTCATAAAGAAAGCGCTTGGCAAAGGTCCTTAACAAAAGGTTAAATGCTCAAGTAGGGTTGGTTTTGCGTAGGGGAGTTGAGTAATGCGTTCTCAGGTTTTGCACCGGTGTGCCGTCCAAATGATTGTTCTAGGCGGCGTTTTAGGGGCCACGAGTTTGGACGCCATGAGCGCGCTCAGAGGTGATGCCGCAGAGCAGGATCACCAAGCGCCGCTGGTCAGCTCTCCCGTCACCGCCCATGGCACTATCGACTTCGTGGAAATTGATCTCAACTTCGACGGCCGGAAAGATCTGGCCGTTGTTCAGCGCATTGAGCTCACCTCCAAACCTGAAGTGATCTACTTCTTGTACGATGAAACCCAGAAGCGCTTCACCCGGAATGAAGCGCTTGGAGACCTGTTTTCGCCTGAATTCGACCCGCGCGCAAAACAGATCAGAACCGGGTGGCGCACAAGCGGCAGCTTGAAGATCTCGGAAATCTACGGTTGGAGCAGCAACCGCCTGAAGCTTTTGGAGCGCAAGGAGCTCAATCTCAAGACCCGCGAATGCCGTGCCACACGATTTGCGTGGATCAACGAGACAAAATGGCCGCTGGCCGAGCGCGCCTGTTAAGAAATACCACCACAATTGGAGCCACTGGCCAGTAAGGTGATCTTATCTTTTGTACGATAGTCTATTCCAGAAGATTGGAACAACTATGAGCAGACCGTCGTTGATTGTAATTGCTACTTTGGTGAGGATTGTCCTCCTTGCGATTGCTTGCGGCGTTACGGTGTTCGACAAAGTCCGCTCCCTTAAGGTTCTCATTCTCGCGAGCGTCTTCCCGCATTCTCAAAAGGCGGGTGCCGGTTCGGCAGACGCAGAACAAGCCGGCGTGATGAGAATGTCCGACGGGCCTCGTTAAGCCCCGGACAGAAGGAGACATGGGCCATGACGGCCGAGTTTCAGTATATCGTGGCGCCTCAAGGCGAAATGCTGTTCCGCGAAGATGATGCGGGTGACTGCGCCTATATTATCGAGACGGGCCGGGTGCAGATTTCCGTGGAACGCGGCGGCAAGTATGTGCACGTGGCCACATTGGGCCGCGGTGAGATTGTCGGTGAAATGGCGATCATTGCAGCCGGACGCCGATCCGCCACAGCGATCGCTCTGGAAGATTGTAAGTTGCAGCGCATTGAGGCCGAACAGTTCAGATCACGTCTGGCAACCATGGACCCGGTTATGCGCATGCTGATCGAGGTCATCCTGTCGCGTTTCAGAACGACCTTGAAGCAGATTGAGAATGCACCGCCGGAGCTGCGCAAGCTCGCCCTGGCGCCCCAGCCCCACACGGCCGAAGCCATGAAGAACCTTCGCCTGGAAAGTGAGATAAGCGCCGCGGTCAAGAACGATCAGTTCGTACCCTATTATCAGCCCATCGTTGATCTTCGATCCGGCAAGCTCGCCGGCTTCGAAGCGCTCACCCGCTGGGCCCATCCTGAGCGGGGCGTGGTGCCGCCGGGTGTGTTCATTCCCATTGCCGAGCAAAGTGAACTCATCACTCAGATCACCAACGCCTGCCTGATGAGCGTGTGCAAGGATATTCACGAGTTGCGCAAGGCAGGCTTACGCAACATTGAGAATGTGGATCTCGTCTTCGTGGGCGTCAACGTGACACCGCGCGATCTCGACCGCCCGGGGTTCTTGAATTGGTTGCAGACCATTCTGGTCGAAAACGGCCTCTCCACGGACATGCTGAAACTCGAGCTGACCGAGAGCTCCGTCATGACCAACCTGGAGCGGGCCGGCACTGTGTTGCGTAAACTGCGGCAGCTTGGGTTCGGCGTGGCGATCGACGATTTTGGCACGGGCTATTCCAGCATGAGCCATCTTACCCATTTGCCCATCTCAACCCTGAAGATCGATCGTTGCTTCGTGGAAGCGATGGCACACAGCGAGCAAAACAAGAAGATTGTGCAAACCATTCTGAGGCTCGCCGAGGAGCTCGCCATTCCGGTGGTGGCCGAAGGGGTCGGGTCTGACCAGGTGGAGCGCTTCTTGGCGGCGCATGGTTGCACCTATGGCCAAGGCTACTACTACTCAGAGCCGGTGCCGTTGCAACGCGCCCTGGAGATCGCCCGCGACTGGCCGAATGTGGCCAGAGTTCCCTCTCTCGAAATCAGTAAAAGCGCCTAAAGCTCAGCTCAAACGCGCCAGCTCAATCGGCTGCCCGGTCGGCCGGCTTGAGAGGTTTTGCACGAGCGGTTGCTAGGCGTCGTCCGTAACCACGAGTTCCTGGTCGGGCTTCAGCAGTTCGCCTTCGCCTTCAGACAAAGTCTTGATGTCCTGCTCCAAGAGCCAGGGGATCTCATCTTGCGGCCGTGGGCGGGAGTAGTAGAAGCCTTGTGCTTCCGAGCAGCCCTCGATCCGCAGGTAAGTGAGCTGGTCCTTGGTCTCGACGCCTTCAGCGGTGGTGTCGATGCCCAAGCTGCGGCCAAGACCCACAACGGCGCGGACAATTGCAGCCGCCTCGGAGTTGGTTTCAAGGTCGGACACGAACGAGCGGTCGATCTTGATCTTGTCGAACGGGAAGCTTCTGAGGTTGCCCAGGGACGAGTAGCCAGTGCCGAAATCGTCCATGGCGATCCTGACGCCCAACCCTTTCAGGCGATAGAGCACTTCCATCGTCTCATTGGTGTTCTTGAGAAGCACGGTTTCGGTGATCTCAAGCTCCAAGCGCTCGGGCGGAAGCCCGGTGGCTTCCAGCGTGTCGGAGACCAGTTGCACCAGACCCGGCTGCTTGAACTGCGCCGGCGAGAGGTTGACGGCAACCTTCACCGGTTTGCTCCAGCTTGCCGCGATCTCACAGGCGTTGCGCAACACCCATTCGCCCACGGGCATAATCAGGCCGGTTTCTTCGGCAATCTGGATGAAGTCATCAGGCGAGACCAGGCCGCGCTCTGGATGGTTCCAGCGGATCAGAGCCTCAAAGCCCGTGATTTCGCCAATAGACATATTTATCAGCGGCTGGAAGTAGAGCTGCAACTGGCTCTTGCCGAGCGCCTGGCGCAGATCGATCTCGATCTGGCGGCGGGCAAGCGCAAGCTCGTCCATTTCGCGGGCAAAGAAGCGGTAGGTGTTGCGGCCATCTTCTTTCGCCCTGTACAGCGCCAGGTCGGCGTTCTTAAGCAGGCGGTCCGGCTCATCGCAATCGCCGGAAGACAGGGCGATGCCCAAGCTGGCGCCGATGATGGCTTCCTGACCATCCATGTCGATGGGCTTGGAGAGCGATGAGAGAACGCGCCGCGCGATATTGTGGATAATGTCGATATCCTCAAAGTCGGCCAGCACGATCGCAAACTCATCACCGCCGAGGCGGGCGATTGTGTCGATTTCCCGGAGCTCGATCTTCAAGCGGTCAGAGACGGTGCGCAGCAGCATGTCGCCGGCCGGATGACCCAAGGTATCGTTGACGTTCTTGAAGTGGTCGAGATCGAGGCAGATCACCGCGATGTTGGTGCCGTAGCGGCGGGCCTGGGCCAGGGCCTGTTCCACACGGGTGCGGAACAACACCCGGTTCGGAAGGCCGGTCAGGCCATCATGCAGCGCCATGTGATGGACCCGCGCGTCGCGCTTCTTGATCTCCGTCACGTCGGTGTAGAGCACCACCGTGCCCCCTTCGGGCGTTCTGTGTTCGTTGATCTGAACCCAGCAATCGTCAGAGAGTTGCCGCTCGATGACCGAGTGCGTGGTGGATCTGTGGTGCTCCAGACGCTCTTCGATGCGCCCTTGGAGCGAGCGGGTGCTCAGCGCACTGTCCGCCCCACAGCACAGTTCTGCTTTCACGATCTCCGCATAGTCGGCACCCACAACGGCGACCTCGGCAATATCGGGATAGAGCGCCAGGAAGTGGCTGTTGCTCAAGATCAGCTTGTCGTCCGCATCGTACATGAGCAGACCTTGAGACAGGGACTCAACGATTGCGCTTCTGGTGCGGGCCTCGGTCTCAGCCGCTTCGGTCTCGGCCTGCTTGATCCGCGTGGCATCCAGAATGACGCCGGTCCACAACACGGTGCCATCGGGCTGCGCTTCTGGATGGGCGATTGCGTGCGTGTATTTCTTCTCGCCCTCTGCAGTCACGATGGAGGCTTCCACGTCCCAGGTTTCCAGCGTCTTGGACGCGTCCAGCAGGCGCTGGCGGAAGGTGTCGCGATATTCAGGCGCAAAGACGTTGAAGAGCGCCTTTGGATTGGTCAGGATTTCCCGCGCGGACACACCGAAAAGATCCTGCGCGGATTCACTGATGTACTCGTAGTGGATTTCCCCGTCAGGGTGCACGCGGCGTTGATACACAACGCCTGGGATCGTCTCAGCGAGCGACGAGAACTGACTGTCCTGGTGGCGCACCTGATTGGCGGCCAGCGCCGGCGTCGGCAGGCTTTTGCCACGCTCCATGCCCTGCAACAGCAAGCTGATCAGCGGATTGATACTGAAGAAGACCAGCTTGTCCTTGGCCTCGAACTCACAGGTTTTAAAGAACAGCAAATAGATGTAGCCGTGCACCGTATCGGTCTGCACGTCGCGTAGTTCCTCGCACCAATAATCTCCGGAAAGCGCGCCATCGTCACCGGGCGTCATGCTCTCCTGCAGCCTGAAGTGCGCATAGGCATGCTTGGCATCAACATTGCTGAAAAAGTTGATCACCGACGCATCCGCAGCACCTGGCATGGAATAGCGTAGTTCTTGGATGCTTGCCTGTCCGGCCTTGTCAACAGGCACCACCGCGCAGCATTCGGCATCGAACGAGTGCCGGATTTGCTCCAGGGCCTTGTCGAAACAAGCCGCCGACGTTCCCTCATTCAAGATCAAGTCCAACAGCGCCGACTGGAGGCTAATCTTTTCAGCATAGCCAACAGCTTCGTCGCGAGAACTCTCCGGGCTCACTTGAGCCTCAGCATCCCCGTTCACCATTGCAACATTCGATGTCTCTTGCATCAGATGCCAATTTCCCCATCAATCCAGAGGAAATTCCCCTAACTGTATTCTCTGTTTCCGGTTCTTGGGCGGTGGGAGCACATTATTTGTGCTCCCACGCACCACAAGGTAACCAACCAACGCTCTCAACAAGTCCGTCTAGTTCGTGGTGCGCTTGCCTTGCGAGCGCACGCTTTGGCCGTCATAGTCGTAGATGAAGTTCGCGCCTTCAACGAAGCTGAACGGCATCTTCAGACCAATTTCACGAACCTTACGGAAGTTGATCGCAATATCCGGAGGCGAGACAACGCCCACCTTCAGATCGCCAACCTTGACCTTGCCTCTGAGCACCTTGATGCCATAGAGCGCCGCCAGGTGGGCGTTACTTTCAAAGCTGATACCAATGGACATGGCCGCGCTGGCATCACCTTCCTGAACCACTTCCGGCACAACGCTCAGAACCGGCACACGGTCTGCGTTTGCGTTGATGGTTTGGATCTCGCGAAACACCGATGTGCTGCCGGTGATCCAGAACAGCGAGTTGTTGAGGTTCGGATCGTTCTCACGCATCTTCTCAACAGCTTTGCGCACCATGGTGGCGAGCTCCGAACGCGCATTCTCCGTCTGCTGCACCTTCAGGTCCATAACCTCCACGCCCTTGCGGACGGCAGTTTCGCGCATGGGCTTAAACTGCGTTTGCATGGCGCTCACATTGTTTTGGTCCACAAGGATAGCCAGGTTTTTCAGGTTCGGGCGAAGCTCGTGGATATAGGCCATCTGAGCTTCAACCGGCATGTTCAACGAGGTGAACGCAAAGTTGGTGCCGGTGCCCAGCTCGTAGTCCGGGGTTTGCCCCAGGACCACGGGATCCTTAGAGGTCACTGAAACCACGGGCAGTTTGCCGTCTTTGTAGTTTTTCCAGAGCCAAGCTGTGGACTGCGAACCCATGGAGTAGATCAGATCCACTTCCAGGCTCTCAGCCAGGGCAAGGGCCTTACGGCCGTTCTCATCATTGCGGTTGAAATTCATAACGGTGATTTCAGCAGTGATGTTGCGCTCGGCAAAAAGCTTGAGGATCTTACTGATGGCCACGTCATAGGCCGAGGACGGGCGCGGATAGATGACCATGAGCTTCCACTTGGGATTCTCGATCACACCGCCGCTGCCATCTGGCCGGCGCATCTTGATCACCACCTTGTCGGGGTGAGAGTAAGAGCCGATGATCGACCAATGCTTCAGTACGCTTTCCTTGAAACGGAACCAGTTGGCGTAAGGAGCATCATCCTCAACAAATGCGCCAAAGCCGGCGGCCATCGCAGGCGCGGTCGGCGCCATGATTCCAAATCCGAGGGCGCCGGCGACAGCAAGCACGCTGACGAGCCTTCCGCCTCGGTTCTTGAGCCATGTCAGGGCTCTTCGACAAATGTCTGGCTTAAACATAACGATTACCTCATTCAGGTCGTTGGTTGGGTTAGTTCTCGTCTCTTTCATCAGAGTTTCTCTTTCTTATTGAGCAGGTTGCGGGGAAACCGGTGCCGGATTCCCGGCCTCTGCCGGAGTTTCGGATTTGGCGGCCTGTTTGGCCCGGCCGGGGCGAACGTCCGCTCCGATCACGAAGACGACGGCCAAAACGGCGATGACGAAACCGACAATGCCCATCGCGGACCAGGAGAAGTCCGTCCAGATCAGCAATTGGCCGATGAAGATCGGTCCGGCCACGTGGCCCACACGTTCCAGGAAGCGGTAGGTTGCCGTTGCGGTGCTGGTGCCGATCTGGCGGGCCAGCTGGCTTTCCGCAACAAAGGTCACCACGGGTGCGTTGATGAAGCCGTGGGCCGCGCCGATTAGAACGACGCCGATGACCAGCAGCACGGTTTCGGTGTAAGCGGGCACCAATGCAGGATCAAACGTCCCGCCAAGACCCATAAGAGCCAATCCAAAGCCGCTGACCAGCGCACCGGCCAGGAGCACCGAGAAGGCGTCACCGTTCCGGTCCACGTGCAGCGCCACGAACTTGCTGGAAGCCACAACCGAGATGGCATAGATCATGATGATCTGGCCGATATCTTCTTGCGGGTAACCGCTCTTGGCGAGCAGCAATGGCAGGGCAAAGGTGATGACACCGGTCAGCACCGCCTTGGCGGGAACGCCAATGGTCGCCATGGTGTTCAGGAAATCGATATTGCGCACCGCCCGTCCCAGACTCTGCACCAGATCGCGCGCCGGGGCAGAGGAGGAATCGGAGGTGACCTCTTCTGAAATCGGCGGGACGGCAACCACAGCGTAAAGTGCAGACACCACGCCGATGGCGGCAGCCAGAACGAACACGCCGGTTGTGCCCATATAGCCCACCAACAGCGAACCAACCGCCATGCCGGAGATCATCCCGCCCTGGAAGCCATACACAATGATGGCAGCAGCCTGGGTTTTCTTGCCTGGAGGCGCAACGGCGAGAAGATAAGACTGAACGCCGATGAAGAGCAGACCTTGCCCAATACCGGACAGACACCGGGCCGCCATAATGGCCAGGAAGTCCGGGAAGAACGCCAAGGATGCCAACCCTGCCCCAGCCAGAAGCAGACCGATATACATCAGCGGCTTCGGCCCGATGCGCTGAGCGGCATACCCCGCCGGCACCAAGGTGAGAGCAAAGAACAGGTAGAACCCGACGAACGGTGCAGAGGCCCAGGACGTGGAGACGCCTGCATCCAACACGGCTCCTTGCACGAATTGCGGCAAGAAGGCGTAGGTCAGGTGCTCAAGCAAAACGCCCAAGAAGAAGACCGGCCTCACATAATTGAGCATCCACTCGTTTGGACCGTCCCGAATGGATTCAGCCGAATCGGATTCGCCCGGCGGCATCTCGTCCATGGGTCGGCGCACCGCGCCCCCAAGCTGGAAGAAGAGGCTGGCCAGGAATGCGGACGCAATGAACAGAGCCGCAAAGTTCTTCACACTCCGGGTGATCTGACCGGTGACCACGTCGCTCGGCAGCTCAACCGCGACCCGCACGGCGCGGGAACTGTTTTCCGGCGTCAGGTCCACCACATACTCATAGTGGCTCTCAGATTCTTTCCACTGGCGACCGATCAGGTTGCGGTCGGTGTGAATGACGATCCGGTTGTCCACGGTCAGGGACGCTGCGCTGATGTCCGGGTTCAGTTTCAGGTACTCACCGAACGTGCGGTCAAGGCCTTGAATCTCATCAATGTTGATGTTGAAGGCCACCACATCGCTCAGACGCTGACCCAGCGAGCCGGCCAGAGCGCGGGCCTTGGCCTGTGCCCCGTCGGAGTAAAGCGTGATCAGCGTGGCGATAACGCCCGCTGAGGAAACAATGAAGACAATGCCGAAGGCCAATTGTGCCCATGGCACTCGGGTGCGCCAGCGCCGTGGCCCCAATATGCCGATGAACAATGCATAGATGAATGCAGCGATCGGCGCCGCGTAGAACAGGCGTTGGAAGTAGCGGTCGACCCGATCGGTCACGACGGTTTCGGCCATGCTGATGGCCAATGCGCCCACGTCTTCAAACTTGTTGCTGAGCGGAACAATGATCCGGTAGTGACCGTTCGCGCTTAAGAGCTCGTAATCCTTGCTCTTGGAGCCGGTCGCGATGATGGTTGTGCCCTTGGTGCCATCGTTGCTGACGCTGCGACCACTCTCGCGCTGATAATGCTCGTACTCGTGGGGTGCCGGCAGCTTTGCCAGAATGGCGGGATCGCCGGCCTTGAAGACGATGTTGCCCACATCGTCATAAACAACCAGGGAACCAATAGCCGAATCAGACTTAAGCGCGGGCTCGGCGAGGGTGTTGAAGCCCACAAATTGGCGAAGTTCCAGGCCGGACAGGAGCGGTGCCTGCATGGCCTTTTGAACAACGTGAACCTGACCGGAAAGCTTGTCCCCCTGGAAGCGTTCATAGGTGAGTTTGGCCTCACCATAGGCGACGTACACAAGCAATAGCAAAGACACGAGCAGCACTACGAACATCGTCGCAGCATCGCTTATGCGCCTCCCTAAGGGGTATTTGCTAGTTGCCATCCTGTGCACCCACCGCCAAGATCTTGGTACGGTTAAAAGCTAGGGTCTCAAGCTTCACAAATGGTTAAAAGCTCAACAAGATGACCCGCGCTTCCGCGCCGTTGGCGCAACAAGAGATCAACCCGGTCGGCGATCAGCGACAGAATGAGATCATCATAACTCATTCCGCACTGGGTGAGACCTTCGGCAATCAGGCTTGTTACGCCATCTTCGGTGGGGGCTTTAAGATCAGGTTTAGGGTTGGTTTCCAGAACGAACAGGCGTCCGTCTTCGTCGGCTCTCACATCGAGGCGCACCAAGGTTTCCATGTTCAGATCGGTGAACACTTTGCGGCCAAGCTCATTGAGCTGATCAATAACCTCTGCGTCCTCAAGAGGGTCCAGCTGGCGCACGCGCTTGCCGGTGATCGGGCGCTTGTCCATTGAGGTGAAGATGCGCTCATCTTCCTGCAGCACACGCTCCACGGTGGCAAAGGTAAACGGCCCGTCCAGCTTTTCCAGCTCGCCATCACGGGCAATCGTGGGGCCGCACGCCGCAACACAGAACTCGCGTCCGCCCAGATAGCGCTCGATGAGCACGTGGTTCTGGGTAAGGTCAAAGATTTCCTGGGCCACCGGAGCCAGGCCGAATATGTCGTCAACGAACTCAACGTTGAGCGAGGCACGCCCGGACACCGGCTTCACAATGAACGGGCCCTTATAGTCACCGAACACCCGCCGGAACTCAGGATTTTCGCAAGGGTTCAGAGGCTCACCAGCGCCATGCCATGTCATGAACTCGGCCGTGGGGATGCCGAGGCCCATCAATTGACGCTTGAAGGTGTGCTTGCTGTCGAGAATTCCCGCCGTCAGCGGATCATGGCCCAGATAGGGAACACCGAGCATCTCAAGAATCGCCGGTGCGTGAGAAACGGAGCAGAAGCCCTGCACACCGCCTGTGTTCAGCCAGGCAAAGTGAATGCCTTCGTCCTGCAGCCGCTGCGCCAGGCGCATGTCATCGGCCATCAGGCTCACATAGCGGCACCCCATGCGCCGCAGGCTTGCCGCGATATCTTCAGCCACTGTGCGATAGCTCTTCCAGGAGCGCGGATTGTGGCTCTGATAAATCACCGCGCCGTCTTCGGTCTTGTCGCCGCCATAGATGACCGCAATGCGCATGCGTGTCAGCAAGCGCTCAACCTGTCCGGCCAGCTCATGCGCCCTCGTGCGGCGCACAGGCAAGACCTGCGGATCGATGTTTGCGTTCTCGCTGTACGCCGTTTGTGGCGCTTCAAACGCTTCGTTCAGATATTCAACCGGTGATGACACCAACTTCGCCGTACTGCCGCTCATCATTCAACCCCATGTCCCTGTTTGACCCGAGCTTCTTTTTTGTTTGCTCAGTGACCCCAGTGACAGCGACCCTAGAGGCCAAAAGCTAAGATTTGGCCAACCAGCAGGCTTAATTTTTGGACGGGTGAATAGATAAAATTGTTTCTATTTTTTCCGGTGCAAACCTAGCGGCGGGTCAGGGTGAGGATGAGCACGCCTGCGGCAACGTTCAAGCCTCCTATCTTTTGAAACGCCAATGGATGGAAGCGATAGGCTGTGCTGGGCCCTCCGGTCAGGATGCTGGCGGCCACCCCTGCCCCCACGCTGGCTTCTGCAATGACGCCTTTATAGCGGCCAGCCAGGGCCCCTCGGCGCACTCTTTTCTTGTATTTTGACGTGACACGCCACACCAGCCGGCGCTTTCCGATGATGCCGACTTCAAGACCGTACAGCTCCAACCGACCCACATACTGGTCTGAACGTCTGCTGCCGTCCTGATGGAAGCGGCAGTGCAGCTCTCGCTTGGCGCCAAAGTGGATGGCGGCGTCAAGTCCATCGAAGCGGCATTTGAGAAGCCCGAGCTCGGCCGCTGTCGCGTTCGTGCTCCCCAACAGCGCACAGCAACCAGAAATGAACGCAATTCTGCTCAATATGGACACGACGCGAACGAACATAGGCTTCTTGAAGTCTTTGTTTACGAGTGACTTGCTACCTGTAAGTGAAACTCTAACATGGGCGCAGAGAATTGCATCAGATTTCACGCCCACACCATTGGAGATCTGATGGGCCGCACAAGACCCTCACATGTAATATCAGGCGCCGTGCTGGCCCTGGGTGCGCTCTTCGCCTTAACTCAACCGGTCCACGCCGACGTTCGCTACAAAGCGTACGCGGTCAAGCTTATGCAATCACTTCCGGCCTCTTCAAAGGTGAGGCCGGATCTGGAAGCCTATTTGACCTCCTTGGCCAATGCAGAGCGCCGGCGGGCGGGGCGAAACCCGCTCAAGCAGTCCAAAAAACTCCAAAAGGCCGCCCGGGCCCAGGCCGCTGAAATGATACTGGGCAACTTTGTAGGACACCACACGCGGGGAGGATTTGACTTCGGCGACCGCATCAGGGCTTATATGCCTGAGTTTGAAGATCTCAGAGGCGAGAACGCCGCTCGGGATCGCAAGGGCGGAGCATCGGCCAAAGCACAGGCAAAACGTCTGTTTGGGCAATGGCTGAAAAGCCGCCGTCATCGCCGCAATTTGATTAGAGCTGAGTATCGTTTTGTCTCAAGCGGCGCTATTCAGGTGGGGCGACACCTTTACGCCGTGCAGATTTTTTGGGAGCCACAATCACCCAGAGCGTCTATAAACCAACTGTTTATTGACTGACGCCAACACATCCAGGTTCTTTAGAACCAGCGACATCAAGGAAACACCGTTGTGCGCATGAAGCTTAAATCCCTCCCCGCAGCCGCTTTTGCCATTTGTTTCAGTACGGGCTTAGGCCTCACAGCGACCCCCGCGCTGGCGCAGGGCACAGGCTCAGACAGCCTGTCCGGGGCCTATTTGGCCGGCATACAAGCCGGTAAAGCGCGCGATACCGACATTGCCGCACGCTTTATCGCACGCGCCCTGGAAAAAGACCCCGATGATCCAGAGCTGATCACCCGGGCCTTTATGCTGGAATTGAGCCGCGGGAACGTTAAACGGGCGAGCGTTCTGGCAAAGCGGGTTATCGATTTTGACAAGCGCCACCGGGTGGCACGCCTGGTGCTGGCCCTGGAAGATTTTCGGGCGAAACGCCATGAAGCAGCACGCGCCCATCTGGACCATGCCGCCTACACCCCCATCGGACAACTCACGTCAGCTCTTCTGACCGGCTGGAGCTGGGCGGCCGAAGGCAAGATGGAGCAGGCCATTCGCGCCCTGAAAAAGCTCGACAGCACGGAATCCTTCGGCGTTTACAAGACCTTCCATTCAGGCCTGATCGCCGACTTCCTCAACCAGTCAAAGCGCGCAACAGCGTTTTTTGAGCGCACCTATGACGATGCCGGAACCTCTCTGCGTGTTGTTCAGGCCTACGGCAACTTCCTGGAGCGCCAGGGCGAGGCAGATCAAGCCCTTAAAATCTATGAGAAATTCAACGCCTCCACCTCCGGCCATCCGCTGGTGAACGATGCCCTGAAACGGGTCAAGGCCAAAGAGGGCGAGGCGCCGCGGTTCATCTCCAGCGGTCTGGAAGGTGCATCAGAGGCCCTGTTCAGCCTGTCTTCGGCCTTGGCCGATCAATCCGGCGTGGATCTCGCCCTGCTCTATGCGCAAATGGCCCTGAAGATCCGGCCGAACTTCGCCGTTGCCCAAACCTTGCTCGGCGATATCTACGAGGACACAAAGCGTTACCAGAACGCCATTGACGCCTATGACAAAGTGCCAACCACCTCTTCCCTGCGCGCCAATGCAGAAATCAGGATGGCCATCAACTATGACCGCGTGGGCAACTTTGACGAGGCCGAAAAGCGTCTGAAGGCCCTGATTGCGGCAGACGACAGCGCGTATCAGGCCGAACTGAATCTCGGTAACCTGTTGCGCGGGCACGAAAAATTCTCAGAGGCCGCGACCTACTACACCTCAGCGATCGCCAAGCTGGACAAGGTGGAAACCAAGCATTGGACAATGTTCTACTTCCGCGGCATCTGCTATGAGCGGTCCAAGCAGTGGCCATTGGCTGAAGCGGATTTCCGCCAGGCCCTGAAGCTGCGCCCTGAGCAGCCGCTGGTGCTCAATTATCTCGGCTATAGCTGGATTGAGAAGGGGCTCAACCTCAATGAGGCGCTCAAGATGATTGAGCGTGCGGTGGAGCTGCGGCCGAACGACGGCTACATCGTCGACAGCTTGGGTTGGGCCCATTACAAGCTGAAAAACTTCGATCTGGCCACCAAGCACCTGGAGCGTGCGGTCGAGCTCAAACCCCAGGATCCGGTGATTAACGACCATTTGGGCGATGCCTATTGGCGGGTTGGGCGTAAGCTGGAAGCCAAGTTCCAATGGCAGCGCGCGCGTGACAATAAGCCAGAGCCGGACGTTCTGGAAAAGGTCATGCAGAAGCTCAGAAACGGCCTGGACCCACTCTCAGCCGAGCCGGCAACGGTGGAGCAAGAGCCTTCAGATAACAAGACTTAAGCAGACCCTTCATGGTTGCTTTTGACGGTGACGGCGCGGTGCATGAGTTCGCGCCTGCAAAGGTGAACCTTTGCCTTCACATAACCGGCCGCCGGGCCGATGGTTATCATCTGCTGGACAGCCTTGTTGTGTTCGCAAGCGTGGGAGACGAGCTGTCGTTTGCCCGCGCGGAGACCCTGACGCTGGAGATGTCCGGGCCCTTTGCAGGCTCGCTTGACGCCGGTTCCGACAATCTGATCTTCAAGGCAGCGGGTTTGCTCGGAGACAACGTGCCGGGCGCGGCCGTTTCTCTCAACAAAGGGCTGCCCGTGGCGGCCGGTATCGGGGGCGGGTCTGCCGATGCTGCGGCGAGTTTGCGAGGGCTCATGAGGCTCTACGCGCTGAACGAGATAGACCAGAGCCGCTTGGATGAGATGGCGTTAGAGTTGGGGGCGGATGTGCCTTCCTGCCTCAGATCCAGCGCCCTGCGTATGGCGGGCATCGGCGAAGAAATAACCGAAATCGAGGCTTTTCCCGCTCTTCCGGCCGTCCTTGTGAACCCTGGCGTGCCGGTGCCCACGGGCCCGATTTTCAAGGCTCTGGGCCTGGAGCAGCCAAGCACAGCCGGTCGCGGGCTTGACGACCTTGCAGCGCAGCCCTTCGCCTCGGTGGACGATGTGGTCGGATGGCTGAGCGCTCAGCGCAACGACCTGCAAGAGCCTGCCATCGCCTTGGCGCCCGTGGTTGGTGAGGTGCTGGATGCGCTGAAGGATGAGGGAACCTGCCGTCTGGCGCGCATGTCCGGGTCGGGCGCGACCTGCTTTGGACTGTTCGACAGCGAAGATGAAGCCGCAGCAAGCGCAGCGCATCTGGCCCGGGCCTATCCCGGTTGGTGGGTGAGAGCTACATCCCTGAGCTAGCGGTCTAATGCGCCCGCTGGATGGAGAAATCCACCGCGCTGATCATGGCTGACTTCAGATCGCTGTCCGGGAAAATGGCCAAGGCATCGCGTGCAATGGCGCCGTAATGGCGGGCCCGCGCGATGGTGTCTTCAATGGCGCCATGGGTCTCCATCAGACTGATGGCGTGCTCCAGATCACCGTCTTCCTGCTCACCGTCCTGGAGCTTTCTCCGCCAGAACTCGCGGTCTTGGTCACTGCCGCGGCGATAGGACAGGATCACCGGAAGGGTAATCTTGCCTTCACGGAAGTCATCACCGGTGGCCTTGCCCAGAAGGGCCTGCTTGCCGGAATAGTCCAACCCATCATCCACCAACTGGAACGCCACACCCAGGTTGCGGCCAAAGGATTCCAAGGCGGCCTGCTCTTCCTTGGGCCGCTCGGCGATGGCGGCCCCTACCTCCGCAGCGGCTGAAAACAGAGCCGCGGTCTTGGCGTCGATGATCTTCATATAGGCATCTTCGGTGGTGGTGATGTCCTTCTGAGCAGCGAGCTGCATCACCTCACCTTCGGCAATCACCGATGCTGCATGTGACAAAATTCTCAAGCATTCCAATGATTTGGTGTTGACCATCATCTTGAACGCCTGGCCCAGAAGATAGTCCCCCACCAGCACGCTGGCCTGGTTTCCCCAAATCATGCGCGCCGCGGGCTTGCCGCGCCTCAGATCGCTCTCATCCACCACGTCATCGTGCAGCAAGGTTGCGGTGTGCATGAACTCAACGGCCGCGGCCAGGAGCACATGGGCCTCGCCCTCGCACGGACCGCACATCCGGCTGGCCGCAACGGTCACCATGGGCCGCAAACGTTTGCCACCGGAGTTGATCAGGTGGTTCGCCAGCTCCGGAATCATCTCCACATACGACGATGCGTGGGACAGAATGATCTCATTGACCCGAGCCATATCTTTCGATGTCAGCTCTAACAATGGTTCTATAGTGGCCTGGCCAGCCTCCTGGCCACTCAACGGAACGACTACACCCACAATACACCTCTTACCTTAGCCCCTGATACGAAAATAGTGCCACGGGCCCGGGGGTCAAGCGCTTCCGGTTCGAAAGTGGCCATGTGTCTCAGCCCTTTCTCGCGATGGACCGCATTCAAGGGGTGCCGACTTCTTTGTATCTGCGTTAATATTTTACTATGAGAGAGCTGCTAAACACGAATGATGCCGTACTGATCTCGTACGCAACCGCGCTGTTGCGCGATGCCGGGATCAGGCACACTTTGTTTGATGGCAATATGAGTGTGGTCGAAGGAAGTATTGGGGTCTTACCGCGCCGCTTAATGGTGGACCCGGAGCAATATGATGTTGCCCACGCGCTTATGCATGATGCAGGGGTAATGCCGAGCTGATGGTTCAACAGGCAGCACTTAAACAAGACGACCCTTCAGGCCAAGGCCTTCCCAGGTCCTTGACCGAGGACGGCTTTCTGGGCGGACGCGTTAAAATCCTGCAACCTGAGCGCGGCTACCGGGCCGGCATCGATGCCGTCTTCCTGGCCGCCACAATCCCCATGGAACCAGGGCAAACCGCGTTTGAGGCCGGCTATGGCGTGGGCGTTGTGTCTCTGTGTCTGGCAGCCAGGGTGGCTGGCGTGCACATCACGGGCGTGGAAATCGCCTCGCGCTATTCCATGCTGGCCGAGGAGAATATCCGGCGCAACAATTTCACCGGCAATATCCAGGTCATCACGGGCGATGTGAAGGAAGCCATGCGGAAGGATCTGACGATCTGGCCACCGGCCAATTCGTTCAACCACGTCTTCGCCAATCCTCCCTATTTCGACGATGACAAAGTCACCAAGTCTCCCATTGAGATGCGCTCTACGGCGCGCAGCTTCGGGCCGGACGATCTTGAGGTATGGGTGAAGGTCATGGCCTCCATGGCCGTGCCCCGGGGCACAGTGACCATGGTGCACCGGGCAGATTCGCTCGCGCGCATTCTCGCCGCCTTCACCGCGGCCAAAATAGGCGGCATACACGTCGCCCCCCTGTTTGCACGCGAAGGCTATCCGGCCTCTCGTGTCGTGGTTCAGGGCATTAAGGCGTCCAAAGCCCCCCTGCAGATCCTGCGCGGGCTGGTGCTGCACGACGACAGCAACTCGTTCACACCGGCGGCCCAGGCCATCCTGCGCGACGGTGTGGCCTACGCCTTGCGCTGAGGCGCCCAATTAAAGGCTTGCACCGAGCCAGGGGCGTGCCTATCTGTCTCGCTTGATGTTCAAGTTTTTCAAAAGACTGCTTTCCGGGAAAAAGCGTGCTCCGCTCGTCCCGGTCGTGCGCCTGCAAGGGGCCATTGGCGCGGTGACGCCGCTGCGTCCCGGGCTGACCTTGCAGCATGTGGGTCCTGTCCTGGAAAAGGCCTTCGCGGTGAAGCGCGCCAAGGCCGTGGTGCTTGTCATCAATTCGCCCGGCGGATCGCCGGTGCAATCGACACAGATTTTCCGCCGCATTCGCCAGTTGGCCGACGAGCACGAAAAACGCGTGCTGGTGTTCATTGAGGATGTCGGCGCCTCGGGCGGCTACATGCTGGCCTTGGCGGGCGATGAGATTTATGCCGATGCCAGCTCGATCGTGGGCTCCATCGGCGTGGTCTCGGCCGGCTTCGGCTTTGTGGACGCCATCAAGAAGCTTGGCGTTGAACGCCGGGTGCATACGGCCGGGGAAAACAAATCCATCCTGGACCCGTTCCTGCCCACCAAGCAGGCCGATGTGGACCGCCTGAAAGCCCTGCAACTTGAGGTGCATGAGGCCTTTAAGGAGATGGTCCGCGAGCGGCGCGGCAGCAAGCTGGCGGAGGATAATGAAGATCTGTTCTCCGGTGCCTTCTGGTCCGGCATTCAGGCCAAGAGCCTTGGCCTGATTGACGATCTTGGCGTGATGCACACCGTTCTGGAGGCCAAGTTCGGCAAGGACGTGGAGCTCAAACCCATTTCCGCGCCCAAGAAAGGCCTGTTGTCACGGTTGATCGCGGGCGCGGCGGTTGACCGGCTGTCGGCCGGCCTCGGCGATGAGATCATCTCGTCCCTGGAAGCCAGGGCCGTCTGGGCCCGGTTCGGGCTTTAGAGCGCGTGCGGACAGTCCGCGTCCCTGCGAAAGCAGGGACCTTCTCAGCCAAGGGATAGGTGAGAGCTATGGGCCCCTGCTTTCGCAGGGGCGCGGGTTTGTGGGCTCTAGTCCCAGCTTTTGACCAGCTTGGCGATCTCGCCGCAGGCCCAGGACAGCTTGTCCTCGGGCGCACACAGGCTCATGCGCACGAAACCGCCGAAATGCTCCCCAAAACTGCCGCAGGGCAAGGTGGAGATGCCGGACTGATCCAACAAGCGCATGGCAAACGTCGTGCCATCAGTCTCCAACTCACGCACATCCAGCATGACAAACATCCCGGCCTTGGGAGCGCCCACCTTGAAGCGGGGCAGATTGGAGAGCCCCTCCACCACCAATCGGGCGCGCGCGCCATACTCTGCGACCATCTCCTCGGTATCCGTCTGGGGCCCGGACAGCGCGGCCACGGCGGCGTCCTGGGTGAACATGGGCATGCCATACATCATGCACAGCGCCAGACGCTCAAACGTCTCGCACAAGAGCTGAGGCCCAATGGCCCAGCCCACGCGCCAGCCTGACATGCGGTGAGATTTGGAAAGAGAAGAGACCACCACGCATTTCTCCTCCACGCTCATATAGCTGGCCGGGCTCACATGGCGGCCCTGAAAGACAAAGTCGGAATAGACCTCATCGCTGAGCAACCAGAGATCATGCTCGCGCACCAGATCAGCGATCTGCTTCACCAAATCGGCCTCGAACACCGCACCTGAGGGATTGGCTGGCGTGTTGATCACCACCATCTTGGTGCGCGGTGTGATGGCTGCCTTGATATCGGCGATATCGGGCTGAAAGCCGTTCTCGGCCTTGGAGACCACGGTCACCATCTTGGCCCCGCCGGCGGTGAAGGTCGCCGGATAGGTGGAGTAGTAGGGTTCGATTGCAATGACCTCGTCACCCGCCTCCACCAGGCAGGTGGATACCGCAAACAACCCGTTCTGGGCTCCGGCGAAGACCACGCAATTGTCCATCGTAAGGTCTTGGCCGGTGAGCTTTGTGTGGTGCTCCACAATGGCTTGGCGCACGTTGGGTTGGCCGATCATGTGGGAATAGTGATGGCGGCCGTCGTTGAGGCTTTCGATGCAGGCCTCCACCACATGATCGGGCGTGCGCGCGGCCACATCTTCGCCGATGCTCAAGATCAGAATGTCGGCGCCCGCGGCTCTGCGCTCCTGGGCGATCCGGTGAACTTCCCAAGCATCAGCCCCCTTGCCGCTCACCCGGTTTGCCATGCCGGAAAAATCAGCCATTTCCATCTAACCACATCCCTCTGAAAACCGGGCGCGCCATTTGCCGGTGAGAATTTCCAAGAATTGAGCTTTACCCGCCTCACATTCCGGGGCCATATGCCCGGAACGACTTGGCAAGCGGTGGAGCATTTAACCCATGTCAGAATCAGATCACAAGACGGTTGGCGAAGCGATTGTGGAGCTTTTGGAAGGCTATGGTATCGACACCGTGTTCGGCATTCCGGGAACCCACAGTATTGAGCTTTATAGGGGGCTCGCCACCAGCGAGATCCGGCACATATCGCCGCGGCATGAGCAGGGCGGCGGTTTCATGGCCGACGGCTATGCCCGCCTGTCAGGACGGCCCGCGGCGTGCTTTGTGATCACCGGTGCGGGGGTCACCAACCTGGCCACGGCCATGGGCCAGGCCTATTCGGACTCAACGCCCATGCTGGTCATCTCGCCGGTCAATCCCCCAGCGGAAAACGGCCACAATATCGGACGGCTGCACGAGATTGCCGACCAGACCACCGTCACCAGCGACCTCGCCGGCTTCAGCGAGATCGCTCACGATCAGGAGACGCTGAAAGATCTGATTGCCCGCGCGTTCACGGTGTTCGCCAGCGAGCGGCCCGTGCCTGTCCATATTCATGTGCCCCTGCCCTTGTTTACCGAGAAGGCCGCCGGGAGCTGGGCCGTGCGGAACATTCCCGGCCCGCCGCAAGCTGAGGCATCCGACATTGAGGCGGCCGCGGAGATGATCAACAGCGCAGAGCGGCCCATTATCATTGCCGGCGGCGGCATTGCCCGTTCGGCCGATGCGGTTCAGGCCCTCTCGGAAGGTCTCAACATCCCGGTGATCTCCACCACCAACGGTAAAGGCGTAATGCCTCTGGATCATCCACTCTATCTGGGCACCACACTCACATCACCGGCCACCCAGGATCTCCTGGCCTCCTGTGATCTGCTGATCGCGCTGGGCACCGAACTGGCGAACACGGACTATTGGACCGAAACCCTGAGACTGCCCGAACGGCGCATTGTGGTGAACCTGGATGACCTGTTGCTGGAGCGCCAGCCCGCGGTGTCCATGGGCATCAAAGCGGATGCGGCAGATACGGCCCACACGCTGGCAGCGGCGGCCACGCGCCGTGAGGCCAATCCGTTGCAGGCTGAGTGCGACGCCGTGCGCGCGGCCAACGCGGATGCCGAACTCCCGGAAACCACGCAGGTCCACAAGATCATACTGCACGCGATCCGCGATGCCCTGCCGGAGGATGCATCTGTCTTCACCGACATGACCCAGATCGCCTATAGCGGCAACGTGGCCTACCCCAGCACCATGTTCGGCAATTGGTTCCATCCGATCGGGTACGGCACTTTGGGCTACGGCCTGCCGGCGGCGCTTGGCGCCAAGCTGGCCGAACCGCACCGCGCCGTTGTCGCGTTGATCGGCGATGCGGGCTTTCAGTACACGCTTCAGGAAATGGGTCTGGCCGAGGAGTTGGGCATCCCGCTTATCGTCATCATGTGGAACAATGAAGCGCTGCAGCAGATCGCCGACGACATGAGCGATGCCGGCATCACCAAGGTTGGTGTTGTTCAGAAGAATCCGAACTTTCAGGAACTTGCGAAAGCTTATCGCTGGAACTCCGCTCACGCCTCTACGCTCGGCGCTTTGGAGGCTGAGATCAAAGCAGCATTGGCGGCGGACGGCCCATCGTTCATCGAGATCCGTGATCCGGAAATCCGCGGGTCTCTGTGATGCGGCGCTTGGCGTGGCTCTGGGTGGGACTTATCGGCCTCGCAAACGCCGCAGTGGCCGCGGAGCCGGTTCAACTGGCAAACGTGCTCAAGACGGTTTGTGAAAACCCTGACGCGCGGCCCTCCGAACTCCACGCTTTGCTGGGCAAGCAGATCTATATTCATGAGAGCGGCCCTCAACGGCAGGTGACCTATCAGGAGGCATCGGGCGCGTCGGTTTCGGTGGTGTTGTCTCTGTTCAATGGTGAGGTCAGGCGGGCGAGCCTCTCCTATTCTGAACCCATCAATGGCGAACTGCACCCTGTCTTGTCTTTGCAGGCGGGCCCGTCCTGCGCTGTTGCAAACGGGCGGCGGATCGAGCGCGATGCAAGCGGGAGCGCACAATGGCTTGTGCATCTTGACGACGCGCTGGCGGACAGCGACCGGCGCGAGCCGCTCAACCCGCCTGTGCCTGGCGGACAAGATCCGGGCGGTGTCACGGTTGCCCATATTGATAGCGGGGTGAATTACACGCTGCCACAGATTGCGGCGCGGCTGGCACGAACGCCCGATGGCGAGGCCGTCGGGTATGACTTTTGGGATATGGATCAGCGCCCGTTTGATGTGGATGCCGCACGCTCACCCTTCTTTCCGCTCCATCACGGAACGTTGGTGTCCAGCATTCTGGTGCGTGAAGCGCCGGCCGTGCGGTTGCTCCCTTACCGGTATCCGCGCCCGGATATGAGCCGGATGGCCGAAGTGCTCGCGCACGCATCCAAAAACGGCGCTAAGATCGTCGCGATGCCGCTCGGCAGCAACACGGAGAAGAACTGGACCGCCTTCAAGCAAGCTGCGGCACAGCATGCCGACATGCTATTCATCGTCTCGGCGGGAAACAATGGCCGCAACATCGATGAGGCGCCCGTTTACCCGGCCGTCTATGACCTGGACAATCTGTTGGTGGTGACCTCGTCCACGATATCCGGGCGCCTGGCACCGGGTTCAAACTGGGGGCCAAATGGCGTTGATCTGATGGTGCCGGCGGAGCGCGTTGAGGTGACCGATCATCGCGGCGCGCGCGGCTTTGCGTCAGGCTCCAGCTACGCGGTGCCCCGGGTGGCCGCCCTGGCGGCGCGGCTCTTGGCCCAGAACCCGGGCTGGACAGCCGCCCAGGTGAAAGCCGCGATCAAGGACCTGGCCGCGCCCGGCTTTGACCGCTCAGGTCCCAAGGTGCGCTGGGGCTGGATCCCCAATCCGGCAGACGACGGCTAGAGCTGACGGCCGTTGTTTCCGCGCCCTTGCGAATGCGAGGACCCAAGCAGATGGTCCGCTTGCTCCGAGCTATGGGCACCTGCTTTCGCAGGTGAGCGGACAGAAACTGCCGCGTCCCTGCGAAAGCAGGGACCTTCTGAGCCAAGGGCGAGGGAGCGTGATGCACTCTAAAGCGGGGCCGGCCTTGGCGGAGGCGATGCCAGGAAGCGTTCCGCCGCCGGGGCGGAGTTTGGATTGACCTGCTTGAGCTTTGCCAAGGCCCGCTTTGCCAGGTCCTCATCACCGGCCCACACGCCCGCCTGAATGGCCAGCCGCAAAACCTGAAGGTTCTCGCCCGCATGCTCCATCAACCACTGCAGATGCGGCAGCTCCTTCTCATACTGACGGGCAATGTGATGGGTGATCACAAGGTTGAGACGGCTGTTCACCGCATTGGGGTCCTGCGCCACGGAGGCTTCGAAGAGCTGCAAGGCGGCGTCCACGCGGCGGCGCTGGCTCAACGTCTGGCCGGCGAGGTCGTAGTACTGCCGGTTGCCTGTGCGCTTACACGACGTGGCCAGGGCTTTGGCCTCCTGATCGGACAAGGGGCCGCGCTGGCCATAGAGCCGCTCCAGGTTCAGCGTGCACACCTTTATGGCGTTGCCGATCTCAGCGCCCCTCTGGATATCCTCGGTGCTCACCGCCGCTTGAAGCGCGGCGATCGCGGACGCGGGCACGGCTTCAAAGCGTCCTTCGCCGCCGGAGGCGACGATGCCCACAAGCTCGCCATCGGCATTCACCAGGGCGCCCCCGCTGTTGCCCTGCTGGGTGTAAGCGGAGTGATGGACGCGGCTCAAGGGTTTGCCTTCAGCGGGGATCAGATGAACTTTGCCGGGGGCATAGGCCCTGATCCGGCGCCGGGAGATGTCCGCCCCCACGGTGAACACTTCTGCGCCTTTTTGCGTGGCGGCGGGCGCGAGATAGGGGCCCTCCGGGAGGCCGTCAACGGTAAGCAGAATGGCATCGCCCGCATAGCCTGAAGGCTCCACTTTTGCGGCGAGTTTGGTGCCGTCGGCCAGGAAGAGATCGACCGTCTTGCGGTCGGCCACGATGTGCCGCGAGGTGATCAGGCGGCTGGGACCAATGCGCACCGCGCTGCCCACGGGATCAAAGG
Source organism: Hyphomicrobiales bacterium (assembly GCA_028285595.1). Taxonomy (GTDB): domain Bacteria; phylum Pseudomonadota; class Alphaproteobacteria; order Rhizobiales; family CAJQND01; genus JAAEUE01. The sequence goes on from JANQOW010000119.1 coordinate 37,413, forward strand.
CTGAAATCCGGAACACCGCATCACGGGCGCCGCAGACTTTTTCCGGCTGCTCGCAGGCGTCAGCAGAGCTGGCCGGCGCCGCACTCGCCAGGAGGGCAAACGCGGCGCAAAACAGACCTGGGAGCCAAACGGCCCCCAGGTTTCTCGGGTTGATCATTTCTGCAGTTCGGTCCAGATCCGGGTGTAGAGTTTCACCACATCCGGCGGGCAGGTCTCGGCAATCGCGCCGGCCGACTTGAACTCTTCGGGCACGTTGACCTCAGGCGCGGTCTTCATGTCCTCCGGCATATACGCCTCAGAGCCTTTAATGGCGTTTGCATAGCGCGCGAACGTGGAGATCAGAGCCGCGTTCTTCGGATCCATCACGAAGTTCTGGAAGGCCTTTGCGTTCTCAACGTTCTTTGCGTCCTTGAGAACAGCAACGTTGTCCATCCAGATCGGATAGCCTTCCTTGGGGTAGCCATAATGGATGTCTTTGTTCTGCAGGCGGGCGCGGAACGAGGCGCCGTTCCAGTAAACGCCGGCGGAGAGATCGCCCTTGGCGAATTTTTCCACGTTGCCATAGTCAATGGAGATCCAGTGCGGCTTGGCTTCCAGCAGCTTGTCGCGCACCTTTTTCAGCATGGCCTTATCGCCGGAGCAGTACTCGCCGCCCACATACTTGATGGCGAGATACATCACGTCGAGCATTTCCGGCACCACGTTGATCTTGCCTTTCAGCTCGTCCGGCGGATCGAGGAAGATGGCGGACGTGTTCGGATCGCCGGAATAGACCGATTTGTTGACGGTGAGGCCCACGGTGCCCCACTGCCACGGCACGGTGTATTCGCGGCCCTTGTCGTAGAACACATCGATCCAGCGCGGGTCCATGTGCTTGAAGTTCGGCATCTTGTTGGGTTCGGTTTTCAAGATCAGGTTTTCTTTGATCCAGATCGGAATGTAGCTGGCCGACGGCACCACGATGTCGAAGCCGTGCCCGCCCGCCTTGATTTTCGCCAGGGCGGTGTCGTTGGAATCGTAGTCGGTGATGGTCACCTTGACGTTGTGTTCGGCTTCGAACTTCTTGATCAGATCGGGGTTGGTGTAGTTGCCCCAGTTGAAGATGTTGAGTTCACCTTCCGCATGGGCGGATGCACTGAGCGCCAGCAAAGCGGCACTCGCCAGGCTAACAAGTTTCAGTTTCATGACAGACGTCTCCCATTCTTGTTGCAGGTCACTTATCTTTTCCTCCGGTTGAGGAAGAAAAATACACTCACCAGAACCACCGAGATCGTGAGCAGCACGGTCGAAATGGCATTCACTTCAGGCGTCACCACCCGGCGCAACTGGCCCAGCATATAGGTGGGCAACGTGTCCTGGCCGGGGGTTTTGACGAACTCGGTGATCACCACATCATCCAAGGAAATCACAAAGGCCAGCATGGCACCAGCCAAAATTCCAGGCAGGAGCAGCGGCAGGGTCACCCGCCGGAACGTGAGCCAGGGGGTGGCATAGAGATCGGCGGCCGCGCTTTCCAGGGATAGATCCATACCCTCCAGCCGGGCGCGGATGGGCAGGTAGGCGAAGGGGATGCAGAACGCCGTGTGGGCAAGGATCAGGTAGCCGAGGCCCTGATAGCCGGTGTTCACCTTGATCACCGCAAAGAAAATCAGCAGCGCCACGGCGGTGACAATCTCCGGAACCATCAAGGGCTGATTGATGAGGGCATAGACCGTGGTCAGACCGCGATAGGGCTTGGTGCGCGTGGTGGCCAGGGCCGCCATGGTGGCCGCGGTGGTTGCGATCAACGCCGCAAAGGCAGCGACAATCAAAGAGCGGGCCGCGGCGTCCTGCACCTGCTCGTTTTGCCAGGCCGCCTCATACCACCGCCAGGAGAAGCCCTCCCAGATCGCCACCGAGGTGCCCGCATTGAACGAATAGGTCACCAGTGTGATGATCGGCGCATACAACATGAGGAAGCACACGATCGCAATCGTGGTGAAGCCGGGCTGGCGCTTGATGGAAAAGCGCGTCTGGGAAGATGTGCCCGCCTCAGCCATGGGTATTCTCCTGACGCGAGACGTTGCGCACATAGGCGAGCAGCGCGATCATGACGATGGCCAGCAAGGTGATGGAGAGCGCGGCGCCCAAGGGCCAGTTGCGGCCCTGGCCGAATTGCAGCTCAATCAGGTTGCCCAGCATCAGGTTCTTGCCGCCGCCCAGCACCCGCGGTGTCACGTACGCGCCCAGCGAGGGGATGAAGACCAGAATGGAGCCGGCAATAACCCCCGGCTTGACCAGCGGAAAGATCACGCGTTTCAAAACCCGCCAGCGCGTGGCGTAAAGGTCGTATCCGGCCTCCACCAGCCGGAAGTCCAGCTTCTCCATGGAGGCGTAGATCGGCAGCACCATGAGCGGCAGATAGACATAGAGCATGCCGAGCATAATGGCGAAATCGGTGAACATCATCTGGATCGGGGTATCGATGATGCCAAGCCCGATAAGGATAGAGTTGATGATGCCTTCGTTGCGGATCACTTCCATGATGGCGAAGGTTCTGATCAGAAGGTTGGTCCAGAACGGGATGGTGATCAAAAACAGCCAAAGATCGCGCGAGGAGGCTGGCCGCGTGGCCATGAAATAGGCCGTGGGGAAGCCGATGAGCAGCGCCATAAGGGTGGTGCCCAAAGACAGGCGCACCGAGCGCCAGAAGATGGACAGGTGCGCATCGGAGAAGGTGACGGTTTCTTCAAAAATGTCTTCCTGCAGGAACACATTGAACCAGGCCTCGGTGGAAAACTGCCAGATCACGCCGCCATAGTCGCCGGGCTTCAGGAAGGAATAGGTCAGAACGATCAGCAAAGGACCGCTGGCCGCGAGCAGCAGAATAACCAGGGCCGGGGTCAGCAACAGCCAGCGCCGTTTGGCCTGCTGGCGTTCGGCAGCCTGCAGCGCGCTCGCCGCATCCTGCGGGGCATCATCCACAGAGATCCGGGAAGAGGCTGCCAGCTCGCTCATCTCAATCCCTCAGCACCTGGACGGCGTTCTTGCCGATCTCAATGCCCACTTCGGACCCCGGCTCCAGCTTTTCTTCGGTATCGCGGCTGTTTTGCTGGCGCACGATGAACGGCTCGCCGCCGCCCTCAAGGCGCAGGTGATAATGCGTATCGGTTCCGAAATAAACCACGTTTTCCAGACGTCCGGTAAGTGCGGCCTTCGCTTTCGCGCTGGTGAGACCGGCATGTTCCGGGCGCACCACGATGGACACTTTGCCTTCCGTGCGCGCGCCCTCCGCCAGGGCCGCGGCCACCATTTTCCCGGACGGCAGACGCAGGCGCGCCGAGCCATTCTTTGTGCTCACCACTTCCGCCTCCAGGAAGTTGGTCTCACCAATGAAGTTGGCCACGAAGCGTTCGGCGGGATGATCATAGATCTCGCGCGGGGAGCCGATCTGCAGGATGCGGCCCGCATTCATCACCGCAATGCGGTCCGACATGGTGAGCGCTTCTTCCTGATCGTGGGTGACGAAGATGAAGGTGATGCCGGTTTCATGCTGCAGGCGCTTGAGCTCGATCTGCATCTCCTTGCGCAGCTTCAGATCCAGAGCAGACAGAGGCTCATCCAGCAACAGCACCTTGGGATGGGGCGCGAGCGCCCGGGCAAGGGCCACCCGTTGCTGCTGGCCGCCGGAAATCTGATCGGTCTTGCGGTCCTTCAGCTCGTCCATGCGCACCAGTTGGAGCATCTCGCCCACCGCTCTGTCGCGCTCTGCCTTGCCCTGGCCCAGCATTTCCAGGCCGAAGCCAATGTTTTCCCCCACGGTCATATGGGGAAACAGGGCGTAGTTCTGGAACACGGTGTTGACCGGGCGCTTGTAGGGCGGCAGGTAGGAAATGTCCTGACCTTCCAGCAGAATGGTGCCGCCGGTGGGATGATCGAACCCGGCGATGAGGCGCAGCAACGTGGTCTTGCCGCAGCCGGACGGACCCAAAAGGGTGAAGAACTCGTTCTGACGGATCGCGACCGACACCTCGTTCAGGGCGGTCACCTGGGTCTCGCCGCTGCCAAAGATCTTTGTAACAGTCTCCGCCTCAACCGCAGACGGAGAGGCCTTCCCCTCGCTCATACCAACAGGTCCCTCGGCATTTTTGCCGTTTCAAAGCAAGAGCATAACCGGCTACCCCGATCACGCCAATGGGTTTTTGCGGTGGGTGCGATAACGTGTACCATGCTGAGGCTCGCGCAGAGAAAGGGATGAGACGTGAAGGTACCGGTTGTGGTGGGGGTTGCCGCTGTCCTGTTTGCCATGTGGGCAAGCTTGCCGGCGCGCGCGCAAACGCCGGTTTCCATCGAACTGGTTCTGGCGGTGGATACCTCTCTCAGCGTCAACAATGAGGAGTATGCCCTTCAGATGAAGGGCATTGCCCAAGCCTTCCGCTCAAAGGACATTATCGAGCTTATCGGGCTCTATGACGGGGTTGCCGTCTCATTGATCCAGTGGGGCGGCTGGACGAGCGAGGAACACACGGTGCCCTGGCAGGTGCTGAAATCCCGCTCCTCGATCCTGGAGTTTGCCCGCCAGGTGGAAGCCACCAAACGGGAGAACGTGGGCTATTTCACCGCCATCGGCACCGCGGTGAGAGCCGCCTTGAAGTCCATTATAGAGAACGACTATGTGGGCAAGTTGCAAAAGATCGATGTCTCCGGAGATGGCGTCAACAATGCCGGTCCGTTGCCCCAGTCCACCCAGCCTTTGGCCGAGCAGTTGGGGATATCGGTGAACGGCCTTGCCATTCTGACCGATCTTGCAATCCTCGATCAGTATTACGCCCAGAACGTGATTGCCGGGCCCGGCGCGTTCGTCATCACGGCCGCCAACTACGCGGACTTTGCCCGTGCCATGCACAAGAAGCTAAGGAAGGAGCTGGAAGTGCCGATCAGCTTCAGGAAATTCGGCCCCGGGCCGCAACCGGCAGCTCTCCGACAATCCGGCCACCGCGCAACGTTACCAGGCGGTCCACCATATTGACCACCACGCACACATGGTTGGGCACCACGCGCACGATCTCGCCCACCTCCGGCTTTGCGCCTGAGCTGCTCAGATCCAAAAATCCGTGCTCTTCAGAGAAGCCCTTAATGCGGGCGTCCGGGTACTCCAGAATATAGCCAAAGCCGTCGAGGCCGCCCGGATCAGAGGTCAGGGTCTTGGAGCCTGAGTCCAAAATGCCCCGTTCAGGTCCGGCCCGGCTGACCACGGTGGCGTAAACCTGAAGAGCGCACTCGTCCAGCGTGGCGGCGCCGCAGGCCATCATCATGCGGTCATTGAATATGCTGGTGCCCGAGCGGTGCTCGGTGGCGCCGTCAAGCTGGCCGAGATTGACCAGGTTGGGGGTGCCGCCGGTGGAGACAATCTCTGCGCTCAGGCCCGCATCGGCGATGCCGGCTTTGGCCTCATCAAAAAAGCTCTGGGTCACCGGCCAGCCATCCACCGGAGGATAGAACATGAGCCCTTTGAAGCTGAGATCCGCGCTGGCGCCGATCTGTTTGGCGAGAGACACAGCCTCGCCCGCCGTCTCCACCCCGGCCCGCTTTTGCCCGGTATCGCATTCCACCAGCACGTTGATGGGCTGACCGGCCATGGCTCCGGCGCTGGAGAGCGCCTCCAACACCACCGGATTGTCCGCCACCACCGCAATATTGGCGCGCTTGCTCAGCGCGGCGAGGCGCTCCATTTTCTCCTGGCCCAGGAGATTGTAACTGATCAGGATATTGTCCAACCCGCCATCGACCATCACCTCAGCTTCGCCCAGCTTCTGGCATGTGATGCCGGACGCGCCGGCGGAAATCTGCATCCTGGCCAGCTCCGGGCTCTTGTGGGTTTTCACATGGGGCCGGTTCTTGACGCCCGCCGCGTCGCATTGGCCCTGAAGCTTGGCGATGTTGGCCTCGACCTTATCCAGATCGATCACCACGCAGGGCGATCCGTAGCTGTTGGAGATCTCTTGTTTCAGTGCGGCCTGGTCCATGATTGACCCCCGTCTCTTGTTGTCTGGGCAGCGATTGTTTAAGCACAGAAGAGAGTAGATTGTCTTCGCCAAACCGGGAGCGCCTGAACGGACCATGACCCTAGATGACATCCGCGCGCTGGACCGCGCCGACCCCCTGGCACCTTATCGCGAGAAATTCGAACTGGCCGACGGGTTGATCTATCTGGACGGCAACTCCCTTGGCCCGATGGCCAAGACCATTCCCGCCGAGATGGCGAAGGCGGTGGAGGATGAATGGGGCCGCGGGCTGATCTCCAGTTGGAACGATGCGGGATGGTGGGAACTGCCGGTGAGCCTCGGCGCCAAACTGGCTCCCCTTTTGGGCGCCGGCCCGGGCCAGGTGGTGGTGAGCGATTCCACCTCCGTGAACATCTATAAGACCCTGCAGGCCGGGCTTGCGCTCAGGCCCGATCGGACGGTGATGGTGAGCGAGGCTGCGTCCTTCCCCACCGATCTCTACATTACCGAGGGCGCCATGCAGGGCCGCGAAGCGCTGACCCGGCGGCTTGTGGGCGAGGTCGGGGCGAGCCTTGCCGATGTGCTGGATGAAGATGTGGCCGTGGTGCTGCTGTCTCATGTGGATTACCGCTCCGGCGAGCTGTACGACATGGCCAAAATCACGCGCCAGGTGCACGAGGCCGGGGCGATCATGATTTGGGACCTGTGCCACAGCGCCGGCATCTACCCGGTGGAGCTGGATGCCTGCAATGTGGATCTGGCGATGGGCTGCACCTACAAATACCTGAACGGCGGCCCCGGCGCGCAATCGTGGATCTATGCGGCCGAGCGGCATCTGGGCAATATCCGCCAGCCTTTGCGCGGCTGGTGGGGCCATGCGCAGCCGTTTGCGTTTGAACAGGACTACCGGCCCGAGCCCGGTATCAAGGCGTTCCTCTGCGGTTCGCAGGCGATTTTGGGCATGCGGGCCTTGAGTGCCGCGCTGGATGTGATGGCTGATGTGGATCTCACCCAAGTGCGGGCGAAAAGCATGCAGCTCACCGATCTCTTCATCGCCCTGGTGGATGAGCAATGCGCCGCGCATGGCTTTGGCCTTTTCAGCCCGCGTGAGGCGGACAGGCGCGGCAGCCAGGTGGCGCTGACCCATGCGGATGGCTATGCCATTGTGCAGGCCCTGATTGCGCGCGGCGTTGTGGGGGATTTCCGGATGCCCGACATTCTGCGCTTCGGCTTTGCGCCGCTCTATATCTCCTATGAGGATGTGTGGAACGCTGTTGCGACCTTGAAGGACATCATGGAGAGCGGGGCCTGGCGCGAGCCGCAGTTTGCGGTGCGTGCTGCGGTGACCTGATCGCGCAAGACGCACTTAGCCGTCATCCCGGAATTTTGCGCCAGCAAAACATCCGGGACCCAGGAGCGATGGAGATCGGTGGCCCCTGGGTCCCCGCGTTCGCGGGGATGACGAAAGTTTTGCTAAGACAACAACCCCAGCCGCCCGAACGAGGGCAATTTGATCGCCAGGTCCAGAGGGTCAATGCCGATGGTCGCGCCCAGAACGTGCAGCTCGAGCCCCTCCTCCCAGGCCAGCGCAATGCCGGCCACGCCGTTCCAGGAGATTTGCCAGCCGGAATGGCTCGGCGTCGGTGCGATTTGGAAGCCTGAGCCCAAATAGTCCTTGCCCACGGCCCGGGCGGGAAGCTCGCCTTTGAGCTCAGGCACCTGGCGCACCACATGGGCGACGAACGTATTGGAGTTGGGGCCCGGCCAGATGGTGTAGCTGCCGCGCGCGCTGTGGGGGTAGTTGGCGACCGCCGAGACGATCTTCGGAATGGCCCGGCTCGCCTCTTGCCCGCGCAATTCGTAGGCCACCTGCGGGGGATTGGAGTACCAGAGCGCATCCACGGGATAGGCATTCTGGCGCACGGGCCGGCCCCAGCCCACCACTTCAAACCGGGTCCAGCTCTCAGCGCCAGCCGGCTTCACCGCAATCCACGAATGAACCGCGAAGATCGATTTCCACCGGCCGGTGCGGGCGGAATAGATCCGCACCATCGCTTCAGGGGTGAAGGCCGGGTCCGGCGCGGTGCCGGTGGAATGCCACTCGGCCTGGTGCCAGCTTTGCGGCCAGCCTTGCGAGGCATACCACACCGCCCCTGCCGACAAGGGCAGCGCGATCAGCAGGACGATTGTCCAGATCAGCGTGCGGAAGGTGTGTTTAACAATGCGGATCATACTCTTGCGGGTCCAAACTCTCTCAGCCCGGTTCTGCAGTATAGATGTTAAGAGATTAAGGATGGCATATGCAAATTTCCCTTAGCCAATCACAAATTGGACATCGGCAATGGGTTGGTTCAACATCTTCGTGTGATGCGAAACGGGGGACGAGCAATGCGCGCGAGCCAGATCACAGGGATTGAGATTGTTGTCCGTGCAGTGTTGGAGGTTGTTCGGAACCTCAACACGGCTTTGCGGATCTCTGTGCCCTGGCTGGCGCCTCTGGCGGTGTTCTTCGCAAGTGACAAACTGCTGCCGGCTGACGTGAAAACATCGGACTACTGGCTTGTTGGTTTGCTTGTTGGTGTGCTTCCTATGGTGATTTACCTCTTTCTGGCATTCACGGCGATTGCCGTCGCGTGGCATCGTTTGATTTTGAAGGATGAGATCCCAAACTTCCCCTTCGCCTTCAGTTCCCAGTGGCAGTTGGGACGATACTTCCTTTGGGGGCTTCCGCTTGGACTTGTGCTCTTTCTTCCTGAGACAGCGCTGATCTATTTCGCTCCCGATGACATCATGGATCTCTCCTGGCTGGCACTGCATTCGAGTGTGATGATCGGGGCTTCCTACGTGTTTTACAGGCTATGCGTGCTTCTGCCGGCTATTGCGCTCAAGAGGCGCGGTGGGAATGGAGAGGGCAATCGAAACCCCTATACATTCGCCTGGGCCTGGCGTGCTACCAGACCTTTTGCGGCGCAGATTCTTCTCGCGTCAGCAGTAACATCAGGGTTCAGCATTGCGATTGAACACACTGAGGCTTTCGTTCTTGAGTGGCTCGCTGCGCTGGGCAACGGTTGGGCGTTTTATGCAGGAGAGGTCGCTAACGTGATTTCACACTGGTGCTGGATCATGTTTCCTATAAGTATGCTGACCACGCTCTACGCCTATGCTTGCATGCAGGACGATCAGAGCTCCGGATCCTCCAGATCCGTCTGAATCCAGGTGTCGCTCACATGGATGTCCGTGGTCTCCAGAAGGCCCGGGCCAAGGTTGTGATACTTATGCGGCACATTGGCGGGACCTAAGAGAATGTCACCTGCCTGGGCCTCAATCTTCTCTTCGCCCACGGTGAACAGCGCCCGGCCGGTGCGCACGATGAAGAGCTCATCGTAGGGGTGAACGTGCCACAGCGGGCCCTTGCCGACCTCCTCGGTGGCGTAGAAAATCACCGTCACGCCCGTGTCGATGGTCTTTCCCTCCAAAACACCCCGCCAGAGCGTTTCGTTGGAGGCCCAGTCGCTGCGCTTCAGATGTGCCGGTTTTGTCGCCATCTCATCCGTCCTTCTTCCTCACATGTTTGTGACCAGCGGAACCTTCAGGCCCGCCCAGCGTACGTAGGGTCATCGTAGGCAAAAAATAAGGGCTTAAGACCCCGTTTGGAGTTTAAGAGAAGGCAACATGAAAAGACGAGATTTATTGCTGGGATTTGCCAGCTTCATTGCCACCGGCGCGGTCGCGTCCGCGGCATCGGCATCCACCCGATTTAATTTCTCTTCAGAGTTTTCAACGCCGGAGCCTGCACGGCGCAGGCAGCGGGTTGTCCGCAAGAAGGTGCGCCATACGCGGCCATCCACCTATAAGGGCAAGGAGCTGGTGCCCTATGACACAATCGAAGAGGCCGGCACCATTATCGTCGACACATCCGACCGGGCACTCTACCTGGTGATGGACGACGGCATGGCCATGAAATACGGCGTTGGCGTCGGACGGGCCGGCTTTGCCTGGAAGGGTGCCGCCCACATCAAGCGCAAGGCCGTTTGGCCGGCCTGGTACCCCACGGAAAACATGCGCCGGCGCGAATGGAAGAAAAACCGGCGCCGGCTGCCGAAGATGGTGAAGGGCGGACCGAAGAACCCGCTGGGTGCTCGCGCGCTCTACCTTTATCAGGGCAACCGGGACACGCTTTACCGGATCCACGGCACCAATAACCCCGCCTCCATCGGACATGCCCGCTCCAGCGGTTGTATCCGGTTGTTGAACGAAGAGATCATTGATTTGCACAAGCGCGCCAAGATCGGCGCGAAGGTGATTGTAACCTGACCCCACCCAGCAGGGGTGGCGCCCGCGGCCGTTCGTGGTCGATTTTGTTCAGTCGCGGGCGCCACTCTTAAAGATAGATGGCATAAGTTGGCCCCATGAAGTTTGGTACGAACAAAATCCAGGACATCTTCCGCGAGACGGTAAGCGCTGAATTCGATGCGCTCTACCGCACCGCTTACCGCATGCTCTACAACCGGGCGGAGGCAGAAGATGCGGTGCAGGAGAGCCTGGACAAAGCCTGGCGCAATCTGGAGCGCTTCAAGGCGGACGGGAACATGCGGGCCTGGCTGTTTGCCATCCTGCACAATTCCTGCCTTGACCATTTGCGGGCCCGGGCCCGCCGCATCAACGTGCCCTTCGACCCGGAAACGGCACAGGATCTCGGTTTGCAATCGGAGGAGACCCTCCCGGAAGCCTTTGTGGCCAACCAGCAGCTTGGACAACAGATCGAAGAGGCCGTCGCGGCCCTGCCCCCGGACCAGCGCGCCACCGTGCAGTTGGTGATCATTGAACAGCTCTCCTACGCCGAAGCGGCCGAAGCTCTGGGCGTGCCGGTGGGCACCGTGCGCTCCAGGTTGAGCCGGGCGCGGGTGAAACTGTGTGAGGACCTGAGTGATTACCTGGATGAGCGCTTCGGCGAGGAGCCGCCCGAAGACCCGCCAACACGCTTGAGACTTGTGAGGTAGCCGAACCATGAAGACGGAAAAGACCATGAGTGGACTTGAGCCTTACATTGACGGCGAATTGAACCTTGAAGACAAACTCCAGATGGAGGCGCAGCTTAAGCGCGATCCGGAATTGGCCGAAACGGCGAGGACCCTGGAAACGCTCAATGACCTTTTGAGCGAGCATGGCCGGCAGACGTCGGCGCCGCAATCGCTGCGGACGGCGGTCTTTGAAAAATTCGATATTGATGGAAACACATTCTCCGCGGCGAACGGACCCCGGCCGGGCCTTCTTGGCCGGCGGTCTTTCTTGATCGGGGCCGGCGGGACGCTGGCCGCGGGGGTTGCGGGACTGGGCGTCCTCTCCACGCTCCGCACCCCCGCCACCCGCCCTGAGAGCGCGGTGGAGACCTTCTTCCACGACTTTGAAACCTATCTGGCCAAGGACAAGTCCATCGACATTGCCGAAACCAGCATGGTGCGGCTGGCCCAGTGGTATGGCTCCCGCCTGCCGTTCCGGCTGCCGCCTGTCGGCTCGACGGGCCAAACCGCATCTCTAGTGGGTGGGCGTTTGTGCTGGCTTCTGGAGCGGCGCCTGGCCTCGCTCAGCTATGAGGGACAGGACGGCTCCATGGTGCTCTACATCATGAACGCAGACGGCATTGCGGTTCCCGAAGGGCGCAGTGAGCCGGAGCTGGGCGAGAACGTGTCATGGCACCGCTCGGACGGTCACACCAGCCTGGTGTGGCGCTCCGATGCCCTGCTGTACGTGATGGTGAGCCAGTTTGAAGTGCGCCGCCTGATGGCCGAGGCGCGCGCCCTGGTCGGCTGACGGCCAAACGTTTCCAACTCGAACTTAGGAGTAGAACTGAGATGAAATCCATGGGACGCAGAGGTTTTCTGATTACCGGAGGCACCGTTGTGGCCGGGGGCGCGGCGGCATTTGCCCTTTTGGGACCTGCCGTCAGCGGCACGGGCCAACCAGCAGACACCGGCACCTTGGCCGCGCTCGGCAAAGAGCCTCCGCATGGTGAGAAGTGGATCGGCGCTGAAGACGCGCCGGTGACCGTGGTGGAGTTTGCCTCAGCCACCTGCCCGCACTGCGCCAATTTTCACAAGGCCACCTATCCGGCCTTGAAAAAGGAATTCATCGACACCGGCAAGATCAAGTTCGTGCTGCGCGAGTTTCCGCTGGACGATCTGTCCTTGGCCGCCTTCATGGTGGCCCGCTGCGCGCCGGAAGGCCGGTACTTCGACATGATCGACGTCTTGTTTGAGCGCCAGAAGGTGTGGACGGGGCACGATCCGCGCGGCGAGCTGTTCAAAATTGCGCGCCAGGCGGGCGCCACCGAGGAGAGCTTTGAAAAGTGCTTGTCGGACGAGAAAGTGGCCCGCGGGATTCTGGCCGTGCGGGAACATGGACAGACGGTCCTGGGCGTCAGCTCCACGCCCACATTCTTTATCAACGGGACGAAGCTGACGGGCAACCAACCGCTGTCCACGTTCAAAACCCATATCGAGCAGTTCACGGAGAGCCAGTCGAGCTGATCGTCTCTCGCGCCCCTGCGAAAGCAGGGGCCATAACCTATGACGATGGTCGTGAAGGGGGTTACCCGGACACCTTGCGAGACTGCTCCACGTGCTTGCGGAACACCATTTCCAGATAATCACGATGGCCGGGGCCCTGCAGAACCTGGCGCCGGACGCCTTTGCCGTCGAACAGCAGCAGGGTCACATGCCCCACCCCATTGGCCGAGGCCAGCGCGCGGCCTTTCTCGGTGCGGATATTGGCCACCACATATTGCAGCTCATCGCCGCCAAAGCCCTTCAAGGCTTTGCGGGTTTCCTTCTGCAAGGCGATACAGCGGGAACATTGCGGATCGTGGATCTGCACCACCGTGGGGATCCCGTTTCCAATCTTGCTGAGATCCTGCTCGCTGATGGTGGCCGTCACCTCGTCCACCAAATACCAGCCGCCGCCGCCCACGAGCGCGGCCACCAGGCCCCAGTTGCGCACCAGGCCGAGGACATTGCGCCGGCTCACATCTTCAGATTTTGCCGCTTGCGGGGCCGCCTTTTTGCTGCGTGTCTGCCGCTTTGCCTTTTGTCGCTTCATCTTGCGCTCCCTCGCCAACTGACCTGATGAGACAAGTCTCCTCACCTGATCAGTACGTTTGGAGGGCAGAAAAGTTCCGTCGGGCGGGTTTCATAAAGGGCGAGGGGCCGCGGTGGTGTGAACGCGACCCCTCTTATAGGTTCGGCTGTTGAGAGAACGCGCCTCACCTATTCCTTCCCCAGCCCAACTCAGAATTCGGCGAGCCGCCGGCTCAGCCGTAAACGGCCTCGCGGTCAAAGTGCTTGGTCAGCATGTAGTAGACGACCGCCCGGTACTTATGGCGGTTGGAGTCCCCATAGGCCCGCATGACCTGCGCGATGGCCTCGTCCAGATCCATGCCGTCGGAGAGACCAAGCTTGCCCATCAAGAAGCTCTCTTTCACAGTCTTCAGCTCTTCAGGATCGGTACCGGAGACCGTGGCCGCATCGGCGTTGTAAATGGCCGGCCCGCAGCCGATGGTCACTTGCGTCAACAAATCCATGTCGGGCGTGATGCCGATCTTCTCCTTGAGATCGGCAGCGTACTTTTCAATCAGTTCGTCGCGTCGAGACATTGAGTATCCTCATTCGCTCTAGGTTCAGGAGGCCGGATAGATCAGCGGGCGGTCATGATGCGTCGAGGCTAGAGATCCACCACAACCGCCCGCTTCTCCCAACGGCAAACCGCTGTGACCTGTTGGATGACAGATTGCTTTAAATATGACAAACGAATAAAAAAGATAGTTAATATGAGAAAAACTGAGGTTCAAAATGGATCTGCAATTGGCTCGCACCTTCCTCACGGTTCTTGCCACAAAGAGTTTCGTAAAGGCATCGGAGACGCTTTTTGTCTCCCAATCGGCCATCAGCCTGCGCATCCAGAAGCTGGAAGAGCTGATCGGCAAGGAGCTGCTTGTGCGCTCAAAGGGCGGGGTCGAGCCCACCATCTATGGCGAGCAGTTTGAAGAATATGCCCGGGCCTTCGTGCAGCTTTGGGACGAGGCGCGCTATCAGACATCCCTGCCGGACGGGTTCGACGGCAGCCTGGCGCTGGGCTGCGAGGACAGTCTCTGGCCGGAGCTCTCCGCCGCATGGGTGCGCGCGATCGAAGACGAAATGCCCACCACGGCGGTAAATTTCAACATCCTCGCCCCGGATGCCCTCACCCGCGGTCTGATCCGGGGCAATATCGACATTGCCCTGGTCTACAGCCCGGAGATCCGCCCGGGCCTTCAGGTGGAACACATCCTGGATGATCTGCTGGTGCTGGTGACGGCGGACGGGGACCAGACCCAGCAGCAGGCGGACAACTATGTCTATTGCGATTGGGGGCCTGAATTCGCCATTGCCCACAGCCGGTGGTTTCCGGGACTGAAACCGCCGCAGCTCAGCCTGCGCCTCGGCACGCTGCTGCCGCGCTTCCTGATCGAGAGCGGCAAGTCCGCCTTCATGCCCTACCGGATTGCCGATGATTACATTGCCCAGGGCCAGCTTTTCTTCATCGAAGGAGCGCCGCGTTTTCCGTTTCCCGCCTATGCGGTCTGGGCGCCGGGCAGCGGGCCGGGCCGCATCGAGGCGGCGCTTCAACACCTGCGCACCGCTGCCGAGAAGGCGCCGTGGATCGAGTTTGATTGAACACCCGGCGTTGACCGGGACGGTGCCATGATCCCATCATGTTTGTCGGGCAGGAGGCGAAGAATGATCCAAGGGCTCAAAGTGTTCGTGTTCGCCGTTGCGCTGGGCTTTGCGCCGCTGCAGGCCGCAGCAGCCGGCGAGCCAGAATTCGCCCCCTCTACCTGGGCCGCCTGGACCAAAACCCAATCCCCGCGTTTTCCCGGCAAGACCTGGCAGAGGTTTGCAACGCCTGAAGAGGCCGGCTGGTCAAGCGAAGAGCTGGCGAAGGTGCGCGCGTTTTCCGACACGCTTGGATCGGCCGCCGTCATGATCGTTCAGGACGGCATCATCGTTGCGGAATGGGGAGAGGTGGAGCGCCGCTTCTTCAACCATTCCATCAGGAAGAGCCTTTTGAGCGCGCTCTTCGGGATTGCGCTTGACCGCGGAGAGCTCCGTCTCGATGAAAGTCTCGGCGCGCTTCACATCGATGACGACACGCCCCTCACGCCTGAGGAGAAGACGGCGACGATTGCAGACCTGCTGAAAGCCCGCTCCGGGGTCTTCCTGCCGGCGGCCTATGAGAGCGAGGCCATGAGGAAGAAGCGCCCTCGGCGCGGCAGTCATAAGCCGGGCAGCCATTGGCTTTACAACAACTGGGATTTCAACGCCCTGGGGACCATCTACAACAGAAAGACCCAGCGCGATCTCTTCGCCGATTTTAAGTCTGAGATCGCAGATACGCTTGGGATGCAGGATTTCGACCTGCGCCACACCTACTACCATCTGGAGGCGCAGCACTCGCGGCATCCCGCCTATCCGTTCCGCATGTCGGCGCGCGATCTGGCGCGGTTTGGCCTGCTCTACCTGAACGAGGGCAGATGGAGGGGCAGACGCATCGTTCCCGCCGACTGGGTGCGCGAGAGCACGCGGTCTTATTCCCGCTCTGAGCGCGTCTGGCGCGGTTATGGCTATATGTGGTGGCGCTATCTGGGCGAACTGGCGGCCCTTGGCGCGTATGAAGCCTCCGGCGCCGGCGGACACCGGATCATCGTTGTGCCCGGCGCGCGCCTGGTGGTGGTGCACCGGGTCAACACCTATGTGGGCAAGCGGGTGAGCGGAGGCAGGGTTCGCCGCCTGCTGATGGCCATATTGCGGGCCCGCACAGGGCCGGGGCGCGAGGCGCCCGCGATCGTTGAAAGAGAGCAACGCCCTGTCGCTGACGAGACCACGCCATCGGCTGCAGAGATCGAGGCACTTCTGGGACGATATGAAGGGCCCCGCTTTCAGATGGACATCGCGCGGCGCACAGGCGGGCTTCAAGCAACGGTGCCAACCTATGGCACCTTCCATCTCATCAAGAACGGCCCGCGGGATTACGTAATCGAGGACACTCTGTTTCGCCTGTCTTTCGATGGTCAGGCAGACGCGCCGGCGGGTAGCCTCACCGTAACTTTCCCGCATGACAAACCGGCCAAGCTGACCCGGAAGCCCTAGACCTTACGTGCCTTCGGCGTAGGGGCAGAACTGGATGTACTCAAGATTGACCCCCAGCGCGCTCAGCGTGATGATCCCGAGGTTGGGGGCTTCCTCAGCGGGCGCGAAATTGTCCCAATCCCAAGCGGGAACCGGCGCCGGCGCCTGATAGAGAACCGAGCGCATGGTGGCGAACGGGATGCCTTTCGCCGTGCCCGTAATGGGCCGGTGCACATGGCCGATGAAGAGATACTTCACGTTACCATGGGACGCCGCCAGGTCCAGGAACACCTCGCCGTCATCAAGCCTGTCCATATCCTGCATGGGCAGTCCAAGAGGCATGGGCGGGTGGTGCATGAACACATAAACCGGCCCAGCGCCCGCCGCGTTCAACTGCTGCTCAAGCCAGGCCAAGCGCTCGGCGCACAGCTCTCCGGCGGGCGTGCCGATCTTGTGGGTGTCCAGGCAGAGGATCAGGCCTTCAGAGGTCGGCACCGCATATTGGATGAACTCATCCATGCAGCCGTCCGGCAATGGCAGGACCGACCGCAGGATCTGCCGGTCATCATGATTGCCCACCATGGGGAGCATGGGCACCCGCAGCTCGCCCAGATGTTCAGCCAGAGCGGAATAGTCCTCAACCGTCTCGCGATTGACCAGATCGCCGGACAGCACACAGTAGGCGCTGTCGGCATGGTGCTGATTGATGAAGGCGATGGCCGCTTTCAAACGCGCGCGCGGGTCGTGGCCCAGCTCGATGCCGTCAGCCACAAAATGAAGATCAGACAGCCAAATCAGTTTCATCATCAGTTGGCTCCTTCAGATATGCGGCCCGCCGGTTATCCCCTGAGCGTACCGCCGGTGGCTTTCTCCACATTGGCCACAACCTTGGCGGCGACCGCATCGATCTCTTCATCGGTCATGGTCTTGTCGCGGGGCTGCAAAGTGACCTCGATGGCCAGAGACTTCTTGCCCTCGCCCAGCGCCTTGCCGGCCGCCTCGCCCTCAAACAGGTCGAACACCGAGACCCCGGTGATCAGTTGCTTGTCGGCGCCCTTGGCGGCGCGGACCAGCTTGTCGGCCACCACGTCGCCATCCACCACAAAGGCAAAGTCGCGGGTGACGGCCTGCAGGTCCGAGACCTCCATCGCGGCCCGCGCCGCGCCGCCTTTGCCTTTCGGCTCAGGGATCTTGTTGAGCACAATCTCAAAGCCCACCAGCGGGCCCTTCACATCAAGGGCGTTGAGCACCCGCGGGTGCAGCTCGCCGAAATGGGCCATCTGGTTTTGCGGGCCGAGCTGACAGGTGCCCGAACGGCCCGGGTGGAACCATTCCGGAGCGCCGGCGACCACCTGCAGGCTCTGCATGGGCGCCCCGGCCGCCTGAAGCGCTGCCAGCGCATCGGCCTTGGCGTCAAATGCATCCACAGGCCGTAACGGTCCGCCCCAGTGGCGCGGGCCCGTCTGGCCCCGGCGCACGCCGGCAGCCCGCACGGTTTCATCTTCCGGCGCATCACCCAGATAGGCCTGACCGATTTCAAACAGCGCCAGGTCGGCAAAGCCGCGGTCATTGTTGCGGCCCACCGCCGTGATGAGGTTGGGCAGCAAAGACGGCCGCATGTCGGAGAGTTCCGAGGAGATCGGGTTGGCCAGCTTCACAGCCGCCCCGCCGCCGCCGAACAGCTTGGCTTGATCTTCAGGCAGGAAGGACCAGGTGACTGCCTCGTTGAGGCCGCGTCCGGCAAGCGTGCGCCGGGCCGCGCTGGTGCGCCGCTGAAGGCGGGTGAGCACCGGGCGGGCCACCGCATTAGGCCGGCTCATGGGCGCGTTGGGCACATTGTCCAGGCCGACGATGCGGGTGATTTCCTCCACCAGATCCGCTTCGCCCAAAACGTCGGGCCGCCACGGGGGCACCGCACAGACCAGGCCATCGCCGGTCTGCGCGACCTTGAAGCCGAGATCTTCCAGAATGCGCTTTTGTTCGGAGAGCTCAACCTTGACCCCGCCCAGGGTTTCAACCCGGTCGGGACGCAGGGTGTAGCTGCGCGCCGTGTCGGGGATCGCGCCGGCGGTGACCGCTTCCGACGGCTCTCCGCCGCAGAAGTCCATGATCATCTTGGTGGCGATCTCTGCACCATCGGGCGCAAAGGCCGGGTCCACGCCGCGCTCGAACCGGTAGCGCGCATCGGAGATGATGCCGAGCTTGCGGCCCGTTGTGGCGGTGCGGATGGGGTCGAAATAGGCCACTTCCACGAAGACGTTCTTGGTCTCCAGGGTACAGCCGGAGAGCTCGCCGCCCATGATGCCGCCAATGGCGTCGGGGCCATTATCGTCGGCGATCACCGTCATGGTGTCGTCCAGCTCATACTCCTTGCCGTCCAGCGCCAGCATCTTTTCGCCCGCCCGGGCAAGCCGGGGTTGGATGTCGCCGGCCACTTTGTCCGCATCGAACACGTGGACAGGCCGGGCATAGGCGTAGGTGAGGTAGTTGGTGATATCCACCAGCGCGGAGATGGGGCGCAGGCCGATGGCCGTGAGCCGGCGCTGCAGCCATTCGGGCGACGGGCCGTTCTTCACGCCGCGAATATAGCGCCCGCAGAACAGCGGGCAGGCCTCTTCGGTTCCCGCATCGAAGGTGAGCTTCACATCGATGGGCGAGGCGAAGGTGCCGGGCACAGGGGTCGCGTCCAACGGCTTCAGCGTGCCGAGGCCGCGGGCGGCCAGATCGCGCGCCACGCCATAGACCCCAAGCGCATCGGGGCGGTTGGGGGTGATGGCGATATCAATCACCGGATCGTTGAGGCCAAGGGCCTCCACCGCCGGGGTGCCGATGGCCCAGTCGCCGTCCAGCTCGATGATGCCGTCATGCTCATCAGACAGCATCATCTCGCGCTCCGAGCAGAGCATGCCGGCCGATTCCACACCGCGGATGACGCCCACCTGCAGATCCACCCCGGTGCCGGGGATGTGGGTTCCGGGCGGGGCGAAGATGCCGGTCATGCCGGTGCGCGCATTGGGGGCGCCGCAGACCACCTGGACCAGGCCGTCCTTGGTTTCCACATCGCACACGCGCAGCCGGTCCGCATCGGGATGCTGGCGGGCTTCCTTGACCTTGGCCACGGAGAACGCGCCGAGGGTTTCAGCCAAGTTCTCCACACCTTCCACCTCCAGGCCCACATCGTTGAGGGCCGCAGTGATGTCGTCCAACGTGGCGTCGGTGTCCAGATAGTCTTTCAACCAGGAGAGTGTGAATTTCATCAGCTTAACCCTCCGGCCAGTTCGGGCACATCGAAGGCGGAGAACCCGTAATGGCGCAGCCACCTGAGGTCGGCCTCGAAGAAGGCGCGCAGGTCGGGAATGCCGTATTTCAGCATGGCGATCCGGTCGATGCCCATGCCGAAGGCGAAGCCCTGATACTTTTCAGGATCCAGGCCGCCGGCGGCAATGACCTTGGGGTGCACCATGCCGGAGCCCAGAATTTCCAGCCAGTCATCCCCGGTGCCGATCTTCACCTGGCCACCTTCGAAGGAGCAGCCAATGTCCACCTCCATGGAGGGTTCGGTGAACGGGAAGTGGGAGGCGCGGAAGCGCATCTTCACTTCATCCACCTCGAAGAACGCCTTGCAGAATTCTTCCAGGCACCATTTCAGATGGCCCAGATGGGTGGTTTCGTCGATCACCAGCCCTTCAACCTGGTGGAACATGGGCGTATGGGTTTGGTCACTGTCGCAGCGGTAGGTGCGCCCCGGCGCGATGATGCGGATGGGCGGCTCGGCGGTCTCCATGGTGCGAATCTGCACCGGGCTGGTGTGGGTGCGCAGCACCATCCGTGAACCGTCTTCCTTTGGCGTCAGATAGAACGTGTCGTGGTCCTGACGCGCGGGATGCTCCGGCGGAATGTTCAGGGCCTCGAAGTTGTAGAAGTCAGTCTCGATATGGGGGCCTT
>JANQOW010000138.1 GCA_028285595.1 Hyphomicrobiales bacterium
CCCGCAGCGGCCTGATCATCGAACCCACAGCCGGCACCGACACCCAATACCGCATGGGCACAGGCGACAAGATCCGCCTGAAGGTCTACGGAGAGCCGGAGCTTTCCGGCGAATATGTGATTGACGGCGCGGGGGTGGTCAACATTCCGCTGATCGGCAGCGTGCGCGCCAAGGGGACCACAGTACAGCAATTCCAGGAGCGCGTCGTCGCCGCGTTCAAGAACGGCTATCTGAACGACCCCAAGGTGGCTGCCGAGGTGTTGAACTACCGGCCGTTCTATATCACCGGCGAAGTGAAGCAGGGAGGCCAGTACCCGTTCCGCAGCGGATTGACGGTGCAGGACTCCATCGCCATCGCCGGCGGCTACACCTACCGGGCCAACGTGGACAAGGTCTATATCCGCAGGGAAGGCCGCGACAAGGAGATCGCGGTTTCCCTCGATCAGCGCGTGCCGATTGTGCCGGGCGACAATATCCGGATCCCGGAACGCTACTTCTGATCGTCGTAAATCTTGTCTAAACAAGATCGTTCAAATTGAATCGATTTAGTTGAATTGACAGGCAAAATCCCAAATTGGCGCAAGCCCGGCACGTCCGGTTAGCCATCCCCCTAAACCCGCGTTTAAGCCGCCTGCCCCTAGAGTTTGCACTGAAATCTGGGGACGTGGGATGCGTTTGTGCGAAAACAAATCCGCAAGGCCGCTTGGCCTTATGCTCGTGGGTGCGGCCATCGGCCTGTGCGCCCTCAGCGGTGCTGCGCGGGCTGACGCTGAGAGCCTTTCGCGCGAATACCATTACAAGATCCTGAGCGACTACAGCGCGCACAATACCGAAGACGACTTGCCAGATGTGGCCGAGCGGAACCAGGGACGCGGCATCCGTCAGGGACAGTTCTGGATATTGCCGGAAATCGCCTCAGGTCTCCTGATCGACACCAATGTGCGCGCCACCCCGGGCGGGACGGTGGATGACGAGGCGTTCTTCGTTACGCCCAACATCAAGCTGAAATCCGATTTCGGACGGCATGAGGTGGCCGCGGAGGCGGCGGTCGAACATATTGAGTATTTCAGCCTGTCCCCGGAAAGCCGCACCGAAGCCTTCGGCAAGCTGCAAACGCGCATTGATATCACCCGCGATCTCAATGCCTATCTCACGGCCAAGGGTGGGGTGTTCCAGGAGGAGCGCGGTGCGATCGTGCAGCCAACGGCGACACGGCGCCCGATCGAGTACAACCGTGTGGACCTTGCCGGCAAGCTGGTGAAGACCTTCAACCGGCTCAAGCTCTCCGGCAGCGTACACTATTCCAAATTCGATTATGGCGACGGCAGAACGTTCGCCGGGGCGAATTTCGATCAGGATTTTCGGGATTTCGATCGCATCGAGGCCGGCGGACGGGTCAGCTACAACGTGTCCCCCGGCTACAGCGTGTTTGGCGATCTGCAATTCACGGCCCGTGACTATGATGGGCCCGCGACGACCAACCGCAGCTCGAAGGGCTTTCGCGCGCTGGGCGGTGTGGAGTTTGAGCTGGGCCGGCTGCTGCGGGGCGAAGCGGGTATTGGCTACAATTATGTGGATTACGCCAGCGCTCTGTTCGGTAAACACTCAGCGCTCACGTTCCTGGCCGCGCTCACCTGGAACCCGACACCGTTGATGACGGTCAACTTGGACGCCCAGCAGCGCTTTGAGGACACCACCATTCCCGGACTGTCCGGATCCGATCAAAGCTACGTCAAGCTGACGCTGGATTATGAGGTTTTGCGCCGGTTGATCGTCTCGCCTCACCTCAGGCTGGTTTATGACAGTTTTAACAGTTCGTCGGTTAAAGGTTACACGCTTGGAGCGGGATTGAGAGCAGAGTACGAGATCAACCGGTATCTCGGCGTGGGGGTCAACTATCTCTACACCGACCGCGATTTCACAGGATTTGCGCTCGATTTTGAACGCCATCAAGCGGGTTTGTACTTGAAGGCAAGGTTTTAGGGCAGGATGCCCGGAACCCACGGATCGGCATGTTGAAGCGAAGTCATGATGACGAGCATTCTTCGAGGGTTGAGCGGCCCTTAGGCATCGATGATGCCAGTTACGACGATATCGGGCTCGATCTGAGAGAACTGGTCGCCGTTATCCGCCGCCGCGCCACGCTGATCGCCTCTGTCACCCTCCTTGTGGGCCTCATAGGCCTGATCTACGCCATGCAACTGGTGCCGGTCTACACCGCCACCGCCTCGGTTCTGGTTGACCCCCGGCGCACGAGCGTGGTGGACACCAAATCGGTTGTCTCCTCAATCGGCAAAGATTCATCGGCCATCGACAGCGAAGTGGAACTCATCAAGTCCACCTCCGTTGCCTTAAGGGTGGTGGACAAGCTGGAGCTTCACAAAGCCGACCGCTTCATCCTCGACCGGCACCCCACCCTCACTGAGCAGCTTATCCAGTGGGCACGCTCCGTGCTCTCCCGCGCCCCGGTCAGAAAGCAGATCGGTGGACGCAACGCCCTTCTGGCCAGCGATAAGGAGCGGCTGGCCCTGAAGCTGAAGGAAGGCATCACCGTTGCCCGCAAGGAATGGACCTATGTGATTGAGGTGAGCTACACCGACGAAGATCCGGTGTTCGCCGCCCAGATCGCCAATGCCTTTGCCGGTGAGTATCTGGTGGACCAACTTGAGGCGAAGTACGACGCCACCAGCCGGGCCAATGCCTGGTTGTTTGAACGCTTGGAAGAGTTGCGCACCAAAGTGCGGGCCTCCGAGCGGGCGGTGGAGCGTTTCAAGACTGAAAACGGAATTGTGGCCGCCAAGGGCACCGATCTGAACGAGCAGCAGATTGCCAAGCTCAGCGAGCAGCTCATCTTGGTGCGTGCGGAGACCGCGCAAAAAAGAGCCAAATATCAATCGCTTCTGGCCGTCATTAAGAAGGGCGGCGAGACCACATCCTTCGCGGACCGGCTTCAGTCCCAGGTCATCGGCACCTTGCGCACGAAAGCAACCGAATTGCGCCGGGTTCTGGCGGACCTGCGCGCACGGTACGGCAGCCGCCACCCTAGAGTGCAGAGCACCCGGGCGCAGCTTGCAGACGTAAACGCGCAGATCAAGGTGGAGGCCAAGCGCATCCTCACCACCGCCACGAACGACTATCAGATTGCGCTCAGCCGCGAACGCTCGATTGAAAAGAGCTTGAACCTGCTGAAAGGCGAAAAGACCGGCAACAATCAGGCAAACATCCGGTTGCGCGAGTTGGAGCGCGAGGCCGAAGCCGACCGTCAGCTTTTCAATGCGTTCCTGACCCGCTTTAAGGAAGTCTCTCAGCAGCAAAGCCTGCAGACTGCAGAATCCCGGGTGATTGAACAGGCCAGCGCCCCCACCAATCCAAGCGCGCCGGTAAAGCGCTCCATCGCCGGCTTTTCCCTGATCTTGGGGCTTGGCCTCGGGTGCGCCCTCGCCTTCCTGCTGGAGAAATTGGATAACGGCTTCCGGTCCCCTTATGACGTGGAGAAGATGTTCGGCATCCAGGTCCTCGCGTCTGTGCCGCATGCCGCGGTGGAGGCGCCCGCCGGATGGTTCTCCCGCCACTTCGGCAGCTTGTTGGATCGCCTGCCACGCATATTTGGGGCGGGCCGGCAGCAGTCTCTCGCCAAGCGCAGCGCTTTGGCCAGGCTGGTGCTGGACAAGCCGCTTTCCGCCTTTGCCGAATCCATCCGATCGCTTCGCATGGAGGTGCGTTACCTAACGGCGGATGATCAGCTCAACGTTGTCGCTGTGACCTCGGCCCTGCCGGGCGAAGGCAAGTCGACCCTTGCCAGCAACATGGCACAACAAGCCGCTGCTGCAGGCAAAAAGGTGCTGCTGATCGATATGGACCTCAGGCGCCCCATGCTGACCCCGCTCTATGCGCCGACGGCGCAAAAAGGGGTGGTAGAACTCATCAACGGCACGGCGGAGCCTTCGGAAGTCTTCGTATTCGATCCGGACACAGGTTTGCACTTCGTGCCGGCCATCCGCTCTCTGTCTGCAGCGCAAGCGGCAGAAATCCTCACCTCTGAACAAACCAAGGTGATGCTGGACTGGGCACGCGAAGAGTTTGACCTGGTGTTCGTCGACACTGCCCCGCTGGTGCCGGTGACGGATGGGCGCGCCGTTTCCGCTCATGTGGACGCGGTTGCCCTGGTGGTGCGTTGGGAGAAGACCGACCGGGCCGCCGTGCAAGCCGCCCTCCAGCGCACGCCCGGCCTGGAAGACAAATTGGCCGGCATCATCCTCAACAATGTGGTTGAGGAAGAAGCGCGCTATTATGAGTATTACAGCATCGGCCACAAAGCTGCCCGCTCATGCTGAGCGCCGCCTTCACGTCCGCCCAGAACCGTCTCGGCCGCCTGAGTGAGCCGCTGAAAGCGATCTCCGTTGATTTTGTATTCGCCGCCCTGTCGCAGGTTCTCGGCCGGGGCTCGTTGATCCTCGCCAGCATTCTGGTCGCCAACTTCATGTCGGTAGAGAGCTTCTCCAGCTTCACCTATTTCAACCTGACCCTGGCGATGATCGCCACCTTCTCCACTCTGGGCTTAAGCGTGGCCGCATCGCGAATCTTTGCAGAAAGCACGGTATCGCTGGATGAGGAAAAGCGCGGTGAAGCGCGCTGCGTGCTTGCTTTGGCGTTTGGCTCGGCTCTTCTCATGGTGGCCCTGCTGCATCTGGTCCCGGATGCCTGGCTGTTGGCCGAAACCGGGCTCAGCCGGCCCGTATTCTATGCCAGCGTCATGGCGCTCTCCATGAACACGGTGCTCATGGGCGCTGTGTCGGGACGCGGGGACTTTCGGTTGCTGGCTCTTGCAGGCGGGGCCGGTCTCGCCGTCCTTTTGCTCGTTGTGAGCGTTGCAGTTCAGCTTGGATCGGTGAACGTCGCCATCTGGGGCGTATTGGCCTCCATGATCTTGCAGATCGCCATCTACTGGTCGCGGCTGCTGCCCCTATTGCGCGGTTCTGTGTCCAGCCACATGTCGCGCGCGCTCGCCGGAAAAGTCTTGAACATTGCGGGCCCCATGTTCGTGACCAGCCTGCTGGTTGCCACCGTCTTCTGGGCCCTGGGACGGAGCCTTCTTGGGGTGGAAAACGGGGCTGCAGAGTTCTCCAAATATGCCGTTGGCCTGCAATGGTTCTCCTTCATTCTGCTGGTTCCGTCCATCACGACGCGCGTGTTCTTCCCCCGCATCGTCCGGGCCGCAGCCAATGACGGTGCTCATCTGCGCCACCTTGTGCTTGCCAATACCGGAGCGAACTTTCTCGTGGCCGTGATCATCGGCGCGGCCGCTTTGATGCTCGATGAGACCTTGTTGGCGCTCTATGGAAATGCCGATGTGACCGACGCTGAGGTGTTCCGCCTCTTCGTCTTGGCCGCCGTGGCCGCGTCTCCCGTGAACGGCTTGAGCAATGCCATCATCACCCGCAACCCCGGCCCACGCCGCTGGCTGCTGCTGCAAGTGGGGTGGGCTTTAACCGCTCTTTCCAGCGCCCAGTACGTCGGCTTCACAGAGGGAGCCTCGGCGCCCGCGATCGGCTTTTTGACCGGATATCTCGTCTTAATCCCAGCGAGCCTGCTGGTGCTCTGGCGGATGAAACAACCGTGAGCGCGCGCGCCATGATCGTCTCGCAGGCAGCCTCAACATTGGGCCGTTTCGCTCCGGCGCCAGCACCCGGCGCACGGGAGATCCTGCGTTGGGCAAAATATCATGCGCTCCGAAGCGGGATCTGGTTTCCCGTTCTCGTACTCGCGCTCCGGTTTGCCGGCGCTCCAGGCGCTTATGCGGCGTTCAGTTTACTTATCCTCTACGCGCTGCGCGGACCAAGCCAGGCGATCAAAGCGCTGTTTCTCTCGTGGCTTCTCAGCCACCTGAGCCCGGGATTGGTTGAAACGCCTGCGGGCGTGGAGGTCTTGCGCATCCTCTGCTTGATGGCCGCGCTCACGAGTGCGGTCTTGGCCAGCTTCAAATCTCAGAACGCGCTTCTTATGGGGCGAACGGTGTCCGGCTTCGTGTTGTTCGGCGGGTTCTGCCTGGTTCATTCCGCCGTGGTGAGTTACGCGCCCGACGTCTCGGTCTTGAAGGCGGTCTCCTTCCTGGTGATGACGATGGCGCTCTCCATCTGCTGGTTCTCCAGGCGGGTGAATGTGGAGAGGCTGCAAGGGTGGATCTTTTTCTGGCTTGCCGCCATTGCGCTCGCCAGTGCGCCCCTTCTGATGATGCCAATGGGTTATTTGACCAACGGCCATGGGTTTCAAGGCATTCTCAACCAGCCTCAAGTGTTTGGCATGACCATGGCACTCACCGGGGCCTGGATTGGCGGCCGCATGCTGAGACTGCGGGCCTTCAGCTCCATCGACATCGCGCTGGCCGCCCTGGTCATCCTGATGCTGTTCCTCAGCGAATCCCGCGGGGCCATGCTGGCCGCCGCCGGCGGGCTTGCGTTGAGTTACCTCCTGGCCCGGTCTTTAAGCCTTCGCACCATACGGTCTGCGTTCAAGAACCTGCGGCACAAGCGGGTGTTCGTTTTGATCGTCTGCTCCCTCTTCACCGGGGCATTGTTCTTCGACAAGGTCTCCGCCATGGTCGAGCGCACCATCTCCAAACGCTCCGACAATCAAACCATCTCTTCGGCCTTCGACGCGTCCAGAGGCGCCCTGATTTCCAGATCCATGCAGAACTTCTACGCCAACCCCGTGCTGGGCATTGGGTTCGGCGTGGCGTCGAACCCGGCCGATCTGAAGGTGAAGCGAGAGCCTGTGTTCGGTCTGCCCGTGGCCGCTTCGGTTGAAAAAGGCAACATGTACTCCGCCATTTTGGAAGAAATCGGCTTTGCCGGCTTTCTTCTGTTTTCCGGCCTCCTTCTGGTGCTTCTAAACTCCATCTGCCGCAGCGGGCAGCTTGAGATGGTGTGGCTGTTCTTTGCCGCCCTTCTGGTCAATCTGGGCGAGGCGGTTCTGTTTTCTCCCAACGGCATAGGCCTGCTGGTGTGGATCATCCTGCTGATGGCCACCTCGGCGCGCTCGGCAAAGAGGGCGGCAGCCACATGACCGAGATCGTGTTCTGGCAATCCATGATCAGTCCGCACCAAGCCGGGCTCGTGAGGGCATTGGCGGCCAAGCCGGGGATCAGCGTCCACTATGTTGCTGCCGAAACCGTTGAACCCCATCGGGCCGCCATGGGATGGGCCCGGGCCGACCTTGGCCAAGCCAAGCTGCATCTGGCCGAAACTCCCGCGGAGATCACCGCGTTGGCAGGCCGTTTCTCAAAGGGCACCTTACATCTCTGCCAGGGCTTTCGGGGCAACGGGATGATCGCGAACGCCCTGCCCGCTTTGGCGGACCGCGGCGCGCGCATTGGCGTCATGATGGAAGCCGTGGATCAGCGCGGCGGTAAGGCCTGGCTGAAGAAGCTGGCCTACCGGTACCAGATCCGGCGCTATCGCGAGGCCGTGGCTTTTTGTCTGAGCATCGGCCAGCAAACGCAGCATTTCCTGGAACAGTGTGGATTTCCCCGCTCGCGGATTTATCCCTTCAGCTACTTCCTTACCCCTCCGCCGGTAACTTCGCCGGCTGAAGGACACGAGCGGCGCCTCGTCTATGTGGGCAGGTTGGTTCCCCTGAAGCGGGTGGATCTGCTGATTGAGGCCTTCGGTGCGCTCCGCCCACTCCGAACCAAGCTCAGCCTGGTGGGTTCGGGTCCTCTGGAGAATGAACTGCGGGCCCTCGCCGCTGCCCAACCCAACGCAGAGGCGATCCAATGGCTGGGCACATTGCCCAACACGGAGGCCCAAGCGCACATCGCCTCGAGCGACGGCTTGATCCTGCCCAGCGACTATGACGGCTGGGGCGCGGTGGTGAGCGAAGCTCTGTTGGCGGGGACCCCTGTGATTTGCAGTTCTGCCTGCGGAGCGGCCGAGGCGGTCAAGGCCTCCGGTGTCGGGGGTGTGTTTGCATCCGGCGAAAAGCTCTCTCTCATGCAGCATCTTCTCTCTTTGCTGGCAGCAGATCAATGGTCGCACGCCCAGCGCGCACGATTGCGGGCCTGGGCACATCAGAGCCTATCAGATGAGGCCGGAGCAGCTTACCTGCAAGCGGTCCTGGCGGCGCACGGCCACAGTTGCACGCCTCCGAAAGCACCATGGCTCTGCCCGCAAGTGGCCGAAAAACCACAAGAAATTAAGACTTTCGTGACCGGTTAGCCGGACAATGGCGCCCTAGAACATATGGCCCGGCCCCGAACATGACGTTCACCGCCGGGACTAGGGGAAGTTAGCCAGGCAATGTGCGATAAAGCCGGCAGTGAAACACAACGCTTAGCAGCGTGCGCCCGCGCTTGGGCTTATGGCCCGCAGCGCCGGGACGTGCGGGGGGCTGCATGAGGGTCGTCCACACCGTTCCCCATGTGTGCAAGGAGGCCAGCGGGCCGTCCTACGCCGTGTCGCGCTTGTGCGAAGAGCTCGGCGCGTTGCATCACCGGGTGCAGCTTCTGACCCTCGATGACCGCAAGCGCCGCGATGCGCGCGCATACCGTCACGACGTGTTCCCGGCCACTCCCCTGTTGCGGCGCTTGGGGCTTTCCAGCGCGCTGCAAAACTCGCTGAACGCCCACGCACGTCGCTCCGACGTGATCCACAATCACGGTCTGTGGATGATGCCGAACGTTTATTCCGGCTCAGCCGCCAAGCGCAGCGGCAAACCGCTCATCGTCTCGCCCCACGGCACGTTCAGCCCACTGGCCCTCGCCCGCTCGCGCCGGGTCAAGCAAACGTTCTGGTGGCTCCAACAACGGGCGGCGGTGAAGCAGGCCAAGGTGCTGCACGCCACGAGCGAGCAGGAATATCAGGACATTCGCGCCTATGGTCTGATGCAGCCCGTGGCCTTGATCCCGAGTGGTGTGGATGTGCCGGAACCGGCTCCCGCGCGGGATGCGGTGAGACAGAAAACGCTTCTGTTCCTGGGCCGGATTCACCCCATCAAAGGCCTGGATGCCTTGCTCGATGCCTGGGCGGAGTTGGAACATGCACACCTGGACTGGAGGCTCGTGATCGCCGGCTCTGACCCGGTTGGTCACGAAGCGACGCTCAGGCAGAAGGCTGACGCCTTGAACCTCAGCCGCGTGAGCTTTCCAGGACCGCTCTACCGGGAGGCCAAGCACCGGGCATATGACGCGGCAGATCTTTATGTTCTGCCGTCAAAGACAGAGAACTTCGGGCATACCGTGACCGAGGCGCTGGCGCGGGCGGTGCCGGTTCTGACCACCACCCGCACACCTTGGGGGCCGGTGGTGGGCCACCAATGCGGCTGGTGTGTGGATCCGGACGCGAGCAGCCTCTTCAAGGGGTTAAAGCAGGCTTTCGCTCTATCGGATGAAGAGCGGCGCAGCATGGGTGCCAAGGGCCGTGCCTGGATGGAAGCCGATTTCTCCTGGAACGCCGTGGCCCACCAGATGGCGGCGACCTATGCCTGGGCCTCAGGGCGCGCACCGGCGCCGGACTGTCTGAGGGTGGACTGATGAGCATGCAGGAACGCCCCTGGCCGCGCGATGCCTACTCCCTTCCCCTGGCCGTGGTGATGTTGTCGCTGAACGAAGAGCACAACATGGCCGATGTGCTGGCCAACCTGAAAGGCTGGGCGGGCGAGGTTTTCCTGGTGGACAGCTTCAGCACAGACCGAACCGTGGAGCTTGCCCTTGGTGCTGGCGTGCACGTGGTGCAGCGCAAGTTCACCGGGTTTGGAGATCAGTGGAACTTTGCCCTGAACGAACTTCCGATCAGCATGCCCTGGACCATAAAGCTCGATCCGGACGAACGGGTGACACCGGAGCTCAAGAGAGCCGTCGCTCAGGCGATTGCTGAGGGTAAGGGCGACGGGTTTCGCTTTGCTCGCCGCTTGTGGTTCATGGGCCGCCCGCTCGGCGTGAGGCAGGATTTGACGCGAATCTGGAAAACGGGCCGCTGCCGGTTCTCCGATGTGCTGGTCAATGAGCATCCGCTCGTGCAAGGCGCTGTGGTGCGGCTGACCGGCGAGCTTGAGCACCATGACAGCCCCGATCTTGAGCACTGGTATGCAAAACAGAACCGCTATTCCACAGCCGAGGCCATCGGATCTCTGCGCAATGACCGCCTGTCCGAAGACCCCAGAGTGCTGGGCAATGCGCTGCAGAGGCGCATGTGGTTGAAAGCCCATTACCGGAAACTGCCGTTCAGATATTTCCTGGTGTTCCTCTACTGCCTCTTTGGATTGGGCGCCTGGCGCGCCGGACGCGTAGGGGTGATGTGGGCGCGCCTCAGGTCTGATGTGTACCGGATGCGTGACTACAAGCTCACAGAAATGAAGTTGAGGCGGGCGGAACGCCTGCCGCGCAAACAGGCGCATGACCTGAGCTCCGAGACGTCCTGACATGAAGCAAATTCTGCAAAGCCTCTCCAACGGCCAAACCCATGTGGCGGACGTGCCGGCCCCCAAGGTCCGCGCCGGCCACGTGCAAATCGCCAGCACCTTATCCCTGGTGTCCGCCGGCACGGAACGGATGCTGGTGGATTTCGGGCGCGGCTCGCTTCTCACCAAAGCCCGCCAACAGCCTGACAAGGTGAAGCAGGCGCTGGAGAAAATCGGCACCGACGGTTTGGCGGCAACGCTTGAAGCGGTGCGCACCAAGCTGGATCAGCCCCTGGCGCTCGGATATTGCAATGTGGGCCGGGTCATTGAACCGGGCAGCGCGTGCACCGGCCTTTGTGCCGGCGACCGGGTGGTCTCCAACGGCAAGCATGCCGAAGTCGTGCTCTCCCCCAAAAATCTCTGCGCCAAGATTCCAGATGGCGTGAGCGATGAGGCGGCCAGCTTCACGGTCATCGGCGCCATTGCCCTACAGGGCGTGCGGTTGGCGCAGCCCAATCTTGGGGAAACGGTGGCGGTGCTGGGTCTTGGCCTTGTGGGCCTGTTGACCGTGCAGCTTCTCAAAGCCAATGGCTGCCGGGTTCTGGGGCTGGATTTTGACAAAGAGCGCCTCGCGCTCGCGCGGCAATTCGGGGCCGAGACCGTTGACCTTGGCGAAGTCGCCGACCCGGTGCGGGCCGCCATCGGTTTCAGTCAGGGCCGCGGCATGGATGCGGTCCTGCTGACCGCCTCCACCCAAAGCAGCGACCCGGTTGCGCAAGCTGCGCAGATGAGCCGCAAGCGGGGCCGTGTGGTGCTTGTGGGGGTCACCGGCCTTGAGCTGTCTCGAGCAGACTTTTTTGAGAAGGAACTGACGTTTCAGGTGTCCTGTTCCTACGGGCCGGGGCGCTATGATCCAGCGTATGAGGAGAAGGGGCAGGATTACCCCGTGGGCTTCGTGCGCTGGACCGAGCAACGCAACTTTGAGGCTGTGCTTGAGCTTATGGCCTCAGGCGCCATCGATGTCTCGCCGCTGGTGAGCCACAAGTATGAGATCGGCGAGGCGGCCAGTGCGTATCAGCTTCTGGTCTCCAACACGCCCTCGCTCGGCATTCTGATCACCTATCCGAACGCGGGCGGCACGGGTGCAGACGTGAATGCCTTGCTGAACCGGGTGGTCGCGTTTGCCGAAGAACGCGCCCCTGCCAAGTCGACCAAGGGACATACCGGCTTTATCGGCGCGGGCAACTATGGTGGCCGCGTGCTCATTTCAGCGTTCAAGGAAGCCGGCGCAACACTGACCACCATTGCCAGTTCCAGCGGCGTCTCCGCCACCCACTACGCCAAGAAGTTCAAGTTTCACCAGGCCACCTCGGATGCAGCCGAGATCTTCGCCGATCCTGAAACGGACACGGTGTGCATTTGCAGCCGCCATGACAGCCACAAACAGTACGTTATTGAGGCTCTCGCCGCGCGCAAGTCCGTGTTCGTTGAAAAACCGCTCTGCCTCACACTGGCTGATCTGGACGAGATTGAGGCCGCCTATCGGAACACACCGGATGCGCGCCTGATGGTGGGCTACAACCGGCGCTTCGCCCCTCAGGTGATCAGGCTGAAGAACATTCTGGCCGAAGAAACTGCGCCAAAAATGATCACCATCAGTGTCAATGCCGGTCAGGTGATGAGCTCGCACTGGACCCAGGATCCTGACGTGGGCGGCGGCCGCATCATCGGTGAGGCCTGTCATTTCATCGATCTCGCGCGCCATCTGGCGGACGCACCCATAATCTCCCACACCGCAACGCGGCTCGGCCCGGCGGTTGGCGCCCACCCGGCTGACAACGCCTCCATCACGCTGAGCTTCCGCAATGGCTCCGTGGCGGTGATCAACTATCTGGCGAACGGTCACAAGTCACTGCCAAAGGAACGCTTGGAAGTGTTCTGCGGGGGCAAGGTGCTACAACTGAACAATTTCCGGAAGCTCACCGGGCTTGGCTTCAAAGGTTTTAAGTCCGAAACGTCCTGGCGCCAGGATAAGGGCCAGAAGAACTGCGTGGCTGCCTTCATGTTGTCGGTCTCAACGGGAGCCCCTTCGCCGATCGCTCCTGAAGAATTGTTCGAGGTGGCACGCGTCACCATCAACGCAGCGGAGCAATTGAAATGATCGATCAGGCCCGCCTGTTTCTCGAGACGGTCCGGCACCTGAAGCCGGAACAGATCTATGGCCGCGCCCGCCATCGCTGGGTGCGTCCGGTTCCAGATCTCCGCCCGGCCCCTACTCTGCGCCAGGCCGGCAGCGGTTGGGCCAAACCTGCGCTGAAGCGGCAAAGCCTCACAGGTCCAACATCGGTCCGCCTTCTCAACGTGCCCGGCGCGGTCTGGACTGCGGAGGATTGGAACCGCGAAGGAGCGGACAAGCTCTGGCTTTACACCCTCCACTACTTCGACGACCTGAACGCCGCGGACGCCAAGAACCGGCACCCCTGGCATCGCGCTCTGGTGGACCGCTGGGTTAAGGAAAATCCACCGGGGACCGGCAATGGCTGGGAGCCCTACCCGGTTTCGCTGCGCCTGGTGAACTGGATCAAATGGGCGCTTGGCGGGGCCGAGCTTGAACCTGGATGGCAGGACAGCCTGGCAGTGCAGGCACGTTGGCTGAGCAAGCGGGTAGAACATCACCTGATGGGCAACCATCTCTTCGCCAATGCGAAGGCCTTAATCTTCGCCGGCAGTTACTTCCGTGGAGCGGAAGCGGAGACCTGGCTCAGAGACGGCACACGCATCCTGGAAGATGAATTGCGTGAGCAGGTGCTTGGCGATGGCGGCCATTTTGAGCGCTCGCCCATGTACCACGCAATCATCCTGGAAGATGTGTTGGATCTGATCAATCTGGCCGCCACATACCCGGAAACGCAGCCTGCAAGCGTCACTGAACGCCTGCGCGCCGCGGCCACCAATATGCTCGCCTGGCTGGACGCCATGTGCCATCCGGACGGACAGATCTCGTTTTTCAATGACGCCGCATTCGGCGTGGCCCCGAGCCGGGAGGCGTTGCTGGCGTATGCGAAGCGCTGCGGTGTGGGGCTCGGCTCGCGTTCTCCAAATGCGCTGGAGCATCTTGCGGACAGCGGGTACATCCGTTTGCAGTCTGAAGAGTGCGTGGCCCTCCTGGACACCGCGCCTGTGGGACCGGACTATCTGCCTGGCCATGCCCATGCGGACACGCTGTCGTTTGAGATGTCGTTGTTCGGTCAGCGCCTGATCGTGAATTCCGGCACGTCCGTTTACGGCACATCGCGCGAGCGCCTGCGCCAGCGGTCCACCGCAGCCCACAGCACAGTGGAGATTGACGGCGAGGCATCGTCCGAGGTTTGGGCGGGCTTTCGCGTGGCGCGCCGCGCCAGGCCGCTGGATCTTGAGATCTCACAGAACGCCGATTTAATCAGCGTTGCCTGTTCCCATGACGGCTATCACCGGCTGGCCGGCAAGCCCACGCACCGGCGCACCTGGCGGCTGGAGGGCACCCGGCTCAACATCCGCGACACGATTGAGGGCGCCTATGGGCAGGCCCTGGCGCGGTTTCCGCTCGCCCCGGGGTGTCAGGCCGCATTCGCCCCCGGCGGCAAAGACCATGTGGGAACCGTTCGGCTGGGCGATGATCACGTCTTGAGCTGGCGGGCCAATGCGCCTGCGAGCATTGTGGAGACCACTTGGCATCCGGAGTTTGGCATCAGCGTTCCGAACAGCACGCTTGTCTTCCCGGTGTTGGGCGGCGACTTTATGTTTGAACTGAACTGGTAGAGTTCCGAACGTGCATATCCTCTTTCTCACCGACAACTTTCCCCCTGAAGTCAATGCACCGGCCTCGCGCACGTTTGAGCACTGCCGACAGTGGGTTGAGGATGGCCACCAGGTGACCGTGATCACCTGTGCGCCCAATTTTCCCAAGGGCGAGGTGTTCGACGGGTACCGCAACCGGCTCTGGCAGAGCGAGGACATGGAGGGCATCAGGGTCATTCGCGTGTGGTCCTACATCACCGCCAATGAAGGCTTCCTGCGCCGCACGTTGGACTATGTGAGCTACATGGTGAGCGCCACCCTCGCCGCCCCGTTCGTGCGCGGGGTGGATGTGGTGGTGGGCACCTCTCCGCAATTCTTCACCGCCTGTGCCGCCTGGGCCACGGCGGCTTTGAAGCGCAGGCCCTTTGTCTTTGAGGTGCGCGATTTGTGGCCGGAATCCATTCGCGCCGTCGGCGCGGTGGGCTCAGAACCGGTGCTGAACGCACTGGAGAAACTGGAGATGTTTCTCTATGCCCGCGCGCGGGCCGTCATCACCGTGACGCACGCATTCAAGCGCGACATCGCCGGGCGCGGGATCGATGAGGCAAAAATCTCCGTCATCACAAACGGCGTGGATGCGAGCCGGTACTCTAGCCGCCAGAAGGATCGTGACCTGGTTCGGGCCTTGGACCTTGAGGGGAAATTCGTCGCCGGCTATGTGGGCACCCACGGCATGGCCCATGGGCTGACCACCTTGCTCGACGCCGCCGAGGCTCTCAAAGCGCATCCTCAGGGCCGAGACATTCACCTTCTCATGCTGGGTGACGGGGCGGAGAAGCAGAACCTGGTGGCCGATGCGCGGGCGCGCGGGCTCACCAATCTCACCCTCTTGGACACCGTGCCGAAACATGAGGTGGCCCGGTACTGGTCGCTGCTGGACGCTTCGATCATCCACCTGCGCCGCACCGACCTTTTCAAGACGGTCATTCCCTCCAAGCTGTTTGAATGCATGGCCATGGGTCTACCGGTGCTGCACGGGGTGGAGGGAGAATCCGCCGAGATCGTTGAAAAGAATAGAATTGGTTTACCATTCGAACCGGAAAACAGTGCCGAATTGACCGATAAGCTCCTGAAACTCAAGCAAAATAGACAATTGTGCAACCAATTGCGGGCAAACTCGCTGAAAGCCGCGCCGCTTTATGACCGGACCCGTCTGGCGCGCGAAATGTTGGCAACATTGGGTCAGTGTGTAGAGTTGAGTACGAAGGAAGCTGGGGACAATGCGAGTGTTGAGCGTGGTCGGCGCGCGGCCGAATTTCATGAAGGTGGCGCCCATCATTAAGGCGTTTCGCGCCTACGGATCGGCCTTTGAACAAATTCTGGTGCACACGGGCCAGCACTATGACGAGCAACTCAGCGCGTCGTTCTTCCGCGATCTTGATCTGCGCGAACCGGATGTCAATTTGAACGTGGGCTCAGGCTCGCAAGCCGAGCAGACCGCAGGCGTCTTGCTGGGCTTTGAGCCGGTGTGCAAGAATTTTGAGCCGGATTTGGTCATCGTGGTGGGGGACGTGAATTCCACATTGGCCTGCGCACTCACCGCCAAGAAGCTGGGCATCAAAGTGGCCCATGTGGAGGCGGGGCTCAGATCCGGCGACATGCGCATGCCCGAAGAGATCAACCGGCGCTGCACCGATACGATTTCAGACTATCTCTTCACCACGGACCGCATGGCCGATGGCAACTTGGCCAGCGAGGGCATCCCGGCCAGCAAGGTGCACTTTGTCGGCAATGTGATGATCGACACATTGCTCACCTTCCGTGAGCAGGCCGACCGCTTGCGCTACTTCGACAAGCTGGGCCTGACACCCGGCAACTATGCCACGCTGACCTTACACCGGCCCTCCAACGTGGACGACCTCAGCACGCTGGGGCGGATCTTGAGGACTTTGAAATGCATCTCCGGCAGCATGCCGATTGTCTTTCCGGCTCATCCGCGCACGCGGGCGAAGATCCATGAGTTCGGCCTTGGCGGCGCATTCGACGGCCGGCAATTCCGCATGATCGATCCGCTCGGCTATCTGGAGTTCCTCAGCTTGAACGCCAGTGCCAAAGCCGTCTTCACCGACAGCGGCGGACTGCAGGAGGAGACGACCATTCTGGGCGTGCCCTGCATCACGCTCAGGGAGAATACGGAGCGGCCGATCACCGTGTTGGACGGCACCAACCAATTGGTGGGCACCGATCCGAATGCGATCTTTGCGGCTTACAACAAGGTGCAGAGCCAAGCGGCAGACGCGCCGCCGGCGCCGGAGAAATGGGACGGCCAGGCGGCCGACCGCATTGCCGCGCAGTTTGCCGAAGGACTGCCGCTGCAGCAGTTGATGCGGGCGGCGTCGTAGGTCTCCCGCATCCTTGCGAAAGCGAGGACCTTCTTAGCCAAAAGATCGGACCGAGCTATGGGCCCTCGCGTGCGCAAGGGCGCGGTTCTTTCTTTCCACTTTCGCCCCCCTCACATCGTCATCCTCGCGAAAGCGGGGACCCAGGGGCGGGTCACTCAGGGTGTTGCGGCTCCTGGGTCCCGGATATTTTGCTGGCGCAAAATTCCGGGATGACGGGAGAACCACGTTCCCGCAAAACTCCAAGTTGACGGTGGCTTTGGTTACGCGCTTGCGCGGTCCGTTGACGACAGCACCTGGCTCAGCACCTTGTCCAAACGGCCCACCGTGCGGTCCACATTGCCCAGCTTGTCGAGCCCGAACAGACCCAAGCGGAAGCTCTGGAAATCCTCCGGCTCATCGCACTGCAGCGGCACGCCGGCCGCAATCTGCATGCCCAACTCGGCAAACTTCTTGCCCGTCTGGAAGCCGGCATCGTCCGTGTAGGAGACCACAACCCCCGGCGCCTTGAAGCCATCGGCAGCCACGCTGCGGATGCCCTTAGCTTCCAGGAGCGCGCGCACCTTGGCGCCGAGATCCCATTGTGCGGCCGAGGCCTTGTCCAGGCCGAAGGCTTCGGTTTCCTGCATGGCCTGATAGAACTTCACCAACCCATCCGTCGGCATCGTGGCGTGGTAGGCATGCCCGCCGCCCTCATAAGCCGCCATGATCTGGTGCCACTTCAACAGGTCACAGGCAAAACTGGAGCTGGTGGAGGCTTCCACCGCCGCCTTGCCTGCTTCGCTCAACATTACCAGACCGGCACACGGCGAGGCGCTCCAGCCCTTTTGAGGGGCACTGATGAGCACATCCACGCCGATGGCCTTCATATCCACCCACACCGTACCGGAGGCGATGCAGTCCAGAACGAACAGACCGCCCACCGCGTGCACCGCGTCGGCCACCGCCTTCATGTAGTCGTCGGGCAAGATCATGCCGGATGAGGTTTCCACGTGTGGCGCAAACACCAGATCTGGCTTCTGGGCCGCAATGGCGCTCACCACTTCGTCAATCGGGCAAGGGGCAAACGGGGCCTGCGAGCCGCTCTCCACCTGGCGCGCCTTGAGCACGGTTTCTTCTGCCGGGATGGACCCCATCTGAAAGATCTGCGACCAGCGGAAGCTGAACCAGCCATTGCGGATCACCAGGCACTTTTTGTCACCAGCCAGTTGCCGTGCCACGGCTTCCATCGCATAGGTGCCGCCGCCCGGCACCACGACGGCCGCTTCAGCGCCGTAGACCGATTTCAGGCCGGCCGAAATGCCACGCATCACCCCTTGGAACGACTGAGACATGTGGTTGAGCGAGCGGTCTGTGAAAACCACCGAATATTCCAGGAGACCATCAGGGTCGATAGCAGAGTGTGAGCCGGTCATGGTTTAAATGTTCCCGTGTGAGAGCCGCGTTTTGTCCGAAAACCCGAATGCTTACTAAGGGTCAAGGCCGCATAAGCGCATGTCAATTGCGCCAGAGCAATGCACGTTTGCGACCTGCGTCAGTCTATCCCGCCATCTGGCCGGCCCGCAAGCTGCGGGGGGCCGCGCCAAACTCCCGTTTGAACGCATGGGTCAGCGCCTCTGCGCTGGAATAACCAAGCTTGCGCGCCACGGACTGAACCTGAACGCCGCCTTCCACATCGCGCCGGGCCAGCGTCAGCCGCCACTTGCGCAAATAGGCCTGGGGCGACAGGCCCACTTTCAAGGGGAACAGCTCAGCAAAGCGGCTGAGCGAGAGATGGGAGAGCTCCGCGAGCTCCCGGTTGTTCCAGCGCCGGCCCGGTTCGTTGTGCATGGCCACAATGGCGCGGCTGAGGCGCTTGTCCGCGAGGCCGCTAATGAGGCCCGGTGTCGTGCTGCCCCGCTCAATCTCCCGGCGCATCATGTGGATGATCATCACCTCAGAGAGGCGGGACAAAGCCCCATCGGCGCCGCAGCGGCCAGCGCGGGCCTCCTCCACCAACATCTCACATAACCGTCGCACTTGCGGGTCGCTCTCCAGCATGATGGAAAGCTTGGACGGGAGCGCCGCCATCAGCGGATTGGCCCGCCCGCCCCATTCTGCGCGCATCTCCAAGATCGGATCGCGCTGGCACGCCGTGCCCAAGGGCCAAAAGGCGACGAATTCCGGAGCGCCGTCCGACGTTCGCCCATACACCGCAATGTTGCCCTGGCCGGCCTCAACCGGGCGCACCCGCATCTCGAAATTGGCCATGAGAGATGAGAGACGATCGTAGTGACCCTCTGCGTTTTCGGAGTCTTGATCAGATATATCGGATTTTTCGTTCACAAAATCTGATATACCCACCTTCCCACCCAAAAGCAATCTTGAGGAGTAGCCCTTATGTTGATGCCCCGCCAGAAGACCCCCGAACTTACCGTTCCGCTCGTGGGCGGCGGTCAGTTTGACCTTGCCACCGATGGTTCTGAACGCGGCACCGTCATTTGTTTCTACCGCGGCCTGCACTGCCCCCTCTGCGCCAACTATCTGACCGAGCTGGAAAAGAAGACGCCGGAATTCAACGAACGCGGCGTCTCCACCATTGCGATCTCGTCGGACGGCGAAGACCGCGCCGCAGAGATGGCCAAGAACATCGGCGCAACCAAACTGCGCTTTGGCTATGATCTGTCGCTGGCCAAGGCCAAAGAATGGGGCCTCTACATCTCCACGTCCCGCGGCAAGACCTCCATCGGCATTGTGGAGCCCGATCTCTTCTCTGAGCCCGGCCTCTTCATGGTGACGCCGGAACAGACGCTTTACTACGGCTCGGTGCAAACCATGCCCTTCGTGCGGCCGCACTTCTCCGAACTGGTCGGCGCGCTGGATTTTGCCATTGAAAAGAACTATCCGGCCCGCGGCGAATATGCCGGTGCCGTTTAAGGCAAGATCGGTTTAGCTCACCGGCGCCCTTGCGAACGCGAGGGCCCATAGCCTTTACCGTTCCCTTGGCTCAGAAGGTCCTCGCTTTCGCAAGGACACGGGGGCAGCGGCTTGCGACGGTTTGCGCAGAATATGACAATTGCGCAAGACGGGCATTTAGGGCCATAAGCCGCTCAAACCAAGGTTTGAAGGCGAAGGTCACATGCGCAAGCCCAATCTGTTGATCCTTGGGGCCGGTGGCGTCGGCGGCGTCACCGCCCACAAGGCAGCCCAAAACTCACACGCGTTCGGCACGATCACCCTGGCGAGCCGCACCCTGGCCAAGGCCCAGGCGATCGCCGATGACGTGAAAGCCCGCGGCCACGGCACCATCGAGGCCCGCCAGGTGGATGCCCAGAACAAGGCCGAGCTGGAAGCGCTGATCGGTGAGCTGGATGCAGCCATCGTGGTGAGCGTGGCCACGCCTTACGTGAACGAAGCCACCATGGACGCGTGCATCGCGGCCGGTGCCCACTACCTCGACACGGCCGTTGCCGAAGATGAGTTTGTGGAGAACGTTCCCGCCCCCTGGTACGCAAACTTCGAGTGGCCCCGCAAACCAGCCTTCGAGGCCAAGGCGCTGAACGCCGTGCTGGGCATCGGCTTTGACCCCGGTGTGGTCAACGTGTTCTGCGCCCACGCCAAGAAACATCTGCTCGACAGCATTGAGACCATCGATATTATCGACGTGAACGGCGGCGATCACGGACGGTATTTCGCCACCAACTTCGATCCGGACACCAACTTGCGGGAAATCTCAGAGGACGTGATCTACTGGGAAGATGGCGAGTTCAAAACCATTCCCCACCACTCCAAGCAAATGTCCGTGACGCTGCCCGTCGTAGGCACCCATGACGTTTACTCCATGGGTCATGACGAGCTGCATTCCCTGCCCCGCGCCTTTCCGGAGGCCAAGCGCATTGAGTTCTGGATGGGGTTCGGCGAGCATTATCTGAAGGTCTTCAATGTGCTGAACGCGCTCGGCCTGCTCTCCAGCATCCCGGTGAAGGTGGACGGGGTTGAGCTGGCGCCGGTGCGCATGGTCAAGGCGGTGCTGCCCGACCCGGCCACACTGGCAGAGGGTTATGTGGGCGAATGCTGCATCGGCTGTGACATTGTGGGCATGAAGGACGGCGAGAAGCGCCGGGTCTTCATCTACTCCACCTGCGATCACAAGGCCTGCTTTGAAGAAGTGGGAAGCCAGGCCATCTCCTACACCACCGGTGTGCCGGTGATGACGGCGGCGGTGTTGCTGGCGCGCGGCGACTGGGACCCGCAAACCATGGTCAATGTGGAAGAGCTTGATCCCGACCCGTTCTTGAACCTCATGCCCGAGCTGGGGATTTCCTGGTCGGTGATGGACCTGCCGCTGGACGGCAGTTGGCCGGGCGCCGGTGACTGAGACGGCTGACAGTTTTACCCGGTTCGACCCTCACCGGGTGCCCTCGCCCTGCTTCGTTCTGGATCTGGCCAAGCTGGAAGGCAACCTGCGCATCCTGCAGGCGCTCTCTGAGGAGAGCGGCGCCAAGGTTCTGTTGGCGCTGAAAGCGTTCTCGTGCTTTGCGGTCGCTGACCTGATCGGCAGCTATCTGCACGGCACGGCGGCCAGCGGCCTCTGGGAGGCGCGGCTGGGCGCCAAGCGCTTCAGCGGGGAGGTGCACACCTTCGCGCCCGGTCTGAAGGCCGATGAGCTGGCTGAGGTGGCCGAGCTGAGCGATCATCTGATCTTCAACTCCGTCGGCCAGTTTGAGCGCTTCGGCGCCCCTTCCGGCTGCTTGGCGGGCCTGCGCATCAACCCGCGCCACAGCGAGGTGGAGACCGCGCTCTATGATCCTTGCGGGCCCTGGTCCCGGCTGGGGGCAACGGCCGAGGCGCTGGGCGAGCGCGTGCCGCAGGGTATTTCCGGGCTGCACGTGCATGCCTTGTGCGATCAGGGCTATGAGCCGTTTGACCGGCTGTTAGCGGCAACGGAGGCTAGATTTGCCGGACCGCTTGAGCAGGTGAGCTGGCTCAACCTGGGCGGCGGGCAATTGCTCACCGCGCCGGACTATCCGGTGGACCGTCTGGCGGAACGGCTGAAGACGCTGAAGGAGCGCACCGGTCTGGAGCTCTATTTGGAGCCGGGCACGGCCGTGGCCTTGAACGCCGGCGTGTTGGTGAGCGAGGTGCTGGACACCGGCGCCGCCGAGGGCCATTTCGCGGTCATGGATGCGTCTGCCACCTGCCACATGCCTGACGTGATTGAGGCACCCTATACGCCGGACGTGATGGGCGCGGAGACGGTCGAAACTGAGCTCAGCGATGATCCTTGCGTGATCCGGCTGGGCGGGCCCACGTGCCTGGCGGGCGATGTGATCGGCACCTACCGGTTTGATCAACCGCTTGCCGTGGGCCAGCGGCTGATGATCGCCGATCAGGCCTATTACACCATGGTCAAGGCCACCACCTTCAACGGCACGCCCCTGCCCGCGATCGCGTTATGGGACAGCCGCACTGACCGGCTGGAGATGGTCCGCCAGTTTGGCTATGCGGATTTTGAGGGCCGTTTGAGCTAGTGCTTGGGAGTACGATGCCACTAAAAGTATGATTATGGGCAAGATATCATGCAAAATGGCTTTGTATCCGAACGAACCCAATTTCGCGTAAAGCATTGAAGAGTATAGCGTATTATCCCATTTTTGGCCTTGATGGTTGAGTTTCCGTTTTAGCAACGCGTCATCCCACCCCCCACCCCTAACACCGTCATCCCCGCGCACGCGGGGACCCAGGGCAACTCGCTCACAGTCCGCGGCTCTGGATCCCCGCATTCGCGGGGATGACGATTGGAAGGTGGAAGAACGCAGGACTTACCCCTGGTCACCGCCCCCAAGCCGCAATAAGCTCTCGGCCAAAAGCAAACTCCATCAAGGAGCCCCCATGGCCGATCTGGATGAAGGGCTGCAGTCCTGGCAGCACAAGACCAACCACAACCGGATGCTCGAGCACCAAAGCGCCGCGCCCGGCAGCGCGCCCGGCGCCGTGGAGCTCGCCTATTTCGGCAGCTCCGCCTTCCGCATCACCGCTCCGTCCGGCCTGACCATCATGCTCGACCCGTGGCGCAATCTGCCGACCCGGCGCTGGGACTGGTACTTCTACGACTTCCCGCGCACCGAGGTGGACATCGGCGTCTCCACCCATGCCCATTTCGACCACGATGCCCTGCACCGGCTGGATGCCAGCGTGCTGCTGGACAGGCTCATCGGCACCTATCAGTTCGCTGATGTCACCATCACCGGCATCGCCGACAAGCACGCCACCGACAGCTCAAATGCGACCTACGATTTCAAGAAGATCACCAAGGAGTTCGGCGGCGTTGACATTGAGCCTCCGAACAATCCGCGCTCCTGGGACAATTGCCTGATCGTGGTGGAAACCGGGGGCTTGCGCACCCTCCACTGGGGCGACAACCGGCACAATCCGCCCGAAGACGTTTGGGAGCGCTTGGGCAGGATCGATATTGCCCTGCTGCCCGTGGACGAGAGCCAGCATGTGATGGGCTTTGAGCACACAGCGGAGATCATTGCGCGGCTGCAGCCAGCGGTCGTGGTTCCGCACCACTATTACATCTGGGACGTGGTGGCCCGGTCCAGCACTCTTTTGCCGGCCGAACCT
The DNA here is from genome assembly GCA_028285595.1 of Hyphomicrobiales bacterium. Classification (GTDB taxonomy): domain Bacteria; phylum Pseudomonadota; class Alphaproteobacteria; order Rhizobiales; family CAJQND01; genus JAAEUE01. The sequence goes on from JANQOW010000138.1 coordinate 23,175, forward strand.
TGGGTGAAACGCCAAGCTCATAGCCGCTTCATTGAAGGCGCCTACACCAGCTACATGGCCGCCACCCTGCCCTCAGAGACGCCGACGGTGGACTACTTCGGCGATCACGTGGCCTTCGACAAAAAGGCCTGGCACGCGAGCAAGGGCGCATGATGAAACACGTTGCGGCCGGACCGCTCAACATCGCCTACTACGAATACGGACCGGGCGACGGCCCGGTGGCCATTCTGCTGCACGGTTTTCCCTATGCCCCTGATTGCTATGCGGAGGTCGCTGCTATTCTGGCTGAACAGGGCGTCAGGAGCATCGTACCTTATCTGCGCGGCTATGGTGAGACCGTCTTCCTGGAACCCGGCACACCGCGCTCCGGCGAGCAGGCGGCTCTGGGGGCGGACGTTCTGGCCCTGATGGACGCGCTGGAGATCCCAAACGCGGTGTTGGCCGGCTATGACTGGGGCGGGCGCGCGGCTTGCATCGTCTCTGCCCTGTGGCCAAAGCGCGTGAACGGGCTTTTGAGCTGCGGCGTGGGCTACAACATCCAGAACATCGCCAGGGCAAACGAACCTGCACCGGCCGCCGAAGAGGCGCGTTATTGGTACATCTATCTGTTCCACACCGAACGGGGACGCCAGGCGCTGGAAAAGGACCGCGCCGCGTTCTGCCGTTACATCTGGACCCTTTGGTCGCCCAACTGGAATTTTGATGACGCCACCTATGCCCGCTCGGCGGCCGCGTTCGAGAACCCTGACTTTGTCGACATCGTCATCCACTCCTACCGGCACCGCTTCGGCGGTATCCCGGGAGACCCCGCCGTGGCAGAGATCGAAGCCCAACTCGCCGCACAGCCGGACATCACGGTGCCCACGATCATCATGCAGGGTACGGATGACACGGTGGACCCACCGCCCGAAGAGGACGACGCCCGGCCCCATTTCACGGGGCCTTATGAGCGCATCATCCTGCAGGGCGTCGGGCACAACCCGCCGCAAGAGGCGCCGGATGCGTTTGCTGAAGCTGTCTTCAGACTAACACGATAAATAGAAGGAAAAAGAGCATGGCCAAGCTGCTGTATGAGAACAAAGACGGGATCGGCTGGATCCGCTTCAACCGCCCAGAGCTGTTGAACGCCTTCAACCCTGAAGAAGCCGGCGCATTGGTCTCCACGCTCAGGGAAGCTGCCGAAGATGACAGCGTAAAGGTCATCATCATTTCAAGCGTCGGCAAGGCCTTCTGCGCCGGCGATGACCTGAAGGTCGCGCTGGAAGAATATCCCCTCATCCAGAGCGGTGAGATCCATCCGATCCTCGACATTGTGGAAGACATCACGGAAAGCCTGCAGGAGATCCCGCGCATTATCCGCAAGGCCCGCAAGGTGGTGATCGCCGCCGTGCGCGGCTATGCGGTGGGCGGCGGATTTGAGATCGCGATTGACTGCGACATGATCGTGGCGGCGGAGGATGCCAAGTTCGGGTTTCCCGAAGCCAATGCCGGCATGACCATCACCGGGGGCGCATCGAAGCTTCTGCAGATGATCGTGGGCCTGAACAAGGCCCGCGAGCTGGTGCTGACCGGAGAGTTCATCGACGCCGCCGAAGGCCATCGCATCGGGCTGGTGAACAAACTTGTGCCCATCGGCAAGGAGGAAGAAGAGGCCGAGCGCTTGGCGCGGGTGATCATGACGCGCGCGCCGCTGGCCGTCGTCAATCACAAACGCATGCTCCAGAACGCGGCGGAATCCGGCTTTGAAGCCGCGCTGGAGGCAGAAAAGCAGACCATCACCAATCTCATCTACACCGAGGACTATGGCGAGGCGATCACGGCGTTCGGCGAGAAGCGTGAGCCGAAGTTCAAAGGCCGCTGATCCATGATTGCGTTCTCAGATCCACGGCACGAGCAGGATCTGGCGACAGTCCTGGCCAAACGCGTGGCGCGCCATCCCGACAAGCCCTGGGTGGTCACCGATGAAGCCGCGCACAGCTACCGGGAGATCGATGAGCGTTCGAGCCAAATGGCGGGCGGTTTTGCCGCTGCGGGCGTCACCGCCGGTGACACGGTCTTGATCATGCTGCCCGACGTGATCGACTACATATTGGCCTGGTGCGCACTCTCCAAACTGGGCGCGATTGAGGTTCCGGTGAATGTGCATTACCGCGGCACAATCTTGTCTTACGTGCTCAACGATTCCAAAGCGGCCGTGCTCGTGGTGCATGAAGACTATCTGGAGCGGATTGAAGCGGTTGGCGGCGACCTCACTCACCTGAAGAAGGTCTATGTGCTCGGTGGGGACGGCGGCAGCGCCTCCGAGCACTTTGCCGTTCATCCTTACCAGGAGCTGTTCGCCTCAGAAACGCCATGGACGGGGTCCGGACCGCGCTACCGCGATCTGATGGCGGTCATGTACACCTCGGGCACCACGGGTCACTCCAAAGGTGCCACGGTCACCCATGCCCATGCCTATGAATATGCCTACGGCGTGGTGGAGATGTTGGAGCTCAAACAGGACGATGTGTATTACGCCGCCCTGCCCTTGTTCCATCTGGCCGGCCAGTTTGCTTTGGTCTATTGCGCCTGCATTGCCGGCGCTACGGCCGTTCTGCCCGGCACCTTCAGCGCGCAAGGCTTCTGGCGCGATGTGCGCCAGCACCGGGCGACCGCCACGTTTCTGTTGGGCGCGATGGCGAACTTCCTCTACAGGCAAGCCCCCCTGAACGATGATCGCGACAATCCCCTTGAGCGGGTGTTGATGGTGCCGCTGATCCCGGAAACCGAGGCGTTCAAGACCCGGTTCGACTGTTTGGTCTCCACCACCTGGGGCGGCACGGAAATGAACTGTCCCATGCGCTCCGGATTTGACCTGGTGGATAGCAAGTCCTGCGGGCGCCTGGCCGATGACCGCTATGAGGTGCGCATCGTGGACGCCGATGACCGGGAGATGCCGCCCGGCGAACCCGGCGAAGCGCTGGTGCGCACCAAAGAACCCTGGATCATGTCCAACGGCTATTGGAACCATCCGGATTGGACCGTGGAGGCCTGGCGCAATCAGTGGTTTCACACCGGCGATATGCTGATGTGCGATGAGGCGGGCAATTACTATTTTGTGGACCGCTCAAAGGACGCGATCCGGCGGCGCGGCGAGAACATCTCCTCCATGGAGGTGGAAAACGAGATCAATGCTCACCCGGATGTGCTGGAGAGCGCGGTCGTTCCGGTGGTCTCTCAACACACCGAGCAAGAGGTGATGGCGGTGGTTGTAACCAAGCCCGGCCAAGAGCTGGATCCGGCGGATTTGATCGGCTTTCTGGAGCCGCGCATGGCCTATTTCATGGTGCCAAGATATGTGGAAATCGCGGCCGCACTGCCGAAGACACCCACAGGAAAGATCCAAAAGTTCCCCTTGCGCGAAAAAGGCGTCACGGCAGACACGTGGGACCGGGTGGCTGCGGGGATCAAGCTGAGCCGCTGATTGCCCTAGGCGGCCTCATAGGTTTGCATGGCAGCGAGCGTTTCCTCCAGGGAACGGCGCGCACCCGTCTGCAAGTACTCCATGGCCTTTAATGCGGCCTCGTGAGCCTCTTCGCTTGAGCCTGCCACGCAGTCCTCAATCACCCGGCAATAATAGTCCGACTGATGGCCATCCACGAATGTGTAGTGCACGCACACATCCGTGAGCCCGCCACACAGGAGGAGCGTGTCTATCTTCAAGCCCTTCAGCAAGATCTCAAAATCAGTCCCGAAAAACGCGGAGTATCGGCGCTTGCGGATAAGGTAATCGGTCGGGCGGAAGTCCAGCGCCTCGGCCGCGATGGCCGTGTCCGGGTCGGTTTCCACGCAATGCACATCCTCAGCTCCGTCAAGCTCGCGGCCGAAATCGACGAGATCCGGTCTGTGCACCTCCTGGATGAAAATCACAGGAATGTTCTGTGCCCGGGCCATGTCGATCGGCTTGCGTGCGCGTTTCATTCGGGCATTGAAGCCCGGCATCTCCGGAATGGTACCCGTGCCCTGTTCCTGGGTCAAATCGCCCTGAATATCGATCACTATGAGTGCCGGCCGGCCCTCGATGAGCGCGCGTTGGGGTGAGGATTTCTGGAGCATTTTTGTCTCCTGTTGCTGCCCGTCAACCAGCGGTACTTCGCCCTGGCCAATTGGTCAACGTACTTGACACGCCACAAATTGATCCGTTCACTGAGATGCGTCGGAGGCCAAAACAGGAAAGATTTAAAGTCATGGAAAGTCTACTTCCTCTCATCATTCAGTTGGCCAGCGGCGCGGCCGGCGGCAACGCGGCGGGCGCCATCCTCAAGAACCTCAGCCTTGGAACCCTTGGCAATTCTATCGCCGGGATCGCCGGCGGCGGCATTGGCGGGTTTCTCCTGAACATGATCGCCAGCGGCGCGGCGGATGGCATTATCGGTCAGATCGCCGGCGGCGGTGTTGGCGGCGCGATTGTGATGGCCATCGTGGGCTTCATCAAGCAGTCCATGAACAAGTAGCCGGCGAGAACTGATCGGCGAAGAAGTCTATGGCGGCGCGCACCTTGGCCGGTGGCCGCCGGTCGGAGGGATAAACGGCAAAGATGCCGTCGAACTCTATCGGCGCATGGTCCAGATCCAGGGCAACAAGCGTTCCGGCCGCGATCTCTCGTGCCACCAGAAACGCCGGCTGATAGACGATGCCCTGCCCCGCGACAGCCGCGGCCACAAGCGCGTCGCCATTGTTTGCCACCAGCGGACCGGAGACGCTCACACGCTGTTTCCGGTCTGGTCCGAAAAGCCAGCTGTTCAAACCGACCGCCGGGGACAATGTGTAGCCAAGGCAGGCATGATCGGTGAGTTCAGCAATGGTCTTCGGGGTCCCCTGCCGGGCAAGATAGTCTGGCGCGGCGCACACCAGCGTGCGACAGGGCGCGAGCTTGCGGGCGATCAGACTGGATTCCTGCAACGCCCCAATGCGGATGACCAAGTCCCACCCTTCCTCCAGCAGATTCACCTGCCGGTCGTTCAGGCCGAGATCCACCTTAAGCGCAGGATGGAGACGGGACAGCGCCGGCAGGCGGGGCGCGACCTCCAAAATGCCGAACGACACCGGCACGTTGAGCCGCAAGGTTCCGCGCACCTCAACCGCCGCCTGCGCCGCGGCCGCATCGGCCTCTTCGAGGTCGGCAAGAATGCGCTCGGCCGCCTCCAAATAGGAGCGCCCGGCCTCCGTTAAGGTCATCTGGCGGGTGGTGCGATGGAGCAGCTTGATCCCCAAGTGGTCCTCCAAGGCAGCCATATGCTTGGTGGCCATGGTTTGAGACATGTTCAGTGCGCGCGCCGCGCCCGAAAGGCTGCCAAGCACGGCGACCCGGCTGAAAACCTGCAAACCTGTGACACGATCGAGCATACGATACCTCACACTATTGGTGTGAGATATTATTCGACATAATGGGATTATCAATCATCAAGTTTGATCTCATATTCGGGGCAACACATAAATCCAATGGAGATAAACATGATTGATACCCGCACTGCCCCCTACGCCGCTCTGGTGCTCCGCGTCAGCCTCGGCGTTTTGTTCATCGCACACGGTCTTTTGCTGAAGGTTTTCACGTTCACCATCCCCGGCACGGTTGGGTTCTTTGAGAGCATCGGCTACCCCGGCTTTTTCGCCTATCTCGTCATTCTCGGTGAAATCGGCGGTGGGCTTGCCTTAATCTTGGGTGTGAAAACACGGATCATCTCGCTCATGCTGCTGCCCATTCTGCTTGGGGCCACGGCCCAGCACCTTGGAAATGGCTGGCTGTTTTCCGCGCCGAACGGCGGCTGGGAGTTTCCCGCTCTTTGGACGGTGCTGCTGTTCGTACAAGCGATGCTGGGTGATGGCGCCTATGCCTGGCGCCCGTCTTTCCTGAACCTGAACCCTCAGCCCGCCCGCTAATCGCGCGCGCAAGAAAGGAGATCTGACATGAACCAGACTGCCCCCCTCCACACGATTGAACCGGACCTGACGCCAAATCCGATCCATCCGGGCGCCCGCATTGGCCATGTTCACCTCAAAGTGGCTGATCTTGACCGCGCTCTGGCGTTTTACTGCGGGGTCTTAGGGTTCACATTGAAGCAACGTTACGGCCGTTCGGCAGCCTTCGTTTCGGCCGGAGGGTACCACCATCACATCGGCCTCAATACCTGGGAGAGCGAAGGCGGGTCTCCGCCTCCGCGCGGCACGACCGGGCTCTTCCATCTGGCAATCCTCTATCCCACGCGTGCAGCCCTTGCCGATGCTCTGAAGCGGATCAGCGCAGCCGGTGTGGAGCTGGATGGTGCGAGCGATCACGGTGTCAGCGAGGCGCTCTATCTGAACGATCCAGACGGCAATGGCATTGAGCTTTATTGGGACAAAGAGCCCGAAGAGTGGCCTCTGACGGAAACGGGCGAGCTCGCCATGGTGACGCGCCCGCTCGACCTGGAAAGCTTGGCCAAGGCCGCCTAGGCCGGCTCGGTGGCTTTCTCCAAGTCGATGATCCGGTCCGGCTTTTCCGACATGCCCTCCCGGGGAGACTTGAAAATCTGCAGCGTGTGGCCGATGGCGACCACAAGCCGGCCCTGCCGGTCAAAATCGGCCCACGTTGCCTGTTTCATAACGTTGTCGAGAAAGCTCGTCCGCCCCGTCCGACCCAGCAGCGTGTACTCCCAGAGGTCGTAGTCGCTCGGCAGAGGTTTGGTTTCGCGGGCCCGCACGACAAGCTTGGCCCGTTTGGCCGTCTTTCGGCGCACCGTACTCAGAACCATATGCGACAGCATGCCCGCAGGGCGCCATCCGGTGTCCACGGGCTTTGGCCATTTGGCTGGCTCCGGAAGGGGCACATAGCCGGACTGGACGATCACGTTGACCCCGTCCACGTTAGACAGATTGAGCCGCTCCATGGCGGATTTATCATCATGCATGCAGCCATCAACGACCACGGTTCGGCTGTTAAGGAAGAGGCCACCACCGCCCCAGGTGTCATCATGAGGCAAGAGGAACAAGGCCTTCAGATCAGGCGGCCGGCACATAGCGGTCCAGCAATAGTGCTGTTCTTTGTAGCCTGTCTGTCGCCCGCCCATAACGAAGTAGATGAAGTGCTTACCATCGGGTGAGAGGCTGCACCTGGACGGATAGAACCGGCCGGTGAAACGAGATCCGACGGTCAGCTTGTTCCGCGCCCCGCCTGTCTTGTCGACATAGGTGTAGCGCACCACGAAGGTTTCCTTGCCCCGGCGCCGGTAGAGCAGCACCATGGTGTTGGCACTTTGGGCCATGAAGCCTTGGATCTTGGGCACGCCCATTTTGGCGCGCGGTTTGGCGGCAAGGTCACGGCTTGCCATAGCCGCCGGCGCCGGGTGTCTCAATGATGACCGCGTGGCCTTCTTTCAAAGGCAAGCTCAGGGACTTGTTGGCAAGACGACGCTTGTTGCCTTCAGCATCGACCATATGAAACTCACCTTTCGCGCCGGCCTGTCCGCCATCAAACCCCCACGGAGGATGGCGGAAGCGCTCGCCCACGCCGGAGAACACGGCATCATGACCCACCGGCGTCACCACGCGCCTCAGCCCCATGCCGCCCCGGTGGCGCCCTGCCCCGCCGGAGCCCTCGCGCAAAGTGTATTCCAGCACACGCAGCGGATACTCCATCTCAATGGCCTCGATCGGCAGGTTGGAGGTGTTGGTGATGTGCACCTGCACGCCGTCCTTGCCATCCTTGGTGGCTCGGGCGCCCATGCCGCCGCCCAGGGTCTCCAGATAAACATAGGCCTCGCCACTCTCAGGATCGATGCCGGCGAACACCGCTGACGTGTTCGCCCCGTTCGCTGCTGCAATGGCCTGGTCGGGGATGCCGGGCGCCAATGCGCCGATCACCACGTCCACCACCCGCTGGCAGGTGTTGGCCCTGAGCGCCACAGCACCCGGAGGCCCGCAATTGAGCAACGAACCCGGCTCGGCAATGATCTCAACCGGCGCAAACACCCCCTGATTGTTGGGCAACTCGGGGTCAAGCAGCGCCTTCAAGCTGTAGAACACGGCGGACTGGACCGCGTTGAAGGTAAGATTGACGTTCCCACGGGCCTGAGGCGATGAGCCCGTGAAGTCAAACGTCATCGTATCTGCGCGTTTGGTCACTTTGAGCCGGATCGGCAGATCCTCCATGCCCGCGCCGTCATCGTCCAGTACATCTTCAAAGCTGTAATCGCCATCGGGGAATGCTGCGATCGCCTTGCGCATTCTCTGCTCGCTGCGGCTGAGGATCTCGTCATAGACCTCGAACAGTTGAGCTCGGGTCAACTCATCGGCCATTTGCCGCAATCGCCCTTCGGCCAGCCGGCACGCGGCGATCTGCGCATTGAGGTCACCCATGCGCTCGTGCGGCAAGCGCATGTTCAATAACATCAGATCAAGAATGTCCGATTGAAGCTCGCCCTCACGCACCAAGCGAACAAGCGGAATGCGAACCCCCTCCTGCCACACCTCGGTCAGCCCGCCGGACATGGAGCCCGCGGCGGTGCCGCCCACGTCGGCGTGGTGGGCGATATTGGCCACAAACCCCACAAGCTCATCGCCGGCAAACACCGGGGCTGCCAGGTTGATATCGGGCAGGTGCGTGCCGCCGGCCACGTGGGGATCATTCGCACAGTAGATGTCGCCCGGCCTCATTTGGCCGGCAAAGCGCTCCACCAGAATGTCGATCATTCCTGTCATCGAGGCCAGATGAATGGGCAGGGACATCTCGGCTTGAGCAATCAGCCGGCCCTGCGGATCCAGCACGGCAGTGGAGTGGTCGTGGCGCTCCTTGATATTGGTGGAGAAGGAGGAGCGCATGAGGGACAGGAAGGCTTCATCGCAAATGGAGCGCAAACCATTCCAGGCAATCTGCAGAGAGAAGGCATCCATGGTCATGAGGTTTTCTCCAGCATCACATTGCCCGCCGCATCCAACACCGCCGACCAGCCGGGCCACACCAATGTGGTCGCATCTGCCTGTTCAATAACCGCCGGACCTTTAACGCTTTCACCGGTGGTCATCTGCTCGCGCTGAACGATCTTGGCGCTCTCAGACGCCTCGGCAGTGAACCAGATATGCCGCTCCGGCCAGGACGCTGGTGCCTTGCCCTGTCCCGGCGCCTGCGCGCCATCAACCGGCTCGGCAGGCACCCTCGCGGTCAGGCGGAGACTGACCAATTCGATGGGCATGGACGGGTCCGCGTGCCCATATGCGCGTTCATGTTCTGCATGAAAGAGCTGTTTAATTGAGTCGAGCTCTTCAGGTAACCATTTGAAACCATTTGGCATATCTATTGTAAGTTCATAGTTTTGCCCCACATAGCGCATGTCCGCACTCGCCTCGGTTGTGCCCGGCCGGCGTTGCCCCGAGAGCCAGTCCTCGGCTTGACCAGTCAGCCCTTGGCCCATTTCCGTCAGAACGGACAGGTCGCCTTCTAGGCGGGTGCGCCGGGTGGCCAGGAAGACCTCGCTGCGGTCGGCCACCATCAGGCCGCGCGCGCATAAGATGCCCGGATCGGGCGGCACCAAAACCTGGGTCACCCCCAGCGCCTCGGCCACTTCAATGGCGTGCAGGCCACCGGCCCCACCATACGGCACCAGAACCGCCTGCCGCGGATCATGCCCCCGCTCCACCGACACGGCGCGGATCGCCCGGACCATGTTGGAGGCAACGATACGCAAGGCACCGACAGCGGCCTCCTCCACGCTCACATCAAAGTGGCGGGCGATAGCGTCCAGCGCTGTGCGGGCGAGCCCGGTGTCCAAATGCATGTCGCCGCCGGCAATCTCTTCAGGCAGCCGGCCGAGCACGAGATTGGCATCTGTGACCGTGGGCAACGTGCCGCCCTTGCCATAACAGGCCGCTCCGGGATCGGCACCGGCGCTTAACGGGCCAACCTGCATCAGACCGTCCGGCCCCACTTCAATGAGCGAGCCGCCGCCGGCGCCCACGGCGTTGACGTCCACCGACGGCAGGCGGATCGGAAAGCCGGCCACGTGGCGGGCGAACGAGAGCGGCACCGCGGCGTCTCGCACCAGCGCCACATCGGTTGATGTTCCGCCTACATCCAGCGTGATGATGGCTTGAACATCTGAGCGGCTGGCCGCTTCAATCGCCCCGACCACACCAGCCGCCGGACCGGACAATGCGGTACGCACTGGAAACCGGGCCGCCTGATCCACCGTCATCAGACCGCCTGAGGATTGGTTGATGCCGATCTCGGCCTCAGGGGCATGGTGTGTGATGATGCCGTCTACGGCATGGATGTAGCGGCTCATCACGGGCTGCAAGTAGGTATTGAGCACGGTTGTGGAGAAGCGCTCAAATTCACGGAACACCGGTTGGACCTCATGGCTCGTGGAGAGATCGGCCCCAGGCAATCGTTCTTCCAGGGCGCTGCGCAGCCTTTGCTCGTGGCTGGGATTGAGGAAGGCGAACAACAGGCAGATGGCCACACCGTCCGGCTGAAGCGCGGCGACCTCGCCGGCCACACGCTCTATCTCCGCATCGGTGAGTTCGTGCAGAACCTCGCCCTTGGGTCCTATGCGCTCGTGCACCTCAACGCGGTGTTCGGTTGGGATCAAGGGGTCCGGGTAATCGGCCTGAAGATCATAGATCAGCGGGCGCACCTGGCGGCCAATGGTCAGAAGGTCCTTGAACCCGCCCGTGGTCACCAACGTGATCCTGCCACCTTTACGCTGGATCAGCGCATTGGTGGCCACGGTTGTGCCATGGCAGAACTGATCCATCCCCTCAACCTCAACGGCAAAGCGCTCTTTCAAGAGCGTCAGCGCATTGGAGATCGCCACCGATGGATCGTGAGGCGTGGACGGCACTTTATGTGACACCAGCCGCCCGCTCTGCCGCTCAAAGGCGAACACGTCCGTGAACGTGCCGCCCACATCAACACCAACTTGCCACATGAATTTGTATCTAACCGGCCGCTGCGCCTGAACGCTCTGCGCCGAGTTCGGCCATCTCTTCTTCCACACCATGCTCCATGCTGATCTGCAGGGCATCGTTGAAGCGGTTGAAGAATCCACAAAGCGCAATGCGCAAGGTGAGCTCAACAATCTGCTCCTCGCTGAAATGCTTCTTCAGCTCGTCGAAGATGCCGTCGCGCATGTACTGGAAGTTGTTGGTGACCTCCACCGCATAGTTGCGCACCAGCATATCGACCTCATCAAAGCCCGGCACCTGCTCTTCCAGGATCTTCTCGGTGGCATCTGCCTCAAAGCCTTGTGCCGCCAGCCGGGGCGCGTGGTGGGCCACGCAGTACTTGCATTCGTTGATCTTGGAAACCACCACCAGGGCGATCTCCAGATAGCGCTTGGGCAGAACGGCTTCGTCTGCCAGCTCTAGCAGCAATCCCATGATGTGACGCAAGGCGGGCGGGCGGTGGGCAAAAATCTTTGCCTGATTCTCAAACGGACCGTACTCGGTTACGTAGCGTTGGAAAATCTCGCGGGCATCTTCAGGCAGGCTGTCCGGTCCAACTTCGCTCACACGTGGCATGTTCTAACTCTCCGAAATTTGAGGGCAATTTCCTCTGTTCACCTTGACCGCCCCTCAAACCATACGCCATACTCATTCGTGATGTAGGGGAGAGGGACGCAAGCAAGAAACGGGAATACCTTTGAAAGACGCATTGGCCGCACAGGACGGCCAAAAACAACGTCCGAAATACATCAATCAAAACATACTTGGGAGAGTAAATATGCACAAGGGACGCAAACTGCTTGCAGGGGCTGTCGCCGCCGGTCTTTTGACCATGGGCACCATGGCCGCGAAAGCAGAGGTTCAGGAATACAAATTCGACGTGGTCGGCACCTGGGGATTTCTGGAAAACTATAAAGAGTTTGAAAGTAAGTTCTGGAACGAAACTCTGCCGGCAGCTTCCGGCGGCAAGCTTACTGCGAACGCGAAGCCCTATACCGAACTTGGTTTGAAGGGTTATGAGGTGATGTCCGGCCTGAAGAAGGGCGCCTATGACGCGGTTCATGCCCTCACTTCCTATAGCGCCAAGGCCAGCCCGGCTCTGGAAGGCATCGACCTTGCCGGCGTGATCCAAGACTTTGAGACTTACAAGAAGGCGGTGGACGCCTATCGCCCGATTATCGAGCGCGAAGTGGCCGAGAAGTACAACGGCAAGGTGATCAATATCTACACCTTCCCCAGCCAGCAGCTGTGGTGCAACCTGAAAGACAAGTCGATCACCAACGTGTCGCTCAAGGATCTGTCCGGCAAGAAGATCCGCACCTACAGCCGCACTCTGGGTGACTTCATCGAAGGCCTCAACGCCAGTGCTGTGACCATTGCTTTTGCCGAGGTGGTTCCGGCCCTGCAAAAGGGCGTGGCCGACTGCGGTATCACCGGCACCATGCCGGCCTATAACGCCAAGTGGTGGCAGGTGGTGACCCATAACATCCGCGTTCGCGTGGGCTATGCGGCAACCTTTACCGCCATCAACATGGACACCTGGAACGGCTTCAGCAAGGAAACCCAGGACCTGATCATGGCGGAAGCCAAGAAGAAGGAAGACGCAATCTGGGCGTTTGAGAAGAGCCTTGACCAGAAGGGCATGGACTGCAACGCTTCAGGTCCTTGTGACAAGGGCGAGCCCGGCGGTATGGTTGCGATCACACCGTCTGAAGAAGACCAGAAAATGCTGGCCGACATCGCTCAGAACGTGGTTCTGAAGCGCTGGGCCAAGCGGTGCGGCAAGAAATGTGCTGACGAGTGGAACGCCACCATCGGCAAAGTTGTCGGACTGACAGCGTCTGAATAGGACGATCCGTTAGGGCGGATGCTTGGAGCGCCCGCGAGGAGACTGGGTATTGAGTAATTGTCTCTCTCGCGGGCGCGACCGAGCCTACTCCGATGGCTTGGCACGTTTCTTATGTTTGACAAAATCCATGGCGAACTGTTTCGCATCTCGCGCGTAGCCACCTGGGTTGGCGGCGCGGCACTCCTCCTGTCGGCCATTATGGTGACCCTGGATGTGATTTCCCGCAAACTGTTCGCAATCACGATTTCCGGATCAGACGAGATCACCGGCTATGTGTTCGCGGCGGGCACCACATGGGCCTATTCGTTCTGTCTGTTCTCGCGCGCAAACATTCGCATTGACGCGCTCTATAATCTGCTGAGCCTGCGCGCCCGGGCCCTTTTGGACATGCTGGGGCTGGCGCTTTTGCTCTACTACATCTTGCTGTTGACCCGGAACGCCTGGTCCATGTTCGCGGAGAACTGGGAGTATAACTCCACCGCGCAGACAACCCTGGCCACCCCATTGTGGATCCCGCAGATCTTCTGGATCTCAGGTCTTGCCTTCTTCCTTTTGTCCCTCAGCTTTCTGACCGCTTGGGGCATGGTGTGCATGCTGAAACGCGATTGGGCCACCATCAACCGCATTGCCGGTGTGAAATCGGTGCAGGAAGAGATTGTCGAGGAAACCCATGTGTAGCCTCCGCCCCCATATGCGCAGCGGAGGTTCGGCATGCCGCTTCTGATTGTTGTCGTCCTCTTAGGTCTTGTGGTCTCCGCCGTGCCAGTGGCCGCGGTTCTTGGTATCTTGAGCCTCTCCCTGGACGAGGTGTTTATGCGCGGGCGGCGCTCGCTCATGCTGGGCGACTTCGTTTGGGAACAGAGTATCGAATACATCCTGGTGGCGATCCCCATGTTTATCCTGCTGGGGGAAATCATGCTCCGGGCGGGCATTGCGCTTCGGATGTATAACGCCGTCATCCAGTGGATCTCTTGGCTGCCGGGTGGCCTGATGCACGCCAATATCGGCTCTTCGGCCATTTTCGCCGCCACATCCGGGTCCTCAGTCGCCACGGCGGCGACAGTGGGCACCGTCGCCTATCCGGAGATTGAGAAGCGGAACTACCAGGAAAGCCTGTTCTTGGGATCACTCGCTGCCGGCGGCACTTTGGGGATCCTCATCCCGCCGTCGATCAACCTCATAATCTATGGCCTTTTGACAGACAGTTCCGTGCCGGAGCTTTATCTGGCGGGGATCATTCCGGGGATATTGCTGGCGCTCCTGTTCATGAGCATGATCGCAATTGCCTGCCTGCGCAGGCCCGCCTGGGGTGGCGACAAGGTGGAAACCAGTTGGGACCAACGCATCAAGGTTCTGCCTGATCTGCTTCCCCCGCTGTTGCTCTTCTTGGCCGTGGTGGGCTCGATTTATGCCGGCGTCGCAACGCCCACGGAGGCGGCGTCCATTGGCGTGGTCTTCTCGCTTGGTATCGCGGCCTGGAACAAGGCGCTGAGCATTGAGATGCTGAAGCAGGCCTTTGAAGGCACCATGCGCTCCAGCGCGACGATCATGCTGATCATCCTGGCAGCGGTGTTCCTGAACTTCGTGTTGGGCTTCATGGGCATCACCCAGGCCATTCTGGAAGCCATTGAGGCCCTGGGGCTGACGCCCATGCAAACCATGTTGGTGATCGTGGGCTTCTACCTGATCTTGGGCATGTTCATGGAGACCCTCTCCATGATGCTGACCACCATCCCGGTTGTGTTCCCGATCGTCATGCACATGGGCTTTGATCCGATCTGGTTCGGCATTTTGATCATTGTTCTCATGGAGGCCGCGCTGATCACCCCGCCGATCGGCATCAACCTTTATGTGGTGCACGGCATCCGCCAGCGCGGCGGGAACTTCAACGATGTGAGCATCGGGGCGGTCCCGTTCGTGATCGCCATGCTGGTGATGATCGCGCTGCTGTTGATCTTCCCGGGCCTGGCCACGTGGTTGCCGGGATTGTTCTATTAGCGGAGACGTGTAACCTTGAGAAGCAGAGTTAGAATACGATGTTTCTCTCTCCTCATCTGCTTTCTGACTGCGCTCTCCGTCTCAGCTCAGACTGCTGAACAAAAGCGCCAACTCGTAACAACAGAGCTTGGCCACAAGGTCACCCTGCCCGTTCTGAGCCGTGGTCGCATGACCATCGCAGGGAAGGCTTCCAACAAGTCCATTGGAACCGACAGCCACGGTGGCAAAATCTATGAAGCTGGTAATTCGCGCTGGATAATCGTGCACACCAACCAGATCCGATTTGAAGTCGGGAACGGTTATGGCTTCTTGTTTATGGTCCCTGAACTTGCTGATGGTGACCGCATCGTCCTCAAACTTAGGCTAACCTTTAAGCCCTCAGGTTCCGGCGAGGCCGGAACGTTGGAAGGTAACTTCATCTTCGACGAGAGATTTGCGTACACAAGCTCCCCGATACGGTGGCATATCCGAGATGGTGACACAGAAGACAAAACCATTGGCCAATACAGTTTTGAGATTATGTCGGGGCAACGATTGTTAGAATAGGCGGAGTTTACCGTGCTGCCTTCGTCCGATTGAACGATTAGTCCTCCAGCCGGGAATCGAACGCGCTTGGCAAATCCGTCACCAGCATGGACCCAGGCTTATGGGTGATGCAGATCTCAGGCTTCGCCTGGCGCACCGCGTTCTGCGGTGTGACACCACAGGCCCAGAACACCGGGATCTCGTCATCCTCAATGCGCTGGGCATCGCCCCAGTCGGGCTTGGAGATGTCGGCGATACCGATCTGAGAGGGGTCGCCAAGGTGCACGGGCGAGCCGTGAGTGTGGGGGAAGCGCGAGGTGATCTCGACGGCGCGGATCGCATTACGCGCAGTGAGAGGCCGCATGGAAACCACAGTGCCGCCACTGAAGGGGCCCGCAGCCTCGGTCTCGATGGAGGTGCGGTACATGGAAACGGTGAGCTCTTCCTCCCAGTGGCGCAGGCGCACGCCCTCATCCACCAGGGCCTGCTCGAACGAATAAGAACAGCCCAGAATGAAGGTGACAAAATCATCCCGCCAGAGATCGGAAATGTCGGTGACCGTGTCGTCAAGCTCGCCGTTGCGGTAGACGTTGTAGCTTGGGATGTCGCAGCGAATGTCAATATCGCGGCCGAGGCCGGGCAGGAACGGATCGCCGGTCTCTGAGACACCGATCAGCGGACAGGGCTTGGGATTGCGTTGGCAATACCGCATGAAGTCGAGCGCCAGATCCGCCGGCAGGATCGCTAAGTTGCCCTGTGTAAAGCCCGGCGCAATGCCTGCCGTGTTGCCGGTGAATGCGCCCGTGCGGAAGGCCCGGCGCGCCGCGGCGGGATCGCTCATATCGAAATCAGGATCAAGAACATGAGTGTCAGACATGGGCTGGGGCGCTCCTTTAGGTTGGACCGGCAGTTTACGCCGTGTGCAGGGTCGGGTCAAAACCTCTCAAGGCTCAATCAGCGCAACCTCCTCAAGGGCAGCGCGCAGCTCATCTGTCAGAGGTGTGGGCCGGCCGGTTTCCTTGCCCATGTAAACCGTGATGACCTCTGAATTGGCAATGCAGCGATCCTCCTGAAACAGCCCCTGCACAAGCGTGTAGGACGTGTTGCCGAGCCTGGAGACGGCCGTTCCTACGCTCACCTCACCCGGAAAGTGCAGTTCAAAATTGAACTGAATGCTGAGCTTGGCGAGCACGAACCCCTTCAGGATGTCATCATCCAACCGCGCCAACTGCTGGTGACGCAGCCGAACGCGGCCGTTTTCAAAGTATTCTCCTATGGCCAGATGGCTCACATGCGCGTTGGGATCCAGGTCCCGGTAGCGGACAATGTCATTGGCCCAGGCTGGATAGACGGCACGAGATTTCAGATCGATGCTCATGTGTCGAGGCTCTTCGGGATGATGAGGGCGTCGAGCGCCAGTGCGCCGTCCTCGCGCACGAGAACGGGATTCAGATCCACCGTATCGAGTTTGTCCGCATTCGCCGCCGCGAACACGGAAATGCGCGTCAACGCCTCTGCCAGCGCTTCGCTGTCCACCGGCCCGCTGCCCCGCACCCCCTCAAGCAGCTTGGCGCCTTTGGTTTCGGCGATCATAGCCCTGGCTTCTTCCATGCCGAACGGGGCCAGTCGGAAGCTCACATCCTTAAGCACTTCAACGAACACGCCGCCCAGTCCAAACATGACCATGGGCCCGAAGGTCGGATCGATTTGAACGCCAATGACCGTCTCAACCCCCTCGCCTGCCATCTCGGAGACGACGATGCCGTCAATCGTCGCATCCGGCCGTGCAGCGCGGGCACGCTCCATAAGCGTCTCAAAGCCGATGCGCACATCGTCCATGCCGTTCACACCCAAGAGGACACCGCCAATCTCGGTCTTGTGGGCAATCTCTGCTGAAGCGATTTTCATGGCCACCGGACCGCCTATGGCGCCCGCGGCAGCCACGGCCTCGTCTACCGTCACCGCCAGGGTTTCGGCCACCGTATCAATGCCCCAACTGCGCAGAAGCGCTTTGGCATCGGCCTCATTCAGCAGATCTGCGCCCACAGGCTCAGCCCCTTCCGGCGGCGCCGGCGGACCGCTGCCGCCGGCCCCGGCGAAAAGATCGGCGAAGCGGCGCAGGATCGCACAGGCGCGCACGGCTTCATCGGGCGTGTCGTAAACCGAAATGCCCGCCTGCTCATAAGGCCTGCGGACCTCCCTGGACACAGGCGCACACAAGCTGATGGGCCAGCGCCCCTCCAAGCTTGAGGCCCAATTGGTGAGGCCGTCCATGACCTCCTGGCGCGCTGCAATGGGCGTCAGGAAGGCAGCGATGGCGTCACAGTCCGCTTGCTCGGAGACCATTTGAAAGGTCTTGATCATGAGCTCCCATTTTTCCACCACCACCCCGGTCATATCGACCGGGTTGGTTGTGGCGGCCAGAGGCAGCATGTCCTTGAGTTCCGCCTGGAGTTTTTCCGGGTACTCCGGCACATGGAGCCCCTCTGCTTCGCACCGGTCCGCCATCTGCACGCCCGCCCCGCCGGAGATTGAGACGAGCGCCAGCCTGCCGCCCGCCGGAAATGCGCCCGGCTGGCACGCATAGGCGCATTCGATCATCTCTTCGGTTGTGTCTGCCCGATAAGCGCCGTGCTGCCGCAAG
>JANQOW010000168.1 GCA_028285595.1 Hyphomicrobiales bacterium
CGGAATTTCGCGCTTCCCTCCCCCCCGTCATCCCGGAATTTTGCGCCAGCAAAATATCCGGGACCCAGGAGCCGCAGAGCTCAAAGCCAACCGCCCTGGATCCCCGCGTTCGCGGGGAAGACTGAAGAGAGCAGGGAAGACGGAAGAAAGCGGGGAAGACGGAAGAGAGCGGGGATGACGGAATGCGGGCGGAGACGACGAACGGAGAGCGGCGCATCCACTCCCCCGCGCCATCTCCTACTCGCGTTCAAGCAGTGCCAGCAGCGAAGAGGTGTCCCAGCGGTTTCCGCCCATCTTCTGAACCTGGCTGTAGAACTGATCCACCAAAGCGGCCACCGGCAGATGCGCCCCGGTTGTGCGGGCGTGGCTGAGGCAGATGTCCAGATCCTTGCGCATCCAGTCCACCGCAAAGCCGTGATCATATTCGCCCGCATCCATGGTCTTATAGCGGTTCTCCATCTGCCAGCTTTGGGCGGCGCCCTTGGAGATCACCTCAATCACCGCCTCAATATCAAGGCCGGCCTTCTTGCCGAAGTGAATGCCTTCCGCCAGGCCCTGCACCAGGCCGGCGATGCAAATCTGGTTGACGCACTTGGTGAGCTGGCCCGCGCCGCTCTCGCCCAACAGGGCGCGCATCTTGGAATAGCACTCAATGAGCGGCACCGCGCGGTCATAGTCTTCCCTGTCGCCGCCGCACATCACGGTCAAAACCCCGTTTTCCGCGCCGGCCTGCCCGCCGGACACAGGGGCATCCACAAAGCCGATACCGCGCGCCTTGCCGGCCGCATAAAGCTCGCGCGCCACATCGGCCGACGCGGTTGTGTGGTCCACAAACAAGGTGCCGGAGCTCATGCCGTTGAAGGCGCCGTCATCGCCCACCACAACGGCGCGCAAGTCATCATCGTTGCCCACACAGGCCAACACCACCGAGGCGCCTTCCGCCGCCTCCTTGGGCGTGGGCGCGGAACTGCCGCCATACTCGCTCACCCACTTTTCCGCCTTGGCGGCCGTACGGTTATAGACCGTCACATCGTGGCCGGCCTTCTGCAAATACCCCGCCATGGGATATCCCATGACGCCCAAGCCGATCCAAGCCAGTTTCTCACCCATTTCGATAACCTTCCTGTTCGTGACGATCGTTCCGCCAACAGACAAATTTGTCGTTCAGCCGTGGCGGAATGCCGGATTGATCCCAGATGCGCCGAAGAGTGGTATTAGAAAAGCGCGTCGAAGACAATTCATACTGCGGGAAACCCCTGTCATGACGGTGACCATTGATCATATCCACACCGCGCGCGAGGCTCTGAAGGGCCAAGTGGTGCGCACGCCCATGTTGCATGCCCCCAAACTGTCCGAGCTCACCGGCGCGGAAATCTGGGTGAAATATGAGAACATGCAGGTGACAAACTCCTTCAAGGACCGCGGCGCCTTCATCCGTCTCTCCAAGCTGACCGATAGCCAGAAGCAGAAAGGCGTCATTGCCATGTCCGCGGGCAACCATGCCCAGGCCGTGGCCTACCACGCAAAGCGCCTCGGCATTCCGGCAACCATCGTCATGCCGCAGTTCACCCCCTTCACGAAGGTGGAGCGCACCCAGGCCCATGGCGCCGAGGTGGTGCTGTCGGGCGAGACCCTGGATGATGCCCGCAGCACGGTGGAAGAGGTGATCGAAACCCGCGGCCTTACCCTGGTCCACCCCTATGACGATGAGGATGTGATCGCCGGCCAGGGAACGATTGCGCTTGAA
This sequence comes from Hyphomicrobiales bacterium, assembly GCA_028285595.1. Taxonomy (GTDB): domain Bacteria; phylum Pseudomonadota; class Alphaproteobacteria; order Rhizobiales; family CAJQND01; genus JAAEUE01. Next base: position 1,748 of record JANQOW010000168.1, read on the forward strand.
ATGCTGGAGGAGGCGCCGGATCTGGAGGCGCTGGTGATCCCGATTGGCGGCGGCGGCATTCTGGCCGGCAATGCGATCTCCTCGCGCTCGGTCAACCCGAACATTGAGCTGATCGGCGTGGAGGCGGAACTTTATCCCTCCATGTACAATCTGGTGCGGGGCAAGGAGATGAAATGCGGCGGCACCACTTTGGCCGACGGGATTGCCGTGAAATCGGCCGGCGTGAAGACCTCCGCCATCATCAAAGAGCTGGCTGATGACATCCGGCTCGTCAGCGAAGCGCAGATCGAGGGGGCGGTGAACGCCTATTTCAGCCACCAGAAGACCAGCGCGGAGGGGGCCGGCGCCTCTCCGCTTGCCGCGGTGATGGCCGATCGGGACCATTTTGCCGGGCGCAAGGTGGGCCTTATCCTGTGCGGGGGCAACATTGATCCGCGCATCATGGCCTCGGTGATCTACCGCGAACTGGAGCGCGATCAGCGCATTGTCAACATCCGGGTGACCATCGACGACCGCCCCGGCGTGCTCGCCGCCATTGCCACTATTATCGGCGAGACGGGGGCAAACATATTGGAGGTGGCCCATTCTCGCATGTTTTTGGACGTGTCTGCGAAAGGGGCCGAGCTTGACTTCATGGTGGAGACGCGCGGGCCTGATCATTTGAGCATGCTGGCGGAGAAGCTGGAAGATGCCGGCTTTCGCGTCAGGGTGCTCGATTCGCCTGGCGGACAGGCCACACCAAACACCAAGCGGCCAAGTTCATAAAATGAGTCTATACTACCCGCCAACGCACTGAATCGAGGGGATATGTTCGCGGCGGACACACTCCAGATCTGGTTCACCTTCGCCATCATCGGTTTGGCGGTGGTGTCCTATGTGTCCGAGCGCATCTCCATGGAACTGACCAGCGTCCTGGTGATCGTGGCGCTTCTGGTGTTCTTTGAGTTCCACCCCCTGGTGGGCGAAACCGGGGCCAACGTGCTGGCCGCCGCGGCCCTCCTGGCGGGCTTTGCCAACCCGGCGCTGGTGACCATTATTGCCCTTCTGGTGATCGGCCAAGGGCTCTACCACACAGCCGCTTTGGAACGGCCCACCCGGCAGTTGGCCTTCGCGGGCCGGCGGCATCCCCTGCTCACCCTGTCTGCCACCCTGGTGGGGGCCGGCATTCTGTCGGCCTTTCTGAACAATACGCCCGTGGTGGTGATGTTCATCCCGGTGCTCAGCGCCCTGGCGGCGCGGCTCAATGTGAGCCCGGCCAAGCTTCTGATCCCGCTCAGCTTCATTTCCATCCTCGGCGGCATGACCACGGTCATCGGCTCGTCCACCAACCTGTTGGTTTCCGGCATGGTGAGCCAGGTGGGTCTGATGGAGCTCGGGTTTTTCGACTTTGCGGTGCCCGGGCTCTTGCTGGCGCTCGTCGGGGCGGTCTATGTGGGCCTCTGCGTGCCCCGGCTTCTGCCGGAACGCGAACCGCTCGCAAGCGAGGCCACCGGCGTGTCCGGCAAGCAGTTCATCGCGCAGATCTCCATTACCCCAGACCATCCCCTGAATGGCGCGGAACCGATTGCCGGGCTTTTTCCGGCCCTGAAGAACATGACCGTGCGGCTGGTGCAACGCGGGGATATGGCCATCTTGCCGCCCTTTGAGGATGTGCGCCTTCGCCCCGGGGACTATGTGATTGTGGCCGCCACCCGCCAGGCGCTGACGGACGTGCTGCTGTCCGGCGAAGGGCTCCTGACCACAGATCTGCCCGCCTCCGATGAAGACACCTCGCAAGTGCTGGATGCATCGGGAGCCGAGCTCACCTTGTGCGAAACGGTGATTGCGCCCAGCTCCAATCTGATCGGCCGGCGCATTGGCCAGAGCGGGCTGCGCACAGACACCGGGTGCCTGGTGCTCGGCATTCAGAGGCGCTCGCGCATGATGCGCGGACGCCTGGAGAACATCCGGCTTGAGCCGGGCGACAGTGTGTTGCTGCTGGGCCCGCGCAGCCGGATCCGCCAACTGCGCACCAACCGGGATCTGTTGCTCCTGGAGTGGTCGGCTCATGAGTTGCCGGATATCAATCTCGCGAACCGGGCCCGGGTGATCTTTGCCGCCACGGTTCTTCTGGCGGCCACCGGGCTTATGCCGATTGTGATCGCCGCGCTGGCGGGGGCAGCGGCCATGATCCCGGCCGGCTGCCTCAATATGCGCCAGGCGGCCCGCGCTGTGGACCGGCGCATCTTCCTGCTCATCGGGGCTGCCATTGCCATGGCCCTGGCGCTGGAGAAGACCGGCACGGGCCAGATGATCGCGCACGCGGTGATCGGCGCCGTGGGGGGCAGTCATCCCGGCCTTGTTCTGTCGGCCCTCTTCTTGTTGATCGCGGTGATGACCAACTTCCTCTCCAACAACGCCACCGCCCTACTCTTCACCCCCATCGCGGCCAGCACGGCGCTTGAACTGGGGGTGGATGCCAAGCCGTTTATCTTTGCCGTCATCTTTGCGGCCAACTGCTCGTTTGCCACGCCCATGGGCTATCAGACCAATCTTCTGGTGATGGGCCCCGGGCGCTACAAGTACCTGGACTACACGCGCACCGGCGCGCCTCTTATTGTTCTGTTGTGGATATGCTATTCGATTTTTGCGCCATGGTATTATGGGCTTTAGATCGAACCGGTGAGCGGATATGTTATGGCCTCACCTGATCGACCTCTTCCACAACGGAGACAAGTGAATTGAGCATTGAGCAGCGTCATCTTCCGCAGTTTTATCTGACGCCTCCGGGCCCCTGCCCCTATCTGCCGGGCCAGCACGAGCGCAAGATATTCACGCACTTGATCGGCAACGATGCCAACTTTCTAAACGACCAGCTGACCCATGGCGGCTTCCGGCGCAGCCAGAACATTGCCTATAAGCCGGCCTGTGAGACCTGCAATGCCTGTGTTTCGGTGAGGGTTTTGGTGGACCAATTCACGCCCGGCCGCTCGTTCAAGCGCATCCTCGCCAAGAACAAGGACATCACCAGCAAGATCAAACCGGCCAAGGCAAATCCGGAGCTCTATTCGCTGTTTCGCGACTATATCGACCAACGCCACGCTGAAGGCGGGATGGCCGATATGACGGTCTTGGACTTTGCCTCCATGGTGGAAGACAGTTTCGTGGAAACCCGGATTGTCGAGTACCGCAAGCGGCCCGAGCCCACATTGGCCGGCCCTGATTCGCGCGAGGGCGAGCTGATTGCGGCCGCTTTGTGCGATGTGTTGAGCGACGGGCTTTCCATGATCTACAGCTTCTTCAACCCGCGCGAGGCGGACCGGAGCCTTGGGACCTATATGGTGCTCGACCATATCGAACGCACCCGCAAGCGCGGCCTGCCCTATTTGTACCTGGGCTATTGGGTCCGCGGATCTGAGAAGATGGACTACAAGAAACGCTTCCAGCCGCAAGAGCTTTTGGGCGAGAACGGTTGGACTTAGGCCTAAAGCTTCAGACTTTGAATCAGGTGTAATTCGGCATGACGACAGCCGCGATCATCGTAGCGGGCGGATCCGGCCTGAGAGCCGGCGGCGAGCGTCCCAAGCAATATCAGCGTGTGGGTGAGCGCGCGGTGATGGCCCACACGCTGGCAGCGTTTGCGGGCCATCCGCAGGTGGATGTGGTGCAGCCGGTGATCGGCACGGGTCATGAGGCCCTCTTTGCGGAGACCTGCGCGGACATTGCGTGTCTTGCGCCGGTGACCGGCGGGAGCACCCGTCAGGCTTCAGTCATGGCTGGCCTCAAAGCGCTGAACGCCCTTGGACCGGACCGGGTGCTGATCCACGATGCGGCCAGGCCTTTCGTTTCCGAGCGCATCATCTCTGACACGCTTGCGGCGCTGGAGGAGGCCGATGGGGCCCTGCCGGTCTTGCCGGTGGTGGACACAATCAAGCGGGCGGACGGACCGCGGGTGGCCGAGACGCTCGACCGGGCCACCTTGCGCGCCGCCCAGACGCCGCAAGGCTTCCGTTATGCGGAGATCTGCAAGGCCCACGAGGCCGCGGCAGCGGAGGCGGATCACGAGTTCACAGACGATGCGTCCATCGGCGAGTGGGCCGGTCTCACGATCACCATGGTTGACGGCGCCGTGGAGAACCGGAAACTGACAACCGAGAACGACATTGAAGAGGCCAGAGCCCGAATGACCGCAAGCCCCTCCTCCCCACTGACCGATATCCGCGTGGGCCAAGGCTATGACGTGCACGCGTTCGAAGAGGGCGACGCGGTGATCCTGTGCGGGGTTGAGATCGCGCACTCCAAAAAGCTCAAAGGCCATTCGGACGCAGATGTGGGTATGCATGCCCTCACCGATGCCATTCTGGGTGCCCTGGCCGAAGGCGATATCGGCAAGCACTTCCCGCCCAGCGACCCGCAGTGGAAGGGTGCGGCCTCTCACATCTTCCTGAAAGCCGCTGCTGACATGGTAACGGACCGCGGCGGCAGGATCGCCCATGGGGACGTGACCTTGATCTGCGAAGAGCCGAAGATGCGGCCCCATGTGGACGCCATGCGCGAAGCGCTGGCGGGCATCATCGGCATTGATGTGGGCCGCATCAGCGTGAAGGCAACCACCAGTGAGGAGCTGGGGTTCACGGGACGGCGTGAAGGCATCGCGGCTCTGGCCAGCGCAACGGTGAGGCTGCCGGAATGAGCGATCATCTGTTCTCGCGCGAGGTGGTGATGGCGGCGAAGGATGTGTTGGACCTCTGCCGGGAGAACCGCTGGACGCTGGCAACCGCTGAATCGTGCACCGGCGGGCTGATCGCGGCCGTTCTCACCGAGATCGCCGGCTCATCGGATGTGGTGGATCGGGGGTTTGTGACCTATTCCAACGCGGCCAAGAGCCAGCTTTTGGGCGTTCCGCCCGAGATGATCGAAAGCGACGGCGCGGTATCGGAACGCGTGGCGAGAGCCATGGCGGAGGGCGCGCTGGAGCGCTCAGAGGCCACCATCGCCATCAGTTGCACCGGCGTGGCCGGGCCTGGCGGCGGGTCTGAGGAAAAGCCCGTAGGACTGGTCCATATGGCCGCCGCACGGGCCGACGGCCCTACCCTGCACGAACGCTGCCTGTTTGCCGATGATGGGCGGGCGGCGATCCGCCAGGCCACGGTGCTGAACGGCTTTGACATGATCAAATCGCTCAGCGCCCGGCCGATGCTGGCCTGAGGGGCCGCAGGCGGCTCACCATTTGCGCTTTCTTAATCAGTTCCTAGCACTCTCATTAAAATTTTAACGATTGAGCTGGCGCACCCATGGACACCGTTGAGACGCAAAACGAGGCTGGAGCCGCCAGCCCGCAGATCACGCAAACCGCCTCGGCCGCAATGCAGAGCCCGTCTAAACCGGATCTGGCGATGATCTGCGACACGCTGCGCTCGCTCACCCGCGACCAGCTTCATGTCATCTTGCTGCAGCTTGAGCCGCGGGCGCTTCTGGACGCCCTGCAGTTTTCGCTGCCGGAGACCCCCCAAGCGCCAAATCCGGAGCCCGCAGCAGTTCATGCGGCGGACGAGCCGGATGTTCCCACCCGCGTTTTGAAGAGCGGCAAGCTGATCTACAACAATTCGAACTCGGTTGTGGACTGTCAGATCCGCGAGATCTCATCAAAAGGCTGCAAGATCCGCGTGGAGAATTCCATGGGGATCCCTGAGCACCCCATGCTTCAGATCCTGGACGGCAAGACCAAGCGCCAGTGCCAGGTGGCCTGGAAGAAGCTGGAAGAGATCGGCTTGGAATTCATCGACTGAGGAGCCTGCCGGCTCCAAAATCAGCTGAGGTCAAGCTAGTGGCAGAGCTGGGAGTGCGTGCGCCCGCCGACCACAGCCGCCTTAACGGTGCACCACGCCTTAACAACCGGGTAGTTGAGCTCGATAAAGCTCTGCTTGTGGGGATGTGACTGTTGGTTCTCGATCGCTGCGATCACGGCGGCAGCTTCCTGATCATCGTCCAACAGATCTTCCGCCAATTCCAGCATGAGCTCGATAAGTTTGCGTTCCGACTTCTCCCACAGCGCGGTGGGGTCAATCTCCGCCTCAGACATGATGTCTGCAATCAGTTCTTGTTGGTGCATCTCGCCTACCCTGTTTTTGTAGTCAGCACCCTAGCAGCGGCACATGTGAGGTTCCTTAAACCCTATAGACTTCATAGCTTTACGCTTAAACAGGGCGTACCGAAACCACTCAAATTCCGCTCAAATTTCGCTCAAATTTTACCGAGTGTCCTGCAAAGCCCACAGATGCCGCGCGATTGCCGGTCCGCAGTGGCCCCGAAAAGTGCCGCGCACCGTGACCTCCAATTTCTAATTGGCGTCCTCACTGGGTTCTGGACTAGTAGTCCTTATGCAAATTATCGAGGCTTCAAGTTTTGGCGTTAGGTCATCGGTGAAACGGTTTGAATCCCAGTCGCCCGAGCCGGCGTTTCTGTTGTTTCCAATGCTCCATGTGGCTGATCCGGATTTCTACAAAGACATCTCAAGCCGTCTCAAGCAATGCGATCTCATTCTTTGCGAAGGTGTGAACTCTCCAACGGGTTCACTCATCACGAGTTCCTACAGGTACTTTTCAAACAGTCCACGATTGGGCCTGGTTCAGCAGAGATCTATGGACCTATCGCATGTGAAAGATCGTCTTATTCATGCCGACGTTGCGGCACGAGAGTTTGAAGGAAGATGGCATGGGATGCGCACGTGGTGGCGGTTTGGCTTGCCCCTGATTGCGCCCTTCTATGGCCTTTACATGAGGTATTTCGGGACGCGGCAGTTTCTGGCCAAAGGTCAAAGCATGAACCTTAAGCCGTCCCGCCGGGACGTTCTTGCCAGCGACGACGAGCGTGAAGTGTTGGGAGTGTTGCTTCACTGGCGAGACCGACACTTGCTGCGCGTACTGGAGCAGGAGCGGGTCAAGGCGTCTAACGCGAACAAAGTCATCGGCGTGATGTTCGGTGCCAAGCACATGCGCGCCGTGATCAACCATCTCATCAAGCGAGGCAATTACCGACAAGTTGAAGCCGATTGGGTAACCGTCTTTGACCTGTGAGTGGTAACACGCGGACCGATGGCTCCAAGCCGACACGCTCAGGCCGCCACCCCGTCCGGAGCGCCGTATATCTCCAGGGCGCGGTCCTGCCAGGCGCTGATCAGCTTTTGGATGGCCACGCCCGCCGCCCGGTCGATGAACAAGGCCAACGCCTTTGAGCGGAACTCATAGGCCACATCGATGCGCGCCTCCGCCTTGCCGCGGCCTTGATCGATGAAGCTCCATTTGGCGTGGAAACTGGTGAAGGGCGGGCCGTCTGAGACCGAGATGATGGTCTTGTGGGCCGGGTCGGCCGTGACGGTGCTCTCAAACTCCTCGGAGATGCCGAACTTGCGGTAGCGGAACACCAGAACCGACTGGTACTCCATGGCCCCGCTGGGCAAGGGGACAGGGTCGCTGAGCGATGCCCGTTTGCACAAAGGCACAAATTCCGGATAGCGCTCAATGTCGATGGCCAAGTCGTAAAGCTGCTTGGCCGTGTAGGGCATGACGCGGCTTTCGGAGAATTCTTTCATTGTGTCGTCACCGCTTATGCCGCCGCGTCCCGGGCTGCTTTCATCTTGGCGAAATCCTCGCCCGCATGGTGTGATGAACGGGTGAGCGGGCTGGCTGAGACCATCAGGAAGCCCTTGGCATAGGCCACCGTCTCAAGGCCGGAAAACTCTTCCGGGGTCAAGAAGCGGTCAATGGGATGGTGTTTGCGGGTGGGCTGCAGGTATTGGCCGATGGTGATGAAGTCCACATCGGCGACGCGCATATCGTCCATCACCTGCAGCACCTCTTCGCGGCTTTCGCCGAGGCCGACCATAATGCCCGACTTGGTGAAGGACTTCGGGTCCAGCTCCTTGACCCTCTGCAACAGACGCAGAGAGTGGAAATAGCGCGCGCCGGGGCGCACGTTAAGATACAGCGACGGCACGGTCTCCAGATTGTGGTTGAACACATCGGGACCAGCCTCAACAACGATCTCCAGAGCCCCGTCCTTGCGGAGGAAATCAGGGGTCAGCACTTCAATGGTGGTGCCTGGCGAGGATGCCCGGATGGCGTTGATCACATCCGCGAAGTGTTGTGCGCCGCCATCGGCAAGATCGTCCCGGTCCACCGAGGTGATGACGATGTGGTTGAGGCCCAGCTTTGCCACGGCCTCCGCCACGCTCTGAGGCTCAGACGGGTCAAGCGGGCCCGGCAGTCCTGTGCGCACGTTGCAGAAGGCGCAGGCGCGCGTGCAGGTGTCGCCCATGATCATCATGGTGGCGTGCTTTTTCTCCCAGCACTCCCCGATATTGGGGCAGCCGGCTTCTTCGCACACCGTCACCAGATTGTTGGTCTTGATGATCTCGCGGGTCTCTTTGTAGAGCGGAGAGCCCGGGGCCTTCACGCGGATCCAGTCCGGCTTGCGCAGCACAGGGGTGTCGGGCCGCTTGGCCTTCTCCGGATGGCGGGGACGCTCCTTAGAGACCGTATCAAGAACCGTAACCATTAGAGTCTAGTCCTCCGGCGACTTACCCGTTTTTGCTCTTTATGGTGCGGTATAGCCAAATCAGCAAAACTGCTCCAATTACTGCTGTAATCAGATTTCCCCAAAACCATCCCGCAAACTGTAAGGGAATCCCCAAAAAACCCGCCAACGCACTGACAGAAAAAGCACCTGCAATGCCGAGTCCAATGTTGGTCAGCAACCCATGGTCGCTCTTGGTTAGTTTTTCAGCGATCCAACCTGCCAAACCGCCGATCACAATTGTTAGTAGTATCCCAATACCTTGCATAGCGAACAAGCTCACAAATGTTGCATCGATCCGCCTGTTTTAGCGGTAACCAAGTTGCGCGACAATCTGCGCGTTTTCAAAAGTTCAGGCGATCAGCCGCGCCCTACCACTACATATGGATGACCCGGCCATACGCATCAAGCACGCTTTCGTGCATCATTTCAGACAATGTGGGATGTGGGAAGACAGTGTGCATGAGTTCTGCCTCGGTTGTCTCCAGCGTCATCGCCACCACATAGCCCTGGATCAGCTCGGTGACTTCGGCACCAACCATGTGAGCGCCCAGCAATTGGCCGGTTTTGGCATCGAAGATGGTCTTCACCAGGCCCTGGTCTTCGCCCAGGGCAATGGCCTTGCCGTTGCCGACAAAGGGGAACCGGCCGATCTTGACCTCACGTCCCGCCTCCTTGGCCGCTTCCTCGGTGAGCCCCACTGAAGCCACCTGGGGATGGCAATAGGTACAGCCCGGGATAGCGCCCTTGTTCAATGGGTGCACATCTTTAACGCCGGCAATCTTCTCTATGCACACAACGCCCTCATGTTCGGCCTTGTGGGCCAGCATGGGCGGGCCGGCAACATCGCCAATGGCATAGAGACCTGGAACGTTGGTGCGGCCATACTCATCGATGACCACGCAGCCCCGGTCGGTCTTAACACCAAGCGCCTCAAGGCCCAGATCTTCAATATTGCCCACCACGCCAACCGCGGAGATCATGCGGTCCACAGTCATTTCGGTCTTGGCGCCCTTGGCGTCCTCAATCGTGGCTGTCACCGCGTTGGCGGCCTTTTTGACGCCGCTGACCTTGGCTCCGGTGATGAACTTGAGCCCTGCCCGCTCCAACTGCTTTTGGGCGATCTTGGCGATCTCCTTGTCTTCCACGGGCAGGATGCGGTCGACAATCTCCACGACGGTCACGTCCACGCCCATGGTGGCGTAGAAGGAGGCAAACTCAATGCCGATGGCCCCAGACCCCACCACCAATAGGGACTTTGGCATGGTTTCAGGCACCATGGCTTCAAAGTACGTCCAGATCAGCTTGCCGTCAGGCTCCATGCCGGGCAGCGCTCTGGGGCGCGCACCGGTGGCGATGATGATGTGATCCGCCTGATAGGTGCCCACCGGCTTGCCATCCTTGGTGACAGCAGCCGTGTTCTTGGCCGTGAGCGTGGCGCGCCCGTCAATGACGGTGACCTTGTTCTTCTTGAGCAGATGGCCAACGCCGGAGTTGAGCCGCTTGGACACATCCCGCGAGCGCTTCACCACGGCCTTCAGATCATAACTCGGCTTTTCAGCGCCAAGCCCATAGGCCGAGGCGTTTTCAATATAGTGATAGATCTCAGAACTGCGCAGCAGCGCCTTGGTGGGGATGCAGCCCCAGTTGAGGCAGATGCCGCCGAGGTGCTTTTCCTCAACCACCGCCACCTTGAACCCAAGCTGGGCGGCGCGGATCGCCGTCACATAGCCGCCCGGGCCGGCTCCAATGATCAGAACATCATACTTGTTATCGGACATTGCCACTTGCCACCTCTCGTTAAACTCATCTTTCAGCGCGCTCCAGCGCCAATACGCTTTGGCGCGCCCTTACATCGCCAATCCTGGATGGCGCCCTTACCGCCCCTTGGCTCTGGCCCGTGCACGGGCGCGTTTGACTTTGCTGCCGGCGACCGGAACCGGCCTTGTGTCGGGCGTTGGCTCAGGCTCGGAGACCTTGGCAGGCTTTTCTTCTGCCACCGGTTCGGTCTTTTCAGGCATGGCCACAGTGCTCGGCGGCGTTTCCGGCATGCGCGGAGGCTCTTCCTTCGGCGCGCTAGGCTCAGGTTCGACGGCCACCGGCTCTGGGGCCACCGCCTGCGGCGTTTCCGGTTCGGCGGCTTTCATGAAGGGCGCAAGGAGACTTGACTTGGTGTCGCTCTGTTCAGGCTCAACCGCCGCGGCAGGCGCAACGGGCGTTGGAACCGGCGCCGGCACCACAGCCGGCTCAGGCGATGGCTCGCTGCGTTTCGGAGGTTCAGGTATCCGGGTGTCGGTTGCCGCCTCTTGGGGCTTGAGCGGCGTGGTGCCCGGGAAGGGATCAAAATCGTAGAGATCCAGGTGGTCATCGCTGTCGCGCATCTCTTCCAACGTGGACATCACCGCATTGTCGTGAATGTGCTGACGGGCGATGCCCTCCAGCCTGATCATGGACACCCTGAGCGACAAGGCGGCGACAATGGCCACAAACGCCCCGATGAGCGCCAAGGTAAGCTGCTGGTCAGAGACGCTGTCCGGGTTGAATTCACCGCCCAGGACCCGTGCATAGGAGATGGACGAAAACACGATGAGCAGCACCATGGTGAGCAGCCAAAGGGCGGGCGTGGCCTTCTGCTCGCCCACTTCCACCATCTTGAAAAAGAGGATAATGGCTTCGGCAATGGCAATGCCGCTGACGGCGATCACCAAAAACAGCACGTTTGCGTAGGATTGCCGGGCCACATCCATCATCGTGACCCCGCTCACGCCGCCCGCATCGGGCACCATGTTGGAGACAAAGATGATCACGATCGGGATGGCACATCCCAATAGACCAATCAGCCAGATAATCAGGTTTGTTGACCTGCTCATCCCCAAACTCTCACTCACTGCGCGCCGTCCACATAACGCCGGACCTCAACGGGATCAATCGCAATGCTTATACCAGCATCATCGCCGGGTGTTCGAGATTGTTCTTAATTGCTGTTAAGAACTGTGCGCCAAGCGCACCATCCACGGCCCGGTGATCCGTCGACAGCGTGATGGACATTATAGTGGCAATTTTGATTTCGTCGCCTGAAATAACCGGGCGCCGCTCGCCGGCACCCACCGCCAGGATGGTGGCATGGGGAGGATTGATCACGGCAGAGAAGTCTTTGATGCCGAACATCCCCAGGTTGGACACCGCGGTGGTGCCGCCCTGATACTCCTCGGGCATCAACTTGCGTTCCCGGGCCCGGCCGGCAAAATCCTTCATTTCGTTGGAAATCTTCGCCAAACCTTTGGCCTCCACATTGCGCACCACAGGGGTCAGCAGGCCGCCCGGGATGGCCACGGCAACGCCCACGTCGGAAACCTTGTGGTGGAGCATACCGCCGTCCGTCCAGGTGACATTGGCATCCGGCACCTGTTGCAGCGCCACGCCCATGGCCTTGATGATGAAGTCGTTCACCGAAACCTTGTAGCTCGGCTTGCCGTCCGGGCCGGCTGTCGCCTTGCCGTTGATTTCCGCGCGCAACGCCAGCAGCGTATTCAGCTCGACATCAATGGTCTGATAGAAGTGCGGGATGGTTTGCTTGGCCTCTGTCAGCCGCTCAGCGATGATTTTGCGCATGCCGTCATGAGGCACCACCTCATAGGACCCTTCAGCATACATGCGCTCGATGACCTCATCGGCCATGCCCTGCGCCATGGCAGGCTTGGCGGCAGGAGCAGGAGCTGCTGCCGCGGGCTGTGCGGCGCCGCCTGAGGCGATGGCTGCGTCCACATCGCGTTTTACGATGCGGCCATGAGGGCCAGAGCCAACGACGGCGCTCAGATCGATCCCTTCCATGCCGGCGATCCGCTTGGCCAATGGAGAGGCCATGATCCGCGAGCCGGAGGCACCGGCGGGAGCCGGAGCGGGCGCCGGTGCAGCAGCAGGTGCCGAAGCTGCAGCAGGTGCTGGTGCTTCAGGTGCGGCCGGTGCGGGCGCCGCAGCAGCCGGCGCCGCAGCGGGAGCTGCGGAAATGGCCGAGGCGTCCTCGCCCTCCTCCAGGAGCACGGCGATCACCTCGTTGACCTTGACCGCATCTGTGCCTTCGGCGATCAGGATCTTGCCAACGGTGCCTTCGTCCACGGCTTCCACTTCCATGGTGGCTTTGTCGGTTTCAATTTCCGCCAGCAGATCTCCAGATGAGACGGTATCGCCTTCCTTGACCAGCCATTTGGCAAGCTTGCCCTCTTCCATGGTGGGCGAGAGCGCGGGCATTGTGATGTTGATGGGCATTTCGTCAGACCTCGCCAGCTCAGATGTAGAGAACTTGTTTTGCCGCAGCGACCACCTCATCCACGTGAGGCAGCGCAAGCTTCTCAAGATTTGCCGCATAAGGCATGGGCACATCCTTTCCGGCCACCCGGGTGACGGGGGCATCCAGCCAGTCAAAGGCCTCAGAAGACACGTGCGCGGCAATCTCCGCGCCAATCCCGCAGGTCGGCCAGCCTTCTTCGACGGTGACCAGGCGGTTGGTCTTCTTCACCGAGGCGATAATCGTCGCCATATCCATGGGGCGCAATGTCCTAAGATCGATAACCTCAGCGGAAATCCCCTCTGCGGCCAGCTTCTCGGCAGCTTCCAGCGCATAGGTCATGCCGATGGAGAAAGAGACGATGGTGACGTCCGTTCCCTCCTGGGCAATGCGCGCCTTGCCGATGGGCACCACCCAATCGTCCAGCTTGGGCACATCGAACGAGCGGCCATAGAGGATCTCGTTTTCCAGGAAGATCACCGGGTTCGGATCGCGGATTGCCGCCTTCAGGAGACCCTTGGCATCAGCGGCCGTGTACGGGGAAACCACCTTGAGGCCGGGCACCGAGCTGTACCAGGCCGAATAGTCCTGGGAATGCTGAGCCCCCACGCGCGCCGCCGCCCCGTTGGGCCCGCGGAAGACAATGGGACACCCCATCTGACCGCCGGACATATAGAGGGTCTTGGCGGCGGAATTGATGATGTGGTCGATGGCCTGCATGGCAAAGTTGAAGGTCATGAATTCCAGAACCGGTTTCAAACCGCCAAACCCTGCGCCAACGGCAATGCCGGTAAAGCCATGCTCGGTGATGGGGGTATCGATCACCCGCCGGTCGCCGAACTCATCCAAAAGCCCTTGGGTGACCTTGTAAGCCCCCTGGTATTCAGCCACCTCTTCGCCCATGACGAAGACCGCATCATCGGTCCGCATTTCTTCGGCCATGGCATCGCGCAACGCTTCGCGTACGGTCATGGAGACCATTTCGGTGCCCGCCGGGATGTCGGGATCAGCCGGAACGGAAACCTCCACCGGTTGGGGTGCGGCAGCCGCGGGCGCCGCAGGTGCCGGTTCAGGAGCCGCTTCTGCCGCCGGAGCGGCGGGCGGTGGCGGGGCCGCAGAGGCCGCTTCGGCAGCCGATGCGTCCTCCCCCTCGGCCAGAACGATGGCGATCGGTGTGTTCACCTTCACCCCTTCTGAGCCTTCAGCGATGAGGATCTTTCCAACGGTGCCTTCGTCCACCGTCTCCACTTCCATGGTCGCCTTGTCGGTTTCAATCTCCGCAATGATGTCGCCAGAGGAGATTTGATCGCCCTCCTTCACCAGCCATTTGGCAAGGGTGCCCTCCTCCATGGTGGGGGACAGGGCGGGCATAAGAATTTCAACAGCCATATCTTTCAACTCCCCTCTTACGCATCCACCAGCACGTCGGTCCAGAGCTCAGACGGATCGGGCTCGCGATCCGTTTGCGCAAACTCTGCGGCCTCTGTGACGATGGCACGAACTTCTTTGTCGATTTCTTTGAGGTCCGCCTCGGTTGCGGTTCCGGCCTCGATCATCCGGTGTTTGACCTGCTCGATGGCGTCGTGCTCCTGACGCATCTTTTGCACTTCCTCCTTGGAGCGGTATTTGGCCGGGCCCGACATGGAGTGGCCCCGGTAGCGGTAGGTGCGCATTTCCAGGATGTAAGGCCCGTTGCCCGCGCGGCAGTGGGCGAGCGCCTTGTCGCTGGCGGCCTTGACGGCGCGCACGTCCATGCCGTCCACCTGCTCTCCGGGAATGCCGAAGGCGGCGCCGCGCGCGTACATCTCTTCAGACTTGGCCGCCGAGCGCTTCACCGCGGTGCCCATGGCGTAGCCGTTGTTCTCAATCACGAAGATCACCGGCAGCTTCCAGATAGAGGCCATGTTGAAGGCTTCATAGACCTGGCCCTGGTTGGCCGCCCCTTCCCCAAAGAAGGTCAGGGACACGTTGTTGTTTCCCTGATACTTGTTGGCAAAGGCCAAACCGGCGCCTAAGGGCACTTGAGCTCCAACGATCCCATGTCCGCCATAGAAGTGTTTTTCCCGGCTGAACATGTGCATGGAGCCGCCCTTGCCCTTGGAGTATCCGCCCTGGCGCCCCGTCAGTTCCGCCATAACGCCCTTGGCATCCATGCCGCAGGCCAGCATGTGGCCGTGGTCGCGGTAGGAGGTGATCATCTGGTCGCCTTCGTTCAGGGCCATCTGCATGCCCACAACAACAGCCTCCTGGCCGATGTAAAGGTGGCAAAACCCGCCGATCAGACCCATACCGTACATCTGGCCGGCCTTTTCCTCGAACCGGCGGATGAGCAGCATCTCTCGATAGGCGTGCAGATCTTCTTCCGGGGTGAACGCTGTATCAGATTTCTTTGTCGCGGATCGGGTTTTGCGCGCGGCCATCAAACGCCTCCTTGTAAGTCGCAGGAAATGCTTAGACACCTTACTAGGCTGGCGCAGAAAATGGAAGCAATCGGATTTTGTACAACTGGCTGTTTTAAAACAGCTTTATTGTTTTTAACCTGATTTCTGTTAAAATATTAGACTTATTGATTAACGGACCCGGTGGGCAGATAGATGATCAGCTCGTCCGGATGGGAGTGATGCAGCATTTTGCGCGCTTGAATGCCCAACAGATCGGGGTCCAAAGCCTGGGCGCGCAAAAGCGCCACCTTGCGAGAGAGGGTTTCGCGCTCGGCCACAAGACCATCCAGCTCGCTCTTGGCTTTTTTGATCAGCTTCTCGGTTTTGGCGATCTGCTGTTCCCCGCGCCGGCCCTCTTCGCTGGCCGTATGAAACCAGAACAGCACCCCCGCGCACAGGCACGGAAAGATCAGGCGTGTGAGAAACTGTTTCATATGCCCCAGGATGCGTGGCGAGCGTCGGATACGCCACTCTTCACGCCCTAAGGTTAACAAGTGCTTTATGCAGGGCTCATCCGCGCAGGATTGACCGGCCCGCATAGACCGCCCGGGCGCCCAGTTGCTCTTCAATGCGGATCAACTGATTGTATTTGGCCGTACGGTCCGAGCGCGCCAGAGAGCCGGTTTTGATCTGCCCGCAGTTGGTGGCCACCGCGAGATCGGCAATGGTGGTGTCCTCGGTCTCGCCAGACCGGTGAGACATGACGGCCGTGTACCCGGCGCCGTGCGCCATTTCGATTGTCTCGAGCGTTTCGGTGAGCGAGCCGATCTGGTTGACTTTGACGAGGATCGAATTGGCGATGGACTGGTCAATACCGGACTTAAGGCGCTTGGTGTTGGTGACGAACAGGTCATCACCCACCAGTTGGCACCTGTCCCCCACTGCATCGGTGAGCGCTTTCCATCCGGCCCAATCATCCTCTGCCATGCCGTCCTCGATAGAGATGATCGGATAGCGCGCCACGAGATCGGCGAGGTAGGCCGCCATTTCGCCGGCATCAAGCGATTTGCCCTCGCCCTTCAATTCATAGCGTCCGTTGTCGAAAAACTCCGTAGAGGCGCAATCAAGCGCCAGGTAGACGTCCTCTCCCGGCCGGTACCCGGCCCGCTCGATGGACGACATGATGAAGTCCAATGCTTCAGAGGCAGAGCCGATATTGGGGGCAAAGCCCCCTTCATCGCCCACGTTGGTGTTGTGGCCTGCCTCGGACAGCCCCTTTTTCAACGTATGAAACACTTCAGAGCCCATGCGCACCCCTTCCGCGCATGTGGCCGCGGACACGGGCATCACCATGAACTCCTGAATGTCGATCGGGTTATCGGCATGTTCGCCGCCGTTCACGATGTTCATCATGGGCACCGGCAGGGTCACCGCGCCCTCGCCGCCCACCTGTTGATAAAGCGGCACACCGTTGGACACCGCCGCCGCACGTGCAACGGCCAGGGAAACCCCCAGAATGGCATTGGCGCCGAGGCGTCCCTTGTTCTCCGTTCCATCCAGGGCGATCATCTTGGCGTCGATCGCCGCCTGGTCATCGGCGTTCATGCCCACAATGGCCTCAGCGATTTCGCCTTTCACATTGGCTACGGCGTTTTGCACGCCTTTGCCCAGGAAGCGGCCCTTATCGTTGTCGCGCAGTTCCACGGCCTCGTGGGCACCTGTGGACGCGCCTGACGGCACAATGGCGCGGCCCAGCGTACCATCGTCCAGAGAGACATCCGCCTCGACCGTTGGATTGCCGCGGCTATCTAAAACTTCGCGCGCGGTGATTGACTTTATGTTCGACATGGGGTGGCCTCTAGCTGGGGGGACGAGTTGTGCTGGCTTCTAGCGGGCTGGCGCGTGTTTGTGAACAGGCCCAGGTGTCGCGCTGTTGGCACACATCTTGCGGCGGAAGCTCACAGGTCACGTGAGCTTTGATGATTATGAGTAGCACTTTTGAAACCGGCCGCACGGCCTCCACGTTACGCCCCCCCGTTCTGACCAGTTGGCTGGAAGAAAGCACGCTGTTTCCTCATGCCGTCTGCGCTCTGAAAAGCTGGCGCCACAGGTCCGACAGCTATCATGACGTCTATGGACCTGAGTATTTTGCGACGCTTGAGCGCACGAGTTGGGAGAGCGCACCGGCCATCGCGCGCTCCATTGTGGAACACCTGAACCCGGTGCGCGTTGTAGACCTGGGCTGCGGCACCGGAAATCTGATCGATAACCTGCGGTGCCTCGGCGTGAAGGCTGTGGGCGCGGATTTTTCAGATTATGCGCTGAAGTACTGCGAGAAACGCTGTCTGGACGTGAAGAAGATCGATTTCACCGATGCGGAGGCAATTCGCAGCCCGCTTGGGCGCTTTGACCTGGCGATCAGCCTGGACGTGGCGCACCAGTTGCCCAAGCACGCCGCCATCTCGCACGTGGCCTATTTGTGCCACCATGCGGACCGGGTGATCTTCTCTGCGCCCTCTTGCGCCAATGATCTTCTGCCGAAATGCGCGCGCCCGCTCGAATTCTGGATCGAGCAGTTTGAGGCAAAAGACTTCTTTCTGGACTACGCTCTTTCGTCCATTTTCAAGGTGGAATGGCCGGAGCCCGCCGCAGAGCCGGTGCGCTCACGCAGACCGCTTCTGTTTCAGCGCGGGGCTTGGTAAAGCGGTCTAGAGCAGTTCTTAGTCATATGGAACCGCTTGATGGAGTCAAATCAGCCCATATCCAAGGCGCGAAGCGCAGTGCGATGTGGTGCATCGGA
>JANQOW010000170.1 GCA_028285595.1 Hyphomicrobiales bacterium
AAGCTTGTCCGATGCCCCACATCGCACTGCGCTCCGCGCCTTGGATATGGGCTGATTTGACTCCATCAAATGGTTCAATTTGACCTCATCTCGCTCTAATGAAAAGGGCCCGGACGGTGAAGTCCAGGCCCCTCAGTCGTCTTAAATGAATGCGCGTCCAATCAGGCTGCGGCATCCTCAGCTTCGTCATTCAGCGCATCGGCTGCCGCTTTCTCCGCCTTCAGGGCCGTGCTGTTCAGCACGCCTTCGATTTCGGAAACGGCAGCGGCGTCGTCCGTCTTACGCACAGCCGCAATCTCGCGGGCCATACGGTCGAGAGCTTGCTCGTAGAGCTGGCGTTCAGAATAAGACTGCTCAGGCTGACGTGCAGACCGGAAGAGGTCGCGCACAACCTCCGCAATGGAGATCAGGTCGCCGGAATTGATCTTCGCTTCATATTCCTGGGCCCGGCGCGACCACATGGTGCGCTTGATGCGGGCGCGGCCTTTGAGGACCTTCAGGGCTTTCTCCACCAGGTCCTTGTCAGAGAGCTTGCGCATGCCGACACTTTCCACCTTGGCCAGCGGCACCTTCAGGGTCATTTTTTCTTTTTCGAAGTCGATCACGTAGAGCTCCAGGGTCATGCCTGCGATTTCCTGCTCTTCAATCTCGACGATCCGGCCCACACCGTGTGCAGGATAAACAACGAATTCGTTTGCCTTGAACTTCTGTCTTTTTTTTGCGGCAGCCATGCTGATAGATACCTCGCCTAAGTGGTTTCAACGTTGCAACTGTTCACCGCCTGCGAACCCGGAAGACGACCGTAAGCGATGCTCATCCAGAACCCCTGATCGGTGCTCTGAGCGTCGCATCTTCGGTGCTTTTGGTTTTGCCGTCTTCACCCACCGGAACGCGGAGCGTTCCACCTCTGAACGTCGGCAAAAATAATCCGGGCAACGCGCCCGGTCTCCGGAATTTCCCAGTCGGAATGAAATGTGTAAGGTCAAGAAAGATACATAACACAGAATCGGCCCAATTTAAAGGGGGTTAGCGGGGGAAATGAACCCGCTATGGCGCAAAAAGTGCCTTAATCACCCAATGGTTAACGACCGTGATTACCCAAAAGGGTGAGGGATGCCGCCTCAATCCCCCTCGCCGGGCGCTTCGGAGAAATACTTCTCAAACTTGCCCAGTTCCCCGTCAAACTTCTTGTTCTCCTCGGGGACCTCACGCGACTGCGTGATGTTGGGCCATTTTTGGGAATACTCGGTGTTGATCGCCAGCCATTTCTCAAGACCTGGCTCGGTGTCGGGCTTAATGGCCTCGATCGGGCATTCCGGTTCGCACACTCCGCAGTCAATGCACTCATCCGGGTGGATCACCAGCATGTTCTCGCCTTCGTAGAAACAATCCACCGGGCAAACTTCCACACAGTCGAGCAGTTTGCATTTAATGCAGTTCTCAACAACGATGTATGTCATTCCTTCGCTCCGCGCCGGGGCTCTTCCGGAGTTCGGCCCCATTTGACAGGTTCGGTAAAACGAACGCTCTATCCCAGGCGTGCCTTGGGTGCAATGCCTATATTGTCCCACCGGTTCGTCTTGTCAGATATAGCGTTCGCCCAAGAGTTTTCCAGTGCGGCAAGGGAGCCCTTGCCTCAGCGTCATTTATCCCTATAACGCGAAAGGAAGCGCCCTTCAAAGCAAGGCCGGGCGATTCCGTTCCTGGCCTTTCGTTTGAAGGGCGCTTTTGCTGTTTTGAGGGTGAATTCATGGCAAATGTTGTGGTGGTTGGGGCCCAGTGGGGAGACGAGGGCAAGGGCAAGATTGTCGATTGGCTGGCCGAGCGCGCCGACACGGTCGTGCGTTTCCAGGGCGGCCACAATGCCGGCCACACCCTGGTGATCGATGGGGTCACCTATAAGCTGTCTCTCCTGCCGTCCGGCATCATGCGCAAGAGCAAACTGTCCGTCATCGGCAACGGGGTGGTGATCGACCCCTGGGCACTGGGTGAAGAAATCAAGCGGATGGAAGACCAGGGGGTGACGATCACCCGGGACAACCTGCGCATCGCCGAAAACGCCACGCTCATTCTGCCGCTCCATCGGGAGTTGGATCTGATCCGCGAGGCAGCCGCCGGCAAAGGCAAGATCGGCACGACCGGGCGCGGGATTGGCCCGGCCTATGAGGACAAGGTGGGGCGCCGGGCGATCCGGGTGATGGATCTGCAGAATCTGAACACGCTCGGACCCAAGATCGAGCGTCTCCTGGCTCACCACAATGCGCTCAGGCGTGGATTGAACGAGCCGGAGGTCTCCGGCGAGGAACTGCATGGTCAATTGGCGGAGATCGCGCCCACTGTGCTGCCCTTCATGGACAGCATTTGGCAACTGCTGGACGGCCAGAGCCGCGCCGGAAAGCGCATCCTGTTTGAGGGCGCTCAGGGCACGCTGCTCGACATTGACCACGGCACCTATCCGTTTGTCACCTCATCCAACGTTGTGGCGGCGCAAGCGGCGACCGGCAGCGGCATCGGCCCGGACAAGCTGGGTTACGTTCTGGGCATCGTCAAAGCCTACACCACGCGCGTTGGGTCCGGGCCGTTCCCGACGGAGCAGGAAAACGACATTGGCCAGCTTCTGGGCGAGCGCGGTCATGAGTTCGGCACGGTGACGGGGCGCCAGCGGCGCTGTGGCTGGTTTGATGCGGTGCTGGTGCGCCAGGCGCTGAAGACCTCCGGAGTGAGCGGTATCGCGCTCACCAAGCTCGACATTCTGGATGGCTTTGAGGAGATCAAAGTGTGCATCGGCTATGAGCTCGATGGAGAGCGGATCGATTACCTGCCGTCTGCGCAAGGGGCCCAGGCGCGGGTGAAGCCGATCTATGAGAGCTTTGAGGGCTGGTCCGGCTCCACGGCGGGTGCCCGGAGCTGGAACGACCTCCCGGCCCCCGCGGTCAAATATGTGCGCCAGATCGAGGAACTGATCGAGACGCCCGTGGCGTTGGTCTCCACCTCGCCGGAACGCGATGACACGATCTTGATGCGCGATCCGTTTGAGGATTAGAGCCAGATCAGGCGGAGGCTTTTTTCCTCTCGTCATCCTCGCGAAAGCGGGGACCCAGAGGCCGCAGAGCTCCGTTGCTTCTGGGTCCCGGATATTTTGCTGGCGCAAAATTCCGGGATGACGGCATTTGGCGCGTCCTTGCGCACGCGAGGACCTTCTCAGCCAAAGAAACGGTCCCGGCTATGGGCCCTCGCGTTCGCAAGGGCGCAGGCTTTTTTCCTCCCGTCATCCCCGCGAAAGCGGGGATCCAGAGGCCGAAGAGCTCCGGTGTTTCTAGGTCCCGGATATTTTGCTGACGCAAAATTCCGGGATGACGGGATTTGGCGCGACCTTGCGCACGCGAGGACCTTCTCAGCCAGGGAAACGGTCCCGGCTATGGGCCCTCGCGTGCGCAAGGGCGGAGGCTTTTTTCCTCCCGTCATCCCCGCGAAAGCGGGGACCCAGAGGCCGCAGAGCTCCGGTGTTTCTGGGTCCCGGATATTTTGCTGGCGCAAAATTCCGGGATGACGGTATTTGGCGCGTCCTTGCGCACGCAAGGACCTTCTCAGCCAAGGAAACGGTCCCGGCTATGGGCCCTCGCGTGCGCGAGGGCGGAGGCTTTTTTCCTCCCGTCATCCCCGCGAAAGCGGGGATCCAGAGGCCGCAGAGCTCCGTTGTTTCCGGGATGACGGGATTTGGCGCGTCCTTGCGCACGCGAGGACCTTCTCGGCCAAAGAAACGGTCCCGGCTATGGGCCCTCGCGTTCGCAAGGGCTAGGGGGAGCAGGCCCCAACGGCTTCACCATAAACCCATCATAGTCCAGGCGGCTAATTGAGCATGAGAATGGCTGCGTTCAACACCGATGCAAACGCCACCCAGGCCGCATAAGGCACAAACAGCAGGGCGGCGGTGCGGTCGTGCGGCCATTGCCGGACCGTGAACGCGATCACCGTGCCCAACAGGCACAAGATCACGACCAGAGCCAGCCCGATCTGCTGGAACGAGAAGAACACCGGTGACCATGCGAAGTTCAGTAGCAGTTGGACCAGCCACAGAAAGGTTGCCGGGCCCTGCGGGTCCCGCTGCCAGGCGCGCCAGCCGGCGATGGCGATGAACACATAAAGCACCGTCCAGACCGGCCCGAAAATCCAGTTTGGCGGGTTGAAGCTGGGCTTGGCGAGGTTCGCGTACCATTCGCCCGGCAGGTTGGTTGCTCCGATGAGCAAGCCGCCGCCGACAACGAGGATCAGGAAACCGAGTAGGGGGAAGATGCGTGTCAAAGGCCGGTCCTTAGGTGGGTGGGGTTGAACGAGCATGTTTGCCATGGAGATCACGGCGATTACCTGCGATACTATCGCGGTGCTCGTGAACGCAAAAGTGGTCTGTTGAGATGACTTTATTGGAAGAACTCACCGCCGTAATGGAACGCACCGAGAGCGTGGTGCAGAAGCAACTGCTGCGCGAGGACATCGCGCGGCTTCAGCATTTGAACGGATTGGCCGAAAAGTTTCCCGCCTATGAGGACTATGAGCGCGAGGGATTGTTTATCGGCTGGACGCAAGGCGACTTCCGCACGACCGAACTGCACGGCACCCTCAAACCGTTGCTCAAAGCGTTGCACGAGGCGATACATGCCGCAGGCGGGACGGCTCATGAGGACGTGCGCGCGCGCTGGATCGCGTTCAATCAGGAGCGTTCAAAGCGGTTGGTCGGATGTTTGTAGGTCGTCTTCTGGCACTTTTGCTGCTGTTTTGCATGGCGGGCACAGCCCACGCAGAGGTCCGCGGCGCCCAAGTGATCATGTTCGAACAACAGGGCTGTGAATGGTGCGAGGTCTGGAACCAGGAGATCGCGCCGGTGCTGCCCAAGACGCCGGAAGGAAAGTGCGCCGCGTTCAGCCGGTTTGACATCCACAATCCAAGCTCCGACTTGCTGAAGAAGATCAAACCAATCATCTACACGCCCACTTTTGTCGTGCTTGAGGACGGCAAAGAGGTGGGCCGGGTGCTGGGATATGCGGGGGAGGACTTCTTCTGGTTCCAGTTGGCCACCGAACTCAAGAAGCTTGAGCGTAAGTGTGATTTGCCGGAGTGAATTGGGGTTCCTCAGTGGGGGGAGTTGACCGCTCGTGGTCGCGTGGGACTGTGAACCGAAATCTCAAAGTGAACTTCAGCACGATGAGGCGTGATCCTGCTCGGATGTGCGATCTCCTTGGCGCAAGGTCAGCTATGCGGACTTTTTGACCGGACGAAGTTAAGGCGCTGAATGTCAGATTTAAAGCTGTGAGTTCAATGGGTCGTCGCAACACGTAACTTAGCGAAGTTTATGTGGAGCGATTCTATGAGAAAGACCTATCATCGTGTTGGTTTCAGTGAGG
>JANQOW010000006.1 GCA_028285595.1 Hyphomicrobiales bacterium
AATGTTGCTGGGGGGCGGCCAGGAACGTCGCCGGCGGGGCGGAACCGAGAACGGGCCGGGCATTGCCGGGTTCGGCGCCGCTGCCCAGGCCGCGCACACCGGGCTTGCCGATTATGAATCCAATATCAGAGGTTTGCGAGACGATCTTCAAGCGAAGCTTTTGGAGAGCGATCCGGACCTTGAGATCTTTTCAAGGGAGGCGGACCGGCTTCCCAACACTTTGTGCTTTGCCCACCCTGAAATGACGGCGGAAACGCTCCTGATCGCCTTTGATCTGGAGGGGATTGCCGTTTCCTCAGGTTCAGCATGTTCATCGGGCAAAGTGGAACAATCTCCAGTGCTTGCTGCCATGGGTGTGGAGGAGGCGCTTGCCTCCGGCGCCATCAGAGTGAGCCTGGGGTGGAATTCAAACGTAGATGATGTTGAGCGTTTTGCTGACGCCTGGACCAAGATTGCCGCGCGCCATAAGGCCCGGAAAGCTGCCTGAGAAAAAGAGAGACAGTGAATGGCGGATTTAGAAACAATTGAACGCGTTAAAGAGATTGACGTCGACAAATACAAGTACGGCTTTAAGACGGAGATCGAGAGCGAGCTGGCGCCCAAGGGCCTGTCAGAGGACATCGTGCGCTTTATCTCCGCCAAGAAAGATGAGCCTGAATGGATGCTGGAGTGGCGGTTGGATGCCTTCCGCCGCTGGCAGACCATGGAAGAGCCGGAATGGGCGCGGGTGGACTACCCCAAAATCGATTTTCAGGATCTGCACTACTATGCAGCGCCTAAAACCACCGAAGGGCCGAAATCCCTTGATGAGGTGGACCCGCAATTGCTGGAGACCTACGCCAAGCTGGGTATTCCGCTGAAGGAGCAGGAACTGCTCGCCGGCGTTCGCAAGCGCGGCGAACCGAGCCAGTTGGATGATGCGGATGCTCCGAGCTACGGCTCCGGCAAAGTGGCGATCGACGCAGTGTTTGATTCCGTTTCTGTGGTGACCACCTTCAAGGAGGAGCTTGCCAAGGCGGGGGTCATCTTCTGCTCCATCTCCGAGGCCATCAAAGAGCATCCTGATCTGGTGAAGAAGTACTTGGGATCGGTCGTGCCGAAATCAGACAACTTCTACGCCACGCTGAACTCTGCGGTGTTCTCCGATGGCTCGTTTGTCTACATCCCCAAGGGCACCCGCTGCCCCATGGAGCTGTCCACATATTTCCGGATTAACGAGGAAAATACCGGTCAGTTCGAACGCACGCTGATCATCGCTGATGAGGGCTCGTATGTGAGCTACTTGGAAGGCTGCACGGCGCCCATGCGCGATGAGAACCAGCTTCACGCCGCCGTGGTTGAGCTGGTGACGCTGGACGATGCGGAGATCAAGTACTCCACCGTGCAGAACTGGTATCCGGGTGATGCGGACGGCAAGGGCGGCATCTACAACTTTGTCACCAAACGGGGCGATTGCCGCGGCAAGAACTCCAAGATTTCCTGGACCCAAGTGGAAACCGGCTCGGCCATCACCTGGAAGTATCCCTCGTGCATCCTGCGCGGCGACAACTCCCAGGGCGAGTTCTATTCGATCGCTATCTCCAACGGCCGCCAGCAGGTGGACAGCGGCACCAAGATGATCCATTTGGGCAAAAACACCTCCAGCCGGATCATCTCCAAGGGGATCTCCGCGGGCCGGTCATCCAACACGTATCGCGGCCTGGTCTCCGCCCACCGAAAGGCAACCAACGCACGCAACTTCACCCAGTGTGATTCTCTGCTGATCGGTGATGCCTGCGGGGCCCACACGGTGCCCTACATCGAGGCCAAGAACTCAAGCGCCACGTTCGAGCACGAGGCCACAACATCGAAGATCTCCGATGATCAGATGTTCTACGCCCAGCAACGCGGGCTCAACGAGGAAGAGGCTGTGGCCCTCATCGTGAACGGATTCGTGCGCGATGTGCTGCAGCAACTGCCGATGGAATTCATGGCCGAAACCCAAAAGCTGATCGGCATCAGCTTGGAAGGTTCGGTTGGTTAGAAATGATCTGGGCGCAAGCGCCCAAGACGCGAGGAACGAAAAAGTGAGCATACTGGACATCAAGAATCTACATGTGAAGATCGAAGACGAAGATACTGAAATTCTTCGTGGAATCGATTTGACGGTGAACCCTGGCGAAGTGCACGCCATTATGGGGCCGAACGGCTCGGGCAAGTCCACCTTGTCTTATGTTCTGTCCGGCAAGGACGACTATGAAGTCACCGACGGGTCCATCACCTATAAAGGCGAAGACCTTCTGGAGATGGAAGTGGACGAGCGGGCTTCAGCCGGCGTCTTTCTGGCGTTTCAATACCCCATCGAGATCCCGGGTGTGCCCACCATGACGTTCCTGCGCACCGCGCTCAATGCCCAGCGCAAGGCCCGCGGAGAGGAAGAACTGACCACGCCCGCCTTTATGAAGCTGGTGCGTGAGAAGTCGCAGATGCTGAAGATCCGTCAGGAAATGCTGAAACGTCCGGTGAATGTGGGCTTTTCCGGCGGTGAGAAGAAGCGCGCCGAGATCCTGCAAATGGCGGTGCTTGAGCCCAGCCTGTGCGTGTTGGACGAGACCGATTCCGGCCTCGATATCGATGCCCTCAAGATCGTCGCCGAAGGCGTGAATGCGCTGCGGTCCCCCGACCGCGCCATGGTGGTCATCACCCACTATCAGCGCCTGCTGGAATACATCGTGCCAGACTATGTGCACGTTCTCTCCCATGGGCGCATCGTGAAGTCCGGCGGCAAAGAACTGGCCTTGGAGCTGGAGGAATCCGGTTATGAGAGCTTCACCGAGCAGGCAGCATAAGGGATCGGCTAAGAACCATGAGTGCAAACCCGAACAGAACGCCGGCTGAAGAGACCTTCGTCAGCGGTTTTGCTGCCGCAGAGGCTGCGCTGCCCTCGGCAGACTGGCTGAAGCGCAAGCAGGCCCTCGCAGCCTTCAGTGAACTTGGTCTGCCCCATCGCCGCATTGAGGCGTGGAAATACACAGACCTGCGCAATTTGGTCGATGGAGCTTATCCGGCTCAGACCGAGACGACCCTCGTCGATGTGGAGCAGGTTCAGAGCCTGGCTCAACAGTCTATCTTTGGCGATCTCGGCCGCTCCACTGCGGTGTTCGTCGATGGCCGCTTCCGCAGCGAACTCTCCTCGTTGCCCAGCAAAGGCGCCATTGAGCTCTTGTCCATCTCTGATGCGGCAGAGAACGCGCCGGACTGGCTGAGCAACACACTGGGCACCGTGGTCCCGCAGGAGGACGATGCGGTATCTGCCCTCAACACGGCATACATGAGCGACGGTGCCGCCATTCACATTACGGGCGAGAGCAAAGAACCGTTGGAATTGGTGTTCGTCCACTCTGCAGGACAGCCGCGCACGGTCTCTCAGCGTGTCCTCGTTGTGGTGGATGCGGGCGCGTCATGTGAGTTATTCGAGACCCATATTGCGCCCGCCGATGCACGCTATGTGAGCACCGTGGTCACCGAAGTGGTGCTCGGCGATGGTGCCACATTCGACCATGTGAAGACCCAACGTGATGGCGCAGAGGCTGTCCATCTGGCCAATCTTCACGCAAAGCTGGGCGCCGACGCCACGTTCAACAGCTTCTCCGCCACGACCGGGGGACGCGTAAGCCGCCAACAGGCGTTCGTTGAGTATGCCGGTGAGCACACCACCGCGAATATCTCCGGCGTATATCTGCTGTCCGGCACCCAGCATGGCGACAGCACCTTGGTGGTGGACCACGCCGTGCCCAACTGCGTAAGCCGGGAGATGTTCAAGCTCGTGCTGGATGACCAGGCCCGGGGCATCTTCCAGGGTAAAGTGATGGTTCGGCCTCACGCGCAGAAAACCGACGGCAAGCAGATGGCTCAAGCGCTGTTGCTGGGTCCAGACGCTGAGTTTGACAGCAAGCCTGAGCTGGAGATCTTCGCTGACGATGTGGTCTGCGGCCACGGCGCGACGGCGGGAGAACTGGATGAAGAGCTTCTGTTCTATCTCCGCGCGCGTGGTATTCCCAAGGATCAGGCAATGGCTCTTTTGATTGCCGCATTTGTTGGGGAAGCCGTGGAAGAGGTCAGCAACGAAGCCGTGCGCGATGCTCTCAATGAAATGGCGACCAACTGGCTGACAACTCATAAGACAGGTGCATAATGCTGAAGCAAGCAACGCCCTTGGATGTGCAGAAGATCAGGCGGGATTTTCCGATCCTTGCCAGAGAGGTTTACGGTAAGCCTTTGGTTTATCTTGATAACGCTGCCTCGGCTCAGAAACCCAAGGTGGTGCTGGACGAGATCCAAAAGGCGTACGCGGAAGAGTATGCCAACGTGCACCGCGGCTTGCATTACCTCTCCAACACCGCCACGGACAATTTCGAAGCGGCTAGAGAAACCGTGCGCAAGTTCATCAATGCACCATCGGCGGAGCAGATCGTTTTCACGCGCAATGCCACCGAAGCCATCAACCTGGTGGCGCAAAGCTATGGTGGCCAGGTGATCGGGGAGGGCGATGAGATTGTCATCTCCATCATGGAGCACCATTCCAATATCGTGCCGTGGCACTTCCATCGTGAGCGCAAGGGCGCGGTGATAAAGTGGGCTCCGGTGAATGATGACGGTGAGTTCCTCATGGAGGAGTTTGCCAAACTCTTAGGCCCGAAGACAAAGCTGGTGGCTCTGACGCACATGTCCAATGCGCTGGGCACCATTGTGCCCATGAAAGAGGTCATTGCTCTGGCCCATGAAAAGGGCATTCCGGTGCTGGTGGACGGCAGCCAGGCCGTGGTGCACCTGGACGTGGATGTGCAGGATTTGGACGCTGATTTCTATGTGTTCACCGGGCACAAGACCTATGGGCCGTCCGGCATTGGTGTTCTGTACGGAAAACTGGATCTTCTGAACTCCATGGAGCCTTATCAGGGCGGAGGGGAGATGATCGTCGACGTGCACGAAGATGAGATCACCTACGCCGAAACCCCGCACCGATTCGAGGCAGGCACCCCTGCCATTGTGCAGGCCATCGGTTTGGGGCACGCCCTGAACTATATGATGGATGTGGGCATGGAAAACATCATGGCCCATGAGGCAGCGCTATCGGAATATGCCGACCAGCGGCTGCGCCAGATCAACTCGCTGCAATTGGTGGGAACGGCCAAAAACAAGGGCGCCATCTTCTCTTTTGCTATGGAAGGCGCGCATGCTCATGATATCTCCACGATTATCGACCGGTACGGCGTGGCAGTGAGGGCCGGAACCCACTGTACCCAGCCGTTGCTGGAGCGGTTCGGCCTAACCTCAACTTGCCGTGCGTCTTTTGGCATGTACAATACGATGGATGAGGTCGACGCGTTGGCAGAGGCGCTCACAAAGGCATCGGAGTTCTTTGAGTGATGACGATTGAAGATAGAAAAGATCCCAGCGCGGTGCGCGAAAGCTGTGCGCCGTCCATGCCTACCGAGGGACTGGATATTGCGGGCGAGAATGATGGCTGGGACAACCAGCAGGCGGTGCCGACGGGCAATATGTCTAGTTCTATTCCGCAGCAGGAATTGGACCGTCTGACCGATGATATGATCACGGCGATCAAGAGCGTTTACGATCCTGAGATCCCGGTTGATATCTACGAACTGGGTCTTATCTATAAGATCGACGTTGATGACGACCGCAAGGTGGATATTGACATGACCCTGACGGCACCGGGCTGTCCGGTGGCCGGCGAGATGCCCGGCTGGGTAGAGGATGCGGTGTCCACGGTGCAGGGCGTTCAGGATGTAAAGGTGAACCTGGTGTTTGACCCGCCATGGGACATCACACGCATGTCTGACGAGGCCAAAGTCGTCCTCAACATGTGGTAACACAATTGCCGTACTCTATAGCGCGCAACAATTGAGAAGAGAGCACTATGGCCCCACGTCCCCGCCCGCAACTGATGAGCCTGACCGAGGCCGCCGCCGAACGCGTTCGTGAGATTATGGACAATTCGGACAAGTCCATTGCCGGTGTCCGCGTGGGCGTTAAGAACGCCGGCTGTGCGGGCATGGCCTACACCATGGACTATGCCGAACAAGCTGACCCCATGGACGATGTGGTCGAGGATAAGGGCGTGAAGCTGTTCGTTGATCCCAAGGCTGTCTTGTTCCTGTTGGGCACAGAGATGGATTATGAGGTGACACAGCTGAAGTCCGGCTTTGTCTTCAAGAATCCGAACGAAACATCAGCCTGTGGTTGCGGCGAATCGGTGACCATTGCCCCGGCAAATTTGGCGGATTTTGCCCCGGCGCGCTAAGGTCAGTTCACCCGTTTGCCTTTTCCATCTGGCTCCTCCAGCAGCACAATTGGCGGCTGAATTTCCCGCAACAGCTTTTTACGGATCGCTTCAGGATAGTCCTTGAACGTGTTGGCGCTTATGACAAAAGCGCCATTTCCGCCGACCACGCTCTCGCGGTAATAGGCGGCCAGAAACTCGCGCGGACCCAGGATCGCTAGACCGTTCACGGTGATCCCGTTCGAGACGACCCGGTTGCGCGCAGGCTCCACATCTTCGCCTTCATTATTGGGGCCATCACCGGAGACGTCGATCACCTGCCGATCACACGTATAGGGGTTGCTTTGAAACAAGCCTGCCGAAAAGGTGAGGGCGTTGCCTATGGCCGTGGAGTAGGGCTTGAAGGCCCGCTCAACGCGATCAATCTGATCGGCAAAGGCGGCGATGGACGCGTCGTCCTTCAGCAAAGTCCAAGGGATCACCTGCAGCTGATGCGGGTCCCCGCTCCATTGCATCACGGTCGCAGCAATGGACCGGTTGCCGGGAAACCTGATCGCGGCAATGATTTCTTCTGAACGGAAGGCTTGGGCGAGACCGCTGGTTTGGAGCGTATACTCTTTCTGGTCAACGCTTCCCGAAACATCAAGGGCAAGCACCAGGGCCAGTTTGCAGTGAGGCGTGGCGAGCGCAGGTCTGGGACCGGACGTGAAAAAGATCACCGACAAAGCCATTGCGGCGAAGAGGCAGAACCATCCAGTGCAGACTGTGGCGCGCATGGCCTGATGATAGCCGATGATGTAGGTTGCTAGAAGTGACAATCGCGTAAGCACGGGGGTGGGTTAAGCGAATGGCTGTGTCCCAGGAATACCTTGAGTTCATCCAGGAAGCCCTTGAGGCATTCGGACCGGTGGACACCAGGCGCATGTTCGGCGGCGCTGGTGTGTTTCGAGACAAACTGATGTTCGGTCTGATCGCCGACGAGCAGCTCTACCTCAAGGCGGATGATGAAAACCGGCCGGATTTTGAGGACGAAGGGTGTCCTCCTTTTGTGTATGAGGCCAAGGGGGGCAAAAGGACCGTTATGTCCTATTCGCTCGTGCCCGAACGGCTCTACGATGATCCAGAAGAATTGGCCAACTGGGCGCGCAAAGCTTACGACGCCGCCCTCAGGGGCGACGCCGGTAAAGCAAAAAAGCGTAAGAAAACGCCCTGAGGGTCTAGCGTTGCAAGAACGCTGGAATATGTCCTGAATCAGTGATCTTGGCCACGTCTGGCATGGCTTCAACCTGCTCAGCGGGCCGTTGCGACCGGCGGTCTCCGCGGGACTTTTTGGAAGGCTCGCGGCGGCTTGAACCCGCCTCTTCGACCTTCTCTTTGGCCTTGGCTTCTTGCGGTTTACCTGACCGCTTCCGGTCTCCCGATTTGCGGCCGCGGCCCTTGTCGCTGCCGCGTCCACGGCCTTTGCCGCGCTTGGCCGAGGCTTGGGCAATCTCTTCTTCGGTTGGTGCATCGCCCAACCAGTCGATATCCTTCTCGATGAGCTTCTCAACATCCTTCAGATATTTGAACTCATCGGGCTGAACCAGCGTGACCGAGGTGCCCTTACGGCCGGCACGGCCCGTGCGGCCGATGCGGTGCACATAGTCTTCCGCATGGGTCGGGATATCAAAGTTGTACACATGGCTCACATCAGGGATGTCCAAGCCCCGGGCTGCCACGTCGGAGGCGATCAAATACGTGATCTGGCCGTCGCGGAAGTTTGTCAGGGTGCGCAGGCGCGCGTGCTGGTCCATGTCCCCGTGAAGGGCAGCAGCATTGAAGCCGTGAACCTGCAGCGATTTTTCCAGAATGCCGACCGTGGTTTTTCTGTTCGCAAAGATGATGGCGTTGTTCACATCCTCGCTTTGCGCGCGCAGCACCTCGCGCAACGCTTCGCGCTTCTGGTCGAAATCCCGCGGGGCCAGCATAACGTTCTGTGTAATGCTCTCAGCGGTCGCCGAGCGCTTGGCCACTTCCACCTCAACCGGGTTGTGCAGGAAGGTGTTGGTCAGCCGTTCGATTTCCGGCGGCATGGTGGCCGAGAAAAACAGGGTTTGACGGGTGAAGGGCAGGAGCTTGCAAATGCGCTCCAGGTCCGGGATGAAACCCATGTCCAGCATGCGGTCCGCTTCATCGACCACGAAGATCTCCACGCCGGTCAACAGCAGTTTGCCGCGCTCAAAATGATCCAGCAGTCGGCCCGGTGTAGCGATCAGAACGTCGGCACCCCGGCTCAGCTTGCGGTCTTGCTCTTCAAACGACACACCGCCGATCAGCAAAGCAACGTTCAGCCGGTGCTTGGCGCCCAGGGTTTCGAAGGCTTCGTGCACCTGGGCTGCGAGTTCGCGAGTGGGCTCGATAATCAGCGAACGCGGCATCCGCGCACGGGCCCGACCCCGCTCCAGCTTGCACAGGAGGGGGAGGGTGAAGGCTGCGGTTTTGCCGGAGCCGGTCTGCGCGAGACCAAGAACATCCTTACCTTCGAGCGCTGGCGGTATGCCTTGAGCTTGAATAGGTGTGGGTTCGGTGAAGCCGGCCGCGTTTACCGCGTCCAGCACTTTCGGGCTTAGGCCCAATGTATCAAATGACATATATGCTTTCTCTTGAGGGACCAAATTTCAGTCTATGTGCCGTTGGGGCAGGTCATCGGGACCTGAGCCCTTTCGCGGCACCACCTCAGAGCGCCGCAGCGGATGGCTGAAACATAGGGATTACGCCGTTAATGTCAATGTCCACAAAAGTTTCGAGTTTATCTTTTGTTCCAATTGGTTAGCGGGAGAGTACTCCTCCGCTGTCTCATTTTTCGCCCATATGGCGCTCGTAAATCGAATCGGCAGCATCTTTCCATGGGGAAAAAGCGTCTGCGGTTTTGAGGATCTCAAGGCCCTGGCCGGTGAGCGAACCGGGCAGACAAAGGTCCTCAATCAGCTCGTTTAAAGGGGTTTCCGTGCGCTCAAAGGCCGACACCGCGCCAGCCCGGGTCATGCCTGAAATCAGCGCGCGCGCATCGTTCTCTGAAACCCCCTTCGCAGTGAGCCATTGGGTCATCTCCAGAATAAGAGCCTGCACCCAGCCAAAATAGGCTCCGCTGCCGCTTGCGGCCTTAAACTGCGCTTCGCTCTGAAAGGCGATCACCGGACCGCAAGGTGCCAACAAGTCTTCGACCACTTTGTTCAGTGGCCAGAGGCTGGTTGGGCTTTCGCCGAATTCCGCCGTGATCACCGGCATGGCCAGCACAATGGTGGCCCCGTTCACATGAGCTATGTAATCGCTGTGCGACACCGTGCCTGCAAAGGAGAGCACGGTCTGGTTTTCTCGCCAGGGAAGGCCCTTGATGGTGTCCACCACATCGAACGGACGCACCGCCACAATCACCACATCGCTTCGCGCAATCAGGTCGTGGTTGTCCGCGCAGATCTCAAGCGCGAACCTCTCTGTCAGCGCCTTCGCGCGTTCAGCGTTACGGGCGCTCAAGAGGATCTTCGGGGGTGTGGCTGTCCGCATGAGCCCGGGCACCACATGGGCCATCAAATGACCCACGCCGAGCACGCCTACTGTTATCGTCATAAACCTCGTCCCTCACTCTTTGTCTCCAAGGCCAACAAGGCCGGAACCACATCCTCCAAGGCTCTGCAGATCGTCACGCCTTCCTCAATCAGCTCCGCAGTCACATCAACCGGGAGAGACGTGTTGGAACCGTCCGGGATCTGGTTGAGCCGGCCACCCACAAGAACCGGAGTGGACAGGCCAAGATCGGCGAGGGCCGCTTTCAATTGCTGAACATAGGTCAACGCAACACCGTTGAAGGTGGAAACCGCAATGCAATCTGCCCCGGTCATTGCGGCACGGGCCGCGAGCTTGTCGGCGTCCGTTGAGACACCGCCATCCAAAACCGTCACGCCAAGTTGGCTGAGAGCATACTCGAGCAGCAACTTGCCATGTTCATGCACATCGGTGGTTGCCGCCAGCACCGTATAGTGCGTTTCCTGAAGCTGTTCCCGCTCGGCAGGGGTGACCTCATCCAGATGGTGCTCAGCCATCTCCTGCAACTCCTCCACAAGCGAGGATTGCACCACGGGTGCGCGACCCCTGAGTGCGCGCTCGTCTGCACGGCCGGCCCCGAACAGCTCCTCCAGCCGCTTGCCTTCAAGGCGCCTTAGGGTCAGCAGCAGTTCAACGGCATCCTGTGTGTTCACTCCGGCCTCGCTCAAGCCGGTAAGCACGTTGTTTTTGAACTGCTTGGCGCCGTGGACGATCTTCTCAGCCAAAGCACCGGCTGTCTCCAGGTTGATGAGGCCCTCATAATCTTGGGCGTGTTCGGCCATGCGACCGGCGAAGAGCTGAGCATCGATGATTTCATCAATGTCCGGGATGCGCTGGTTTTCGGTGACCGGAACGGGATTGATGGCGTGACCGGTGGCGCACAGCTTTTGACCGAGAATGTCGGCGGTCAGATAGCTGGCGAGGCTGGCGAAGTTTTCTGCCGCGGTGCCCTTATAGGCAACAGTGTTCCCATAGATCATCGTTCCGGGCGTATCACTCACCTGCGCCAAAGCGAGATGGAAGGCGAGACGCCTGACCGGGTCTGTGAAATGGTGGCCATAGCAATGGGAGATTGAGGCACCGAGCAAATCTTCCACGATATAGCGTTCAAGCAGAACCGCCCCAAGGCACGAGGTGAGGTCGGTGAAGACCGCCGCATATCCATCGTCCAGGTTTGAGTGGACCAAAACCTCAACGTCTTGCGCGGCAATCAAGGCGAGGGCGGTGACGGTTGCCTCGGTGGCGCAAAGGTCATCATCATCGCCGGGGAGCCGGAACGTGAAGTATTGACCCAGGTTGCCAATCGAGGTTGAACCGGCCGCAAGGGCAGCCTGGGTGCTTTCAAGAGCCGCCGGGAAGCCCAGCACGAAATCGCCGAAATGTGGTGCAACCGGCGCCTGACGCGTCAGCGCGACGAAGTCTTCAACGCCGTTCAGGATCAGGCCGGTGCCCTTTTGGGCCGTCTCGCGCTTTGCTCGCGTCTGGCCCATGGACCAATCCAGCGTGATGCCATAGCGGTCGACGGTAACGCCGCGTTTGGCGCAGGTCTCATACACCTCAGCCCAAGTGCGGCGCGATTTTGCCTGATCGCGAAATCCCATTTGGGCGTGCTGCATGATCTGCCCCTTGCTGGCCATGCGGCGCTTGAAATCGGCCTCGCACAGGTCCCCGGTTTCCTTAAGGAACGCGCCAGGCTCAACCTTCCAGTTTTTGGCGAGCGCCCGTCCTTGCTCAATCAACGCCGCGGTCTGAGGCAAGCAGGTTTCAGGAAGGATTTCGGATCGGGTCAGCGCCATCGGACCAGCCTATCAATGGGGAACCGGAAGGATCAATCGGAATTCCCGCCAAACAACACGCGGCAAGCCCAGCCGGCCGCAAGCCCGCCGACAATTGGCGCCAGCCAGAAGAGCCAGAGCTGGTTCACCGCCCAGCCTTCTGCAAAAAGGGCGGTTCCGGTTGAGCGGGCTGGATTTAAGGATGTGCCGGAGAGTGCGAATGTGACGAAGTGGGATGCGCTGTAGGCAAAGCCGATGGCAAGCGCCGCGAACCATCTGGACACCTCAGGCTGGGTCACTCTCAAGAAGACCAGCACGAACACGAACGTTTGCAGCGCTTCCACCGCAAAAACCGCGGTAGCGGGAAACCCGCCAGGCGAATGACGCCCATATCCGTTGGCCGCAAACTCCAACGGCTGGAAGCCCGGCTGCAGCGTCAGGATCAGGAAGAAGGCGAGCCCGGCCAAGACCGCACCGAGCACCTGAGCCAATGTGTACCAGACCATTTGCTTTGTGCCGATCCTGCGCTCCATCCAAGCCCCGGCCGATACGGCAGGGTTGACGTGTGCTCCCGACGCCGGCGCGAACACATAAAACACCAGGGCCAGGGTAAAGCCTGCCGACAACCCGATGCCGGTCAGCCCAACCCCCATCTCGCCGAGGCGGGCAGAGGCAACGCCCGTGCCGCACAGCGCGCCAACCAGCACAAACGTGCCCAGGGCTTCTGCGAGCAGCTTTTTGCGCATGAATGAGCTCCCGGAATCCGGTCGTGTGCCGTGTGTGTGGCGTCGCATTTCAGCGTGCATTTTTGCAGCGATTTTGCTAGTGCTTTTTGCGTTGAGGTGCATGCCGATGGCGTCGGCAGGAGCACAAGGCGCTCTAACCCAACACAGCAAGGGGCTTGATGGCCCCTGTCCTGTACGCCCGGAGACTCGCTTCCGGGCGTTTTCTCTTAAGCACCCGGAAGTCCCTGATGACACGTGTGTTTGGAGATAAACCAATGAAACGCCAACAATTCTTGCAAATTCAAAATGGTGAAAAGGCTGTCCTTCCGTTTTCGGCGGAGGAGTATGAGCGCCGCCTGACGGCGATCCGCTCGATCATGGAAAGAGGCGAGTTGGACGCTGTGCTGTTCACGTCGATGCACAACGTCGCGTACACCTCCGGCTTTCTCTATTGCAGCTTCGGGAGGCCCTATGCGTGCGTTGTTACGGTGAGCGACTGCACGACCGTTTCAGCCAACATTGACGGTGGTCAGCCGTGGCGGCGAAGCTTCGGCGACAATCTGGTCTACACAGATTGGGAACGCGGCAACTACGTGCGCGCCGTCAAATCCTTGTTGAAGGGGGCGAGGAGGATCGGTGTTGAGTATGACCATCTGAACCTCGCCGTGAAGGCAGAGCTTGAGGCAGCGCTTCCGGACGCCGTGCTGTCAGATGTTGCGCCGGCAGTGATGGAGGCTCGCCTGGTCAAGTCTGAGGAGGAGATTGAGCTGATCAGGTCGGGCGCGGCGGTGGCCGATATTGGCGGTTATGCCATCCGCGATGCGATTGCGGCCGGGGCAACGGAAATCGACATTGCTCAAGCCGGACGTGAGGCGATGGAGCGCGAGATCGTCCGCCGCTTTCCGCACAGCGAGGTTCGCGATACGTGGGTGTGGTTCCAGTCGGGACTGAACACCGATGGGGCCCATAATCCGCTTACCACGCGGGCGCTCTGTCCCGGCGACATTTTGAGCCTGAACACCTTTCCGATGATCTCGGGCTACTACACAGCTTTGGAGCGCACGCTCTTCCTGGGCGAACCAAGCGATACGCATCTGAAGTATTGGGAACTCAATGTGAAAGTTCATGAACGCGGCCTGGAGCTGATTCGGCCGGGTGCGAAGTGCTCTGAGATCTGCACCGAACTCAACACGCTCTATGAAGACGCCGGCCTCCTGCACAGGCGCACATTCGGATACGGCCATTCCTTTGGGGTCCTGTCGCATTACTACGGCCGTGAAGCCGGACTTGAGCTTCGAGAAGATATCGACACGATCCTGGAGCCAGGCATGGTGATTTCCATGGAGCCGATGATCATGATACCTGAGGGCGAGGCTGGCGCCGGCGGCTACCGGGAGCACGATATTCTGGTGGTGACCGGGGAGGGGGCCGATAACGTTACAGGCTTTCCGTTCGGCCCGAACCACAACATTGTGCCAGTGCAAAAACTGAAGGTTGCGTAGAATGGTCAGCGCCCCGGTGCCCGTTCGCCGGGGCGTTCGCCCGTGTCCACCCGAGCATTCGCCTGGTTAACACTTTCGAGGACATGGTTCAGCTTAGGTTCATCTCCATTGAGATAGAGACAATGCACGATTAACAAACAATTCGCGCTGAGCTATGATGAACATAGTAGAGTTTCATCAGCCCAAATTGCGAATATGCAAAGGAAAGACAAAATGAAATCTGTTTTTGCAGCAGCGGCCCTTGCCACGGCATTTGTGTTCACTGCGCCCGTCGTGGGGATCGATGATGCCGAAGCCAACAGCCGCAGAGATCGTATCCACGTGTGCGACTGGTATAGAACAAAAGCTCAGTTTGCCTCCAAGCGTGGCAACTTCGACAAATCCGAATTCTATTGGCACCTGTACCGGGCCTGCATGAACCACCGGATCGACTAATCCCACCGGCCTTAATGGCACGTCTCATCCGTCTTAAGGCCGGAGACCGGAAACGGTCTTCGGTCTGCTTGCTTGTTTGATCAATTACGCCCTGTCGCCGACGGCAAAATGTGTTTAACATTTCGGCATGAATGTTAGACCCGATATAAAGACGGGATATTCCGTCTGCCCTCATGATTGCCCTTCCACCTGTGCTTTAGAGGTTGAGGTTCTTGATGAACGCACCATTGGCCGCGTTTACGGAGCCAAAGACAACACGTACACAGCCGGTGTGATCTGCGCCAAGGTTGCGCGGTACGCTGAGCGTGTCCACCATCCTGACCGCTTGACCCGCGCCTTGAAGCGCAAGGGTGAGAAAGGTGCAGGTGACTGGCAGGAGATTTCCGTCGAAGACGCGCTTGATGAGGTGGCCGAGCAGTTCCTCAAAATCGAAGCGCGACATGGCGCCGAAGCGATCTGGCCCTACTTTTATGCCGGCACCATGGGGTTGGTGATGCGGGACGGGATCAACCGGCTGCGTCACGCAAAGCGCTACTCGGGCATGTACGACACATTCTGCGTTTCCTTGCCCTGGTCGGGTTTCATTGCCGGAACGGGCAAGCTGCGCGGAACCGATCCCCGAGAGATGGCCAAGTCTGACCTGATAATCATCTGGGGCACCAATCCCGTCCATACCCAGGTGAACGTGATGACCCACGCCATCCGCGGCCGCAAGGAACGCGGGGCCAAGATCGTCTGTGTGGACGTCTATGAAACCTCCACCATGAAGCAGGCCGATATGGGCGTGGTGCTCAAGCCGGGCACAGATGGAGCTCTGGCGTGTGCCGTCATGCACATCCTTTTCCGGGACGGTTGGGCGGATCGGGCTTACATGGCAAAGTACACTGACGATCCGGAGGGCCTGGAGGCGCATTTGGCCGACAAGACACCTCAATGGGCCGCCGCGATTACCGGTCTGCCTGTGGAGCAGATCGAGGACCTGGCCCGGCTGATTGGGACGACGGATCGGACTTACTTCCGCCTGGGCTATGGATTTGCCCGCCAGCGCAACGGTTCGGCCAATATGCACGCGGTGCTGTCCATCGCAGCCGTAAAGGGGTGCTGGCAGCACGAAGGCGGTGGTGCGTTTCACAACAATGGCGGCATCTATCACTGGAACAAGACCTTGATTGAAGGTTTGGATGTGAAGGACCCGACCGTGCGCTGGATGGATCAGTCGCAGATCGGCAGGGTCTTGACCGGCGATCGCGATGCGCTGAAGGGCGGTGGTCCGGTCATGGCCTTGTTCACGCAGAATACGAACCCGGTATCCGTCGCCCCTGAGCAGGAGTTGGTGAAACAAGGCTTTGCCCGGGACGATCTGTTCACCTGCGTGCATGAGCAGTTTCTCACCGAGACGGCCGCTTGGGCGGATATCGTTCTACCGGCAACCATGTTCCTGGAGCATGACGACCTTTACCAAGGGGGCGGCCACCAACACGTCATGTTCGGACCCAAGCTGATTGAGGCGCCGGAAGACTGCCGCTCCAACCATGAGGTGATTGTGGGGCTGGCCAAGCGCCTTGGCGCCGAGCATGAGGGATTTGAGAGCACGCCGCGTCAACTCATCGACCATACTCTGCGCGTGAGCGGATGGGGTACGCTGGAGGCCTTGGAGAAGGATCGCTGGATCGACGCCCAGCCGGAATTTGAACACGCGCACTATCTTGATGGGTTCGGCCACCCCGATGGCAAGTACCGTTTCAGCCCGGACTGGCATAGCGCCTATTTCCGGCCCGAGGTCACCAATTATGGCGATTGCGACGCCATGCCCAAATGGCCAACCCACTGGGACGTGACCGAGAATGCCGACGAAGAGCATCCGTTCCGGATGGCCACCAGCCCGGCGCGCAACTTCCTCAACTCATCTTTTAACGAAACCGCCACGTCCCTGGAAAAGGAAGGCAAGCCGGAACTGTTTGTGCACCCCGACGACATGGCGGCCTTGAAGCTTACGGACGGCCAGAAGATCATCATCGGCAACAAGAGAGGTGAGGTGCGTCTTCATGCCAGAACCTTTGAGGGGGTCCAACGCGGCGTGGTGATCGCAGAATCCATTTGGCCGAACCATATGTTTGAAGATGGCAGGGGCATCAACACTCTGGTGTCCGCAGACGTGCCTGCGCCTGTTGGCGGCGGAACGTATCACGATGTGCATGTGTGGGTGCGCGCCGCTTAAGGTCTGCGACGGTTGCCCTCGGGCCGGTCATCCGCACTGAGAATTTCCGCCAACCCCGTTATGTTGGCCTTTCGCGACGTTGGCACGCAGAGCATGTTGATGCTGACCACGCCGGGCCAGGCGTTATCGGGATTTCGCGAAAAATTGTCTTTGTTGAAATAGGGCGGTGTATGCCACCAGGCCCTGTAGCCGGATTGCAGGATGGTTTCGATCAGTTCAGCAGAGTGCTCCACCCGGTCGTTTTCCACATAGAGTATGGGTGCGCAGGCTTTGATCAGGTCGCGGGCGCCATCCAGTACAGCCTGTTCCATCCCCTCGGCATCAATCTTCAACAAATCGCAGCGCCGCAGGTTCAAACTGTCGAGCGTGATGATGTCAATCATCATGCCCGTTTCAACGTCCGGCAGCATATTCAGGGAAACGCCGCCGAAATTGCCCATCACGCTGTAATTGATATCCGGAAACCGCATGCGATCGGCTTTCGCGCCGCAGGCCTGGTTGTGCGGATAAACGTTGGTGAGACCGTTCAAAGCAAGGTTGGCGCAAAGGTTCTGAAAAACAACTGGCTGGGGCTCGTAGGCATAAACCCGGCCCCTGGCGCCCACCTTGCGCGCCAGCGCTACAGTGTGGGCCCCCACGTTGGCGCCGACCTCGACGGCCGTGCCGCCGGCGGCGATCAATTGCAGAAGGATTTGGGATTCCAGTTCGGAAAACTCGCCATAGTCGATAAGCGCGCGGCCGATATAGGTGTCGTTCGGATTGGCGAGGAACCGGCCGTGGCGCGTGTCCACAAGCTCGTAATTGACGCCGGGTTCAGCGTCTCTTTCGTGACTTTCCTTCGGCCTCATAAGTTACACTTTATAGCCGAAGTTTTGGCTGAATTGAACCTGTGCAAGCGGTTTGCAGCGTGGCAAAACAGCCGGGCCGACAAATCCAGGTGAGGTAAGGTTCTGCATGCCGACCGATGAATTCTCAAGTGACGTTCAGCCCACACAAGCCGATTTGGCCATCGCCTTTGAGCGTTTGGTGGGGCCGCGGTGTGTACAGCCGGGCGGCGCAGAACTGGCCGGGATGGACATCTTCCCGCACAAAGGCTTGGGAAGCGCCGATGCCCTGGACCGGACCGCTAAGGTGACTTTGGAGGCGGCGATGGACTTCGCAACTCCAGGATGGTTCGCCCACATGGACCCTCCCACACCTTGGGTCACGTGGGCCGCTCAGGCTTGGACTGCAGCGATGAACCAGAACCTCTTGCATCCTGACACCGGCCTCGTCGGGCGGCACTTGGAGGAGAAGGTGGTCGCGGCTCTCGCTCCCCATTTCGGTATGGACGGGGGCCACATGGTGCCCGGCTCAACCGTAGCCAACTTGACCGCGCTCTGGGCGGCGCGGGAGCTTGCCGGCGTGCAAGATGTTGTCGCCTCTGAGCTGGCCCATGTGAGTATCCAAAAGGCGGCCCACATATTGGGGTTGAGATATCGTTCGGTGCCATGCGATGCGGCCGGATGTATTGACGTGAACGCCCTTGGAGATGTGAGCGAGGCCTGCCTCGTGCTCACTGCGGGCACCACCAGTACGGGCTCGGTAGACCCAATGGTGCCACTGCCGGATGCCGCCTGGGTGCATGTGGATGCTGCATGGGCCGGGCCCTTGCGCCTTTCTGAAAAGCACGCTCCACTGCTTGCCGGGTTAGAGCGTGCTCAGTCCGTCTCGGTCTCTGCACATAAATGGTTGTGGCAGCCGAAGGATTCCGCGCTCATCTTCTTCGCCGACAGTGCAAAAGCCCATAAGGCGCTCTCGTTCGGCGGGGCTTATCTGAGCACTCCAAATGTGGGCGTCCTGGGCTCCAGTGCGGCGCGCGCCATACCTCTCGCCGCGATGCTGATGGCCTTCGGACGTGAGGGGATTGCGCGACGGCTGGAGGCTTGTATGGCGCTGGCGGAACGGTTTGCCGGGCATCTGTCCGCCGATCAGCGGTTTGAACTCTGGAACGCGCCCCGCACCGGCGTCATTGCCTGGCGCCGCACCGGTTGCGCC
Source organism: Hyphomicrobiales bacterium (assembly GCA_028285595.1). Classification (GTDB taxonomy): domain Bacteria; phylum Pseudomonadota; class Alphaproteobacteria; order Rhizobiales; family CAJQND01; genus JAAEUE01. The sequence continues at coordinate 18,558 of JANQOW010000006.1, forward strand.
ACCGAGCATATGCGGGATCACTTGGCCGCGCAGGGGATCTTCGTTTCCCAGACCAGGATCGATGGCGAGGATTGGTTGAGGAGCGTTGCCGTTCATCCCGGCATTGATGTGGACGCAGTGTATGCGGCTGCGTGCACTCAGTAATTCTCGCGCACAGCCCAGGCCCGTTCAAAAGCGGGCCGTGACCGCACGCGCTTGAAGTATGCACCGACCTTGCCCTCCGGCAGTGCCCAGCCGGGTGTGTTCATCGCCCAGCCGGCGCAATGTCCAAGGATAAGGTCAGGAACAGTAAACTCAGATCCCATAACATACTCATTATCGCCGAGCCGTTCGGCGAGCACCCCCATAGAGCGCTCAAACTCCCATTTGCAGGTGGCCTTGACGGCCGCCACTCTGTGGTCCTCAGGCAGCACGAAGCTGTGGCGGGCATTGGTCCACAAGATGGCGTCCACCTCGTCCAATGCAAAGTGCGCGAAGCTGTCCTGCTTGGCGCGCTCAATGGTTCCAGCCGGTGCCGTCAGCTGTCCGTGTTTGTCGGCGAGATATTGGCAAATCGCCACTGAGTCGATGATTGTGTCCGCACCATCTACCAGCGCAGGAACCTTACCGGACGGGTTGACCTTGTTGATCTCCTCCCCATGAGGTCCGCAAGCGTTCACCTCATAGCTTTCGCCAAGCTCCTCAAGCATCCACACAACGCGGAAGCCGCGCGTTTTTGGCGTCCCTATGACGGTGTACATGGCCAATCTCCTGAGAAAAGATGCAAATCAGTTGGTCGAAACCCGCCGCCTTCCGATCAAGAGGGAACTGGGGTTCGGCAAAGTTCCAAAAGACCTTGATAAGCTTTCCTATCCCACGGTCAATCAATAACCTTGTGATGTACTTGCAGATTGCGTTTATCTGGAAAAATGTTGATCATGCGCGGGACGCATTCGTGTGTTGAGTGGCCGGCCGTGGGAAGCATGCACTGTTTGGCCGGTGGGGAAGGCAATTTGGAGGAAGACTATGCAAAAGTTAGATTATCTGAAGTCCGAGTACAAAGGCGGTAAGGTCAGCCGCCGTCAGTTTATGGAAGGCGCTCTGGCGCTCGGCATGACCGTGGCGACAGCTTCAGCCTTGGTGTCTGAAGTTCATGCCATGACGCCCAAGAAGGGCGGCAACATGAAGTTTGGCATCGGTGCGGGCTCGACCACGGATTCCTTGGATCCGGGAACGACCAGCGACACCTACATGCAGCTCACGAACTACGGTCTGCGTGGCCATCTGACGGAGATCGGCAAAGACGGCAAGATCCAAGGCGACGTGGCGGAAAGCTATGAGGCTTCGGCAGACGCCAAAACCTGGACCTTCAAGCTGCGCAAAGGCATCGAGTTCCACAACGGCAAGTCTCTTGATGCTGAAGACGTTGTGGCCTCGTTCAACCATCACAGAGGTGAGGATACCAAGTCTGCCGCCAAAGGCGTTTTGGCCAGCGTGGACGACATTAAGGCCGACGGCAAGGACACCGTCGTGTTCACTCTGAAGGAGGGCAGCGCCGACTTCCCATATGCGGCCTCCGACTACCACATCACCATGCTGCCTTCCAAAGACGGAAAGGTCATGTGGGAGAAGGGTGAGGGCTCCGGCGCCTACATTCTGGAGAGCTACGAGCCCGGCGTGAAAACCGTCATGAAACGCAATCCGAACTACTGGAAGGAAGGTGCGGGCAACTTTGACAGCGTGGAAATCCTTGCGATCAAAGACGTGGTTGCACGGACCAATGCGCTGACCTCTGGCGAGATCCACGCCATGGACCGTTGCGACCTGAAAACGGTGCACCTCTTGAAGCGGAACAAAGCGCTTCGCGTAGAGCAGGAAACCGGCACGCAGCACTACTCGATCCCGATGATCACCACGACGGCACCGTTCGACAACAACGACATCCGCACGGCGCTGAAGTATGCGATTGACCGCGAAGCGATGGTGAAAACGATCCTGCGCGGCTACGGGCAGGTGGCCAACGACCATCCGATCAGCCCGGCCAATCCATTCTTCAACAAGGATCTGGAGATCCGGTCTTATGACCCGGACAAAGCCAAGTTCCACATGAAGAAGGCTGGTGTTGATTCCATCAAAGTGGATCTAAGCGCATCGGATGCTGCCTTCGGCGGTGCCGTGGACGCAGCCGTGCTCTACAAAGAGCACGCCGCAAAGGCCGGCATCGACATCAATGTGGTCCGCGAATCCAATGACGGGTACTGGTCCAACGTTTGGATGAAGAAGCCTTGGTGCATGTGCTACTGGGGCGGCCGACCGACGGAAGACTGGATGTTCTCCATCGCTTACGCCAAGGGCGCAAACTGGAACGACACGTTCTGGGATCACGAGCGTTTCAATAAGCTGCTGGTAGAGGCCCGCGCGGAGCTTGATCCTGAGAAGCGCCGCGGCAAGTACTATGAGATGCAGCAGATCGTCCGTGATGACGGCGGTGTGGTTATCCCGATGTACGCATCCTACGTCTTTGCAATGTCCACCAAGGTGGCCCACGGCCAGATGGCGGCCAACTGGGATATGGATGGCAACAAAGCCGCGGAACGCTGGTGGTTCGCATAACCGCTTGACGCGATACGACTGGAAGGCGGCCCGGTGCTCTCGTACCGGGCCGCTTTTTTTGATCAGGCGGCTTCAGCCAGAGGCAGTTCGGGAAAGTACTGGGCGCGCATGCGTTGGCTGTACGCCACCAGATTGGGGTGCTGCTTGACTGCGTCGATGGCGGGATGATCGAACAGCGACACCAGTGCTGAGGCCACAAAAGCATAGCAACTGGCGTCATAGCCGCAGGGGCGCTCGCCCAAAAGATATGGCTTGTCGCCGAGGATGTTGGCGAGCGCGGCGTAGTCTTGCCGGGCCAGCCGCAAAAGCTCTTCACCCGAATGCCGGCCCAGCCCCTGACCCCAAAGATTGCGGCGCACTTCTTTGCGCACCATCCACACCACCAGGGAGCGAAAAGGTGCCGGGATTTCGTTGAAGAACATTCTGGGACCCTTGTTGAAGTTGTCATTGTCCATCCAACGGGCATCCACGAGGATCCAATAGAGATGATCTTCCAGCATCTTCTCCACCGACCAGCCCACCGCGAGCGCCTCGTCGCTGTAGCCGCCAGAGAAGTCCACACCGTGCGCATCTTCCAAATGCATCTTGATGAGAGAGGAATCAGCGATCTGCTTGCCGTCATCGCTGATGAAGGGCAGCTTGGCTTTCGGCGCTTTGCGCACGTCACCGACCTCGACCCTATGCTCCAGACCAGAAAGCTTCAGTAACATCAGCGCCTTGATGACGAACGGGCTGGGGTCTGCCTCTGCGAATGCCGGGCCAAACGTGTAAACGGTAATCATCGACCGATCTCCTTATTGCGTGTTGCCCCATAATACTGACAATCTACTGACATCAAGCTGTCAGTAGACCTATGGCAATGTGCAGCCCATGAGACGCGCCGACCGACTAATGCAGATCATTCAGATACTCCGCCGCGAGAGCCGGCCGGTGACGGCCAGTGCCATTGCAGAGGAGTTGGAGGTCACGCCTCGCACCATATACCGCGATATGGTCTCGCTGCAGGCCAATAACGTGCCCGTGGCAGGGGAGGCCGGCGTTGGATACGTGCTGGGCCAGGGCTTTGACTTGCCGCCCCTCATGTTCTCAGCCAACGAACTGGAAGCTCTCATGTTGGGCGCGCGGATGGTGGAGGCCCGCGGCGACAAGCAACTCGTGCGCGCCGCCCGTGATGCCATTGCCAAGATCGGCACGGTGGTGCCCGATGATTTGAGGCCTGTTCTGCTGGAAGCGCCCCTGTTTGCCTCTGACTATGCTGTTCAAGAGCAGGACAATGTGGATGTGGCTCCGCTCCGCGAGGCGATCCGCCGGGGCGTTAAGGTGACGATTTCCTACGTTGATGAAAACGGCCGCTCAAGCGAGCGGATAATCTGGCCATTGGCGATCGGTTACATGGTGACCGTGCGCATGGTTGTGGCGTGGTGCGAGCTAAGGGAAGACTTCCGGCATTTCCGCACAGACCGGATACAGACCATGGACGTGTTGGAAACCCGCTACAAAGAGCGCCGGCACGTCTTGATGAAGCGTTGGCGCGCCCACGAAGAGGCGCAAAAAGCGCAAACAGAGTGCAACCCGCGAAATCGTGAACGCAATGTGAATGATCGGATCAGGTGAACCTGAACGTATCGTTACTATATTGATAATTAAACCTCTGTTTTGGAAAGACAAAATCTATGCCGTCTAACATCGCATCATTAAAACGCTTTGCTGCCGCTGCTTCTGTGGCCACCGCGGTGGTGCTTTTCGCCGGTGCCCAGCTCGCCAACGCGACAACCGACATCGCGCCCTCTCAGCCCCCGAGCGACTTGAAGGCCAATATCGGTTTTTTGACGCTGATCCAGCTGCCTTGCGCCTATTCGCCTGCTTTTCCGGGGGCGAGGGACGGCCGCATGACCCTTTTCAACCCAACCAGCAAGAACATTGACCGGGGGCGCCCCGTCACTTACCGGCTTTCAGCCACTGGAGAAGATTTTACCGTGCACCTGAAATCAGATGCGGCCCCGCGCCAAGTCACAACCGTTGCTCATCGTCACGCTGAGGTGAGCCGGTGTGAAGCGTGGACCTATATTCGCTGAAAAGTGCTGAAATGAGCGCAAATCGGGCAAGTCTTGGCCACAAACCTGCCCGAATCGGCTTTTAGGCGCAACTGCAGGTGCGGAGATGAACGTGAGATGAACGCGCGATTCAGTAACCGCTCAGTTGAATAGTGGCAAAGAAAGTCCCAGACTTGATATGGGATTGAGGACGAGATGTCTGAGAACATAAAAGCCCGCCGGATGATGCTTATGCTGATTGCTGCTGGAATGGCAGGAGCAGTGGCTGTGTTGTTGAAGGTGATTATGATTGATCTGCCCAAAGTGGCGGACACCATGATCCCAGTGCTCAAGATTATGGCAACCGGCTAATCAACCCGTCTTTGCCGGCGACAGCAGTGCCGGCTGATCCAAATCCTTCCCTTCAAATCGAACCTTTTCCCCGGCGACGCGGACGGTCCCGTTGGCGACCAATTCCAGCGCCATGGGGTAAAGCGCATGCTCTGCTTCCAGAACCCGGGCGGCAAGGCGCTCATCTGTGTCATCGGCATGGACCGGCACCGCGGCTTGCGCGATGATCGGGCCTTGATCCATTTGCGAGCGCACATAGTGAACGGTACAGCCAGTAATGCGCCCGCCATCACGGATCACCCGCCGGTGGGTGTCCAACCCCTTGTAGGAGGGCAACAGCGAAGGGTGAATATTGATCATCCGGTTGTGCCAGGCCGTCACAAACTCATCGGTGAGCAGCCGCATGAAGCCCGCAAGGCACACCAATTCCACATCGGCCGCGTCCAACTCCGCCTGAACCGCCGCCTCAAACTGAGGACGGTCCTCGAACGCCTTATGATCGATCGCCTTTGTCTGAATGCCGGCGGCCGCGGCTTTGGCGAGCCCGGGGGCGTCCGGCACATTAGACAGAACCAGAACAATCTCCGCCGGAAACGTGTCTATCGCTGAGGCCTCCATGAGCGCGACCATGTTGGAGCCGCGACCGGATATGAGAATGGCCGTTCTCTTGCGGCTCATCGCGCCCATCCCAGAGTGCCGGCATAGTCCACCTGTTCGTTCCCTGAGGCGGCCTCCACGGTCCCGATGACCGTCACCGCTTCGCCTTCTTGTTCAAGGCACGCCGACACCTCATCCTGGTCCCCGGGCGCAACCACCAGCACCATGCCGGTGCCGCAGTTGAAGGTGCGCAGCATCTCCTTGTCCGCAATCCCGCCGGCTGACGCCAGCCAGCCAAAAACGGCGGGAGGCGACAGACGGTCCAAATGAACCTCAACACCCAATCCGTCCGGGAGGACCCGCGGGATGTTTTCAGAGTATCCACCCCCGGTAATGTGCGACATGGCTTTTACGGCGCCGGTTTGTTTGATGGCCGCAAGCAGCGGCTTCACGTAGATCCGCGTGGGCTCCAGAAGCGCTTCGGCCAGGGTGCAAGAGGCAGCGAAAGGCGAGGGGGCGGAGAGCTCCAGTCGCTCCTGCTCAATGATGCGCCGAATGAGCGAGTACCCGTTTGAGTGTGGCCCTGAGGAGGCCAGACCAAGGAGCACGTCCCCTGAGGCAATGTCATCGCGCGGGAGCAGGGCGCCGCGCTCAGCCGCGCCCACTGAGAATCCGGCCAGATCATAGTCCCCATCTGCATACATACCCGGCATCTCAGCCGTCTCGCCGCCAATCAGCGCGCAGCCGGCCTGCTTGCAGCCCTCAGCGATGCCCGCCACCACGTCACGCGCCGTCTCAACGGACAGATGGCCCGTGGCAAAGTAGTCCAGAAAGAACAAAGGCTCGGCCCCTTGAACGATGAGATCGTTCACACACATGGCCACAAGATCAATGCCAACGCCCTTATGCATTCCGCTGTCGATGGCGAGCTTGAGCTTTGTGCCCACACCATCATTGGCTGCCACCAGAACCGGGTCCTGGAACCCAGCCGCCTTCAGGTCGAACAACCCGCCAAATCCGCCCAGTTCGCCGTCCGCGCCCGGGCGCCTGGTGGCCTTCGTCAACGGTTTGATGGCATCGACCAGCGCATTGCCAGCGTCAATGTCTACCCCGGCATCCTTATAGGTAAGGCCATTGGACGGCGGGGAAGAGGGGGCGTTAGGATCGGCCATATGGTCCTTTGCCATGAATTCTTGTCCGGAATCGTGCGGTTCGGCTTGTTTTTCGTTGCACCAATCGGAAAGAGCAAGCAAAAAAAGAACTTATGCCGCTCTGCTTTGGGCTGAGCAGCGGGGCAGGGACGTTTGTGGGAAAGGGACGTTGGTTTGAACACGATGCGGCACACGATGGGCACTGGCCGGCCGAACGACACGCGCCCGCAAAGAGCGCGGCCCCTATTCTGTCTTCTTCTTGCACTTCTGGCGCTCGCCGGCATGACGCGGACGGCTGCGGCAGATATTTGGACCGTGTCGGGCGTTTCGGTCGACGTCACCTCAGAAAGCGCCGCCAAAGCCAAGCTGCTGGCCATTGGCGAAGCCCAGGAAAAGGCGTTCGACCGTCTGGTTGACCGGCTTGTGCCCGCCAAGTCGGCCTCGAAGTTGAAGGCGCTGGGGCCCGATCAGGTGGGCCGCCTTCTGGCCGGTCTTAGCATCGAGGAAGAACGCACCGCCCCGAAGCGCTATATTGCCAAATTGTCGATCCGGTTTTTGGCCAACAAAACCAGGGCCTTGTTCGGCCGTTTTGGTGTTGAGTACGCCGAAAAGCAATCTGAACCCGTCTTGGTGGTTCCGGTCTGGGTCACGCCGAAGGGCGCCGACATCTGGTCAGGGGACAATCCCTGGCACAAAGCCTGGACGGAGCTCGATCTCAACAATGCTCTGATCCCAATTCTGCTTCCCCTGGGAGACTTGACCGACACGAACGCGGTGACCGCCCGGGAAGCCATTGCCTACAACACCGTCAAACTGGAAGCCTTGCGCATTCGGTATGGCGCGTCGTCGGTGCTTGTGGCCGGTGCTGAGCCAAAAGGCGAAACACAGGTGCGTGCGGTGATGCAAGGCACATCGCCTGTCGGCCGGATCGGTTTTGACAAGACCTATGAGGCGGAGGATCTGGCCCAGGCAGCGGTCCTGGCCGCCAAACGCTTCCAGTTGGTGATGCAGGAAAAGTGGAAGAGCGAGAATCTGGTGACCCACACCACCGCGACGGCCGTGGCGCCCTCAAACAGCATCACCATGGCCGTGCCCTATTCGAGTGCGGCAGAGTGGAGCGTTTTGAGATCACGCATTCAAACCACGCGAGGGGTAGGGCGGATTGACGTCAACTCTCTGTCGGGCCAAGGCGCGGTGGTCAGCATTGCGTTTGGCGGAACCCTGAACGAGTTGCGCAGCGCCTTCTACCAAGCAGGCTTCGATCTATCGGTTGTTGGTGGCACCTGGGTGCTGCGGCCATTGTAGCCGCTCCGCCCCTGTCGCCGTTTGAGGTTTAGTCTTTGTCCATTCCCAATCTGATCACTATCCTGAGAATCCTGCTCGTGCCGCTCACAATGTGGCTGATTGTGACCGGCCAATACCTTCCGGCATTCCTGGTCTTCGTGGCGGCGGGCGTGTCAGACGGTATTGACGGGTTCATCGCCAAAAGATTTAACCAGATCACGGAGTTAGGCACTTATCTTGACCCATTGGCAGATAAGCTCCTCCTGGTCAGCATCTATCTTGCCATGGGGTTTTTGGAGATCATGCCGCCTTTGCTCGTGATCATCGTGGTCAGCCGGGATGTGATGATCGTGGGCGCGGTGATTTTGTCATGGCTGGTTGATAGGCCTGTGGAGATCCACGCGCTTTGGATCAGCAAGCTGAACACAACCGTTCAAATCGGTTTTGCAGGGATCATCCTGGCAGAGCTTGGCTTCTCACTGGGCCTGCAGAGTTACATCCTTCCCGGAAGCTTTGTGGTGGGCGCTCTAACGGTCGCATCGGGCGCTGCTTACATGCTACAATGGGTGCGGCATATGGCAAACGGCAACGGTCACTGAACCTCCAAAGACGTCCCTAGGATGGCAAAAGCAAAATCGACAGCAAATTCGATGACGTTCCGCCAGCAACTGAAGTTCTGGCTGGCGGTGCTGGGCATCCTGGTTGCGATCTTGTGGGTGTTTGGCGGAATTCTTCTGCCCTTTGTGGCGGGCATGGTTTTGGCGTACTTCCTCGACCCCGTGGCCGATTGGCTGGAAGACCGTAACATTCCACGACTGGCCGCGACGATCATGATTGTCGGGGTGTTTGTGCTGATCTTCATCCTCATCCTCATTTTCCTGGCGCCGGTGCTGATCGACCAGATTGGTTCGTTTGCGCGCGAGCTGCCGGCCTATGTGCAGAACATCGTCAAACTCTTCAACGACGCCTCGCCGGAGTGGCTCCTCAAGGAAATTGAAGAGCGCGGCATTGATATGAAGGGACCCGCATCCGATCTCGCCGCCAAAGCCGCAGGGTGGCTGGCCACCTTGCTGCAAGGCGTGTTGTCAGGAGGCCTGGCACTGGTCAATCTGATTGCGCTCTTGGTGGTCACCCCGATCGTGGCCTTTTACATGCTCAATGATTGGGACCGCATGATTGCCAAGGTGGACAGTTGGGTCCCGCGCGAGCATGTGGAAACCGTAAGACAGCTCGCCGATGATGCCGATAACGCCATTGCCGGCTTCATCCGCGGCCAGGGCACCGTGTGCATCACGCTTGGCATTGTCTACGCCATTGCCTTGACCCTTGTGGGCCTGAATTTCGGGCTTCTGATTGGCCTCGGCGCAGGTTTGCTCAGTTTTGTGCCCTACGTTGGTGCCATTTTGGGCGGCTTGGCCTCGGTCGGCATGGCATTGGTGCAGTTCTGGCCAGATTGGGTGATGGTTGCCGTTGTGGCGGCCATCTTCGCCGCCGGACAGTTCTTGGAAGGCAACTTTTTGACGCCCAAGCTCGTGGGAGACAATGTGGGGCTCCATCCGGTTTGGCTGATGTTTGCCTTGTTCGCGGCTGGTTACCTGTTTGGGTTCGTAGGCATGCTGCTCGCTGTTCCGGTGGCCGCTGCAATAGGCGTGTTGATCCGCTTTGCCCTTGAGAAATACATGGAAAGCCCGCTTTACCAGGGCTCCAGCGGCAAGAAGCTGGTGTTTGCCCCAATCGCAACGTCGCGGGCAAAGCGTCAGGCAGCGGCCCGTTCAGAGGGCGATGAAACGGATGACGCCTAACCGGACATCTCCAAAGGACAGAGGTCAGCTCGCTCTCGATCTTGCCTTTCGCCCGGCCATGAGCCGGGAGGACTTTATGGTGGCAGCATCAAACGAGGCCGCGGTGCGCCTGATCGATAGTTGGCCGGATTGGTCTGCCCCCACGCTTTTGATCGTGGGACCGCAAGGGAGCGGGAAAAGCCACTTGGCGCAGGTGTTTAGGATGCGGGCCGGCGGTGCGGAGATTACTGCAGATGCCCTCCGCCAGGAAGACGTGCCGGATCTGCTCTCCGACGGGGCATGCGTCGTGGAAGATTTGCCGGCAGCGGGCGGGGCAGAACGCGAAGTGGCGCTGTTCCATCTGCTCAACCTCGCTAAGGAAACGGGGTCTTCTCTCTTGTTGACGGCGCGCGACTTTTCAAGCGCATGGAACATTGGGCTGCCCGATCTCGCATCGCGGCTGGCGGCCGTGCCCACGGTCTCTTTGGGCCTTCCCTGCGATGAGCTGCTGCGCGGATTACTGGTCAAGCTTTTTGCCGATAAGCAGATTAAGGTCGATGAGGCGGTGATCGCCTATCTGGTGCGCAACATGGAGCGCTCTGGGGATGCGGCCATAAAACTGGTTGAGCAACTGGATCGAATTTCTTTAGAAACCAAAAGCTCTGTGACCCGCCCCTTCGTCGCCAAGGTGTTGGCAGACCAACTGGCGGAACACGCTGCAGAGTGATGGCGCGCGTACAAACGTTTCCCCAAGTGGCTGTTTGGGGCAAGATGAAACCGAAAAGGCAAGTGGACCCATAGCACCCATGGCGGCAGAACAGCTTGATAAAGCAGACCTGGAGCGGCTGGGGAGCGCGTCCGCCGAGATGGGCCGTGATTGGTTTGAGGATCCCTCGCGTTTTATCAACCGTGAAATCTCGTGGCTGCGCTTCAACATGCGGGTCTTGGAAGAGGCCCGCAACACCAGCCACCCATTGTTGGAGCGTCTCAAGTTCCTGTCCATTTCCGGAAACAATCTGGATGAATTCTACATGGTGCGGGTGGCCGGACTTGTTGGCCAGATCAGAGCAGGCGTTGAGCTGGAAAGCGATGATGGGCTCTCGCCCGCTGAACAGTTAAGACAAGTGCGAGCGCTTGCCGGCACCCTGATGCAGGAGCAGGACGCGCAATGGAGCCAACTGGTTGATGAGCTGCGCCTCGCCGGTGTTGAAATCGTTGCGCCTGAAGAGTTGGACGAGGCCGATCTGGAGCACCTCAACCAGGCCTTTCTTGAGCAGATGTTTCCGGTGCTGACGCCGCTCGCGATCGATCCGGCCCATCCCTTTCCCTTTATCCCCAACAAGGGCTTCACGATTGTCCTCCAACTCAGCCGGCTCTCTGACGGTCGCTTGATGGATGCCTTGCTGCCGATCCCACAAAGATTGGAGCGGTTTGTGCGTCTGCCGGCCCGCGTAAGCGGATCTGAGCGTCACGCCCGCTTCATCAGCCTTGAACAGTTCCTCTTGCTGCACATTCCGCAACTCTTTCCCGGCTACGAGGTGCTGGGCGAGGGCGTATTCCGCGTCATCCGCGATTCTGACATTGAGGTGGAAGAAGAGGCCGAAGACCTGGTGCGCTTGTTTGAAAGTGCGCTGAAGCGCCGGCGTCGCGGCCACGTGATCCGCCTGGAGGTAGACGCGTCGATGCCGGAGCCCATGCGCGCGCTGGTGGCCAAGGACCTTGAGGTGGAAGACGACAGCATCGTCGTGTGCGACGGCCTGGTGGGCTATGCGGACACCGATTTGCTCTACCTGGATGAGCGGCCGGATCTGAAGTTCAAGCCGTTCAATGCCCGGTTTCCAGAGCGCATACGCGATCATGGCGGTGACTGTTTTGCCGCCATCCAACAAAAGGACATCGTGGTCCACCATCCTTACGAATCGTTCGATGTGGTGGTGCAGTTCGTCCGGCAAGCGGCCAATGATCCAGATGTGGTGGCCATTAAGCAGACGCTGTATCGCACCTCAAAGGATAGCCCCATCGTGGCCGCTTTGGCCCGGGCGGCGGAATCGGGCAAGTCGGTCACCGCTCTTGTTGAACTCAAAGCCCGTTTTGACGAAGAAGCCAATATTCAGTGGGCGAGGGACTTAGAGCGCGCCGGCGTGCAAGTGGTGTTCGGCTTTATTGAGCTGAAAACCCACGCCAAGCTCTCCTTGGTGGTGCGCAAAGAGGGCAGCCAATTGCGCTCTTATGTGCACTTCGGCACAGGCAATTATCATCCGATCACGGCAAAGGTGTACACGGATCTTTCGTTCTTCACAGCCGACCCCGCGCTCTGCCGGGACGCAGTGCGGGTGTTCAACTATATCTCCGGCTATGCCCAGCCCACCGATCTGGAGGAGCTGGCGGCCTCGCCGATGAACTTGCAGGATCGCATTCTGCAGCACATCGATGAGGAGATTGCGCACGCAAAGGCAGGTCGGCCCGCGCAGATCTGGTGCAAGTTGAACTCTCTCGTGGACCCGAAAACCATTGATGCTCTCTACCGAGCGAGCAATGAGGGCGTTCAGATTGACCTTGTGGTGAGGGGCATTTGCTGTCTGCGCCCGGAGGTGCCCGGTCTGTCGGAAAACATCCGCGTGAGATCCATGGTGGGACGCTTCTTGGAGCACTCGCGGATCTTATGTTTTGGGTCTGGATACGGCCTGCCGCACAAGAAGGCGCGCGTCTACATCGCCTCTGCCGACCTCATGCCGCGCAATCTCTACCGGCGGGTGGAAACCATGGTGCCGATTAAGAACCCCACCGTGCACGAGCAGATTCTCTTTCAGATCATGGAGACGAACTTTCGCGACAATCTGCAGAGCTGGGACATTCTCGAAGACGGCTCGGCGGAACGCATCCAACCGGTGGAGGGCGAGGAGCCCTTCAGCGCCCATGAGTTTTTCATGACCAATCCGTCCCTGTCGGGCCGCGGCAAGGCCGTGAGGGATAAACTGACGTCAACACCGGCCGCCTCCCGCAGGCGGTCCAAAGGCATGGCCAAGAGCGGTAAGAAGAAGCCGTGACCGTTGCTCCCGTGAAACGCCTCCGGGCACCGAGGCTCAAGCCCGTTGCCATTGTGGACATTGGCTCCAACTCCGTTCGCATGGTGATCTATGACGGTTTGCGCCGGGCGCCGGCTCCGATCTTCAATGAAAAGCTTTTGTGCGGTTTGGGCCGCGGCGTTGCTGTCACGGGCCGGCTTGACGATGATGGTGTTGATCGGGCCCTGCGCGCCTTGGGCCGTTTCCGAGCCTTATGCCGCCAGATCGGAGTCAAGGACATTCACGCAGTGGCAACCGCTGCGACCCGCGAAGCCAAAAACGGTGCGGCGTTCGTGGCCCGGGCCACCGACGCCTTGGGCAGTAAGATCAGCGTTCTCTCCGGCCGCAAAGAGGCCGAATACGCAGCCCTTGGCGTGCTGACCGGCATTCCGGAGGCGGACGGCGTGGTGGGTGATTTGGGCGGCGGAAGCCTGGAACTTGTGGAGATCAACCAGGGCGAGATAGGTAATGGCGTGACCTTGCCCTTGGGGGCGTTGCGGCTGATCGATCTGTCAAATGCCAATATAGAGCAAGCCCGCCAGCTCGCCGATAAGACGTTCAGCGAATTGGAACTCTTGGACGGGCTGGAGGGCCGAAACTTCTATGCGGTAGGTGGAACCTGGAGAAACCTCGCGCGCATTCACATGGCCCACAGCCACTACCCGCTGAACGTGCTTGACCACTACGAGATGGCTCAAGCGCCTGCGCAGTCCATTGCCAGCCTGGTGGCAGGCCTTAGCCCGGATGCGTTGCGGGGCATGGAGATGGTGCCCAAGAGCAGGGCGGAAACCTTGCCCTACGGGTCCATGGTGATGGATCGGCTGCTGGAAGCCGGCCGGCCCAGCAGAGTGGTGATCTCGGCCCTGGGCTTGCGCGAAGGGCTGCTCTTGTCCCGTCTGAAGAAGAAGAAGCGCAAGGACGATCCCTTGCTCTCGGCCTGCTGGGATTATGCCCGTGCCATGGCGCGTTCTGCCGAGCATGAAAAGGAACTGTGCACATGGATGGACCAGCTGTTCGGCGAAGACGGGCAGCCTGAGGAACCAGAACAGCGCAGGCTGCGCCATGCGGCTTGCCTTCTGGCCGACATCGGGTGGCGCACCCACCCCAATTATCGCGGCCAGCATTCGCTCACCATTGTCTCTCAGGCCAGTTTTTCCGGTGTGGATCATCCCAGCCGCGTGTTCTTGGCGCTTGTGGTTTTCTTCCGCTATGTGGGCGTGCAGGGCGACGATGCGCCAAACGATCTGGTGTCCCTGATTGCGGACGGCGCCCAGGACCGCGCGCGATTGATTGCCGCTGCCACAAGGCTGGCTTATGTGCTCACCGGCGCCATGCCCGGACTGCTGCCCCGGATCCGCCTGGACTATATGGCCAAGAAGCGGCTTGTCCTAACACTCCCCAGACGTCATCAAAACTTGCTGGGAGAGCGTGTGCAAAAGAGGCTGGCAGAACTTGCCGGTCTAACCGGTCACCGCCCGGATATCGAGGTGTCCGGCTAGAGCAGTTCATTGTCATATGGAATCGCTTGACCGGGTTTTCGCGTCTGCTGACGAGGCGCGGGCCGCGCCTTGGTCTGGCCGACCACAAGCGGCCCGCAACGACGCTCAGCGGGCGCGAAAACCC
>JANQOW010000020.1 GCA_028285595.1 Hyphomicrobiales bacterium
GCTAGGGGATACGCTGATCGAAGAAGGCCAGAGCATTGCGATGTTCTATCCCTCGGCGAACCGAGATGAAGATCAATTTGATGACCCGTTCAAGTTCGATATCGATCGGTCACCCAATAAGCATCTAGGTTTTGGATTTGGCGGTCACACTTGCCTTGGCCAAATGCTTGCGCGGCTTGAGATGACCGTGTTTTTCCGCGAATTCCTGCGCCGCGTAGAAAGCATCGAACAAGACGGTGACGTTCGGCGCATTGAGGCCAATCTGGTTGGTGGTTTCAAGGCTATGCCGGTGCGCGTGCACATGGCGGCCTGAGCGACTGCAAGTACGAAATGGGAGAGAGACCATTGCCTGCACAAATTGACAACTGTTCGATGGGAGAATTTCTGTCGGTTTTGCTCGCCCGCGATATGAGCGATGGCGAGAAAGCGATCGTGGGAACCAATTCAGATATCCAAGTCGCGGCTTGCAATCTTGCCCGTGCCTCCCATGCCCCGCAGTTATGGTGGGTCTCTGGACCAGGCGGCATGACCAATCCGACGGAAGGCATCATTCGCCCAGCCGCGGACGCGGAAAACATCGCGGTTGCTTCAAGTCAGTTCGACTTGCCAATGATGATCGACTTTATCGACTGGCAAGTTCATTTTTTTGACTTTGCAATCCTCGGCGCATTGCAGGTCGATAGGTATGGCAACATCAACACGGTCGTCGTTGGTGATCATGCAAAACCAAAGCTGCGCGGACCCGGCACCGTCGGCATCAGCGCGCTCACCGGCCTTTCGAAACGCTTCTATATCATGATGACCCGGCACGACCCTGGTGCATTCGTTGAGAAGGTCGATTTCATCTCTGGCGTCGGCCACATGTCTGGCGGCACGAGCCGAACCGATGCAGGCCTGCCGGACGGTGGACCAAAGCTGGTCGTCACACCACTCGGTGTATTCGATTTTGCATCGGAGACTCGAGCGATGCAGATCAAGAGCCTGCACCCAGGTGTAACACCGGAGGAGGTCAACGACGCAACGGGCTTCGATCTATCCGGTGCCGCCAATGCGCCGGCGACTGCGGTCCCGACGGACGAAGAATTGTTTGTGCTGCGCAGAACAGTCGACACGACTGGTGTACTTGCAGCCAAATTCCCATGGCCCTCTCAAGCTTAATCGGTGAGATCATGCGCAACTACCATTTTCAAGAACATCACCAGATCCTGCGCGAGGAAGTGCGCAAGATGGCCGAGCGCCATGTTGCGCCGATTGCCTCAGAGATCGATGAAAATAATCGCTTTCCCGAGGAGCTAATCGCGATTTTCGGTGATATGGGGCTGTTGCAACTATGGGTTCCCGAGGAGTACGGCGGGCCTGGCGGCGACCTGACATCTGTCTGCATCGTCAAGGAAGAAATTGCCAAATATTCCGAGTCAGCAGCACTTCTTGCCGGTAACAACTCCATCGGGCTGATCCTTCCAATCCTTTACTGCGGATCGGAGGAACAAAAGCGCTACTACTTGGGCGAGTCTGCCAAGGGTCGCACAGTGACGGCAGTAGCCATCACAGAGCCTGACACCGGATCGGACGTCTCATCGATGAAGACTAGGGCGGTGAAGGATGGCGACAGCTGGGTCCTCAACGGCCAGAAGATATACATTACGTTCGGCCCAGTGGCGCAGTACATTCTGGTCTTTGCCCGGACCAGCGAAGGCAAAGGCGCAGATGGCATCTCGGCATTCCTCATGGATACGAGCACGCCCGGCTTTTCCTGCGGACCAGAAGACAGAAAGATGGGCATCCGGGGCGTACCCAACACTCCGATCTACATGGAGGATGTCCGCATTCCAGCAGAGAACATGATCGGCCCCGAAGGTGAAGCCTTCAAAACGTGCATGCGGATCTTGGATCTCAATCGTCCGACCGTTGGCGCCACAGCTGTTGGTCTTGCGCAGGGAGCTATCGACCAAGCCACCGCATACGCCAAGGAGCGGGTACAGTTCAAGCGTCCCATTGCCGAGTTCCAGGGCATCCAGTTCATGTTAGCTGACATGCAAATACAGACCGAGGCAGCGCGATGCATGCTCTACGATTGCGCCCGCATGGCGGACCGTGAGGAGTGGAATGGCTTTTCAGCCAAAGCCTCGATGGTCAAATGCTTTGCGTCCGATGTGGCCATGAAGGTGACCACCGATGCGGTTCAGGTTTTCGGCGGCGCCGGTTACATGCGCGACTTTCCAGTCGAACGCATGATGCGCGATGCCAAGATCAATCAGATCTTCGAAGGAACGAACCAGATCCAGCGACTGATCATCGCTCGTCATATGCTGAAAGGGTAAGCAAATGGCTAAGGCACCATCAAAGATCGTTGACCTGGACCAAGCGCTTGAGCGGGTCGAAGACGGCATGACGGTTGGCATTGGTGGGTGGATATTTCACTCGCAACCAATGGCGCTTGTTCGAGGCATCGTTCGTCGCGGCATCAAGGACCTACGTTTGGTTCCATCACCGGGTTCAATCGCGCCGGATATGTTGATTGCGGCAGGTTGTGTCAAAGAGACAGCGTGCGTGTTCATCAGTTTTGAGCATCTCGGTCTCGCTCCCGGCTTTCGCCGGGCAGCACAATCCGGCGAGATCAAAGTTCTGGAGATGGACGGTCCGGGAATTGCCGGTGGCCTGCGCGCCGGCGCCTGCGATTTGCCCTACGGCATTATCCCCGACCTTGGCACGGACCTGCCGAAGGTGAATCCCGAAGGCTATCGCAAGGCCCGTGTCCAAGAAGGCGG
>JANQOW010000028.1 GCA_028285595.1 Hyphomicrobiales bacterium
GAAAACCCGGTCAAGCGTTTCCATATGACAAAGAACTGCTCTAGAACCAGCGCTCGCGCACATAAATGATGTCGCCTGGATACATCTGCGTTGTGACGCTGACTTTGCGGGAGATCGTGCCTTCAGCGGTTTTGCGGGTCATCAGCACAGGGCCCTGGTGGCCGCGCTCGGTGTAGCCGCCGCCAATGGCAATGGCGTTCTGCACGGTCATGCCCGCAACGTAAGGGTAGCGCCCGGAATTGCGCACTTCGCCCAGAATGAAGAAGGGGCGGAATTCGGCCACCTCAACAGAGACCTTCGGATCGCGCAGATAGCCGTCTTTCAGCTTGCGGGTGAGGGCCTTTTCGATCTGGCGCGAGGTAAGGCCAGCCACCCGGGTGGATTGGATTAGCGGCATGGAAATGCTGCCGTCTGCGTCCACTCTATACTGACTGGTGAGGTCTTGCTGGCCAAACACGCGAACATTCAGCCGGTCGCCGCTGCCCACCTGATAGCCCTGATTGAATTCATAAGCGCTGCCGACACCGCTGGAGCCGTAGGGTGGCTTGACACCGTCCACATCCGCGACGACGCGGCTGACCGAGCCGGTATGATCGGCGCTGGTGCCTTCGGGCGGAGTGGAGGGCATGTAGTCTTCCCAGGACTTCGCACATCCGCTGAGAACGCCCATAGCGGCCAAGGCAATTACAAATCTCGTCACTCGCACTGAACCATTCCCTTTACGCAACGCGGCCACCGTGTCGGTGGGTGCAAAACTGATGGAATGGAGCTTAGTGATTCATGGTTAATGAAAGGCTTACCCGGCGTTTATGAGACAGTATTGATAGTGTTTTGAGAGCTGTCTCCAATCCCATCCTGAAATAACTCGTTAAGGGAATCGTTACCATAAGGGCGTCAATGTCTAATCGAGCACGCTTGAGGGATATTCGCCAGCAGATGAGCCAGTCAGACCACCCATATTACTCTGCCCCGCAACACCCGCAGGCCGGGCCCGGTTTTGGGGCCGATCCTCATGCAACAGGCGCGTCTGCCGTTGACCTCAGCTCAGTGTTTAAAGGGATGTGGCACCGCAAGAAGCTGATGGCCATCATCATCTTTTCAGTTGTTGCCGCTGCCGTATTGTTTGTGGCAAGCGCCACACCGAAATTCACCGCGACGGCGAAAGTGCTGCTGGAGGCGCCAACCACGTCGTATCGCGATCCCGATCTCAGCCCGAACCAGGTGAGGGGCCCGCGCACGGTAGGCGACCAGGATGTGTACAGTCAGGTTGAGGTAATCGAATCGCGCGACCTGGCAGCCCGGGTGGCCAAGACCCTCAATCTGGCAGCGCGGTCGGAATTCGATCCGCGCTCCACCGACATCAGTCCGGTGAAGGCGATGCTGATCGGACTGGGCCTCAGCACGGACCCACGGTTGCAGACCGACGAGCAGCGCGTGCTCGACAAATTCGCCGACAAGCTGAAGGCGTTTCCGGTGGTGAAATCCAAAGTGATTCAAGTGGAATTCTCCTCCAAGAAACCCAGAACGGCTGCCGAGGTCGCCAACACCCTTGCTGAACTCTATGTCACCTCAACCCGGGAGGTGCAGCTTGACGACACCCGCCGCGCCAGCGGCTGGCTGTCTGAGCAGATCGCCCAACTGCGCAGTGAGGTGACACGCTCCGAAGCGGCGGTGGAAGAATACCGCGCCCGGGCCGGCCTGGTGCAAGGCCGCTCTGAATCGTCCACCCTGGCACAGGACGAACTGTCGGAGCTGAACCGGCAAATCGCCCTGGCCGCGGCCGGGCGGGCGGAGGCTGAAGCCAAAGCGCAGGCGATCCGTAAACTGCTGAAAGACCGCGGCACGGTGGCCGCCTCCAACGATGTGACCGCCTCCAACCTTATTCAGCGGCTGCGCGAACAGGAAATCGCGCTCACCCGCCGTCTGGCCGACCTCAGCACCACGTACCTGTCCAACCACCCCCGCATCCTGTCTGTGCGCCAGGAGATCAACGACGTGCGCCGCGAAATCCGTGTGGAAGCGCTTAAGATCGTTGAAGGGCTGGAGCAACAGGCCAAAGTGGCGGCCGCGCGCGAAGCCTCCTTGCGCGCCAGCATGAACGAGCTGAAGACCACCGCATCGGTCAATAAGCAAGATGAGGTGAAGCTGCGCGCCCTGGAGCGCGAGGCCAAAGCCAACCGGGAACAGTTGGAAGCCCTGCTCAAGCGCCTGAGCGACGCCAGCGCGCGTCAAGACATCTACGCCCAGCCGGCCCGCGCCCGGATCATCTCCCGGGCAGCCGTGCCGTCCCAGCCGTCCTTTCCCAAGAAAGGGCCGATCCTGATGATCGCCACGGGCGGGGCCATTGCCATCGCGTTGCTGGCCGCATTCCTGGTTGAGGCGATCAATGTTGGCGGAACCGGCGGTGCGTCCGCGCGGGCGCATGGCGGCCATCCCACCGGTCCGCAGCCATCGCCGTCGTCACCTCAGCCCCAACCGCAGCCGCCGGCCCCGAGAGGTGGCGGACTGTTCGCCAAATTCAAGGACGCCATGAAAACGTCCGGGCAGGGCGCGCCCACGCATGCCACCGCCGCCCCGCAGCCGCAGGCCTATCCATCCCACGCCTATGCGCCCCAGGCGGGCATGCCTCAGGCAAGCGTGCCCCCGGCGTATCCGGCGCCGCCTGCGCCCGTGCCGCCCGTTTACACCCCTCCGCCTCAGGCTGCGCCGACGCCCGACGTGCCAAACCCCGCTTGGAGCCCGCCGCCTGCCGTTGCACCACAACCTGCAGCGCCTGCGCCCGCACCCGCACCCGCCAATCCCTTCGCCGTGGACCAGAGCGTTCTGGGGGCAATGACATCTCCTGCTCCTGCTCCGGAAGTCTCCGCGCCTGTGGCGCCGCCGCCGCAACCCGTGCCCCAAGCGCCGGTCCATGTTGCGCCTGAGCCGGTTTCTGCGCCCCAGCCCGTACCCCAACCTGCGCCTCTGCCCACGGCCGCGCCCACGCCGGCGCCGTCCCAGGAAAGCGCGCCAATCCTGGCCAATATCGCAGACATGTCGAACGATCTGGAAGGGCTGCCCTATCAGGTGATCGTAGACCCGTCCTCGCCGTTTTCCTCTTCGGTGTTTCTCGCCGCCCGTTCGATTGCGGAACGTTTGGGCGATCTTTCCAACATTCGCCTCTTTGTTGCTCCGACCCATGAGCCCTCAGCCGGTGTGATCATGTCCGCCAGCTTGGCGCGGGCCTTCTCAACGTTCGGCCTGAAAACCATTGTGGTGGACGCCACGATGAGCGGGCGGGAACTTACCGCAGCGTTTGGGGTGCACGATGGACCGGGCTTGTCTGAATTTCTGCGCGGCAGCTCGGCATTCTCAGACTGCATCGTGCGTGACGGTGCGTCCTCCACCCATGTGATGACCAGCGGTGCAAGCTCGTCGGAGGCTCGGGAGTTGGCGGCCGGCAACCGCATCGACGTGACCCTGGCGGCGCTGTCTCATGCCTATGACGTGGTGATCATGAGCGCGGCCAATCTGACCTCAAACCCATGGGCGCTCTCGATTGCCGAGAAGACGGATATGGCCTTGCTGGTCACCCCGGCTGAGGCGCATGACGGCGTGGCCGCCCAGTTTGCCGAGACAATGAGGTCGGCCATGTCGAAAGATGTGTGCTTCGTTCTGGCCCACGCGCCGCAGCGCCACGCTTACGTGGCCTAATTTGCGCTTTAGCCGGCCTTTTTGGCCGGTGACTTTGCGGGCGCGCTCAGCTTGCGGGCCTGTTTGATGGTGCGCCACAACCAATCTGACCGTTTGATGAGGCGCTTGGTGCTGAGGCCCGGGCGCGCAATAGCCACATATTTATAGCCTGCACCCGTTATGGCATGGACCGTGTCGTGCAGCGGAATGACCTCTTCAGCCCAATGCATCTTGTAATCTGAATGGCCGGCGGAAAAGTCGAACTTCACCAGGTTCTTTTCGCAGCAGGCCTGAATGGTTCGGCGCAAAGCCGCATCGCCCGGTGAGAATTCCTTCTGCGGCCCATCAGTGATGGAACACACCAGACCGGAGAACACGCCCTGAAACTCGCTGCCCATCATCACCGAGACGATTTCCCCATTTGTGCTCAAATAATAGGGGCTGAGTTTTAGCGCAGCATCTTCCGGCAATTGAGCCAGGGCGCGATAGAAGGCAAGGCCTGATTTGCCGTAAGGGTCCTTGATCCCTTTTTCGCCGAGCCGCGTTTCCACAAACCTGAAGAGCGTGTTGATCACATGGTCGGTTTCGGCCGGATTTGCCGGCAGGCCAAACTCCATTGGCCCCAGCCGTTCGAGCTTGGCGTCGCGCCGTCTGTTGTTCCTGCGCGTCGATTTGGAGCGCTTCTGGCGGTAGAGCTCATCGAAGTCGGGTTGCAGGTTGAACAGATACGTGCTGTTGGCGCCCACATCGGTGAAGAGGCCGGCGAGGGGATTGGGTTTGCCTTCCCAGGTGGCCGGTTGTTTGTCCAGGTGGACCGCGTCCACACGGTCCACCAGGTTCATGAGTTCGGCCAGCAGCCATTTGCACTGTTCACCGATGGAGGCCGCAAACGCCTGGCTCATGACGGGCATGCCGTAGTTGATCTGGCTGTTGCTGATCCAGCGCAGAATCCGGGTGCCCCACGAAGTTTCCACAACCAGAGGAAAGATCGCGTGCAGCACGCCCGCCTCATCGCGCACCGTGACGATCCTGACATCCTCGTTGTTCGGGATGCTGATTTCGGTTTGCCAGGTGTTCACCCAATCATATGACTGATACGGCGTGACCCAGCCTGACTTTTGCAAGGCCAGCCATTCCTCTTTTATCTGGTCAGCTCGCGAGATCACGGCCAGGCGCAGGCCGCGCACACGAGTGGCAGACTGGGCGGTTTCGCTTCTTACCGGCGTAAACTCGTTCATGTTCTGCAGGCCTGACACCGTTTTTGAGGACCTGCGCCATTACAGGACCGATGCCAGGGCTCAGCAAGTTTTGTGCAAGAAATTGCTGCTACATCTGTTTGTGATCGGCCGTGATTGCCCGAGTTACGCAAAGCAGGATCAAAATATGCCCCATATCGGCACAGTTCGTACTGTCCTTGATGGTTTGTTCTATAGCGGCGCCCACCGGCTCTTAGCGCCATTTGTCCAGGGAATTGGCAGTTTTATGATGCTGCACCATGTGCGGCCGGCGGAGGAAAAGAACGGCTTTGCGCCAAATGCGGGCCTGGAGATTACGCCGGAGTTTCTACAAAGCGTTTTGAGCCATTTCCGCGACCGGGGTATTGAATTTGTCAGCTTTGCCGAAGGGATCAGGCGTACCAAATTGGGCATATCGCCGGCATCCTTTGCCGTCTTCACCCTGGATGACGGATATTTGGACAATTTTGAGCATGCCTGGCCGGTTTTTAAGGCCTTTGAGTGCCCGTTCACCATCTTTGTGGCGACGGATATCATTGACGGCACCAGCGAGCTCTGGTGGCTGATTCTGGAGCGCGCAATCGCGTCATCTGAAGGCTTTTCAACGGAAATTGAGGGCGAGCGATTTAGCTTCCAGACGAAAAGCGCAGGCCAGAAGAACCAGGCCTATCAGGCGATCTATAAAAAAGTCCGCTGGGGTCTTGACGAAAGGGAACAGCGCAAGTGGATCCGCTCCTTTGCTGAGTACCACGGTATTGATGTGAACGCGCATTGCCGCGCACTCGCCATGACGTGGGACCAGGTGCGTGAGATCAACGAGGATCCTTTGTGCACAATCGGGGCACACACAGTGCATCATTACGCCGTCGGTCGTCTGAACGAGGAAGATGCATACCTGGAGATGCTGCTGTCGCGGGGCCGGATTGCCGAAGAGCTGGGCACAGCGCCCCGGTTTTTCTGCTACCCCTACGGTGATGAGATTGCCGCAGGGGCGCGCGATTTCGCTTTGGCGGAGCGCGCCGGGTATGAGGCCGCCGTGACCACCCGCAAGGGCATGGTCTATGCCGGGCACGGAGAACATTTAACAGCCTTGCCTCGGGTTTCGCTCAACGGAGCGTTTCAGCATGTGCGCTATGTGGATGTGCTGATGTCCGGATTGCCCTTCATGCTGGCGAACCGGTTCAAGGCGGTGAACGCGGCCTAACCCGTGGGCCCGAAGATCTCCTCAAAGTTGGTCTTCAACGCCAAATCCACATCTTCCATGGTCACCGGCAGGCCCAAGTCCACAAGACTGGTGACGCCGTGCTCTGCAACGCCGCACGGCACAATGCCTGAAAAGTGCTCAAGCTCCGGCTCCACATTGATGGAAATGCCGTGAAAGCTCACCCAGCGCTTTAGGCGGATCCCGATCGCTGCAATCTTATCTTCCCGGGTCGCGCCAAGTTCCGGCCGGCGCACCCAAACCCCAACCCGGTCCTCGCGCCGTTCGCCGGTCACGTTGAAATCTGCAAGGGTGGTGATGATCCAACGCTCAAGAGCGGCCACAAACGCGCGCACGTCCTTTTTGCGCCGGTTCAGGTCCACCATCACATAGGCCACACGCTGGCCCGGACCGTGGTAGGTGTACTGACCCCCGCGACCGGCGCGATAGACCGGAAATCTGTGCGGGCTGAGGAGATCCTGAGGCTCCGCGCTGGTGCCGGCGGTATAAAGCGGGGGGTGTTCCAGCAACCAGACCTGCTCAGGCGCAGTGCCATCCGCAATTGCCGCCACGCGCGTCTCCATGTCTTCAAGCGAGGTTTCATAGTCCACCAGACCGGAGCTCACGCGCCACTCAACCAGGCTCGGTGCGTGGAGTGTTTGGGCAACGTCAAGCTGTTCGCGCGGTGCGTTCATGGCGCCTTGGTAGCGCTGATTGGGGTTGGAGCCAATGGGAATAATCGTGATCATGCCGGCCAAATCACTTGATTTGCGTCAGGCACATTGCTACACGCTGAGCCGCCTTCCCAAGACATGCGGTCGTGGCGGAATTGGTAGACGCGCAGCGTTGAGGTCGCTGTGGGGTAAAACCCGTGGAAGTTCGAGTCTTCTCGACCGCACCAAACTCCTTCTATAGAACAGCACTTAGCGTGAGACGGTATGCCTTCTGCCGACTCGCACATAAATTGCGGCTAGGGTGCCTATTGGAGCACTTGGGGCGGTGTCATGGCTGATGTGTTGGAAGAGCTGAACATCCACGATGAGAACGGCGCCCTGGCGTCGGACTTCGTGCAGGCCGTCTCCGATGCCATCGATGAGCGGGACGCAAAAGCCCTGCGCGCCCTGGTTAAGCCGATGCATGAGGCGGACATGGCCGACCTCATCGAGTTTCTGCGCCCGGCTGAGCGTCCCATTTTCATTGAGTTGCAAGGGCGCACCTTCGATCCCGAAGTGCTGCCCGAGCTGGACGTCACGGTGCGCGACGAGCTGGTGGACGCGCTGCCGAACCAGACCCTTGCCACCGCCATCCGCAAGCTGGACACCGACGATGCTGTCTATCTGCTGGAAGACCTGGATGAGGCCGAGAAGCAGGACATTCTGGCCAAGGTGCCGCGTGCGGAACGTGAGGCCGTGCGCCGCTCGCTCGACTATAATGAGGATTCCGCGGGCCGTCTGATGCAGGCAGAGTTTGTGGCCGTGCCGCCGTTCTGGTCCGTGGGCCAGACCATCGATTACATGCGCACCGAGGACGATCTGCCCAATTCGTTTGTGGAGATCTTCGTCATCGACCCCTTGTTCCATCTGGCCGGAACCGTGCCTGTGAGCCGGCTGCTGCGCACCAAGCGCGAGGTCTCCATCGGCGATCTCATGGACACTGAGCAGACCATCTTCCACGTGGATGATGAGCAAGAGGACCTGGCCTACAAGTTTCAGCAGTACAATCTGATCTCCGCTGCGGTTGTGGACAATGATGAGCGCCTTGTGGGTATGGTTACGATTGATGATGTGGTCGATGTGATCCGCGAGGAAACCGAAGAAGACATGGCGCGCATGGCCGGTCTTGGCGATGAGGAAATCACCGACACGGTGTTCACCACGGTCAAGGCGCGCTTCATCTGGCTCTTCGTCAATCTGCTCACGGCCATCCTGGCCTCGGCGGTGATTTCGCTGTTTGACGCAACCATCGAGCAAATGGTGGCCCTTGCGATCCTCATGCCCATCGTGGCGTCCATGGGCGGCAATGCGGGCACTCAGACCATGACAGTGGCCGTGCGGGCGCTCGCAACGCGGGATCTGGGGGCGGTCAATGCGACCCGGGTCGTGATGCGTGAAACCACGGTGGGCATGCTCAATGGCCTGTTGTTCGCCATCATCATGGGCGCCTTCACGGTGTTCTGGTTCGGCAGCCAGCAATTGGGCATCGTGATCGGGGTGGCGATGATCGTCAATTTGCTGGTCGCCGCGCTGTCCGGCATCCTAATCCCCCTGGTGCTGGACAAGTTGAATGTTGATCCGGCGGTCGCTTCTTCGGTATTTGTGACCACGGTGACCGATGTGGTTGGCTTCTTCGCCTTCCTTGGGCTGGCTGCGCTTTGGCTGGTCTGAGCACACCGCACGGCCGAGCACAAAACCATTAAGGGAACGGTCTGTCATGATCCCCAACGATTATCCGACACTGAACTTCAATCTTGGCGACACGGCCGACATGTTGCGTGACACGGTGCGCTCGTTCACGGCTGACAAGATCAGCCCGATTGCCGATGAGGTGGACCGCACCGACACGTTCCCCCGCGAGCTGTGGCCGGAACTTGGCGCGCTGGGCCTGTTGGGGCTTACGGTTGAGGAAGAGTATGGCGGCTCAGGCATGGGCTATCTGGAACACTGCATCGCCATGGAAGAGGTGAGCCGCGGTTCAGCGTCGGTGGGCCTGTCCTATGGGGCGCATTCAAACCTCTGCGTCAATCAGATCCGCCGCAATGGCTCCGAAGAGCAAAAGCACAAATATCTGCCGAAGCTGTGCACCGGCGATCATCTTGGAGCCCTCGCCATGTCTGAGCCCGGGGCCGGATCTGATGTGGTCTCCATGAAACTCAGAGCCGACCGGAAGGGCGATCACTATGTGCTCAACGGCTCAAAGTTCTGGATCACCAACGGCCCCAGCGCCGATGTGCTGGTGGTTTATGCCAAGACCGATCCGGATGCCGGCAAGCGGGGCATCACCGCGTTCATCATCGAGAAAACCATGCCCGGCTTTTCCACCGCCCAGAAGCTCGACAAGCTGGGCATGCGCGGTTCTGAAACCGGTGAATTGGTGTTTGAGAATTGCGAAGTGCCGGTGGAGAATGTCTTGGGCGCCGAAGGCGAGGGGGTGGCCGTGCTCATGTCCGGGCTCGATTATGAGCGCGTGACCCTGGCAGGCGGACCCATCGGGGTCATGCAGGCGTGTATGGATGTGGTGCTGCCTTATGTGCATGAGCGCGAACAGTTCGGCCAGCCCATCGGCTCGTTCCAACTGATGCAGGGCAAGCTGGCGGATATGTACACGACCTTGAATGCCTGCAAGGCCTATCTCTACACGGTGGCTCAAGCGTGCGACCGCAACGAGACCACACGCAAGGATGCCGCCGGGGTGATCCTCTATGCGGCCGAGAAATGCACGTGGATGGCCCTGGAGGCGATCCAGACCCTTGGCGGCATGGGCTATCTCAGCGACAGCCCCACGGGCCGTCTGCTGCGCGATGCCAAGCTGTACGAGATCGGAGCGGGCACCTCTGAGATCCGCCGGATGCTCATTGGCCGGGAGCTGTTTGCGGAGACCAGCTAGTCTCAAAACGCAAAAACGGGCGTTCATCGGCCACTAAAGGTGATTCGCGAAAAACCGCAGTTTTTGGCGCTTTTTACTCGCTAACGCGTTTGGCGAAACAGGTTGTTCCACAGTTAAACCGTTGAAATCATTGAGTTTCGCATTTTACACGGTGCAAACCCTTGCTTTTCTGCGACTTTTGGCGTGAGCATCGCGCGAATTGAGTAATTGCGTACGATTTTACAACCTACTTACGGGTGAAGGAGACAGCCGTGAACAAGAATGATCTCATTGCAAACGTCGCCGCAGCAACCAACATGTCGAAGGGCGATGCTGCTGAGGCCGTTGAGGCAACCCTCAACAGCATCAGCTCAGAACTGGCCAACGGCGGCGAAGTGCGGCTGGTCGGGTTTGGGACCTTTTCAGTAAGCCACCGGGCCGCAAGCCAGGGCCGCAACCCGCGCACGGGTGAAGCCATGATGATCCCGGCCTCGAACAATCCCAAGTTCAAGGCGGGCAAGGCTCTGAAAGACGCTGTAAACGCTTAAAGCTCGGGCCTGGCGTTTGACGCCAGCCCCTAGTGGGGCAGATAGCGGAAACCCCTGCTGGAAAATATCCGGCAGGGGTTTTCATTTGGCCTCTTGCAGTCCGGCGCACTTGGCGCTAAAGACTGCGCTCGCATTGGCAAGGGCGATTAGCTCAGTTGGTAGAGCGCTTCGTTTACACCGAAGATGTCGGCAGTTCGAGTCTGTCATCGCCCACCATACTCTTCCGTAATAGATACAGACGGTGTTCTTGCATTCAACAGTAATCGTCTATCGTCTCTTGCCACGGTCCCAGAGCCCCTCGCTCAAGATCGAATTGCTTCGTAACGCCTACCAGCTCGAAGTATGTACCGAGACTTTCATGAACAAACTTGTCATTTTCGATTGACACTCGGGCGAGCGACCAATCCTTTATTGGATTGTTGACCATTTGGCAGATTACCAAGAGAGATTGGGAGGCATCAGTCACCTCTCTTCGAACGGTGATCGATTTCCCATAATCATTCTGGGCAAATACCGCTCCGGGCTTCAAACAATTCGCGTAAGTGTGAAGAGCGCTCGGGGAAGTGTCATCAGGACAACATGGAAACTCGCACGGTGTTTTCCAGTTTCGCTGGACCGCAGATTGAGTCAATGCCTCAACGAGGACTTCATCCGTTTCTGGGATCTTCTCCTCGGCGCGGCTGACCTGGAATAGCCACTCACCAAGGGCTCCGCCGCTTGGTATCTGTCCACTACGAGCCCAGTCTTGTAGCTTAATCTTGCACTGTTGTGCTTCTTCTTTTGTGACCGTCCTCATCCAGGATATATCGGGAAAAGTTTTCGATGTCTCGGGCCTAGTGGGGTCCTCGAAGAATGCTTCAATCGATCCGTATACAAACTCAATCCTGCGCGCTGAAATTGGGTTGAGGAGAACGTTCTCAAGCCTTGTAAGCCATCTGAGATTGTCTGGTCTATTATTTGCTCTGTTGGTGTCTATGTGATCGACAATGTGTTCATTGGACGGTGCATCCCCGTGAAACGCGCTGCAAACCACCCGATGCACAGGAACATTGCCGATGTGCATGTAACCCGTGGAAGGTCTTTGGCGACCGAATGTCCACTGTTCGTCCAGAGGCCGCGATCGTCTTCCTAGACGTGCTAGGCGAAACACGGCACCATTGTCTCGGACCCGGTAGCACTCTTCACGATACACGACTTCAAGCTCGTGTTCGTACTCGTCCAGAATGCAGGATGCTTGGACCAGCTGAGTTTGCCAAGACATGGTTCATAATCCGTATTCATAATCGAGTATGTTTTGACCTAGCTCATTCTTTGCTTCTTCTTGTCCAAGCCTGTAAGCGAGCCACTCCGCAAAAGCTTCAGAAAACCAGTCTGGACGTTGATAGTTTGGAGGCAAAGTGGAAAGGCAGACAACGGTTGCATCTGATTTGTGAAGTGGACGTTCATTAACAAGCGATCGTCCAACGTGGCGCATAGCCTCCATGAGCGCGGCAGCGCGTTCGCCATTTCCCAACGTGGTTAGCTCTAGAGCGGAAATAAGGTGGGCGGCTAAGGCGCGAGTATCCTCAATTGCTCGCTCGGTGTCTTGCACCTGTTTGACCGGATTGGGAGTTCGTCCAAACTCTTGGAGTGAGTCGCGTGCGTTGTGAACATCGTTTTCCAGATCATTGTCTGGGTTAATTAGATCCATGCGCAGTTGGTGGATTCGCGCATATGCAAATTCTAAGTCCTCGTCTGTCCAAGCAGACGGGAGCTTTGACATGCTCTGCAGCTGGGCCAAAAGAGCTGGACCCTTCTTCGGGTGCTGATACGCGAAACACTGGGCCTCACGGAAGCACTGATCGGCGAACTTCTTCAGTTCTTCCTTCTTTCGGAAGCGGGCTTGTTTTTCCGCATTGCTTATTGGTGACATAACCGTTTCCATAACTTATTACAAAAGTTACATAACCATTTTTCACTAGCGCGTCAATATCTGTTGTAGTGACCATTCATTTTGCAAGGACACGAGATGGGGAGCTTCGAAGACAAGACGATCGTCACAGCAAACGAAACCGATAAATCCCTAACACTCGTGGATCTGAGTAAGCCTTCAATCTTGAATCAGCCCCTTAAAGATGAAGAGCCTGACGCGAATTCCAGAGGATGGGGGCGCACTGCGCAGTCCAAGCGGGTGCGAGCTATTTGAGTTCGCCGTGTTGGCCGGGCCCGAAGGCTTCGCAGGTGGAGTGACTTGAGTTTCGCCCGCTCTTGTAAGGCTTGACCGGATCGGGCTTGATCGGCCATGCTGAGCGTGTTGCCCGATCGGGCACATCTTATCGAATCCACGAACCAACCTAACCAGGAGACGGGGCCCATGGCAGCGGACGCTGGCGCATCTGTGTTACGGCGGGAAGACCCGCGTTTTCTGACTGGCCAGGGGTGCTATCTGGATGATGTGCCCATGGCGCGTGCGTTAACGGGGGTGTTCGTCCGCTCGCCCCACGCCCATGCCGAGATTGACGCCATCAAAACGGATGACGCCCTGAACCTACCCGGCGTCCTGGCCGTCATAACCGGAGCAGATCTGGTGGCCGCAGGCTTTGGCTCCATGCCCAGCATGCAACCTCTTGAAGGTGTGGACGGATCGGTTCAGGCCGCGCCGGAGCATCTGCCGCTCACCACGGACCGCGTGCGCTATGTGGGCGATCCGGTCGCGCTGGTGGTGGGCGAAAGCCTCAGCGCTGCCCGGGATGGGGCCGAGGCCGTGTGGGTGGACTATTCCGAGCTTGAGCCCTGTGCCTCGCTGGAGCAGGCGGCTGAGGAGGGCGGTGTCCCGATCTGGCCTGAGGTGGGCAGTAATGTCTGTTTGGATTGGGCCACCGGCGATGAGGTAGCGACCCGGCAGGCCTTTGAGACCGCGGCCCATGTGGTTGAACTTGAGCTGGGCTCCAACCGGGTTGTGCCTTCGCCCATGGAGCCGCGCGGCTGCATCGGGTCTTACGATGCGGGCCGGGAAAGCTACACGCTCCATGTTTCCTCTCAAGGGCCACATCGGGTGCGGGAGGCGTTGGCGAGAGATGTGTTGAATGTGCCTCAGGATGCGTTGCGGGTGATCACGCCTGATGTGGGCGGCGGGTTCGGCACCAAGGTGTTCGTCTATTCTGAATATGCGCCGGTGCTCTATGCGGCGCGTCTGTTGGGCCGGCCTGTGAAATGGATCTGCGAGCGTTCAGAGGCGATGCAGTCCGATGCACACTCGCGCGAACAGAAAAGCCGCGCCGCTCTGGCTTTGGATGAAGAGGGCAAGTTCTTAGGTTTGCGGGTGGAGACCGACGCCAATATCGGTGCCTATGTCTCGGCTTTTTCCACCTACGTGCCGACCTCAGGCACCAGCGCGCTCACCGGGCTCTATCATGTGCCCGCCGTCTACACCCGTGTGCGGTGCCTGTTCACCAACACTGTGCCGCTGGATGCTTATCGCGGCGCGGGCAAGCCGGAGGCAAACTTCATCACCGAGCGGCTCGTGGATGAAGCGGCCCGTCAGCTCGGTCTGTCTCCCCTGGAGCTGAGGCGGCGAAACCTGATCGCGCCCTCGCACTTGCCCTACACCACCGCATTGGGCTTCACGATTGATAGCGGACGCTTTGAGGAAAGCCTCTTAATGGCGGCTGATGACGCCAAGCTCTCCAGCCTTGCACAGCGCCAGAAGGTTGCCAAAGCGGCTGGCAAGCGGCGCGGTATCGGCATGAGCGGCTATTTTGAAAACACGGCCGGCGCCGAAGAGGAATCTGCGCGTCTGCGGCTCAACTCCGAGGGTCAGTTTCAACTCCACATCGGAACGCTCTCCAACGGTCAGGGCCATGAGACAACGTTTGCGCAGATTGTGGCGCAAGTGTTCGGTGTGTTGCCGGGCGATGTGCGTCTTATCCAAGGGGACACGGAAACCCATTCGCGCGGTTTCGGTACGATCGGCTCGCGCTCTCTGGTGTTGGGCGGGGCTGCGGCGTCATCGGCGGCGACGAGAGTGTTGCTGAAGGCAAAACGCTTGGCGGGCCATTTGATGGAGGCCGCCGAAACCGATCTGGAATTTGAAAACGGGCGCTTCGTTGTCCGCGGCACGGATATGTCTCTCAGTCTGGCAGAGGTGGCCGAAGCTGCCCATGATCCCGCTCAACTGCCCGATGGGATGGAACCTGGCTTGGAGGCGGAGGGCGTGGGGTTGCCGGTTCCGTCCACATATCCGAACGGCTTTCACATTTGCGAGGTGGAGGTGGACCCTGAGACCGGGGAAGTGGAAATTGTGAGCTACACCACGGTGACCGATGTGGGCAACGTCATCAATCCGATGATCGTGATCGGCCAGGTCCAGGGCGGCACGGCCCAGGGTATTGGTCAGGCGCTCTTGGAAGGGTGCGTCTACGACAGCCAAGGCCAGCTTATCTCCGGTTCGCTGATGGATTACGCGCTGCCGCGGGCTGATGATCTGCCGGACTTTTCCTGCCTCTTCAACAATGTGCCGTGCCCAACCAATCCACTGGGTGTTAAGGGCTGCGGGGAGGCGGGCGCAGTGCCGGCTCCGGCGGCCGTGATCAATGCCATTGTGGATGCGCTGGCTGAAGAGGGGGTACGCCACGTGGCCATGCCGGCCACGCCATTGAAGGTGTGGGAGGCTTTGCAGGCGGCCAAGGCGCCTTAGCCGCGCAGGGCGGCCAGTTGGTCGCGGTAGCCGCTTGGATCGACTGTGACGTCAACCACGCTCACGCCGTCCACTGTGAGCGCTTCAGCCAGTGTGCTCGCAAGATCGTCCTGCGGGCCAACCTGAAAGCCCTGACATCCGAGCCCCTGTGCGGTGCGGGCGAAATCGGTTGCGCGGTAGCGTACGCCCTTGGTGGCCATCTGCAGATTTTGCTGCTTCAGATCAATGAGGGAAAGTGCGGCATCGTTCAGCACGATAACCGTCAGGTTGCTGGCCACCTCACAGGCTGTGGCCAGTTCCGCAAGGGCCATGAGCATTCCGCCGTCTCCGGTGACAGCAATCACGGGACGTGCCGGGTCGTGAAGATGAGAGGCGATGGCCGCCGGTACGGCGTAGCCCATGGTGGAGAGCCCATTGGATTTCAACACACCATTGGGTTCTGAAGCCGCCCAACGGGCCATAGCAGAGACCATATGGGCGCCCGCATCCACGGTAAGGCGTGTGTTTGGGGCTGCGGCGGCTTTGAGGTGCGCCATGACGCTATCGGCCGTGTGGCCGCTGCCGGTAAGGTTCAGGGCATCTGCGAGCTGTGCCTTCAGCGCTGCAATTTCCTCTTGATTCCAGTTGCTTGGCGTGGACGGTTCAGGAATTGAGTCAAGCAGATCGCCAAGATCTCCTGTCAGGCTCACCCGTGTCGCAAACGGCAGACTTGCACCCGCCGCCGCGCGCAGTTCCACAACAGGGGCCGGGTAGGGCCACGCTCCGGGGATCATCTCCACCGGATCAAATCCGACACACAAAATCAGATCAGCTTCGTGCAAGACGCGCCCGTCCAGAGTGGCTCCCGTAAAATGGCCCACAACGCAAGGGTGCTCATCGGGGGCGACGCCTTTGGCTCTGTAGGTGGTGAGAACGGGGCAGTGAAGGCGGTCCATCAATCTGCCAAGAGCGGCTGAGCATTGGGGTGTTCTCGCTTCCAGGCCGGCGATAATGACGGGCTTTTTGGCCTCCTTGATGAGGTCCGTCCATGCCATATCGGGCTGAGGTGTATCAGTGAGTTCATCGGGGCCAGCAGAGCCGGCGGCACAGAGTGTATTCGCACCTGTTGCCGTCAGATCGAACTGCACCGGTCCTCTTGGGTGCGCGAGCGTTGCGGCTAACCCCTCTGCAAAGAGAGTGCTGCCCGTCTCGGGCGTCAGTCGGCCCTGGAGCTTGCTGATGGGCTCATAGAGCCCGTTCTGTTCAAACGCCTGGTGCAGGGATGAGGCAGGTCCGTCGCAGAACAGCACCACTGGCGAGCGCTCCAGATGCGCATATGCGATGCCGTTTACGGCGCTCGCAGCGCCGGGCCCCACGCCTGTGAGCAGTGCGCCCGGCGCACCGGAGAGTTCGCCTGTCACCGCAGCCATGATCGCCGCACCGGTTTCCGTCTTGGCCAGCACAAAGGGAATGCCGGCCTCTTCGGCTGCCTCGATCAGTTGCAGGCTGGAACCACCGCCCGGGACCCCGAACAGGCGCTCAACCCCTGCCTCTGCCATTTGATGGGCGATCTCTTGCGCCAGTGTCCGTGCCATTCTTGCCTCTAACGTCCTCTTATTCTTGGGTCCAGCGCATCGCGCAGTCCGTCTCCGATATAGTTCACACTTAGCACCGTGAGCGATATCGCAAGACCGGGCCATAGCACCCGTTCGGGATATTGTTGCAAATAATCGGTGGAATCGAACAAGAGGCGGCCCCAGGTCGGGAAATCTGACGGAAACCCGAGCCCCAGGAACGAGAGCGCGCTTTCTGTGATGATGGCGTTGGCGATCCCTAAGGTGGCGGACACCATGATGGGCGAGAGCACGTTGGGCAATACGTGCCGCGTGATCATGCGCCGCGCCGGGGTGCCGATGGATTGGGACGCCAGCACGAACTCTCGTTCTTTCAGGGTCAAGACATCGCCGCGCACAATCCGGGCCGTCTGCATCCAAGAGGTGATGCCGATGATAAAGACAATCAGAAAGAAGATCCCCGTTTCCGGCCCAAAAGCCGAACGCAAGCTGTCGCGGAACAGCATGATGACCACGAGCAGCAATGGCAGCAGCGGCAGGGCAAGGAAAAGATCTGTCAGCCGCATCAATGGCCCGTCGAGCCTTTTGAAATAGCCGGCCACAAGCCCGATCAGCGTGCCCAGCCCAAGCGCCAAGAGCATGGCTGCAATCCCCACAGCCAGCGATACCCGCCCGCCGGCCAGCACGCGCGCAAGGGTGTCTCGACCGAGTTGGTCTGTGCCGAAGGGATGGGCAAAGCTCGGGCCCTGGTTGCGGGCGCGGATGTCGATGAACTGAGCATCAATGGTCCACAGATAAGGCCCAAGGAGTACCGCGATCAGGACCGTCACGAAGAAACCCATGCCCCAGAGCGCGCCGCGGTGGGTCTTGAACTGATCCCACACATCCAGCCACTGAGAGCGGGGCGGGGGCGGATCGTGTGCTGCTGGAAGCGCCGACTCAGTCATAGCGGATCCTTGGATCGAGCACACCGTAGAGAATATCCGCGATCAGATTGAACAGGACGATCAGCACGGCGAATATGAAGGTGAGGGTCTGCACCACCGGCACGTCGCCGCCCTGAATGGCGATGATCAGGAGCTGGCCAAGCCCATTTACCTTGAACACCTGCTCGGTGATGATGGCGCCGCCAAACACCTGTGGTACGCCCAGCGCGATGACGGTGATGACGGGAATGAGAGAATTGCGCAGAACGTGCACCAGCACCACGACCTGCTCGCGCAGACCTTTGGCGCGGGCCGTGCGCACATAATCCTGAGTGAGGTTGTCGAGCATGGAGGCCCGCATGAACCGTGAGATCTGTGAGGCGTTGTAAAGGGCGAGCACCGAGACGGGCATGATCATCTGCTTGACCTGGACCATAAAGCTGGACCAGTCGGTGACCTGGTGGGTGGTGTCGTAGATCGAGGGGAACCATCCCAGCCATACCGAAAAGATGACGATGAGCAGAACGCCGGTGAAGAAGGTCGGCACCGAAAAACCCACCATGGAAATGAAGGTGCCGATCTGGTCGAACCAACTGTATTGCCGGTAGGCGGAGATCACACCGATGGGCACGGCGATGAGAATGCCAAGAATATAAGAAAGTCCAACAACCCAAAGGGTTTGCGGCAATCTCTGCACAATCAGGTCCACAACGGGAGAGCGGGTCTGCCAACTCAGGACCCTCAGCCTGTCGCCGCCGATCTGCCAGCCGAACATGTCCTCCAAAATGTTCAGCGGCTCGTTGATGAAGAACTGCTTGCACCACAAGAGGTAGCGGATGTGGATGGGGTCGCCCAGCCCAAGCGATTGGCGGATTTGCTCGCGCACCTCAGGCGGGATCGTCAGCGGCAGGTTTGCCGTGGGATCGGACGGCGCCAGATCCAGCAGTAGGAAGATAATGAGGCTGATCAGCAGCAGCGTCGGCACGGCCAGCAGAGAGCGGCGGATCGTGTAGGTGAACATAACGCGTGCTGCCTCAGCTTAAACTTGCTCCAAGCGTGCGGGCAGGAGCAAAAAGGCCCTTACTTCTCTCGATACCAATCGGCCGCGTTCCACAGTTCGCTGTCCCACGTGTTCAGGACAACGCCGCCCAGCGTGTTGGAATGGGCCGACACGCGGCCGCGGTCCACCAACGGCAGAATCACATAGTCCTGCATGAGTTTGTCGTTCATGGCCTTGGCCAGCCGGGCGCGCTCGTTGATGTCGCCGGTTGAGGCCATCTCAGCCACGAGGCCGTCATATTCCTGACTGCAATAGCGCGCCATGTTGTTGCCCTGCCACTGGGTTTCGGGCCGCGGGGCCTGCTTGCATGACCAGTTGGACATGTAGGCCTCAGGATCGGTGCCATCGAAGTTGTTGGCGTACATTTCAACGTCGGCAAAAAACTTCTGAAAGGTATCCGGACTGCCCGGATCAGAGCCGAAGAAGACCGAGGCATCAATGTTGCGCAGCTCGGTTTCAACGCCGATCTCTTTCCACCATTGCTTGATCAGAGCCTGAAAGTCCTGACGCACCGCATTGGTGGAGGTTTGGTAGAGCAGGGTGAGCCGCTTGCCGTCTTTCACCCGCACCCCATCGCCGCCCGGTTTCCAACCGGCGTCCTCAAGGAGCTTCTTCGCGCCCTCTATGTCCTGGGTCAAACATGCATCATTGGCTGAGGACCTATAGATGGCAGGGGCCGGGAGCACATTGCACGTGGGACGACCGGTGGTGCCGTAGCCGATCTCCACCAGAAGATTGCGGTCTATGGCCATGGAGAGCGCTTTGCGCACGTTCACATCCGTCAGGATCGGGTGCGGGTGCTTGGCTGTGGCCCGCTCTGCGCCCAGGGCCGGATCGGGATCGGTGAAGTTGATGATGATCCGCTCCACAAGGGTGCCGAACGCAGCAACGACTTTGCCCTTGCCCTTGGCTTCCATGGCTTTGATCACATCGGGAGCAAGCTGCAAGTTCCAGGCATAATCGAACTCGCCGGTCTCCAACACCGAGCGTCCGGCCGCGGCGGCATCGCCGCCACCCTTCAAGGTGGCCGTGGCAAAGGCGGGCTTGGCCGCATCGCGGTAGTTCTGATTGGCTTCAAACGAGATCACATCGTTGGGCCGGAACTCCTTGACCATGAACGGCCCGGTTCCCACGGGACCGAAGTTCGCTTCGGTGCATTCCGGTGCTTTTTCGCCCATACACTCGGCAAACTGTTTGGCTTGTAAAATCGGGGCCTGGGCGCCCACAAACGGGCCGTACGGGAACGGCTTGGGGACACCGAATATGACCTTGACGGTCAAATCGTCCAAGGCCTCCACGTTTTTCACGTCATTGTATTTTTCGTTTTGGGCACAGCCGCCATCGGGGTGCGTGCAATAGGTCCAGGTGAAGACCACATCCGTTGAGGTCACATCGCTGCCGTCTGACCATTTAAGGTTGGGCTTCAACTTCCAGGTGATGCTGGTGAGATCTTCTGAAACCCCGCCATTTTCGACCGTGGGCACGCTTTCGGCCAGCCAGGGCACCATGCTGCCGGTCTCGTCATAGCGGGCGAGCGGCTCCAACACGAGGGAGGCGGCTTCAAGCTCTTTGGTGCCCCCGGACAGATAAGGGTTCAAGGTGGACGGGGCTTGCCAGTAGATGATGTTCACATGGCCGCTCGAGCCGCGCTCAGCGAGCGTGCCTGGCGTGAACGCCACGCTGAGCATGGCTGCGAGAGCGAGTGTCTTGAATTTCATCCTGTTCTCCCTTTCTTGCTTCTTTTTGTTTTGCGCGTGCCAGAGATTTGCCTCCGGCCTTATGTGGTCTCCAACAGATGGCAGGCGGCGTAGCGGCCCTCGCCGATGGCTCTGAACGCTGGCTCCTTTACGCGGCAGATGTCCATCACCTGGGGGCACCGAGTGCAGAAATTGCACCCTGAAGGCGGATCGGAGGGCGAGGGGACATCGCCGCTCAAAATGATGTGCTGGCGGCCTGGCTCGCGCTCCGGATCAGGCTCCGGCACGGCCGAGAGCAGGGCTTGGGTGTAGGGATGAGCCGGATCGTCATAGAGCGCATCGCGCGGCGCCAGTTCGACGATCTTGCCCAGATACATCACCGCGACACGGTCTGCGATGCGGCGGATCATGGACAGGTCGTGGGAGATGAAGAGGTAGGTCAGCCCGTACTTCTCTTGCAGCTCTTCCAAGAGATTGACCACCTGCGCCTGGATGGAGACGTCCAGCGCCGCCAAGGGTTCGTCGCAGACGATAAACTTTGGATTGAGCGCCAGGGCGCGTGCGATGCCGATCCTTTGGCGCTGGCCGCCGGAGAATTCGTGGGGGTAACGGTTGGCGAACTCCCTGTTCAGGCCCACCTGGTCCATCAACTCGTAGATCCGAGCCGTTCTCTCTGAGGGGGACAGAGAGCGGTGCTCGTCCAAGGGTTCGCCAATAATGGCCGCAACGGTCATGCGGGGATTGAGGCTCGCCTGTGGGTCCTGAAAAATCATCTGCATCTTCGGGCGCACAGGGCGGAGGTCGCCGGCGGCTGAGTTGCTGATATCCTGACCGTCAACACTCACCGACCCGTCGGTAAGCTCGTAAAGCCGGATGGCCGCCCGACCCACTGTGGATTTGCCGCAACCGGATTCGCCCACCAGTCCAAGCGTTTCACCCTCGAATATGTCGAGCGAGACGTCATCGACCGCTTTCACATCACCCACATGACGGCGAAAGATGCCCGCATAAACCGGGAAATGCACTTTTAGCCCGTCAATCTGGACCAGGGGCTCAGCCATGGCGCGGGGCTCCCTCGCTAACGTCCCATAGGCAGGCGACATTGTGATCTCCATCCACTGCCACAGGCGGCGGGTTCTGGCTGTGGCATGGCGTGAAGGCGTGCGCGCATCGCTCTGAAAATGAACACGAAGAGGGGGCTCCATAAAGGATGGGGGGCTGGCCCTCGATCACTTGAAGCTTGCCGGGCCGGGTGCCGCGCACGGAGGGCACGGTGTCCAGGAGCGCTTTTGTGTAGGGGTGTTGCGGGTTGGAAAAGAGTTCGCGCACCGGAGCTTGTTCGACCACCTGGCCGCCATACATCACCATCACCCGATCTGCGATGCCCGCGATGACGCCCAAATCGTGGGTAATCCAGATAATCGACATGCCAAGCTTGTGCCGCAGCTCTTTAACGAGTTCCAGGATCTGTGC
Organism: Hyphomicrobiales bacterium; assembly: GCA_028285595.1. Classification (GTDB taxonomy): domain Bacteria; phylum Pseudomonadota; class Alphaproteobacteria; order Rhizobiales; family CAJQND01; genus JAAEUE01. The sequence continues at coordinate 21,623 of JANQOW010000028.1, forward strand.
CTGGATGGTGACGTCGAGGGCGGTGGTGGGTTCATCAGCGATCAGCACCTTGGGATCGCACGCCAGCGCCATGGCAATCATGACCCGCTGGCGCATACCGCCTGAGAACTGATGGGGGAAGTCCGATAGACGCCGCTTTGCGTCAGGTATGCCGACCAGATCAAGCAACTCAGCGGCTCGATCCTTAGCCTTCGTTTTGCTGAGGCCCATATGGGCACGCAACGGCTCCATGAGTTGAAAGCCGACGGTGAACACCGGGTTGAGCGACGTCATAGGGTCTTGGAAGATGAAGCCGATCTTGGCGCCGCGTATGGCACGCAGCTCGTTGCCGCTCAGGTGCAAAAGATCCTGGCCCTCGAAGACGACCTGTCCGGCGGTCACCTTGGCCGGCGGCGACGGTAACAGCCCGATCAACGACATCATCGTGACCGACTTGCCCGAACCGCTCTCACCCACCACGCCGAGCAACTCACCGGGGCGAAGCTCAAAGCTCACGCCGTTCACGGCATGCACGTCGCCTTGGCGTGTCTGAAAGACCGTCCTTAGCTCTTTGACCTGGAGAATGGCCGCACCCTCATTTGGCATTCTCTCATTCCTCGTCTCTATCGCCTCCAGCGGGGCGCTTGGGCCAGCCTAGCACGGCTGGGTGAGGCCACAAGCGCCGATCAGTGAATTTCCTTTGCACCCTGCATGGCGGCTTTGAGCTTATCGATGTTGAAATCGGGGGCCTTGGCCGCATCCAGGATGACCTTTTCCTTACGCACCAGCCGCTCAACCACGTCCGGGATCTTGGTCACGGCCTCTGCCGGCACCATCACTGCGCCATGGTGGTCGGCATGAACGATATCGTTGGGCGACACTGTGAGCCCGAACACGGTGACCTGGCAGGCCACGTCCACCACATGCACATAGGCGTGACTGGGGCCGACTTTGCCGCCCAGGAGATTGAACCCGCGCGCGCTGTCCTTCAAATCCCGGAACGAGCCATTGGTCACCGCGCCAAGTGATCCGAGACCTTTGTGAATGTTGGTCTGCACTTCGCCCCAGAACGCGCCGATGCCCGGGCGGGGATCGATGTCCTGGATCACCACAATGGTGGGGCCAGGGGCCTCGGCCACGTGTTCATAGTAGGCCGTACGCTTGAGAGCTTGCTCCTCGGCGCTCTCGGCAGGTGGTTCAGCGGCCCTGATCAGCGCGGTGCGGGCAAACCCGCATATGGGCGAGAGATCCGGATCCAGAGGCACCAGGGGTTCTGTGGTGAAACCATGACCACGCCGTTCGGGCACAATTTCTTCCAAGGCGTTGCAAATTGTAGGTGTGTCCCATTGGGTGAGGACCTTGAGATCTTCTGCGGTGGGGAGGGGCATGGGTTTATCCTTCGTTGTCTGGTTTCTGATGCCAGTTTAGCGCGCTCTCTGATTTTAGATCATTTGAACCATAAAGCGGTCTGCGGCAGAAAGCTCACGGTCATGAGCGTTACAAACATCGCGAGAATGTACCACTTGCAGTAGCCCATGATCTCTTCAATCTTTAATCCGGTTGCCGAGCAAACCGTCAAAAGCACCGACGCGACGGGTGGGGTCTGCTGGCCGATCCCCAGGTTCAGGCACACAATGACGCCGAAGTGTACCGGATCGATCCCCATCTCACGCGACAGCGGCAACAACATCGGCACCACCACAATGATGGCGGCGGATGCATGAAGGAACATGCCCAGAAACAGCAGGAACAGGTTCATCAGCAACATGCGCAGGATGAAGTCATCGGTGATGTCGCCAAGTCCTGAGGCGATCGCTTGGGGGATCTGCTCGTTGGCAAGGAATTGCCCCAGCACCGCCGATCCGGCGATGATCATCATAACGACCGATGTCTGGCGCACCGTGTTTACCGCCAGAGTGTAGACCTTCGACATATTGAGATCGCGCTGCAGCACCCAGCCGAACAGGAGTGCTGCCACGACACCGACGGCAGCCGCTTCCGTGGGGGTCACGAAACCACCGATGAGGCCGCCCACAACGATCACTGGAATGAGCAGCGGTATCAACGCTCTTATGAATTGCTGGCCGAGCCTGCGGAGCTCAAAGTGCTCATCTACGGGATGCTTCTCGATCCGCGCAAAGATGTAGCTGGTGATCATGAATGCACCACCCAGCAAGATGCCAGGAACGATGCCTGCGATGAACAGGTCCTTGATCGAGACGTTGCTGGTGACGCCGAACAGCACCATAGGGATAGACGGCGGAATAATGATCCCCAGTGTGGCGCTGGTGGCCGTCACGGCGCCGGCGAACGATCTTGGATAGCCCTGCTTTTCCATGGAGGGGACGAAAATCTTGCTCATCACCGCCGCATCGGCAACGGCCGAGCCCGACATTTCGGCCATGAACATGGAGGTTACCACGTTCACATGGGCCAACCCTCCGCGGATCCAGCCCACGAGAGCCCGGGCAAGGCCGATGATCCTGTCGGAGATGGAGGTTGCCCCCATCAGCTCACCCATGAAGATGAAGAGCGGAATGGCCAGGAGGATTACCCGGTTGACGCCGGAAAACATCTGAATGGGCGCCATCACAAGATCGATGCCGGAGACATACATCGCAATGCCGGCCGAGATCATCAGGGCAAAGCCGATGGGCATGCCCATGGCAATCAGAGCAAACAGCAAAATCACAACGCCCCAAGCCATCGCGTCAGTCGGCCTCGGGCTTAGTGAAGAATGTTTCCTGGATGCGCCGTGCCATGGCCACGATCAAAAGGAGGGATGCCAAGGGCATGATCAGCATGAACCAGCCCTGGGCGATTTCGGCCGTTTCGATCTCCGTGCGCCCAGCGACCCTGATCATGCGGATGGAGTGGCCTAACAGAACGGAGAGGAATAGGCCCAAGAGGGCCATGTTAATGGCGATAACCACCTTTCGGGCTCGGGGTGGCAAGGCATCCAAAAGCAAATCGAAGCTAATGTGCCCCTCGCGGCGCAGGGCCAGGTAGGCGCCCAGAAACGCGACCCAAACCAGCAGAAAACCCGGCACCTCATCGGCCGTAACGCTGATGGCGCCCAGCCACTCGCGGAAGAACAAATAGACCGGCGCAAAGCTTTCATAGGTCCGCGACAGCTCGCGCATCGCGCCCAGCACCAGATAACGGTTGATGACGTTGATGCAAATGAAGATCGAGGACACTGCGAATGCAAATACCGCAATGCCCTCAACCACCCGGTCTATGAGCCGGAACACCTAAACGCTACTTTTTCGCTGCGCGAACGAGCTTTAAAAAGTCCTCGCCCTGGCTTGCGATGTAGTCGTCATAGGACGGTGCTGTGGCTTTCTGGAACGCCGGAAGATCAACCTCGTTGATGGAGAGCTTGCCCTTCATCTCTTCAAAGTATTTGGCTTCAAGCTCTGCCGACTTTGCATAGGCCGCTTCGGTGATCTCGCGCCCAACCTCGGTGAAGACCTTCTGCTGTTCCGGCGTCAGGCCGTCGAAAAAGGCCTTGGAGGCGAGCAGGAACGAGGGGGTGTACACATGGCTGGTGAGCGACAGGTGCTTTGCCACCTCAAAGTGCTTCTGCTCATAGAAGCCGTAGGTTGCCGCTTCTGCGCCGTCCACAACACCGCTTTGAAGGGCCGTGAAGGTTTCCCCCCATGACACTTTTTGCGGCGTTGCGCCCATGTTCTGGAAGACGCCTTGACGAAACTTGCCGCCGGAGATGCGGATCTTCAAGCCGTCCAGATCACTGGGTGAGCCCACGGCACGTTGAGAGTTGATCACGTGGCGGAAGCCGTTTTCATAAACGCCGATCACTTTCACTCCGCCCACTTCTTCAATGCGTGCCCGGATGGCCTCTTCCAGCCCACCTTTCATGGCGCGCTTCACGTGGTCACGGTCGGAAAACAGCCACGGCAAATCGAACACGCCGAGCTTCTTGTCCAGCTTCATGACGCCGGAGGCCACGTTGATCATCTCAAGTGAACCGGCCTGAACGTTGGCGATAAGGGCTTTCTCCTTACCCAACTGACCGCCTGGGAACAGCTTGAAGGTGAACTGCCCGGGCAGGCGCTTTTCAATCTCAGCCGCGAAAAGCTGAGATTGAGCGTGCAGCGGAGAGTATTCAGAAACGTGGCTTGCAACGCGGACCTCTTTTGGGGCCGCGAAGGCCGACGTGGCGACGGCCAGTGTGGCCAGCGCCGCGGTAAACAGTGCTTTTGAAAAGGTCATTCTTGCAGTCTCCCCTAATGGTTTCTGTTACCGAATTTCTATTTGATAGCGGAACTCGTCCGCTCGGCCGACGGATCTGCGCCATTCCAGCGGTGTTCCATCGAAGCCTTTGGCCAAGCGTTCAATCACAACGACCGGGTCGCCAGGATTGATGCTCAGAATCTCAGCGGTTTCTTCGTCTGCCGTGTCCACCATCAACTCTTCTTCAGCGCTGGCCACCGTGCGCCCGCAGAGCTCGTCATAGATCGGGTAGAGCAGGGGCCCCAACTGTGGATCGGTGATCTGCATGATGGGTGCGAATTCTTCAAACGACAGCCAGATCTTCTCAAGCAAGACCGGTTGGCCCGACAAAAGGCGCAAGCGGCTGATGCAGATGGCGGACGCGTCTTCATCCATCTCCAGACGGTCACGGATGTTTTGAGGGGCGGATTCTACGGCACGCCGCAAAATCCGCCCCTCCGGTACCACCCGTTCGCCCGGACGACCTAAAAACCGAAAGAACCTGAATAAGGACTGGTCAAAGCTGGGCCTGCGGACAAACGTGCCCTTGCCCTGAAACCGCTCCAGAACGCCTTCGCTGACCAATTGTGTAACCGCCTGACGAATTGTACCGGGGGCCAGGGAATATTGATCGGCCAACACGTTCTCTGAGGGCATGCGGTCTCCCGGTCGACGAAGACCATCGGCTATCTCTTGGCGCAGTTGGTCTGCCACCCGCTGATAGCGCGGTAATCTTTCATCACCCCGGAGCGTTGCCATTGACACAAGGTCTCATTGCTCATTACGTTAACCATAATAGTCTTATAGAGAAGTGGAAGTGTCAAGGGGCCAGGTGTGCAGCTCAGCGGTGCGAATAAATTGATGGGCGGCATTGATGGCGATTTCGACGGCCACGCCCATGTGTTCGACACGTCTTTGCAAATGGCGGAAGGGCGCCGCTACACGCCCTTGGCGGACGCGCCCTATCTGCTTTATCGCAACATCTTGCAGCAGATCGGCCTGGATGGGGGACTAGTGGTTCAGCCGTCCTTTTATGGCACCAACAATATGTTCCTGCTCAATGTGCTGGACACTGCACGCCGGCAGTCGGACCTGATTATTCGCGGTGTGGTGGTGATCGACCCGGATACGGATGCTGACACCCTTGCAAGTTTGAGCCGAAGAGGTGTGGTCGGGATGCGCCTGAACCTTGTCGGCTGGGCGTATGAAGAGTTTGAGCTGAGCCGCTGGGAACGGTTGTTTGATTTGGTCAATCAGGCGGGCTGGCATGTGGAGCTCCATCTTGAAGGCTGGCGCTTAGGGGAGTTCCTGCCCAAGTTGCTGGCCCATTGCGACCAGGTTGTGGTGGATCATTTTGGCCTGCCTGATGCGTCCGACCCGGTCGGGTGCCCGGGCCAAGCGGCTATTTTGAATGCTCCCTTGGGCGCCCTGATGGTAAAGGTTTCAGGCCCTTACAGGGTGTTCGTGAACCATGATGGCACCAGTGCAGCGCGCCGCTGCTGGCCGATTTTCAACCGGCTTCTCGACAGGCTTGGACCGGAGCATCTTCTCTGGGGGTCCGATTGGCCCTGGACCCGGTTTGAAGACATGCACTCGTTTCAGGACACGCTCGATTGGAGAGACATTTGGTTGTCCGGCGTTGAAGAAAGGGCCGTCGCGCTCTGAAGGTCTTGAAATTCTCGGCCGTATAATATAACTTATAAGTTATGGAACAAATGGGTTATACGACTGCGCCAGTTGATCTGGATGCGATTTTCGCGGCTTTGGCAGATCCTACGCGCAGGGCCATTCTCTCGCGCCTTTCAACAGGCGAGGCGTCCGTGAACGAGCTCGCTGCACCCCTTCCCATGAGCCAGCCGGCGGTCTCCAAGCATCTAAAGGTGCTGGAGCGGGCCGGCTTGGTGGAGCGTGATGTGGACCGTCAGCGCAGGCCGGCCAGACTAAAGGCAGAACCGTTGGCGGCTGCGGTCAACTGGCTGCAGGAGTTCGAGACATTCTGGGCGTCGAGCTTCGATGAACTCGATGGCCTGCTGGACACGCTGAAACACTCTGAAAAGAAAGGGCCACCCCATGAGTGACTTGCCGACCTACGTCCTGGAACGGGAGTTTGATGCACCGGCTGAGCTGGTTTGGCGGACCTGGACGGAGGCTGAATTGCTGTCTCGCTGGTACGGTCCGCGCGTGGAAACGATCGTCCACAAGCTGGATGTGAAGCCCGGCGGTCTGTGGCTCAACGAAATGAAGTGGGACGGCAATTCGAACTATCAGCGCGTTGAATATACCGAAGTTCAGCCGCCGGAAAAGCTGGTGTGGCTTCATTCCATGGCCGATGCAGATTGGAATGTTGTCGCCAATCCGATGATGCCCGATTGGCCTCTGGTTCTGCTCACCACGGTGACCTTTGAGGAAACGGCCGGCAAAACGAAGATGCGTCTCACGTGGGTGCCCCACGAGGCCAGCGAAAAAGAGATCTCATGCTTTGCAGCAGCGATCGCCGGTTTGGACAAAGGCTGGGGCGCCGGAATGGAGTTGCTGGCGGAACTGCTGGCAGAGCTTCAGAGCTGAGGGGCGAAGTCGTTTCACTCCAACCCTGCCACTGCCAAAAAAGGTGAGCCGGCCCTGGGTGGGGCAGGGCCGGCTCTGACAACCCGGTCATCTGGGGATGGGGGAGGGGACGCTGACCGGGCCGTTACTTGTTCTGATCCCTCACCATGTGTCGATTGCTTAGTCCCCGGACTTTCCAGCAATGTGTCGGGCGCGTTTTGAGGCGCCGGGTGTAAGCGCCACCCATAGCTGCGGATGCTGCTGTGCTTGGCGCTTGATGTAGGTGTACTGCGTGGCGTGCCAGGGCAGGATTTCCGGGTTTTGATTGTCCAGAACGAACTCACCCATATCCGTGACCACTGTCAGCACCGCATGGCCTTCACGCTTCTCATCAAGAACAACGGTGACGAGAAGGCTCTCGCGCGGCCAACCCATGCCCATAAGGATTTTGCGCTTCAGCAGCACATAATCTTCGCAGTCGCCCTGCGCGCCGGGGTAGGTCCAGTGCTCGGCCACATTGTAAAGCTCTTGATCGGTGACCGGTTCCACCTTGCGGTTGACATGTGCATTGACGCGAACCAGTTGGCTCCACGTGTCATCGGTCAAACGCACCCGGCTTTTTGCAGTGGTGCGCCCTGCGCATTCGCGCTTGTGACGCTCGCAAAATTGAACCCATCCGATGGGCGGAAGCGTTTTGCCATAAACCGGCGCAAATTCGGCTGTACGCGGTGCGCGTTCCGTTGTGGTGTTCCACTCTTTTGCCCAGGACGGCGCACTGGTTCCCAGAAGTGTTACCGTACTTGCGACCAATCCGATTTTTATAAGTTGTTTGAACATTGTTGTGACCCCAATCCCTTGTTGAGGCGAACAATGTCAGATAGATTTTTCTATACTGTTCAGTTTGCTGGGTGAATTAAAGTAAAATGCAAGTATTATTTAAATAAAAACTGCAGATAAAACGTAACGATTGATCAACCATAAATTTTCGGCGGTTTCTATAGTGAAAAGCGCAGTGGCCGGGCGCGTCCATACCCCCGCGCGCAAAGGGTCTAGGCCCGCAAAGACTCAAGGGGTGCTACCAATCTGAAAATAAACTGAAGGTTAGAAGCTGAAGGACGACTTCAGGCCTTGGGTGTCGAGCACTTTCAGGAATTCAATGCCGACCCCTTCGGCATGGATCCGCGTGACCCGTCCGCGCATTTTACCCAACATGACATAGGTGCCGATGGAGGGGATGACGCCAACTTTGACCGATGAACCGCTGACGGAGATATCCAGGATCTCGCAAGGATAGTTTCGGCCGTCAGGCAAAATCAGTTGCGAGGCGGATTCGCTGGGCTGGTATCGCGCATGGCGCCGTTGATCGGGTCCGCCGTTCTCATCGCGATTGTTCAGCCACTCAAGACGTTTCTGAAAGCGTTCAAGTCGCGTTCCGCTCAAAGACAGGCTGATGGTGAACCCGCCTTCGTGACGTTGGGAGACCACGCCCTCAATCCGTCCGACCTGATCCAGATAGGCAACAATATGCTCGCCGAACTCAACCTCATGCTTGGCAACGACTTCGATTTTTGAAGCGTCAATTGCGCCGACCTGACAGGGATATTCCTGACGATCAGGCCGCATGTACCGCCCGAACAAGATTTCTGTGCCGGAGTTGTCCTCAGCACGGTCTTCCAATTGGGGACTGGGCACAGCAGCGTTCACGTGTTCGCTCACATCTTTTGTTGATCACAGGCAAAAGCCCGATTGCTGAGACTTTGCCTCGCGTGTGGCCACATTAGTGAGTCGCCAGTAAACGTTGGGTTAAATGGTTGGTAACAAGTGTTGCGATTTGGCGTTTAAGTGGCAGAATTGATCCGGTCGGCCCTGCTTAGACCGACCTCAGCCTAGTCAATCCCACCTTGAATAAGATGCAACTTGAGCGGCCGTGCCCCAGTGTTCCTGGTGTCTTCGGGTCGAGAGGCCGGGTAGTGTTGAGGCATGGGTTTCGTCATGGCCTTGCTCTCTTTGGGTGCAGGAGCCGTGAGGGGACGTCCCTTCTCGGCAAACACATCCTGAGGGCGTGTGTCTACTGCGGCGTAAGGATCGGTGCGGATCAGGCGATGCGAAATGAGTTCCGTGCGGGCAATGGGATGGACACCCAACCAGTAAGGGGCGGTTAATGGAGCAATTGCGGCAAGAATCTGCGTCTCGTTCTGCTCGCCTTGGCTCGAAATGGGCAGCATGATCATCTCAATACCTTCCGCCCGTCCGTCTTTGGCAAAGCCTTTGAACCGGACAGTGGCCGGTTGATGGTTGGCCACCACGGTTGACGCGACATCCGCGATTGTTGTGCGTTCAACCGGCGACCAGAGGTGAAGAAAGTTCGTCCCCGTGAGCTCTTTGCCGAAGATTGTGCGCAGGGCAGTCCCGGCCAATCGGAAAGTGAATGTGAGTTCGAAAGGATCACGTCTGATAATGGCAATGTTCGCAAGCACATCCTTGATAGCACGCAAATCAAGCTCTTGGCGCTGAGGGGCAGAACGGCCACGCCGGATGGTATCCCAGACTTGATACAAAGAACGGGTGGCGGGATGGAGGATCTCAGTTTGTCGCCCGGTTATGGTGCTTACTGACATTTGCATTCGAGTCCTGTAATCCGCTGCCGCAACGGTGCGGCAGCTCTCTGGCAGACTTTGGAACAGTCGCGAACCAGAGATGAAGCATTCGGCTGATGCTGTGCAGCTTGCGTGCCAATCTCGGGAAATCACGCCATTGAGAACAAAATGCTGGTGCGGTTCACCCACAAATGGGGTATGGCAATGCGTTAGGCGTGCGGAAAGGGAAATCCCGTTTGTGAGTGATCCAGTTGAGCACCAGGACCAGCCGAGACCGCCAGCCGGTGGTGGAGGGCAGCCTGCGATAAATGCCCCGAAAGTGGTCCTCGTGCTATTCGCTCTGATGGTTGCCGTCTGGGGCCTGCAATCGCTCGTGACGCGCCAGGGAGAAGGTTGGCTGCTTCTGCATTTTGCTTTGGTTCCAGCGCGTTATGACATCTCAAATGGATTGATTTATCCAGGCGGCTGGGCCGCCGATCTGTGGGTTTTCGTCACGCATATGTTCATGCATGGCGACTGGCTGCATTTGGCCATTAACGGTTTCTTCATGCTGGCGTTTGGATCGGTTTTGGCCAGACGCCTCGGCACGGGCAAGTTCCTGTTGTTCAGCTTGCTGTCGGGCCTAGGTGCGGCGGGTGTGCATTTGTGGGCCTACTGGGGCGATCAGGCGCCACTCATAGGCGCATCTGGTGCCATTTCGGGGCAGATGGCCGGTACGGTCCGCTTGATGTTTGCCCGCGGGATGTCAGTGATGGATGCGCAACGTCTGGGTGTTCGGCATATCAGGGCGCTGAGCTTGGCCGAAGTGTTCACCAATCCGCGCGCGCTCATCTTTCTGTCCGTATGGGTGGGGGGCAACATCCTGTTCGGAGCAGGGGGGATCATGGCACCAGACGGCGCCTCAATCGCCTGGGAGGCTCATTTGGGCGGGTTCGCGGCCGGAATGCTGATATTCGGTCTGTTCGACGGGCGGCCAGACCGCCAGAATGTATTCAGCTGAGCGAACTCAATGCGAGGCGGCTTCCAATGTGGCCATGGCCTGCTTGATGTCCGGAATAACCCGTGCGGCGGCGTCCCGTCCTGCAGCGATCGCATCTGCGGCCCGGTCGAAGTCAAACAGGCCGATGCCGTTCGCAGCAGGGTTGATTGAGATGTCTGCCGGGTCGCCAGCCAACCGGGAGCGGGCCAAGCGGTCCTGAGAGATATTGAACGCGGCCATTAAGACGGTTGTGAGACCGGGCTCGTCGTTGCTGCCGCCAAACATTTGACGCAGGATACTGCGTTGCGGTTTGGATGAGGACTGTTCCAGTTGCGCCGTTTCCATTGACGCCTCCACCCTGGAAAGGCCGGGAGCCTGTATCACCGTGCCGCCGAAGGCATCATTGTTGAGGTTGACCGCGATCACCATCCGGGCGCCCATGGCGCGGCAGGCCGAAACCGGGATGGGATTTACAACCGCGCCGTCAATCAGCCAAAGCTCTTTGAAGTAGACCGGGGAAAACACGCCGGGCAGCGCATATGACGCGCGCAATGCTTTTGAGAGCCGGCCCTTGCGCAACCAGATCTCGTGACCTGTGAGAAGCTCTGTTCCAATACAGATGAAAGGTTTTTCAATGTGCTCAATACGGGTTTCGCCCAGGCCTTCGTCCAGCAACTCCCTCAGTTTGTCGCCGGAAATAATGCCTGACTTGGTCCAGGAGATATCAAGAAGCCGGAAAATCTTCGTGCGGGTGAGGCTGCGGGCAAAGTCTTCTAGCATGTGCAACTTGCCGGCCGCATAGCAGCCGCCCACCAGTGCGCCCACCGAGGTTCCCGACACAACATCAGGCTCGATGCCCTCTTCAAGCAACTTCTGGATAACGCCGATATGGCTCCAACCACGGGCAACACCCGCACCAAGTGCCAAGCCGATCTTCGGCCGTGTGCTCTTCCCACCGGTCATTTCTGACACACCGTCCGCCGCATATTGAGATAGCAGCGGGTTGTTATTGTTCGACCAAAACATGACGGCCCAGCTCCGCAAATGCCATGCCGAACCTTCACGTCCCCCATTCTGGAGCCAATCGGTCCAGAATTCTAGTCACGAAGGTTCGTGTATTTGTGAACTGAGCTTAGCGCCCATAGATATCTTTTGGGTTAAACACCCGCACGTCATCCACATGGGTCAGTTTGATATCTTGCCCAGCCGTCTGTCCGGTTTCTATGCGTCGATAGAAGCAAGATTTGCGGCCGGTGTGGCAGGCAGAGCCGCCGCGCTGCTCCACGCTGATCCAAATCACGTCCTGATCGCAATCGGTCCGCATGTCTACGATGGTCTGGGTATTGCCGGAGGTTTCCCCCTTTTGCCAAAGCTTTTGGCGAGACCGCGACCAATACCAAGCCTGACCGGTTTCAATAGACCGGTTCAGGGCCTCTTCGTTCATGAAGGCGAACATTAGGACTTCGCCCGTGGACGCATCGGTGCAGATGGCGGGTATAAGGCCATTTGCATCGAACCGAGGCGTCAGGATATCGCCTTCCTCCAGTTGATGCTTGTCAGTACAAGACGAACTCATGACGCGGCCCGCTCTATTGGTTTCAGAAACCTGGACGTCTGCTGTCGAGGCAATTTCCGAGGTGGCATATCATGCCCCTTTTGCGCAATGCAACATGGTCTGGTGAACGATGGGGCTTGTGATGCGTCGGTCGCCCGGCTCGCGGTTGCGTGAATTTGGCGGTTGCGATCTCGCGTCCGCCATCCGATATATTAGGCAGTGTGTTTAAAGATGAACGGCCCGGCATCCATGCTGAACGAAATCTACAACAAACAGATCCTGCAGTTCGCAGCAGACATTCATCATCTTGGCCGCTTGGACGGGCCAGATGCCTCCGCAACGGCTCATTCCAAGCTGTGTGGATCCAAGGTGCGCGTGGATGTGAGTATGCAAGATGGCCGGGTGAGCGATTTCGCCCATGATGTGAAGGCGTGCGCCCTGGGTCAGGCATCATCGTCTATCATGGCGCGTCATGTGATCGGCTCAACCGGAGACGAGTTGCGCGAAGTTCGCCAACAGATGACCGCCATGCTCAAGGAAGACGGCCCGCCGCCCGACGGTAAATGGGCTGATCTTGAGATCCTGCAGCCGGTCAAAGATTTTAAGGCGCGCCATGCCTCCACACTGCTCACATTCGATGCGGTGTGCGATGCGGTCGCGCAGATAGAAGGAGCAGCTCAAGCCACTGAGGCTACGGGCTGAGTTTGGCGGTGCGGGCTGCGCGAGCTGCCGAGTGCCTTTGAGGGAGATTGAGCGGGAATGTCTGCAATTGGATTTATCGGCTTGGGGAACATGGGCAGCCACATGGCGGCCAACCTTGTTAAGGCGGGCCATGATGTAAAGGGCTTTGATGTGGTCACCAGCAATGTGGACACATTCGTGAGCGCAGGAGGGAGCGCGTCAGGATCGGTTGGTGAGGCATCTGCTGGCGTTGATATGGTGATCACCATGCTGCCGGCTGGCAAACATGTGCGTGACGTCTATACCGGCAGCGACGGGATCTTGGCTCATGCTGCGCCGGGCACTCTGTTGATCGATAGCTCAACCATTGATGTGGCCAGCGCGCGCGCTGTTGCTGATGCGGCTCATAAAGCTGACATGCATATGATCGATGCGCCGGTGTCCGGAGGTGTCGGCGGTGCGGAGGCCGGGACGCTGACCTTCATGGTTGGCGGGTCTGACGAAACCTTTGAGAAGGCGCGGCCAGTGCTCGAGGCGATGGGAAAGAACATTTTTCACGCGGGCGGAGCTGGCAACGGTCAGGCGGCCAAGATCTGCAACAACATGATCCTAGGGATCTCCATGATCGGCGTGTGCGAAGCGTTTGTGCTGGCCGAGCAACTGGGACTGGATCATCAGAAGCTGTTTGACATCTCCTCGACCGCGTCCGGGCAGTGTTGGTCACTCACCACCTATTGCCCGGTGCCAGGGCCGATCCCGACCACACCGGCCAATTCTGGCTATAAGCCCGGTTTCAGTGCCGGCATGATGCTGAAAGACTTGAAACTGGCGCAAGAAGCTGCCCAGGCCTCCGATGCGGCCACACCTCTCGGCGCGCAGGCGGCCGCCATCTATGCGCTGTTCGATGCGGCCGGACACACCGATACGGATTTCTCCGGGATCATCAAACTGCTGAGGGGCAAGGCCTAGTTTGCCCATTTCGTAGGCTTTTCATGCCGAACGGGCCCGTTGAAACATGGGTTCGGGTCTATTTTGGTTTAAACTTGATCGAATGTGGGTAAATGAGTCCTTTCCCGAATTGGCCACCAAACCGGCAAATGTAAACGGATTTCCCGGGGGTTGATTACCCTTGTGTGTCAAACAGAACCATTGGCGAAAATCTCCTAAGGTTCGATTCACCTGTTCTCTTGAGACGAAATTTACATGCGGCCCGTATTGTCCACGTCAATCGAGGCCAAACAATTGGTCTCAAAAATAAAGGGCAGGTGTTGAACAATGAACGACGCAATGATTGGCGTGGCGATTGAGCCCACGTCTGAGTCTCCGGACTTTAAAAGCAAATATCTTGAAGCACTTACGCTGATCGAGCGGCTGCATCGCCGTTTGCTCGACGTGATCAAAGACGAGTTTGAACGCCGTGGCGATCAGGACATCAATGCCGTTCAGGCACTGCTCCTGTTCAATATGGGCGGCCAGGAACTGACTGCGGGTGAATTGAGAACACGTGGCCACTATCTCGGCTCCAACGTGTCTTACAACCTGAAGAAACTCGTGCAGATGGGCTTTATCAGCCATGAACGTTCCACCGCTGACAAGCGCTCGGTGCGGGTGTGTCTGACCGAGAAAGGCCAACAAGTGCACGACCTGGTGGATGAGCTCTATAACCGCCAGCTGAAGTCGGTCCGCGAAGTTGCCGGCTTGGATGGGGAAGAGTTGGAACGGTTGAACCGGGCGCTGAGCCGCCTGGAACGGTTCTGGACCGACCAGATCCGCTATCGTTTGTAATGCTTAAACAGCATTAGGGGCCGGAACTCACCGGCGGGGAGGAATAGCCCTGGTTCCAGAAATGGAATCAGGGCTTTTCTGTTTTTTGACTATGACTCTCAATTTCGCCTGATTTCTTGGGCAAACCATCTAAACGGGCTGACTTGACGCGGTAAATCGCAATTCAACTTGAATTTGAATTGCAAATCACCAACTGCAGATGGCAAGTTCTCAGAGCCGTGACGTACCGTTTGTGCAGCGCTTGGGCTGGCACTGACTTTGGCGCGCACCTTTCACAAGGCAGGAACATAGATAGATGCATTATGTCTCGGGGTTACGTTGGCTGCATTCTCTCAATGGAATGAAAGCGGCAAGGGCCCGTACGCCGGCTGTTCTAACTGCCTTGGTGCTGGGAGCGGCGATAACGCTGCCCGCGCCGGCTGACGCGCAATCGTTCAATCGGACGTTTAATTTCGGAACCCACGTCTACAAGACCGCGCCCAGCAAAACTGAACGGGTGACGAGCAAGAGCGCGATGCCCATGTTGAGCACGCGCAGTGTTCAGGCGATGTATGACGCCCTGTCGCGTTACGAGATTCTGGTGAGCCGGGGAGGCTGGCCCAGGCTTGCGCGCTCCAAGCCGTTGGTGGTCGGCAGCAAATCCAACAACGTTTTGAGACTACGCCAGAGACTGGCGGCGGAAGGTATTCTGTCTCCGGGTGAGGCGACACGGTCCAAGACATTTGACAGGAACCTGGCCCGGGCCGTGCAGATCTTCCAAGCCCGTCATGGGCTGCGGGTCACCGGCAAGGTTGATAAGCAGACGATGGCGGTGATGAATGTGCCGGCCAGCGTGCGGCTCCGCCAGTTGCGTGAAAATCTGCCCCGCGTTCTGGAGTACACCAAGAACCTTGGCGGTCGCTATGTGGTGGTCAACATTCCCGCAGCCCAGCTCGAGGCCGTGGATTTCGATCGGGTCTACTCGCGCCATAACGTGGTTGTGGGCAAGCCGGCCAGACCGTCGCCTGTGCTGTCCAGTCAGATCAATGAGCTGAATTTCAATCCGTACTGGCATGCACCGGTATCCATCGTGGCCAAGGATATCCTGCCTCAGGTGCGCAAGAATGTGGGTTGGCTCGACACCATGCGGATCAAAGTGTTCGATGGTGGCTATCAAGGCCCGGAAGTCGATCCGCGTACCATCAATTGGAGCACGGTTGCTCCCGACCGCTATCATTTCCGCCAGGAGCCGGGCGGTGAAAACGCCATGGCGAGCGTGAAGATCAACTTCCCAAACAAGTACGCCGTCTATTTGCACGACACGCCCACAAAGCAGCTGTTTGAGCGCTCCGCGCGGTTTTTCTCGTCGGGTTGCGTGCGGGTGGACAAGGTCCATATCCTGACCGAATGGCTGCTGCGCGGCCAGCCGGGCTGGAGCGGGCAAGAGATCAAGAGCGTGGCAGTTTCAGAAGAGCCGACGGATGTGGACATTTCCAGTCCGGCGCAACTGCGCATGGTCTACTTGACGGCCTGGGCGTTGCCGGATGGGTCAGTGCATTTCCGTCCGGACATTTATAGCCTTGACGGCACCGGCTTTATCAGTGGCCAACCACGGCCGACGGGCGCTGAAGCCGCAGCAGAGGCGAGGGTGTTTTCTCCTGATCAGAATGATGGATCGGGCACGCAGCCGGCACCGGCCGTGAGCCAGACAACGCCAGGTACCGTTCCGGTCTACAATGATCAAAGCGATAGCCTTCAGGCGACCACGATCATTGAGCAACCTCAGCCTGAGGTGCAGAAGCAGCCGGCGCGGCACAATTTTTCCGTATCGGCGGCGAAGGCGAGACGGGCCGGTCGCGCGCAGCAAGAATAGGCGATCTGCAACACTTCCTGTGACGTTTTACGCGCGTGGAATGCCGGATGAGGCTATTTGCGGGAGTTCGCCTCCTGTGGTAGACCGCCGCATTGTTCCATCAGCGGAGAATTTTGCCTGTGGCGAGCTTCCGCTGCCCTAGTGAGGATCTCAGCCCATGTCTGTTACAGAAACTCAATATCAAAGCGATCAGTTGTCTGATTTCTTCTCCGCCAGCTTGAGCGAGACCGACCCG
Organism: Hyphomicrobiales bacterium; assembly: GCA_028285595.1. Classification (GTDB taxonomy): domain Bacteria; phylum Pseudomonadota; class Alphaproteobacteria; order Rhizobiales; family CAJQND01; genus JAAEUE01. The sequence goes on from JANQOW010000028.1 coordinate 38,066, forward strand.
GACATCTTTGCTGCGATTGGCAAAGAACTGGGACGCCAGCAGCATGAGATTGAGTTGATTGCATCGGAGAACATCGTCTCGCGCGCCGTTATGGAAGCGCAAGGCTCCGTGATGACCAACAAGTATGCGGAAGGCTATCCAGGCCGCCGCTACTATGGGGGCTGCGAGTTTGTGGACGTTGCTGAAGATTTGGCAATCGAGCGCGCTAAACGCTTGTTCGGCTGTGAGTTTGTGAATGTGCAGCCCAATTCCGGCTCCCAAGCCAACCAAGGCGCCTTCATGGCCATGATGAAGCCCGGCGACACGATTTTGGGCCTGAGCTTGGCCGCCGGCGGTCACCTCACCCACGGCGCCCCGCCCAACCAATCCGGCAAATGGTTCAATGCCGTTCAGTATGGCGTGCGCGAAGAGGATCATCTGATCGACTTTGAAGAGGTTGAGCGCCTTGCCGAGGAACACAAGCCCGCGGTTATCATCGCCGGCGGCTCTGCTTACCCCCGCGTGCTCGACTTTGCGCGCTTCCGCGAAATTGCTGACAAAGTGGGGGCCTATTTCATGGTGGATATGGCTCACATTGCAGGCTTGGTGGCATCCGGTGTTCATCCCAGCCCGTTCCCGCATGCCCACGTTGCCACCACCACCACGCACAAGACCCTTCGTGGCCCGCGCGGCGGAATGATTTTGACCAATGACGAAGCTCTCGCAAAGAAGATCAATTCGGCGATCTTCCCCGGATTGCAGGGGGGTCCTTTGATGCACGTGATTGCCGCTAAAGCAGTGGCTTTTGGAGAAGCCTTGCGGCCGGAGTTCAAGCTCTACTGCCAGGCCGTTGCCGACAACGCGAAGGCTTTGGCCGAAACACTCAAGGCCGGCGGATTGGACATCGTCTCTGGTGGGACCGACACGCACCTGATGCTGGTGGATATGCGCCCGAAGGGGCTGACCGGCAAAGCGACCGAGGCGGCACTTGGCCGGGCCGCAATCACCTGCAACAAGAACGGGGTTCCGTTCGATCCGGAAAAACCAATGGTCACCTCCGGCATTCGGCTCGGCACGCCCGCTGCCACCACGCGCGGTTTCGGCATTGCTGAGTTCCAGGAGGTGGGCAACCTGATCACGGAAATTGTCGACGGTTTGGCTGTAAATGGCGAAGATGGCAACGGCGCCGTGGAAGACGCGGTGAAACAGAAGGTGATTGCCTTGACCGACCGGTTCCCCATTTACGCCTGATGACGTTTGCTTTTCAGCTATTTGGTGTGAGGTGACATGCGCTGCCCATTTTGCGGGAACGAGGACACGCAGGTCAAAGACTCCAGGCCGACCGAAGACAACACAACCATCCGCCGCCGGCGCTATTGTGCAGCCTGTGGTGGACGGTTCACGACGTTTGAGCGCGTTCAGCTACGAGAGTTGACCGTGGTGAAGAAGTCCGGCCGCCGGGTGCCGTTTGACCGGGAGAAGCTCATGCGCTCAGTCCAGGTTGCCTTGCGCAAGCGGCCTGTTGAGCCGGAACGCGTTGAGCGCATGGTTTCCGGCTTGGTCCGTCAGTTGGAGAGCAGCGGCGAAAATGATGTGGATGCGGAAACCATCGGCAAGCTGGTGATGGAAGGTTTGCGGGTGTTGGACGACGTGGCCTATGTGCGCTTTGCGTCTGTTTACAAGAACTTCCGGGAAGCCAAAGACTTTGAAGAGCTCCTGGGCGAGCTCTCGGGGGACGAAGAAACCGCCGAGCCGTAATAACCGCTGGACCTATGACCTCTCCTGCGTCTAGCTGATCTGATGCGAGCAACCGACGAACACTATATGGATTTGGCTTTGCGTATGGGCCGGCGAAACCTGGGCGCAACCGCCGAGAATCCATCTGTCGGCTGTATCATCGTCAAGGATGGGCTGATTGTTGGTCGCGGTGTCACTGCACCGGGCGGGCGGCCACATGCCGAAACCCAGGCGCTTGCTCAGGCCGGCTCGGCTGCTGAAGGGGCCACGGCTTACGTAACCCTTGAGCCTTGTGCGCACTATGGCCGAACACCGCCGTGCTGCGATGCTCTGATTGCGGCTTCCATTGCCCGGGTTGTCATTGCCGTGGCCGACCCTGACCCGCGCACGAAGGGCAAGGGCACTGAGAGGATGCGTGCCGCCGGCATCACCGTTGACGAAGGTTTGTGCGAAATCGAGGGCAGGGCCGATCTTGCCGGTTATCTTTCGCGTACAGAGCGGGGACGACCATGGGTGACCTTGAAGATGGCAGTGTCAGCGGACGGGATGATGGCCGAGAAGCCAGGGGTGCAAACGGCGATCACGCAAGCTGCGGCCTTGCGGCAGAGCCAGATTATGCGCTGTCAAGCCGATGGAATACTTGTGGGGGCCGGCACGGTGCGCAGCGATGATCCCTCGCTAACCTGCAGGCTGCCAGGGTTGGAGGCGCGTTCACCCGTTCGAATTGTTTTGGGTGGCAGTGCCAGGGAGTTCGGCGCAACAAAGCTGGCGGCATCAGCTCATCAGGTTCCCGTCTGGTGGATGGGCGAAGGCGAAACGCACGGGGACTTGGAGGCGATCCCGTGCGAGCTTGATCAGGATGGCAGGATTAACTTGCCGTCCGCAATGACAGAGCTCGGCGCACGGGGTATCGGCCGCCTTCTCGTGGAGGGGGGTGCAAAGATCGCGGCCAGTTTCCTTGAGGCGGGGCTGGTGGACCGAGTTGTGCTGTTTACCGCCCCGGGTAGATTGGGGCCTGACGGCGTGCGGGCACCCTTGGAGCTGCTCGACGGCGATGAGTTTGTCGCCGCGGCACCCATAATGCTTGGCGTTGATGAGATGACGGTCTATGACCGTGCCGACAAAAAGTGAGCGAGCATGTTTACCGGCTTAGTGACAGATATAGGTGAGATCCTGGAGATCAGGCAGCAGGGCGATACCTGGCTGAAGATCGGCTGTTCTTACGATCCTGAGACCATTGCAGAAGGCGCATCCATTTGCTGCTCTGGCGCGTGTCTCACTGCCCTGGAGCGGGTGCGTGAGCAGGACCGCTCCTGGTTCAGCGTGGAGGCCTCTCAAGAAACCTTGGATAAGACCACGCTCGGCACCTGGCAGGTGGGCACCAGGATCAATCTTGAACGCTCTCTCTGTCTGGGAGATGAGTTGGGCGGCCATTTGGTTTCGGGCCATGTGGATGGTTTGGGCACCATCACGGCGATCGAGCCTGAAGGCGCCTCAAAGCGTTTCAGTTTCAAAGCCCCCGATGATTTGGCAAGGTTCATTGCTCCAAAGGGGTCCATTGCCCTAAATGGGACATCATTGACGGTCAACGAAGTGTCCGGCGCCGAGTTCGGCGTGAACCTCATCCCCCATTCCCTAGAGGTAACCACGTGGGGCAATGCTGCGGTGGGGGATCAAGTAAACATTGAGATAGACATGCTGGCGCGCTATGTGGCGCGGCTAGCGGAATTTCAGAAGGCTTAAATCATGTCCCGATCCATGCTGATCGTTCAAGCTCCGTACTACACCGAAATTGCGGAGGAGCTGTTACGCGGAACTGAAGCGGCTCTCTCCGAAGCCGGTGCGCGCTTCGACAAACTTTCCGTGCCGGGGGCGCTGGAAATTCCTGGCGCCATTGCTATGGCAGAAGAAAGCGAGCGCTACGACGGCTATGTGGCCCTTGGCTGCGTCATCCGGGGCGAGACGAGCCACTATGATATTGTGGCCGGAGAGAGCGCCCGCGGGCTTATGGCGCTTAGCATGGAGGGGGTTGCTGTGGGCAACGCCATTCTAACCTGCGAGAACGGTGAGCAAGCGATGGCGCGTGCCAGTGTTGATGGCAAGAACAAAGGGGCGGAAGCCGTGAAAGCGGCTTTGACCATGATTGATATCCGCGAGCGCATGGCGCCGCGCCGCTGATGGCTGACACAGCAAAAGAACGTGCATCAGCCCGCTCTGCCGCAAGGCTCGGCGCGGTTCAGGCCCTGTATCAGATGGATATTGCCGGGGCGGACTTATCCGACGTGTTGGCAGAGTTTGGCGCCGGCCGGCTGGGTGAAGCGTTTGAGGACGGCGAGTGCGGTGAGGCCGACTTTGAGTTTCTCAAATCTCTGGTAAAGGGCGTCTTGGATGAACAGCGCGAGATCGATCCCTTGATCAATGAGCGCTTGGCGTCGGGCTGGAAACTGTCCCGGTTGGACGCCACTTTGCGGGCTATTTTGCGGGCTGGGGCCTATGAGTTGAAACATCGCCAGGATGTGCCACCACGCGCGAGTATCTCAGAGTATATCGACGTGGCCAAAGCGTTTTTTGGCGGTGAGGAGCCCAAGGTGGTCAATGGGGTTCTGGATAACTTGGCTCATGCGTTTGACCGTAAGGGTTTGTAGCACCATTCACCTGTTGAAAGCGTGTGCACGAGCCAATCGAACCCGGCGCGACTCGAACCTGACTGCGTTAGGGTGAGCGCATGGCCAAGACAGCTCTGAAGTTTATCCACCTCCGCAACCATTCCGCATACTCCTTGCTGGAGGGTGCGCTGCCAATCAAACAGATTGCCTCTTTGTGTGCAGCCGACGGCATGCCTGCGGTTGCAATCACGGACACCAACAATCTGTTTGGAGCGCTTGAGTTTTCCGAGACACTTGCAGGATCTGGGATTCAACCCATCCTTGGCTGTACCTTGTCAGTGGATTTCCAAACCCGCGACACGCATGATGGCAATGCCAAGTTTCAGCAGCATGAGGTCCTGTGCGAGGGCGTTGTGCTGTTGGCGAAGGATGAGGAGGGCTATCGCAATCTGTTACGGCTTTCCAGCGCAGCTTTTCTGGAGCCCGCCGAGGGCGCATTGCCCCATGTACCGGTATCGCTTCTGAAGGAGCATGCTGCAGGCCTGATCTGCCTGACGGGTGGACCAGGTGGCCCGGTAAACCGCGCCCTGGTAGAAAATCAGCTCTCACTTGCGCGCACGCGGCTTGATGATCTGAAAGATCTGTTTGGTGACCGCCTCTATGTGGAACTGCAGCGCCACGGCATGGCGGAAGAGTTGGCTGCTGAGCAGGAACTGATTGACCTCGCCTATGAGCTGGAACTGCCTCTGGTGGCCACCAACCAGACGTTTTTTGCCAAGCCGGAGGATTATGCCGCCCATGATGCCTTGATCTGCATTGCCGAGGGCACTGTGATCGCCAATGACGACCGCCGGCTCCTGACCAGCGAACACTATTTCAAGAGCCAGGCGGAAATGGCCGCCCTTTTCGCCGATCTGCCTGAAGCCATCGACAACACGATCGAGATTGCCAGACGCTGCGCGTTTCACCCGGTTGAGATCGACCCCATTCTGCCGCGTGTCTCCCAAGGTTCGGGGGAAGGTGAGGAGGCGGAAGATCTCCGGCGCCAGGCGGAGGAGGGGCTAAAGCGCCGCCTTGAGGTGCATGGACTTGCGCCTGGCTTTGAGGAAAAGGCGTACTACGACCGGCTGGAATATGAGCTTGGGATCATTATCAAGATGGACTTTCCCGGCTACTTCCTGATCGTTGCCGACTTCATCAGCTGGGCCAAAGAACAGGACATTCCAGTAGGCCCGGGGCGTGGGTCGGGTGCAGGGTCGGTGGTGGCCTGGGCGTTGCGGATCACTGATCTGGACCCTCTGCGGTTCAATCTAATCTTTGAGCGCTTCTTGAACCCTGAACGGATCTCCATGCCGGACTTTGATATCGACTTCTGCCAGGACCGGCGTGATGAAGTCATCAATTATGTCCAGCAGAAGTATGGCGAAGACCAGGTTGCCCAGATCATCACGTTCGGTAAGCTGCAGGCGCGCGCTGTGTGCCGTGATGTGGGGCGGGTGCTTCAGATGCCCTATGGCCAGGTGGATCGCCTGTGCAAGATGATCCCAAACAACCCCGCAAACCCGGTCACGCTGAGCGAGGCCATCGAGGGCGAGCCGCGGCTGCAGGAGGAGCGCAAAAACGATGAGCAAGTCGCGCAGCTTCTGGAATACGGCTTAAGGCTGGAAGGGCTTTACAGGCACGCTTCAACCCACGCAGCCGGCGTGGTGATCGGTGACAGGCCCCTGGAACAACTGGTGCCGCTCTATCGCGACCCCCGTTCTCCTATGCCGGTGACCCAGTTCAACATGAAGTGGGTGGAGAAAGCGGGCCTAGTAAAGTTCGACTTCTTGGGCCTGAAAACGCTCACCGTGTTGCAGACGGGTGTGAAACTGCTGGCCCAACGGGGAATTGAGGTCGATCTTTCCAACCTGCCGCTTGATCAGGCGGAGACCTATGAGTTGCTAAGCCGCGGCGAGACCATCGGAGTGTTTCAGTTGGAAAGCTCCGGCATGAAAGACTTGATCCGCCGGGCGCGACCCAACAACATTGAGGATATTATCGCTCTTGTGGCCCTCTACCGACCGGGCCCTATGGAGAACATTCCGAAGTACCTGGCCTCCAAGCATGGAGACGAGCAGCCGGAATTCCTGCATGAGACGATCACGCCCATCGTTGCCGACACGTACGGGATCATCATCTATCAGGAGCAGGTGCTCCAGATCGCTCAGGTCTTGTCCGGCTACTCGTTGGGTGAGGCGGATATCTTGCGCAAAGCGATGGGCAAGAAGATCAAATCAGAGATGGATCAGCAGAAGGCGAAGTTCGTCTCCGGCGCCGTTGAAAATGGCGTGGACCAGGCGCAAGCTGAATTCATCTTTGAATTGGTGGCGAAGTTTGCCGGCTACGGCTTCAACCGCGCCCACTCCGCCTGCTATGGGCTGATTGCCTATCAAACGGCTTGGCTGAAGCACAATCATCCGGTGGAATTTCTGGCCGCGTCCATGACACTCGATGCCGGCAACACCGACAAGCTCTATGTGTTCAAACAAGAAGCCGACCGGATGGGCGTGGTGATCCGGCCGCCGTCGATCAATCATTCTGAGGCAGACTTTTCCGTGGTTGATGGCCAGATCAACTATTCTCTTGCGGCATTAAAGAATGTGGGCCGCGGGGCGGTTGAACACATTGTGGACATCCGCAAGCAGGACGGCCCCTTCACCTCCATCGGTAACTTCTCGCGCCGTGTGAACCCGCGGATTGTCAACAAACGCATGCTGGAGAACTTGGCCAAAGCCGGGGCGTTCGATGAGTTTGAGCCGAACCGCCATCTGGTATTACAGAGCGTTGAGGCCATGCTTTCTGTCGCTGGACGCACAGCGGTCGATCGCGAAGCCGGACAATCAAGCCTGTTTGGCGCGGCCGATGGCGGGGAAGAAGAGGACTTTCCGCTGCCGTCCGGTGTTGAGGCGTGGCTGCCGATGGAACGGCTTACGGCAGAGTTTGAGGCCGTCGGATTCTATATCTCCGGTCATCCGCTGGATGAATACATGAAGCCATTGAGCGCCATAAACGTTGAAAGCTGGACCGATTTCTCCAACAAGGCAAAATCCAAAGGCATCAGGGCCGGCAAGCTGGCGGGAACGGTGACTTACCGTCAAGAACGCAGATCGAAGAATGGGAACCGGTTTGCGTTTGTTGGTTTTTCCGATCCGACCGGGCAATTTGAGGCTATTGTGTTCGCCGACACGCTTGTTCACTTGCGCGATAAACTGGAGGTGGGCGAAGCGCTCATCTTGCGCGTGGAAGCGGACGTGGACGGTGAGGACGTGCGCTTGCGCCTTAACGACGTTGAACCCATTGAGCAGGCAGCTCAGAACATCGCATCAGGCTTACGGATCTTTGTTGCCGATGAGAAACCCCTGGACTCACTCTCCAAGCGGCTGACCAATGGCGGTAAGGCGCCTGTACACCTGGTGATGATGCTGGGGGGAACGCGTGAGGTCGAGATCCAATTGGGCCGGGCCTACACCGTGACCCCGCAAATCAAAGCTGCGGTGAAAGCGGTCCCGGGCGTCTTAGACGTCCAGGACCTTTGATTGCCTTACTTCAGCCGCTCAATCTTTGCTTTCGCGCGCAGATCCTTCACCAACTCTTGCAGCTTTTCCTGAGCCACCATGAGTTTCAGCCGATCGCTGAGCTCTGCCAGCGGCGGGGGCGACTTTTGGCGGGTATCTTCCACTTTGATCACGTGCCAGCCAAAGTTTGACTTTACCGGCTCTTTTGAATGTTTGCCTTTTTCCAGCTCAAACACGGCCTTATCAAACTCGGGCACCATCTGACCTTTGCCGAAGTATCCAAGATCACCGCCGCGGGGACCGCTGGGACCGGTTGATTTTTGCTTTGCCAGTTCCGCGAAGTCCGCGCCGCCATCAAGCTCCTTGATGATGCCTTTGGCTTCATCCTCGGTCTTAACCAGGATATGGCGCGCACGCACTTCAGGACCGCCCGGGAATTCCTTGATCAGCTCGTCATAGCGGGTCTGAAGATCAGCATCGCTCACCTTCTCCGTGACGTTCTTCTGGACATATATGTCCCGCTTCACCCGTTGGGTCATGAACTTCATGCGCTGTTTGTACTCATCGGTTTCGGTGGTGCCGGCTTGGTCCGCGAGGCGCGCCAGCAGCAGAGTTTCAGACAGCACGTTGATCAACACCTGCTCGCGCTGAGCTGGGCCCATCTTGGAAAGTTCTGAGGCCAGCAAACGCTCGGCCAAATCATAATCACGCTGATAGACCTTCTCGCCATCCACGGTGAGGATAACGTCATCAGGGGCTGCAAAGGCATTCGTGGCGGTAAGAGCGGCAGCAATACCGACCGAAAATAGGGATGCGCGGAGGCGTTTGTGAAAAAGCATTTCAATCATGTCCTATAGGAAGAGGGGCCATTCAGGCCGTTGGTGCCGTCTCAGACGACTGGTATCAAGTCACGTTTGAGACAACAGCAGCCTTTTATCTGCCCGCGACCCTATAGCTCAACGCAGATGAGGTCCAGTGCTTGCATTTCGAAAACAAGCTGCTATAAGCCGCGCCATCACACATGCGGGTGGTATGGGTGCATCGCATATAGCGGCTGTATCCGACCGGTGTCCTTAAAGGATCACATGCCCCCGCAGAGGATCAACCGGTAAAGGAGACAAGGCATGGCATTGCCTGATTTTTCTATGCGCCAATTGCTGGAAGCTGGCGTTCACTTCGGTCACCAAACCCACCGCTGGAACCCGAAAATGGAGAGTTTCATTTTCGGCGCTCGCAACGGTGTGCACATCCTGGATTTGGCTCAAACCGTTCCGTTGTTGCACCAGGCCTTGGTTGCAGCGCATGACGTGGTGGCCGGCGGCGGGCGTCTACTGTTTGTCGGCACCAAGCGTGCGGCGGCTGAACCGATCGCAGATGCAGCCAAGCGTTCGGCCCAGTATTACATGAACCACCGTTGGCTCGGGGGCACTCTGACCAACTGGAAGACCATCTCGAACTCCATCCGCCGCCTGAAGAAGCTGGAAGAGACTTTGGCGCAAGACAATCTGCCGTTCACCAAGAAGGAGCTGCTTGGCCTTACACGTGAGCGCGACAAGCTGGAGCAGGCTCTGGGCGGCATCAAGGATATGTCCGGTTTGCCGGATCTGATGTTTGTTATCGACACGAACAAAGAATCCATCGCCATCCAAGAAGCCAAAAAGCTCGGTATTCCGGTGGTTGCTGTTCTCGATTCAAATTGCGACCCGGAAGGCATCGATTATCCCATTCCAGGAAACGACGATGCGGGCCGTGCGGTCTCTCTGTTCTGCGATCTGATGGCCCGTGCGGCAATCGAAGGGATTTCTGATTCTCAGGTGAGCGCAGGTGTCGACATTGGTGAATCCGAAGAGCCTATGGTTGAAGAGGCCCTGAACGGGGAAGCTGCCGAAGACGCACCGGCCGAAGAAGCTGCCGCTGCGCCGGCGGAGGAAGCTCCGGCTGCAGAGGCTTCTAAGTTCAAAGGTCTGGATGCACCGGAAGGCGAGGCGGACGACCTTAAACAGATCTCTGGTGTGGGACCTGTCTTGGAAGAGAAACTGAACGCAATGGGCATCTACCACTATCGGCAGATCGCCGCCTTCACACCTGAAGACATCGCGGCAGTGGACGAAGAGCTGAACTTCAAGGGCCGCATTGAGCGCGATGGCTGGCTTGATCAAGCCGCCCAACTCGCTAACGGCTAACCACAACCCAAATTTTGGCCCGGTATTGCCGGGCCCAAACCTCATTGAACGAACGAGGATGACATGACGGACATCACCGCAAGCATGGTGAAGGAACTGCGCGATAAATCGGGCGCAGGCATGATGGACTGCAAGCAGGCGCTGAAAGAAAACGACGGCGACATGGAAGCAGCCGTAGACTGGCTGCGCACCAAAGGCATTGCAAAGGCTGAAAAGAAAGCGGGCCGCACGGCGGCCGAGGGCCTCATCGGGGTGGCAACATCCGGAACCACCGGTGCCGTAGTTGAGGTGAACTCAGAAACCGACTTCGTGGCTCGCAACGATCAGTTCCAAGACATGGTGCGCGAAGTGGCCAAGCTGGGTCTTTCGGCAAATGGCGATGTTGAAGCTCTCAAAGCTGCTGAGTACCCCGGTGCCGGCAAAAGCGTGGCTGACTATGTCACCAACTTGATCGGCACAATTGGCGAGAACATGAGTGTGCGCCGTACGGCATCCTTGTCGGTCAGCAATGGCGTGGTTGCAAGCTATGTGCACAACCAAACCGCTGATGGATTGGGCAAGATTGGCGTACTCGTCGCTCTGGAATCCGACGGTGATGCGGACAAGCTGAACGCGCTGGGCAAGCAAGTGGCAATGCACGTTGCGGCGACCAGCCCCCTGGCTGCAACAACCGAGGAGCTGGACCCGGCGGTTATCGAGCGGGAGCGCACCGTTCTGGCAGAGCAAGCTCGCGAGTCTGGAAAGCCAGAAGCGGTGATCGAAAAGATGATCGAAGGCCGGATGCGCAAGTTCTACGAAGAAGTTGTGTTGTTGGCGCAAACCTTTGTGATTGATGGCGAAAATACCGTTGAGAAAGCGCTCAAGAACGCTGAAGGCGACGTCGGCGGTGCGATCACGCTGAAGGGCTTTGTGCGCTACGCTCTCGGTGAAGGCATTGAGAAGGAAGAAACCGATTTTGCGGCTGAAGTTGCTGCAGCGGTGACTGACTAAGCCGAAAAGGCGAGATCGCCCGTGAAGAGCGCGCGAATCATGATTAATCGTTAGACTTCAAAGCCCTGGCCGCATTGCGGGCGGGGCTTTTTGTTGGCAATTGCATTGCCCGTTGGTGGGAATACATGACGGAACTTGCTCATAAGCGCGTGTTGCTCAAGGTGTCTGGCGAGGCTCTTATGGGCGATCAGGGCTATGGCATCGATATGAGCGTGGTGGCCAGGATCTGCGGTGAAATCAACGCAGCTCACAAGCTTGGCGCCGAAATCTGCCTTGTGGTGGGCGGCGGCAATATATTCCGCGGGGTGGCCGGCGCTGCAAGGGGCATGGACCGGGGTGAGGCGGACTATATGGGCATGCTCGCCACGGTGATGAATGCGATCGCCTTAAAGGGCGGTCTCGTCGATGCGGGTGTGGACGCGCTTGCCATGTCAGCGATCCCCATGCCCACCGTTTGCGAGCCTTTTACCAGAAACGCCGCATTGGCCCACCTCGCGGCCGGTCGTGTCGTGGTGTTCGCGGCGGGAACCGGCAATCCCTTCTTTACCACCGACACTGCGGCGGCGCTCCGCGCAGCAGAAATGGGCTGCGATGCCTTGATGAAGGGAACGAGTGTCGATGGTGTTTATTCGGCTGATCCGAAGAAGGAACCGTCCGCCAGCCGTTTCGATAAGGTGTCCTTTGACGATGTGCTCACAAAAAATCTAAAAATAATGGACGCGGCCTCCATTGCGCTTGCACGGGACAATAACATACCCATAATCGTCTTCTCGATTAGAGAACCAAATGAAATTGTAAACGTTATCAAAGGGCAGGGCACGAGTACGCTGGTCAGTTGATGCTCGATTTGCCTGTTGGGTCCGAGTGCGGCACACTTGGTGAGTATGCATAAGAATTGTGGAGGTATCCGATGAGCGATCAACAGTTGGATATGAAAGATTTATCTTATCGTATGAAGCGTTCGGTTGAAGTGCTGCAGGAGGAGTTTGGGGGACTGCGCACAGGCCGTGCCTCAACGAGTTTGTTGGAGCCCATCATGGTTGATGCCTATGGCGCTCAAATGCCCATGAACCAGGTGGGTACAGTATCTGTTCCCGAACCGCGGATGCTCTCTGTGCAGGTATGGGACAAGAGCCTGGTCGGCTCCGTTGAAAAAGCCATTCGCGAATCGAGCCTTGGTTTAAACCCTATGATTGAGGGCCAGTTGTTGCGTGTTCCCATTCCCGAATTGACCCAGGAGCGCCGTGTGGAGCTGACAAAGGTCGCCGGGCAATATGCTGAGCACGCGCGGGTGGCTGTGCGCAACGTGCGCCGGGACGGCATGGATACACTCAAGAAGCTGGAGAAGGATCATGGCATGGGCGAGGACGAACATCGCGACCGTGCCGCAGAGGTTCAAAAGCTCACTGACGATATGATCGCAAAGATCGATGAAGCCTTGGCGGCGAAGGAAGAGGAGATCATGCAGGTCTAAGCAGCTGGCGCACGACGTCTGTTGCCCCACTCCAGCATGCAGCATGATATGAATGCCAATCCTGAACGATTAGGCCCGGACGCGGCCAATGCAGACCGTGTGGCATCGGTCCCGAACCATGTGGCCATTATCATGGATGGAAATGGCCGCTGGGCGCAGACCCGCTCATTGCCGCGCACGTCCGGTCACAAGCAAGGCGTGGAGGCCGTGCGGCGCACTGTTCGTGCGTGTTTGGAGCTTGGCGTTGCGCATTTGACCCTCTTCAGCTTTTCCTCTGAAAACTGGTCGCGGCCACCAGAAGAGGTGAAGTTCCTGTTCAACTTGCTGCGCAGGTTTATCCATCAAGACGTTGCTGAGCTGCATGCCGGGGGCGTACGTGTGAAGGTGGTGGGAAGCCGGACTAATCTGGATTCAGATCTTGTGGCGCTCATAGATGAATCTGAGGCTCTGACCGCTGAAAACACCAAGATGACGCTGGTTGTGGCGTTCAACTACGGCGGACGAGATGAGATTGTGCGCGCTGTTCAGAGCATTGCAGCGCAAGTCGCACGCGGTGATTTAACGCCTGATCTCGTCACAGAGACGGCCATCGGCGCCCATATCGATACCGCTGGCATCCCCGATCCGGAAATGATCATCAGAACATCGGGGGAAAAACGACTGTCCAATTTCCTGCTATGGCAATCGGCCTATTCGGAGTTCGTGTTCATCGATGAACATTGGCCCGATTTCAATCGTGAGCTGTTGATCAAGGCGATTGAGGCTTTTAATGCCCGGGACCGCCGTTTCGGGGGTATCTCGGCAACGGCCTCTTAAAGCGCGCGCCGACCGATCATGTCACCCAAAGCCGCTGACGGCGCATGGCGCGATCTGGGAGTGCGGTCTGCGGCCGCGCTGGTTTTGGTTCCAATTGTCATCGGGTGCGTCTGGATCGGTGGGACACTGTACGAGGTCCTGCTGCTGATTGCCGCCGGCCTCATGATCTTGGAGTGGTGCCGCATGGTGTACCCGCCCCAGGAACGGAAAGCCCAAATGGCCGTATTTGTCCTGGGATGCGCGATAGCGTTTGGGTGCGCGCGGGCAGGAGCGGCGGATTTCGCGGTGTATGCGATGCTCGCCTCTTGGATTGCCTCCGCCACACTTGCAAAGCTGCGCGGCTCTTTAACACTTTGGCGTTGCTGCGGGCTGCCTTACATTGTGCTGCCCATCCTTGCTCTGTTTTATCTGCGCAACGAACCCTTGCTTGGCTTGGTCGCTATCCTCTGGCTCTTGTGTGTGGTTTGGGCGACAGACACCGGGGCCTATTTTGCAGGACGTTTGATTGGCGGCCCAAAACTGACACCGCGGTTTTCTCCCAATAAGACCTGGGCGGGACTTTTGGGCGGAATGCTGGCAGCCGCCGGCGCTGCAACGGCGGTCGGCTACTTTGCCGGACTGCCCGGACTATTGATGATCGGCGTGCTCGGTGCGCTGGCCGCGGTTGTCGCACAGATTGGGGATATCTTTGAAAGCGCGGCAAAGCGTCATTTTAATGTGAAGGACTCAGGTGCACTGATTCCCGGACATGGTGGTATACTGGATCGGGTGGACGGGTTGCTGTTTGCCGCTGTACTGGTTGCCGGCGTGGGGCTGGCCAGACATGGGGATGTGATGCAGGTGGCCCACTTTTTGATGTGAGGAGGCTCGTTTGAGCGCTGTTGAAATGTCTCGCGGCCGGCCGGAAGCCGAGCGCGCCAAAACACTCACGATACTGGGCTCAACCGGATCGGTCGGGTGTTCCACGTTGGACGTCGTGGCCCATCAGCCTGACCGCTTTGAGGTTGTTGCGCTTGTGGGCAATCGCAACATTGACCTGCTGGCCGAACAGGCGATCGGGTGCGGCGCGCAAATCGCCGTGACGGCAGATGAGAGCTTGTATGGCGCGCTGAAGGGTCGGCTTGCAGGGAGCGGCGTTGAGGCCGCGGCGGGGCTACAGGCTGTCATGGATGCATCGCGGCGCCCGGCTGACCTGATCGTTGCCGCAATCGTAGGAGCGGCAGGCCTGAAACCAACACTTGCGGCTGCAGAGCAAGGTACGACCATCGCCTTGGCAAACAAGGAATGCCTGGTGTGTGCGGGCGATGTGTTTAAGGACGTGCTGCGCAAGAATGGTGCACAGCTCTTGCCGGTTGATTCTGAGCACAGCGCGGTGTTCCAAGTGTTTGAGCAACCCCAAAGCGAGCAGGTGGAGCGGATCATTCTCACCGCCTCAGGAGGCCCGTTCAGGACAGCCTCCTATGATGATTTGAAGAATGTTACGCCCGAACAGGCCCTCAAGCATCCCAATTGGGATATGGGCCCAAAGATTACCATCGATTCTGCGACGCTGATGAACAAGGGCTTGGAACTCATTGAAGCCTATCATCTTTTCCCGGTTGAGCCGTCGCAACTGGAGGCGGTGATTCACCCGCAATCCATCATTCATTCCATGGTGTCCTATTGTGATGGGTCTGTGTTGGCCCAACTTGGGGTCCCTGATATGCGCACGCCGATTGCCTACGCGCTGGCGTGGCCCAGCCGGATGCCGACGCCGGTGGAGCGGCTTGATCTGGCAAAAATAGGACAGTTAACATTTGAGCCAGTAGATTCCGATAAGTTCCCGTCCGTGGACTTGTGTTTGGGGTGTTTGGAGACCGGAGGCAGCGCATCCGCGGTCATGAACGCCTCGAACGAGGTTGCGGTGGACGAATTTCTTTCCGGCAGGATCGGATTTCTGGGAATAACAGAGTTAACCCGTGCAGTTTTGGATGACGCGGATGCATCGGGCATGCTGGGCACTATGACCAGTCTGGACGATGTTTCAGAGGCTGACCAGTTTGGTCGCGGCAAAGCGATTGAATTGGCCCGAAGATTGCACACTTAACGAGCTTACGCGCACCATAGCCGGCGAGGGCGTTTGGTTTTCCAAGGCGGTGGTGTATTTGATTATGTACGCACGTTAGGTGCGCAGAATATAAAGTAGAGCGGCGATAATGGACTTTCTTTCTCTGTCTGCGGGCGGCCTCCAAGGATTCTTGATGGTCATCGTGCCCTTCCTGGTGGTGCTGACGATCATCGTTTTCGTCCATGAAATGGGGCACTTTCTCGTTGCAAGGTGGTGTGGGGTTAAGATCGATGTGTTTGCCGTTGGCTTTGGCCGGCGCATCGCAAGCTTTGTCGACAAGAAAGGTACGCGCTGGCAGATCGGCTGGATTCCTTTAGGGGGATTTGTGAAATTTGCTGGGGATATGTCTGCGTCCAGCGCACCGGACCGCGAGGCGCTCGCGCAGATGTCGAGTGAGGAATCCGAGACAGCCTTCCACAAAAAGAGCGTTGGGCAACGGGCGGCTGTTGTTGCAGGTGGCCCATTGGCGAACTTCCTTCTGGCTATCTTGATCTTCGCCGGCATCGTGATGGTGGTGGGCCGGGTGGTCACGGCTCCGCTTGTAGACCAAATTCGCCCAGACAGTCCGGCGGCAATTGCCGGATTTCAGGTAGGCGACAATATCAAGAAGATCGGGTCCTCCAACATCGAATCATTCAACGACCTGCAGCGCATTGTCTCCGGGAGCGGAGGGATCGAACTTACATTTGTCGTCGATCGGGGCGGTAAGCCCGTTACGTTGAAAGCCACGCCCGAATTGCGGGAAATCGAAGATGGCTTGGGCAACAAGGTCCGCATAGGAATCTTGGGAATCACCCGCAATACCCAGAACGACCGCGTGGTGGAGAAATTGGGCCCGATTGCGGCGTTGGGCTATGGCGTTGAGCAGTCCTGGTTTGTGATTGACCGGACATTTGGCTATCTCAGGAACGTTTTCGCAGGGCGGGAAAAAGCCGATCAAATCGGTGGACCCATCAGGATTGCCCAGATTACGGGGCAGGTGGCATCCGTCAGCCTCGTCGCACTTCTCAATTTGGCAGCGGTTTTGTCCGTAAGTATAGGGTTGATTAACCTTTTTCCCGTCCCAATGCTTGATGGAGGTCATCTTTTATATTACGCCATTGAAGCTGTGCGCGGAAAGCCGCTTAGCGAGCGAATGCAAGACTATGGGATGCGGGTTGGTCTTGCTCTGGTGGTGATGCTTATGCTGTTCGCAACTTACAATGATATCAGGCATTTAAGTATCTTCTAGCGCGTCAAAGTTTGTCCGCATTTTGGAAGCAGGTTGGGTTTGCAAAGTTCATGGAACACAGTTAAACCTGAGCACCGGCTTTTCAGACATGATGGTGTGGTGGGCACTAGAGGGCATAAAGTTACCAATGAGGTATAGAGTTGTTTTTGTTGGTCTATTAGCCCTGGGCATGTTTTTGGGCCAACACGTTCCCTACATAGGTCAGCCGACCGCGGCGCAGGCGCAATCGAACTCGGTTTCGCGAATCGTGGTTGAGGGCAACCAGCGTATCGAAGCCGACACGGTGCGCTCCTATATGCAGATCCAGGTGGGGGACCCGTTCAGTCCGGACCTTATCGACGAATCTCTGCAAACGCTTTTTCAGACCGGTTTGTTCTCCGACGTGCGGATCTTCCGGCGTGGCAGCAACCTTGTTGTGAGTGTTGAAGAAAACCCAATCATCAACAGGATCGCGTTTGAGGGGAACAGTGCGCTCAAGAATGAAGATCTTCAAAAAGAGATCGATCTGAAACCCCGCGTTGTGTTTACGCGTGCACGGGTGCAGGCTGATGTGGACCGCATCATCACCCTTTACAGGCGGTCTGGTCAGTTTAATGCGCGCGTTGAGCCAAAAATTATCCGCCTGCCGCAGAACCGGATCGACCTTGTCTTTGAGATCACCGAAGGTGCGAAAACGGTGGTCCAGAGCATCACTTTCATTGGCAACCGCAAGTTCAGCGACGGCCAACTGCGGTCGGTGATTGTGACCGAGGAAACGAAATTCTGGAAGTTCTGGAGCAACGCGGACACCTACGATCCGGACCGTTTGAACTATGATAAGGAACTTCTGCGCCGCCATTACCTGAAGAACGGTTATGCGGACTTCCGGGTTTTGTCAGGAACGGCCGAACTTGCGCCCAATGGCCAGGACTTCTTCCTGACCTTCACGGTTGAAGAGGGCGAGCAATATGCGTTTGGCGACGTAACGGTGGATCCAGGGCAGACCGAACTTAACCCCGATGCGCTGCAGGCAGAAGTTACGACCTTCAAGGGTGATACCTACGACGCCAGTAAAG
Source organism: Hyphomicrobiales bacterium (assembly GCA_028285595.1). Taxonomy (GTDB): domain Bacteria; phylum Pseudomonadota; class Alphaproteobacteria; order Rhizobiales; family CAJQND01; genus JAAEUE01. Next base: position 55,801 of record JANQOW010000028.1, read on the forward strand.
TTGACAAGTCGATTGAGAAGTTGACGCTCGAGGCTGGCAAACGCGGGTTCGCTTTTGCGCGGGTTACCCCCAGGATCGAACGTGTCCCTGAGCAACTCGTGATCAACCTCACCTATGAAATGAATGAGGGTCCGAGGGTTTATATTGAGCGTATCGATATTGTGGGCAATGTGCGCACACTCGACAAGGTGGTCAGACGCGAGATCCGTCTCGTAGAGGGGGATGCTTACAACCGCATCCTTGTTGACCGCTCCAGACGGCGCATAACGGCTCTGGACTTCTTCGATAAAGTCGACATCCTTGAGCAACCGGGGTCCACGCCGGACAAAGTTGTTCTGATTTTCCAGGTTGCGGAAAAGTCGACAGGTACACTCAACTTCTCAGCCGGATACTCAACGACAGAGCAAGTTCTGGGTTCGGTCAGTCTTTCAGAACGTAACCTGTTGGGGCGCGGCTACTTCACAAGCCTCGCGACGTCCTTGAGTTTCAAGCGCCAATCTGTGGATTTCAGTTTTTCTGATCCTTACTTCCTGGATCAAAACATGTCCGCAGGTTTCAACGCCTTCACGGTGGAGACCGATCAGCAATCTGAATCATCGTTCAATTCACGGGAAACGGGCGGTGCACTCCAGGCAGGTATACCAATCTCTGAGCATGCTCGATTGCAAGCTCGGTATGGCTTCACGAACCGTCGAATCAAAAACGTTTCTGCCAATGCGTCTGCACCAATTCGACTGTCCGCAGGGGAATCGAACAAGTCGCAGCTGGGTCTGACATATATCTACAACACGCTCGACAATCCTCTGTCTCCGACCCAGGGACTGCGCGCCGCGATAACCGCGAGCGTGGCAGGGCTTGGCGGCGATGTGTTCTTCTGGCGCCTGGACGGTAAGGCTTCGTACTATCACACCATTTACGAAGGCATCGTCTTAAACTTGCGCGGCAGCGGCGGGGTTATGGATGGCTACAATGGCAAGGACTCGCCGGTTCTGGACCGCTTCTTTAAAGGCGGCAATTCATTCCGGGGCTTTGAGCGTGCCGGTATAGGCCCGCGAGACACAGGCGCAGGCACTCAAAATGACGCGGTGGGCGGTCAGATCTTTGCAATCGGCACCGTCGAGACCACGTTCCCGCTGGGATTGCCGGAATCGTTCGGCATCCGTGGCGCTGTGTTTAGTGATTTTGGGACCCTGTTCGATGCACCTGGGCCAAATCCGGCATTTGCGGCGGTGCGCGACAGTGCAACCTTGCGGGTCTCGGCTGGGGTAGGGGTCTTGTGGAACTCACCCTTTGGGCCCGTGCGCCTGGACTACGCCGAAGCGATCAAGAAAGACACTTTGGATAAAACCCAACGGATCCAGTTTTCCGCAGGCACGTCCTTCTAAAGCTCTTCCGCTCGTGTTGAGCGGAAGAGACATCAGATCATCAAGTCTTAGACGATTGTCTTTCTTGTGACCGCGAGCCAGAGCGCAGGCTTCACATCATCTATCGGCGACCGGGATGTAATCGCGCTTAGCCGGCCCAGTGTAGAGCTGGCGTGGCCGACCGATTTTCTGTTTGGGATCCTCGATCATTTCTTTCCACTGGGCAATCCAACCAACGGTGCGCGCCAAGGCAAACAGGACCGTAAACATGGATGTGGGGAAGCCGAGCGCCTTCAGCGTAATACCGGAATAAAAGTCAATGTTGGGATAGAGACGCTTCTCAACAAAGTACTCGTCTTCCAGGGCAATTTTCTCCAACTCCATCGCCACCTCGAGCAATGGATCGTCCTTTATGCCCAGAACATCAAGAACCTCGTGACAGGTGCGCTGCATGATCTTTGCGCGGGGGTCATAGCTCTTGTAAACACGGTGGCCAAATCCCATCAGGCGGAAGGGGTCGTTTTTGTCCTTCGCACGGCGCACATACTCCGGAATCTGATCAGCAGTGCCAATTTCGTTGAGCATGGTCAGCGCGGCCTCGTTCGCGCCGCCATGAGCTGGGCCCCAGAGACACGCGATGCCTGCTGCGATACAGGCAAACGGATTGGCGCCTGAGGAGCCTGCCAGCCTGACCGTTGAGGTCGACGCGTTTTGTTCGTGGTCAGCATGCAAGATGAAAATGCGGTCCATTGCACGCGAGAGAATGGGGTTCACCTCATAATCCTCTGCCGGCACCGCGAAGCACATGCGCAGGAAGTTGGAGGCATAGCTGATGCCGTTTCTCGGATAAACGGATGGCTGTCCGATATGGTACTTGTAGGCCAGCGCCGCAATTGTCGGCATTTTTGCGATCATCCGCCGGCTCGCGATTTCACGCTGCTCAGGATCGTTGATGTCAGTGCTGTCGTGATAGAACGCCGATAGAGCGCCGACCATTCCGACCATGATGGCCATGGGATGCGCGTCTCGCCGGAAACCTGTCAAAAAACGATGCATCTGTTCGTGGATCATCGTGTGGTAGGTGACTGCGTTTTCAAACTCTTCTCGGTCCGCTGGCGTCGGCAAGTCGCCATAGAGCAGCAGGTAGCAGGTCTCTATGAAGTCGCCATGCTCAGCAAGCTGCTCAATAGGATAACCGCGATACAGCAGCACGCCTTCGTCACCGTCGATATAGGTAATTTCGGACTCGCAACTGGCCGTGGACGTGAATCCCGGATCGTAGGTGAACTTTCCCGTGTCTCTGTAAAACGAGGTTATGTCCACGGCTGACGGGCCTATGGAGCCATCATAGACCGACAAATCCAACGACGTGTCGCCCACATTGAGCACCGCATTTTCTTGAGATTTGTCTGCCATTTCGCTCACCTCCTCGTTTAAAAGTTGTACTGGATCCAGTGCGGACCAGTTATCACGCGGATCATCCCGGATTGTGTTGATGATGACCGTACATCGACGAAGCCAGCTCGCCTCGCCACCTCAATACCGCATCGATTTACTCGGGCCTCATAGGCCTAATGCATTCCCCTTAATGCTGCAAGTGCTCCCTAAGTAGTGCGCTGCACAAAAAATTGTTTGTCATGAAGCTTGATCGTGAAGTCGTGCCACAGTTTCTTCGCGGCCCAAAGCCGCCATAACGTCAAAGATTCCAGGAGATGCCGTTGTGCCGGTTAATGCCGCTCGCACCGGCTGAGCCACTTTGCCGAACTTCAGTTCGCGGGTTTCAGCAAAGGCGCGCAACGTCTCATCCACCGATTGAACGGTCCAGTCCTCGGCCTGTTTCAGAGCCGTCGTCAAGTCAGCCAAGATGGCTCTTGCATCCCCTTCCAGCATTTTGGCCGCTTTTTCATCAATCGCTAAAGGCCGTTCAGCGAACAAGAATTGCGCACCGGTGACCAAATCACTGAGTGTTTTCGCGCGTTCTTTAAGCCCCGGCATCGCCAACACCATCTTCTCGCGCATGGCGTCATCTAACTTGGCCAGCATGCGCTCACCCTGATCGTGGAAGGGGAGGAAAGCTATCAGCAATTCCAACAGATCCTCGTCAGGCGTATTGCGCATATGTTCAAAATTGACGGATTCCAGTTTGGCAAAGTCAAACCGTGCGGCCGCGCGGCCAACTGCATCTAGGCCAAACCATTCAATGGCCTGAGCCGTGGAAAACACTTCATCATTGCCGTGGCTCCAGCCCAGACGCACAAGATAATTCCGCATAGCTTCAGGCAGGTAGCCCATGTCCCGGTAGGCTTCGACACCCAAGGCGCCGTGGCGCTTGGACAATTTTGCGCCATCCGGTCCATGAATGAGCGGGATGTGCGCGAACTGGGGACGATCCCATCCAAGGGCATCGAAAATCTGCGCCTGGCGCGCAGCGTTGGTGAGGTGGTCATCGCCCCGGATCACATGGGTGATCCCCATATCGTGATCGTCCACGACCACCGACAACATATATGTGGGCGATCCGTCAGAGCGCAGCAAGATCAGATCATCCAGCTCGCTGTTAGACCAAGTCACCTGACCTTGCACCAGATCGTCAATCACCGTTTGTCCTTCGCGCGGCGCTTTAACCCGAACGGCAAAGGGGGCATCTTTCGGGGCATCTGACGCAGGGCGATCACGCCAACGACCATCATAGATGGGCGGGCGGCCTTCCTGACGCGCCTTCTCCCGCATGTCCGCGAGCTCTTCAGGTGTGCAATAGCACCGGTACGCCCGTCCATCGGCCAGAAGCTGAGCCGCTGCTTCACGATGTCGGTCCGCGCGGGTGTGTTGGAACACCGGCTCTTCATCGGCACCCAACTCGAGCCAAGCGAGGCCGTTGATGATGGCATCAATTGCCTCGTCCGTTGAACGTGCACGATCTGTGTCTTCTATGCGAAGCAGCATTTTTCCCCCGTTGTGACGGGCGAAAAGCCAGTTGAACAAGGCCGTGCGTGCGCCTCCAATGTGCAGAAAACCCGTTGGAGACGGGGCAAAGCGGGTGATGACTGGCGTGCTCATGGGCGCCGGTTTCCATTCATGGCGGTTTTGTTGATAGACTGGACAATCTGGTAAGAAGCCATAGCATGACATAGCTTATGCGAACAATGTCTTGCGCACCCCACTTGGGCGAAAGCGGGAGTGTGTGACGGGGGAAACTGGGGTGGACGCGTTTTGGTCCAACACGCTTCAAGAGCGCGCGTCTGAAGCACATGAGCGCAGGCGCTGGTGTTATCCGACGTACTGGATCACCTCTGCGCACCGACAATTCCATTCTGAAAGAGCCAGATGGTTCTTGTGGCTTCCAGTCTTGGTATCCGGCGGGATCGCGCTGTACTTTAACCTGCCCGTTGAGCCGCCGTTTTGGGCGATCGCCTGTCTAACATTGATTGCTGGTTGCTTCCTGCCCGGCGCAATGCGGGGAGCTGCTTCACCAGTTGTCGCCGCAGTGGTGGCCGCCATCATCGCAGGGGTTTTCGCAGGCAAGGCGAGGACAATGACTGCCGGTCCCGGGGCGATGATCTTGCCCATCGGGGTGGTGGAGGTGCGCGGATGGGTGAAGCGGGTCGAGGTGCGCAGCGCCAAGCGTGGGTTTCGGTATCACATTGTGCCGACATCAATCGGTTCACTGAAGCAGGCAGCGCATATGCCCAAACAGATCACCCTGTTATGGAGGGGCAAGACGGGCACGACGATCCGCCCAGGCGATCATGTGGTGATACGTGCGCGTTTTTTGCCGCCCCTGGGGCCGGTGTGGCCCGGCGGGTATGATCCGGGCTTCTCCCGTTGGTTCCACGGCATAGGCGCAGGTGGATTTGCCTTGGGTGCACCTGAAAAGGTTCGACCTTCAGGTAGCCCGCCCTCACTCCTGATGTGGAGCGCTGCCGTTGAAGAGACCCGGCTCGCCATCGCTCACCGCATACGAGCGGCCTTGCCCCATGCAAATGGTGCGATTGCTGTCGCTCTCGTGACCGGCGACAGATCGGGGATCCCGGAGGAGGTGCGCGATCATCTGCGTGCGGCCGGACTGGCTCATCTGTTGGCCATTTCAGGACTGCACATGGCGCTGTTTGCCGGCGGCGTCTTCTGGTTGATGAGGGCCGCACTCGCGGCAAACGCCGCCCTTACATTGGTTTGGCCCATCAAGAAGTGGGCCGCAGGCATGGCCCTTTTTTCGGCGGCCGGATATCTCGTGTTGTCCGGTGCCGGTCTTGCCACGCAGCGCGCCTTCATCATGGTCACCATCATGTTCATGGCCATCATTTTGGACCGTCCGGCTTTGAGCATGCGAAACATCGCCCTGGCTGCATTACTCATCTTAGCCGTCCGACCCGAAAGCCTGATGTCCGTCAGTTTCCAGTTATCTTTTGTCGCGGTTATTGGGTTGGTGGCATTTTATGAGTTTCTCCAGGACCGCACCTTCAGCTCTATGCGCTTCCACAGCGCGCAGAACCGTCTAGCGCGCTTTGGCGCCAAATTGGGTTCTTATTTCTGGGGAGTGGCCATGACCACGTTGATCGCAGGCGCGGCGACCGCACCTGTGGCGGCGTTTTACTTCAACCGCGTTGCTGTGTTCGGATTGCTGGCAAATCTGCTGGCCGTACCCGTGGTTGGCATCATTGTTATGCCTCTCGCGATCTTGGCGCTAATTGCCATGCCGTTTGGGCTTGAGGCTTGGCCGCTTAGGTTGATGGGTGAGGGGATAACCCTGGTGATCTGGGTTGCAGAGAATGTGGCGGCCTTGCCAGGCTCCGTTCGGGCTGTTTCGCGAATTCCCACCTTGTCTGGTTTGCTTTTATCGTTCGGACTGCTCTGGCTTTGTCTTTGGCGCCGGCCATGGCGCATGTTCGGCGGCGCCTTGATGCTGGTCATCTTTTGCAGCTTGTCAGCAAAGCGCGAACTGCCGGCAATCATTGTCGCAGATAAGGGCCAGCAAGTGGCCGTGATCTCAGACGAAGGCCATTTGGTCTTTAGTTCCGCGCGCGCCGGTAAATTTGCGGCCGAACGCTGGTTATTGAAGTTTGGTGACCTGACACCCTTTGAGGAGGCTAGCAAGCGCCAAGGATTTACGTGTGACACGTATGGCTGCACCATTGCCCTCGCGCAAAGAGGGGAGGTGTCGCTCGTACGTCATCCATCCATACTCGCTGAAGAATGCAGGCGTGCCTTGGTGGTGATCACAACGTTCAAGGTGAGGGGCCCGTGCCCATCCGCTCGTGCCCTCGTTACGCCACGTGAACTGAAGCAACGCGGTGTGCACGCGATCTCGTTTGAACCGTCAGATGCAAATACTGTTGAGCTGAAAACGGAAATTCGGACCGCACGGCAACCCTCACATACCCGGCCGTGGACCTCGGAGCCAAAGCGCATCACGCGTCCGAGGCCTGCGCTGCAGCCCCGGAAGGTGCCTCAGAACAAGAAGGCACCGGTCAAGCAGCCGGTGCCTTCCCTTGAGGTGCGCATTTAGCACGATCAATAACGCCGGATAAGACCGACCAACTTGCCTTGGACGTTGACCCGGTCCGGTCCGAAAATGCGGGTTTCATAGGCTGGGTTCGCAGCCTCAAGCGCAATGGAATGCCCTTTGCGCCGGATGCGCTTCAAGGTGGCTTCCTCGTCATCAACCAAAGCCACCACAATATCCCCGTTCTCGGCGGATGGAACCCTCTTGATCAGGACCGTGTCACCCTCAAGAATGCCGGCTTCGATCATCGAATCGCCTTTGACTTCAAGCGCAAAATGTTCGCCGCCTCCCAACATTTCAGGGGGTACATCTATGTTGTGGCTATGATCTTGGATGGCGGAAATAGGCACGCCTGCTGCGATTTTTCCCATGAGCGGAACAGTGGCTGATTCACCAGATCCGCCGCTCGCTGCGCTTTCGTTCTCCGTCGTCGGGCGACGTCGCCCTAAAGAGCCCTCAATAACACTGGGGTTGAAACCGGTTGCTTTGCGAGGCGCGAGACCTGGTGCCATGGAATCAGGGAGCTTTACCACTTCCATTGCTCTTGCCCGGTGAGGCAAACGCCGAATGAAACCGCGTTCTTCCAAGGCGGTGACGAGACGGTGAATTCCCGACTTGGACCGCAAATCCAAAGCTTCCTTCATCTCTTCAAAGGAGGGGGGGACGCCGGTTTCCTTAAGGCGTTCATGGATGAACATGAGAAGTTCGAATTGCTTGCGCGTGAGCATGTTTTTTGTCCGTTTGTTCGTTAGTTGTTCACAAATTGTGCGGCTACTCCGGCGCGCAGCTTTGGAACAAATCAGAAACATGAGTACATGTTCTTTTTATGTTCGGCAAGGGTTAATTTGAGGTTAAGAGGTGGGCGGCAGGTCCGGCGCATGACCCGAACGACTACTACGTGCGTGCCTTCGAGAATGAAGACGATCTGGAAAGCGCTATGCAACGTTACCTGGATTGGGAAGTTGGACTGGTGGAACACGTCGAGAGGGATGGCTGCGCGCGGTTTGAAAGACTCGTTGGTGGCTGCTGACCTGCTTCCTGAGTATTCGATCCAGTAAGTGCCATTTTCAGACTCTAAGAACCAGCACCACTGCTGAGCATGGGAGCTGGATCTCCGCGCCAAGATCCTTTAAACCAGAGGTCCAATCACAAGGTGATCAAGATGGAAAACCAAGCGCTTGTGCTTGACCTGGTTGAGTGGGTTGCAAAGGAACCGCGCGCCTATGACGAGGTTATGGACGCCTGGCGCACGTCGTGCCCGAGACTATCGATTTGGGAAGACGCCACGAGCCAGCATTTGGTGCAACGGGAATTGGGACCCGACAAACGTCCCATTGTGCGGGTGACCGAAGCGGGAATTGCTCTGTTGCGCGCGTCTAACCGTCCTGCTCCGCGCTAGACCCAAATCTCGCGGGGAATGGAGACCGCGCCCGTGAACAATTTGCGCGCGGTACGGATTACTCCTGCAGACCCCAGCTCAAATCCGTCCGCGCCGACTTCGTACTTAAACATCACATCAATCGAACCTGAGGGATGTTCGATATTTATCGGGGTCGGTTTTGAGTTTGGGATCGCGCCGAGGCCCTCAGCAACCGTCCGCGGGGCGAGTACGCAAGATCCGGTGCAGATGGAGCCTGTGACCGCATAGCTGGGATGGCAACTCCAAGGCATGAAGTATCTGGCCGCCACTGTTCCGCCCCCTCGCGGCTTTGCCAACAGCGCAAATTTAGGCACCACGGACTTCCCCACATCACCAAGGCCCATGAGCTTTCCGGCAGCAATTCGGACCGGTTCAAACATCTCAAAGAGCTCCCGGTTGCCGTCAAGCTCCTCTCGGGTTTCGTAACCGGTTACGCCAAAGTCTTCCGCCCGCGCGATGACCATTGGCATGGCCACATCAATGCAGGTTACTTCGAAACCGCCAATCACATCTCGCGGATTGCCGGTGGGGAACAGAGCCCCCGTCTTCGATCCGATCACATCCATGAAGTTGAGCAAGACGGGCGCCGAGGTGCCCGGCACGCCATCAATTGTGGCATCCCCTTCATAGGTGACGTGGCCGCCCGGCGTCTGCACGATCGCCTCAATACGTGCACCTGTGTTTGTATTGCGGATCTTGATGGATGTTTCGTCGCCTTGTGGCTCCATCAGTCCCATCTCAAGGGCAGCCGGGCCGACGCCGGCCAGAATGTTGCCACAGGACGGGGAGAAATCGACCTCTCGCTTTTCAGCGTGCACCTGGGCAAAGAAATAATCCACATCGGCCCACTCATCATCGGACGGTGAGAGCATGGCGACCTTGCTTGTGGTGGGCTGCCCGCCGCCAATGCCATCAACCTGCAAAGGCGAGCCCGCTCCCATGGCCGCGATAAGTACTTCCGCGAGTGTCTCTTCGTCTGCCGGCAGATCGGCGCGATTGTAGTAAGGCGCGCGTGACGTACCGCCTCGCATCAAAATGCATGGGATGTCTCGCAGGCTCACCGGTGTTTGGCTCCTTCGCTAGGTTAGTGGCCAAGGCAGATTAACGTAGGACTGCAACAGCCCGGGTGGGAAGTCCCGGTTCAAAGACCAGGCCATGGCGCACATGAACGCAATGCCACCCGCCGCATAGACCAGGGCTTTCATCAGGTTTAGGCCGGCCCGCACGCGTAGGAAAGATACCAAGAAAACCGCCAATGCCAGGATAAAGCCAACCAAGCCTGAAAGTGCCAGCAGCAGGCCAAACCAGGCAAGTGTGGGCCACAAGCCATGTGCCGCCTTAGCGTCGTCACCATCGACTTCTCTGTCGGCAAACACTGGATCGGTTTCTGGCCGGCGCATCATCTGCACCGCGAGCACGATGCAACACAGTATGGCGATGCCGGCAACGACCATGGGGATGACTTTGTCACCCATCAACCGGTCACTAATCAGAGATGCATTCCAATAAGCTGCCACGAGATAGGCCGTGATGAGGCCGAGAAAAATAAACGGCGCTCGTTTTGATCCCGACGAAACCTCTCCTTCTGCCAGGATCGATTTTGCTTGGCGAATTCCGATGACCACTGAAACAACAGTGATGATGATGAGCACGATTACGATCGGGCTGAAGATGTATTCCAGTCCTGCTGTCGTGCTGTCCCGGAAGCGGAAGCGGGCAATCTGGAAAGCCTGGTTGGTGAATTTTTCAACTGGGTTGGAGAGCACAAACCCAATGAGGAAGGCAGGCCGTGACCAATCAAACCGGCGCAGGAAGATCCCAATCAATCCAATGGCAAAAAGAGCCACAAGATCACCGAAATTCTGGCCCGATTGGAAGGCGGCAAAGGCAATCAGCATAAACAGGAACGGCGCCAACAGGGTAAAGCGGATTGTGGTGAGCTTGGCCACCACGCCCGATGAGGCGATACACAAGAGCGTGCCCACCACGTTGGCCAGGGCAAGCAGCCAGACTATGGAGTAGGTGATGTCCAAGTTGTTCTTCAGCATGGCCGGGCCGACTTCGATCTGTCCTGACCCCAGCAAGGCCACTGCGCCGATAAAGATGGCCATGGACCCGGAACCTGGGATGCCAAACAATAAAGTGGGCACCAGACCGCCGCCTTCTTTGGCGTTGTTAGAGCTTTCCGGGCCGATGATGCCACGGACCTCTCCCTTGCCGAAGTTGGACTTGTCCTTGGTGGTCTGCACCGAGTGTCCATAGGCGATCCAATCGACAACAGAACCGCCCAGTCCGGGAATGACCCCCACGACCACCCCGATGATGGAGCATCTGACCGAGAGCCAGATGTTCTTCCACCAATCTTTCACCCCTTCCAGCCAGCCGGCGCCCAGTTCGGGCGTGCTGGAGATTGCGCGGTCCTGCCTTAAGAGCGCAATGATTTCAGGGATTGCAAAGATGCCAAGACCGACGATCACCAGTTTCAAGCCATCGGTGAGGTAGGGGATGTCGTAGGTGGCCATGCGCAGGGATCCGCCTGCATCTGCCTCCCCAATGGTGCCCACTAACAAGCCAAGGCAGGCGGCTGCCAACCCTTTAATGGCCACCCGGCCGGCCAGGATGGCCACCATGGACAGCCCGAGAATTGTGATCATCAGCATTTCGGGCAGGCCGAAGGACAAAACGATCGGGCGGGCCACGAGAATGAATATGGTGAGGAACGATGCGCCAAGAATCCCGCCAAACAGCGATGAGGCAAAGGCGGCCGACAAAGCTCGGGCCGCTTCGCCCCGCTTGGCCAATGGGAACCCGTCCAGAACTGTGGCTTGTGAGGCCGATGATCCGGGAATGCCCATGAGGACGGAGGCAAACGTATCGGACGTGGGCACCACGGCCACCATGCCGATCATGAGCGCGAGGCCCAATATGGGATCCATCCCAAACATGAAGGGGAGCAGCAGCGACAGGCCTGCGATGCCGCCCAGTCCGGGAAAAACCCCGATGCACAGCCCCATAACGACGCCAAGGGCCAAGAACCCCAGCACCTTGACCTGCAGGATCAACGCGAATGCATCCCCAAGGGCTGGTAACGCTTGTAAAAGAGTTTCCATCTCCGGCGGGCTCCCCTCCCAAGTTTCGGTTGGTCAGAAGAGGCCCGCCCAATTACGGGCGGGCGCGCTTCTGTGCCTGAGGCCGGTCAGTCCAGCTCTACGCCGTAAGCGTCTTTGAGCCAGCCTTTGACAAATGTCTTGGCCTCGTCCGGAACGGTCGTGGCAACGCCGAGAGCCTGCTTGGCATCATCGCCCACATACATGGGATACTTACCCACGCGCTTTGCGGAGATTTCGGCAAAGTCTGGACGCGCCTTTACTGCGGCAAACGCATCTACAAAGGTTTTGATGATGGCAGGGTCGGTTCCTGCTGGCAGGAAAGCGATTTTCTGCGAGGGGAAACCGGCCACGAAAAAGGCCTTCCACGCGTCCCAGGCTTTGCCGCTGGTCTCGCACCCATCCGTCTTTTCACAAACCTCTTTAAAGGTCGGAATGTCCGGGAACGTCGGGTCGCGGACAATGTTGCCATCGGCGTTGAGCGAGCCCCAGGTCATCATGGGGACCGCCGTGCCGGCTTCAACCAGGGCGGTGGAGCCCTTCAGGTAGCCAGACGATGTTTGGTAGTCGATGGTGGCCTCGCCACGCTCAAACATCAGACGACCATCGCCCCGGCCTTTGATCCCGAACACGGGCTCAACGTTCATGCCCAGCATCTTCCACGCCAGCAGAGGCACCAGATCCAGGCGGGTCGCCCCCTGCGAGCCATAAATGAAATTCATGTCCTTGAGATTATTGGCTGAGCCGTCAAACTTTGCGCCAGCTTCCTTGTTCAGGTAGGCGACCCCGCCAGTGCCACTGGCCATGACTGGGTTCCAGTCTTTGTACTCATACTTCACCCGCGGATCGCCCAGCAGATAGGGGAACTGAGTGGAGCCGGAAGTGCCGAACAAGACGGTGCCATCACCGTTCTTCTGGCGTTGAAACCAATTGGCGCCCTTGGTCGATCCGGCGCCCGGCATAAACTTCACGACAACGGTGGGCTTACCGGGCAAAGCTTCCGAAAGCAGAGGGGCAAAGAAGTTGGCCCATTTTGCCGAACCCCCGGTTTCGGAGAACGGAATGGTCCAGGTGACGGTCTTGCCGGACATGTCCATGGCATGTGCAGTTGCGGCAAAGGAAAGGGCTGCAACACCCGCCATCAGCGTGCGTGCGAGATTCAGTTTCAAAGTCATGCGTTTTCTCCCGTTTTGAATTGGCCCGGCCTGGCACTGCTTATGGCGCAGCTTGAACTCCAGTCCGATTTTCTGTGTGTTCGTATTTTTCGCCCAAGAAACTTCTATTGACAGGACCACGGGTATTTCGCGAACCTTTCATCCAGCTTTCAAAGCTGAAATTAGTTTTTGGGGTTTGGTGATGCGTATTGTCGTTGTGGAAGACAATCTGGCTCTGGCCGACGGTATTTCGCGCGCTTTTGAAAGTGATGGTCACGGGGTCGATCGGATCCACGATGGTGAAACCGCCAGCACATTCCTCGCCGGCGAAGACATCGACTTGGTCATCTTGGACATTAACTTGCCCGGGAAATCCGGCTTAGAGGTGCTCAAGGACCTTCGCGCGAACAGCAAATCTACTCCGGTCCTGATGTTGACCGCCCGGGGAGAGATTGACGACAAAATCCGCGGCCTTGACCATGGTGCGGACGATTACATGACCAAGCCGTTTGATCTGTCAGAACTGCAGGCCCGGGCCCGCGCCCTGTTGCGGCGGTCGGACCGGGAAATTGTCAGCACGCTCAGTTTGGGGGATGTGCGGCTGGATCTGGGAGCGCGGCAACTGCAGGTGGCCGGCGTGGTTCTGGATCTGCCGCGGCGCGAAATCGCGCTGGCTGAAGCTTTGATGAAGCGCCGCGAGCAGGTAATCTCCAAAGAGCAGATCATTGAGCATCTCTATGGCTCCGGAGCCGAGGTTGATGATGGAGCTGTGGAGCTCTATGTCCACCGTTTGCGCAAGCAGCTGGTGCGCTCAAACGTTGAGATCAAAACCCTGCGCGGTCTCGGATACACCATGAGACTGCGTGCATGAAGTCAATCCGCTCCAATCTGTTGATCTGGCTGATTGTGCCGCTCACCCTGGTTTCGGCCATCGTGGCGCTGGAAACCTTCTATGCCTCTCAGAAAACATCGAACGAACTGCATGACCGGACCCTTTTTGCGGTCATGTTGACCATCTCAGAGAACATCTTGGCGAATGATTCCGACGCGCTTGCAGAGCCTTTCCTGGAGGTGCTGACCGACAATCTGGGAGATCAATTCTTCTATCATGTGGCCGGGCCAAACAATGCGTTCATCACGGGATATGCAGGCCGTCCGGATCTGCCTGCGGGCACCAAAGTGGTCAGCGGGCGTCCCACCTACTATGACGGCGTCCACCAGGGCGATCCGGTTCGGGTTGTTGCGATCCGTCAGCTCATGACGAAGGGCATCATCAACGGGTGGGCGACTATAACCGTGTGGCAGAGGATCAGCCAGCGCACCGATTTGACGCTTTCCCTGTTCGCGCGCTCACTTTTGCGGCTGGTTCTGCTCACCTGTCTGGCGGGCGTGATCGTCTGGTTCGCGGTATCCAGCGGCCTGCGCCCCATCCAAGCGTTACGCGAGGCGATCAGCAGCCGCTCGCCGACCGATCTGACGCCGATTAAACGGGAGCTGCCCAGCGAGCTGCACGGCATCGTTGGATCTATGAACGATCTTTTGACCCGAGTGGCCCGCTCAAAGGCCAATAGGGAGCGTTTCATCGGTGATGCCGCCCATCAACTGCGCAACCCAATAGCGGCGGTGAAAACTCAGGCAGAAACGGCGCTGAAAACGAACGACCAAGACCAAATGCGTGTAGGCCTCAAGCAGATTGCGGAGACATCAACGCAAACAGGGCACATGATTGAGCAGATGCTGTTAAGCGCACGCACCAATGCGTTGGAGTTTGATTTGGATGAAGATCTGGACCTCAACGAGATGGTCGCGGACACGGCGCGGGAGATGGCACCTTTGGCCTTGGCGCGCAATCAGGTGCTGACCTTTGATGCTGCAGAGATGTCTCCGCCGGTGAAAGGCCAAAGGGTCTTGCTGCGCGAGGCTATTGTCAACCTGATCGACAACGCCATCCGTCATTCGCCAGAAAACACCGACATTGGCGTTGCGACGCGCTCAGACAACGGCGCCACGTCAATCTGCATTCGAGATGAAGGTGAGGCATTCGATGAGGAGGGGCTTTCCAGACTGACGCAACCTTTTTCCACCGGGAACACTTCCAGTGCGGGAAGCGGGCTTGGTCTTTCGATCGCCAAGGACGTGGCCAAGGCGCATGGCGGCAATATCTTCGTCCAGGCCGAAGAGCACGGGAAAACGGTGATCATGAAGTTGCCGGCGCCGGGAAACTAAGCGGGTTGATCGACCTCCCAAACCTCCGGGTTGATCATATGGATTGGCGCCCCGGCCTCGAATGCGACGATCTGATCGAAAATATCGCTGAACTGAGTTTCATACTCTTCTTGGCTCACATAACCGATATGCGGGGTGCACACCACGTTCGGCATGTGGAGCAGAGGATGATCCGCCCCTAAAACGGGCTCATTCTCATAAACATCGACGGCGGCCATCCCCGGCCGCCCGGCGCGCAGCGCATCAACCAGCGCGCCGGGGGCAATGAGCCCCGCCCGACTGGTGTTCACAAGCAGAGCCGTCGGTTTCATCATGCCGAGATCTGAGGCCGTGATGCAGCCTTGCGTGCTGGGATAGAGCCTGATGTGCAGGGACACCACATCCGCGGTGGAGAAGAACGCTTCGCGGCTCTCCGCAACTTTGAACCCATCCGCCTCTGCCCGCTCACACGACGCGTCGCCCCCATAAACCAGGATATTCATACCGAAAGCAGCCCCATAGCGGGCAACAGCTTCTCCGATACGCCCGTAAGACGATATCCCCAACGTCTTGCCGCGAACGGTGTGACCGACGCCGATCTGCCAAGTGCCCTCTTTCAGGGCCGCCATCTGTTGAGGGATTTGGCGCACGGCTGCCAGGATCAACCCGAACGTCAGTTCGGCGGCGGCAAATGAGGGTGTTCCCTTGTGCATGTTTGAGCAGAGCAGCACGCCATTTCGCGTGCAGGCCTCAACATCGATATGGGGATAGACGCTGCGCTGAGAGATCAATCTCAGGTTTGGGAGGTTGTCGAGTAGCTCAGCCTCAATTTTGGTGCGCTCCCGGAAAAGAACCAACGCTTCCGTTTCACTCAAACGCTCCGCCAAGATCTCCGCGTTCTGTTCATGATCATTCCAGACGGTCACATCATGCCCATCGAGTTTTGAGAAACACGGCAGATGTCGGAGGGTGTCGTAATAGTCATCAAGGATGTCGATCTTCATGGTCTGAGCTTTAGCACACAATAGCCTTTCGCCAAGAACCAAAGCCCCGTTGTTTTTCCGCTGGACGGACAACTTAAGGGGGAGCCGATGCCGGGAAGAAAACTACACCACGTTTAGTGCGGTTGTCTGGTTTCCTTACGGTGCTGCTCTGCTGAAACCATTGTCACTTCGCCGCCGTTGATGCGCTTCATGATTTCCGAAAGACGCGACCAAACTTGCAAGGTGACGGGCATCACCAGAGCTGCCTCCACAAACTCCCACGAGTAGCTGATGATCGAGAAGATCGTTCCCACGGTGATCTTCACATGTGCGGACGCAAACCACAGATTGAAGATCACAAATCCAAGCAGGATTGTGAAAATGGCGCCATACACACAGGCCTCAGTGTCCGACAGGCGCACCTCGATTGCACGAAGTCTCCTTAGGTGGGCCACCAATCCATCGTGTGAGCGCGTTTCCAATATTCGGACCTGTTTTTCCGTCTGCTGATTGAATTGGGCGTTCAACCGGAAGAACCGGCCGTGAAACACGCTATAAAGCGCCAACATAGCCACCGCCGTTGCAAGAGCGGCATAGGCGAGTGTGGGATGGAAGGTGTAGAGCACAATAAGCGCCGTGGTGAATTGGACCACCGCAGTCATCACCGCAGGCACTTGTTGCTCCAAAAAGTCGGCAAGCTCGCGCCCCATACCAAGTCTTGCATTCAAGGTAGAGATCGAGCCTCCGTTTGAGCGCTCGGCCAAGGCCTTACAAAGTTCCACACGAATGGTGCCGAAGATGCGCGTGTCATAAAGACGGCGCAACACGCTGACGCCGATCAACGCCGTGAGCACCATCGCCAGGTTAAGCAGCGCCGTCGAATTTCCCGCTAAGAGACCGTCAATTGCAAAGCCGATCAACAATGGGATCAGCGCTGTGAGCGTCGTCTCGATGAGAACCAGGAACCAGGTCAAACTGATGGGGCGCCAGAACGTGCGCAATAGGGTACCGACGGTCAGATTTGCGCCTTTAAGCATCTGAATTCACTTCACGTTCGACGGGCCGAAACAGAGCCTTAACATCCTCGGTTATGGCGATCAGCACGGGCATCAGCACCAACATCAACACGGTGGAGAACAATTCCCCGAAGGCGAGCGAGGCGGCGGCCGGGATCAGATATTGAGCCTGTTCGGAGGTTTCGTTGAGCAGGGGGGTCAGACCGATCACGGTTGTGGCAGTGGTGAGGAAAATGGCCCTGAACCGGCCCGTACCCGCCTCAACGATCGCGTCGTGGACGGCCACACCGGCGTCCTTGGCCTGGTTGTATCGGGTCATCAGCACCAGACTGTCGTTGATCACCACACCGGTCAGCGCCAGCATGCCGAAGAACGACAACAAGGAGAGCTTCAGGTCCATAATCAGATGCCCCATGGCGGCGCCAATGAAGCCGAAGGGCACGATCGCGAGAATGAGCACTGGCTGCCAGTAAGACTTAAGCGGCACGGCCATCAGAATATAGATCAGCACCGCAGCGAGCAGCAGCGCGCGCTGCATGCCCCCTTGGATTTCGCCAATTTCCTCCAACTCGCCGGCTCTCTTGATCTGCACGCCGGGATAGTTGCGGGTCAGGTCCGGAACGAACCACTCATATACGCCTTGCGCTATTTCTTCGGGCGCGACCACCGACCGGTCGATTGACGCAGCCACAGTGTTGACCAGCTTACCGTTCTCCCGGTGCACGGTGCCCGGCACGTAGTTGCTGGTGATTTCGGCAACCGAGAGGAGGGGGATCCAGTCCCCTGTGCGGCTGCGCACCCGGCTCTGCATCAGATCATCGATCGTGTCCCTGGCCGGGTTCGCATTCTGCACGATGACGCGCAGTTCATTGGCACCGCGCCTGATCTTCTGGGCTTCCGCGCCGCCGAAGGCATTGCCGATCTGGGCGGCAAGGGTTTGCGTGTCGAAGCCGAGGTTCCGGGCCTCCGGCTTCACGCGGATTTCCAGCTGTCTCTGCCCTGAGGCCAGGGTGTCGCGGATATTGCTCACGCCATCGATCTGGCCGAGAAACGATCTCAGATCCGCACTGGCGCGCTTCAGTAGCTCGGTGTCTTTAGAGAACAGTCTCAGCTTGAATCCGCCGGCCAGTTCTTCAGAGCCGGTGAACTGCATCTCGGTGGCGCCTTCTACTTGCCCTGTGCGTTCGCGCCACTGGCGCACGAGATCCAGAATGCCAACATTTGGACGTTCTGACACCGGCGTGAGTTCAGCGTAGAGCTGGCCTGACTGTGCGCTGGTGATGATGACGAACATGGTGCGTATGGGGGGCTTGGCCAAACCCGCCTTCTGGTGCACATCCCGGTTCAGTTCTTCACCAATGTCTCGTATGCGCTGCATGTTTGTTTTGGTGAGTTGAAATGGCGCGCGCGCATCCATCTCAACATTGACAGTGATGATCTGTCCGGGAATATCCGGAAAGAAAACGGTTTTCACCTTACCCAGGCCGATCAACCCGAGGCCTAAGGTTGCAGCGGCCACGAACAGGATGAGGGCGGCGTATCGGTGATGCAGGGCGCCGTTGAGCAGCGGCACATAAAGCGTCTGTTTCGCCCAGTCGAGCCCCCCTTGCGCCGCGCCTTGAACACGGGCCCAGCTCCGGGTGAGCCAAATGCGCGGTTCAGCGTCAAGCCGGATACCCGCCAAGTGTGCGGGCAGGATGAATTTGCTCTCAATGAGCGAGAACACAAGGGCAAAGATGACGATGCCTGAAAACCCAGCCAGCACCTTGCCGAGGGGATTGTCGAGCAGAAGCATGGGATAGAACGCCGCGATTGTGGTCAGCACCCCGAATACCGTGGCGACCGCGACCTTATCGACACCGGCCTGCGTTCCGGCAATGGGGTCTTGGATGGCGTTTCTTTCTTCAAACACGCTCTCGCCCACGACCACCGCGTCGTCCACAAGGATGCCGAGCGCAATGATTAGACCGAACGTGGTCACATCGTTGAGGGAGTAATCTACCCACGTGGAGCCGGCGACCGCCAAAGCGCCCATCACGGCGATCGGGATGCCCATGGCGACCCAAGCGGCGAGCCGCAGACTCAGAAACAGAGAGAGCACCAACAGCACAAGGAGCAGGCCCTGGATGCCGTTTGTTCGCAGGAGCTTGAGGCGATCTGAAATGTAGTTGGACGCGTCGCCCCAAATGGTGATCTCAACGCCTGCCGGCAGTTGCGGTTCAAATGCAGCGGCGACTTGATGGACGACCTTGGAGATGCGCAGCAGGTTTTCCTTTTGGCCAATCAGCACCTCCATGCCGGTGGTTGGCGCACCGTTGAAGCGGAACAAATAATCTCCTTCCTTGAAGGTATCACTGACCACCGCGATCTGGCCCAAATTGACGGAGGTTCCATCCTTGTTTTCGATGATGGGCATTCGGGCAAACTGGGTAGCGAACTTGGCCTTGTCGTCTGTTTTCAGGGTGATGTTGCCGCCAATGGTTCTGAGCGTTCCAGCCTGAAAATGAAGCGAGCTAGCTTGGATTCGGCCCACAACGTCCGCAACAGTCAGGTTGAAGCGTTGGAGTATTTGCGGATCGAACTCGATGCGCATTTCCCGCGCATGCAGGCCCCAAACGGTCAGGCGCGAGATTTCCGGCTCGGCCAGAAGATCCTCACGAAACCTCTCCGACAAGGCTTGCAGGCTCGCTGGATCGGTTTGTCCATGCAGGTTGATGTAAAGTGCGGGAAAGTCGAATCCGGCCGCTTCGATCACCGGTCTGCGGACGGTTGCGGGAAACTCGGTGATCGCATCGATCCTGAGGCGAACCCTGTCCAGGACCTTCTGCAGCTCCTGACCGCCGGCCCGCCTCACCACCACCAGGGAGGATTCGGCGCTGGAATAGGAGGAGACGCTGCGCACACCCTCTAGCCCCTCAAGCGCCTGCTCAACCTTACGGGTCACGAGTTCATCGACCTGCTGGGTAGAAGCGCCCAGATAGGTGGTTGAGATGTTTATGGTCTCTGGAGGAACCCTGGGAAATCCCTCAATCCGGATTGAGAAGAGGGTCATCACCCCGAGAAACAGAATGAGAACCATAAGCAGGTTTGCCGCGACCGGATTGCGGATAAACCAGCCGGTGAGAGCGCGCATGGTTCAGCCTCCGCCTATGTGTGCGCGAACGCGTTTTCCCGGCAGGAACGAGGCGAGGGGCGTTACCGCAATCCGCCAGATGTCATGGCCGGCCGGTGCGGCGATCACGGCGCGGTCTTGGCGGCGAAAAAAGACTTTTGGCGTCATGCGCTGCAGCCGGTCCCTATCGTCCACATACCAGACGTGGCCTTCCTGGGTGAGGGCGGATGCGGGGACGTTCAGCGCCGCCGCCACTGTCGTCCCCGGCAGCAGCACACGCACGAAGTCACCGGATAGAACGTTTCTGGCTTCCTCGCCTTGGATGTGCAGGAACACTTTGTATTGTCGGGTGGTTTCATCGAGAAAGCCGCCGCCCTGGCGGATTCTGGCCCGGGCAATGATCTTGCCGTTGTGATCGGTCACTTTTGCACTGCGGCCCGAAATCGGTTTCTGGAGAAGATCCCAGTTGGCTCGGCTCAGCTCCAAGTCCAGCTCATAGGTGGTGCTGTCCACCAGCTTTACCAGGCGATCTCCAACACTGACGCTTTGGCCAGGGCTCACGAAGCGTTTTGTCACGAAGCCTGCAAACGGAGCAACCACTGTCGCATCGTTCAGCTGCCGCTTCGAAGTGATGAGGCGCGCGCGCGCCGAGGCGACTGCGCTTTGGGCAATGTCCAGCTGCGGCAGTTTCAAGGCGAGATCGTTAGGGGCCCGTCGCCCGGAGCGCTGATAATCCTTGCGCGCCACCAGGTTGGCGTTTTTCGCTTGCCAGAGGGCCAGATCCGCCTGCTTGAGGGCAAGTTCGGCCTCTGCCTTTTGGGCCATGTAGCGGCTGTCTTCGATGGTAAGGAGAGTATCGCCGGCCGCAACTAATTCCCCGGCGAGTGCGCTGTTCCGTACACTTGTCACGCGGCCCGAAATAGCCGCCCTAAGCTCCGCCGACCAACGCGGCCGGACCTCTGCAAAGGCACTTACCTCAATCGTTTCACTGCCGACTGAGACGGTCTCCGTCGAAACCAAAGGTGGGAGAGGTGGCGTCTTGCTCTTGGAGACATCTACGGTGTCCTCTGCAGAGCTCAGCACGCCGACAACGGTCACGAAAATCACCACGGCAAGTGCGATCCAAAACCAGCGCGCTCGGCGCGCGGACGCATGATCCGTATTGGCCTCAGGAGAGGTGCTCATCTGGAAATATCCCTTGACATGACCATGGTCTGAGGATGCAGGTTTCGACCGGTTAATCGTTGGTGCTTAACTAGCTATATTGAACGAACGATCGTTCGTATTTATATTAGAATGAACGCTCGTTCAAGTTTCTGAGAGAGATTTTTTATGATGGACAGGTTGACCCGCGAACAAAGCGCACAAGCTCGCCGAGAGTTGCTTGTGGGCGCCGCGCTTCATTGTTTTGCAGAAAAAGGATTCCATCAAACCAGCATGCGCGATTTGGCCGAGCGTGCGGGGATCAGTTTGGGGAACGTTTACAATCATTTCGCCAGCAAGACGGACTTGATCCGCGAGATCGCGCGTCTTGAGGCTGATGGCTTGAACGCCATATATGCAGAGTTGAACAAGCTCGATGATCCTGCAGATGCCCTGGATCGCTTCATCGTGCTTTACACCCAGATGTGTTCTGAGCGCGGACATGCACTTCTGAGTGCCGAAATCATCTCGGAAGGATTGCGTACACCCGAGATCTGCGAGGATTTTCTACGCAATAGGGAAGTCTTGATTGGTCGGTTGTCCAAAATCATTGGTGCAATGGAAAGAGCATCACCTTCGGGGCATGTGCTGGCTGAAACTGAATGTGCAGAGTTCGTTCTTGATCTGTTGGAAGGCCTTGCAATGCGTCTTGCCTTCGAAGGTGGTCGGCCCAGCCCGAACAACCTGGCTGCGCTTAAATCTGCAGTGCATAAAATCATCGAGCCCGAATCTAGATCCTCCTTCTCGCGTACAGCTAGAAGATGAGGTGTGTTCGTTAGATTTGTCTACAACGAACGCCTCACGGCGCGTTAGATCGTACGCCCAGCCCCACGATTCGGCGGTTTGCTCCATATTTGTTGAAAAAAGTCTGCGGATCGTAGGCGACAATCGAGCGGATCAATTCTGGTGAGAAAGCCAGGCCGAAATTGTGCGTGCGATCATCAAGATCGGCACCATGAGTCGCAAGGCCCACCACGTCGCGTCGCAGCCGCTTGCCTTCCACCGCCGCAACCTTGCGCTCGATCCAGATCGGGCTACCGGACTGGCCTTTCGTTACATCCATGATATGCGCAAATCCACGCCGACCCAGAACGACACCTGTCCGCCTGTTCTTGCCATCAGGGGCGCTGCTGCGCGCCAGATCATCCGCATCGCCCACCGGCGCTGAGGTTCGCATCTGGACCATTGCGCGTCCCGGATACCCGGCCGTGAAAAACCGTCGGTTTCTGGCCAGGGCCATCCATTTGCTCGAGTCTTCATGCCGAAAATTCTTGATGTCAAGTACGGACGCACGGATCCGGTTAAACCGCCCGCCCCAGAACGACATCCTAAACTCGCGGTCGAACGGGCTAGTACCCTTGCGGAACTTAAGCTTCCGAGGCCGCAGGATCAGTCTGCCCAAAGGCTTTTTGAGCCTGAGCACCGCGAAATCCCAGTCGCTGCCGAACACCCAGTCCTCAATCGGCCCCTTCCAGCTGTCGCCACCCTCCAGCTTCAACCAGAGCGGTGGAATGAAGGATCGATCCAGATCGATCTCGAACCTTCCGAAGGGCTCTCGTACAAAAAACCGTCGCTTCCGCGGGCGATGGTCACAGCCCGGAATAGCGACGGCCGACGTTGCGGTTTCGAAGCGAAGCCTGCCCCGATCGTCGTTGTATTCGCTGGCTACGACGTGGGCCGCTGTAAGAATGTGCCGCGGACTGATCAGGAACCCGGTGCCCCCAAAGGCCGAGGAGACGCCAGGCATCTTGACGCTGAGCTGGCAGATCCAGCGGTTGGGCGTGTCGACTGTTGTGCCCACCGCCTTTCGGTCATCGCGCCCAATGATGCCCTTGTGCAGGTCCCAATCAGCCTCTTCGTCAGCCAAAAACCTGTCGCCAGGCCGGCGGTCGAGCTTTGTCAGGCGTGGGTGGAAGCTGCGCACCGGTGTCGGCAGCTCGCCGGTCAAGACCCGTACCATTGCACCTCGGGTCTGCGGCCCGACCTTCCCATCGACCGATAGGCCGTAATCTCGCTGGAAACGCCGGATCGCGCCGCCGAGCCCACCGCCGGAAATGGCCCGACGATAGATGCGCTCAAGGGCACTGCGAGTGAGCGCCGTGTTGCCCGCAACGGTCAGATAGCCTGAGGGAGCGGCAAATCCAAGTGAAGCGCCAGCCGCGCGCATGGCCGCGCGCGTGGCCAAGTCATTGTGGTTGCCGTTCACCGCCAGCGTGCGGAAGCCGAGAGCATGTTTCAGGATTGTTTGATACCAGCGGACTTTCTCGCCCGTCGCCGCCGCGCCGTATGCCCCGGCCTGTTCCAAAAGCGGATCCAGTTCCTCGTCATGAAACAGCTTCATTAGATCGCTCCACTCCGCACTCGCAACTTGCCAATACGACCATCGCGCAGCGCACCGCGGCGACCAATTCCTTTTCTGCCCTAGCGAATACGAGCTAGCCGGCCGGCCGACGTGGTAACCAATCCGGGGAACAGACGGGTTTTTGTAAATCATTTAAGTTCCCGAAAAAGGAAACTGAACCGAACGGAGCTACACATGGTGGGTACGTACAGATTTGAGGAAGATTTCGAATTTGACGGAGAATTGGACTTCGACGAGTTGGAGGAGTTCGCCGACGAGTTCGGTCGATTTGGGTCCCCGCCGCCACGTGGCAAATGCGGCCCGCTGCTATCGGATGGAACGAGGCTCTACACGCTCAAACCAGGCGA
>JANQOW010000042.1 GCA_028285595.1 Hyphomicrobiales bacterium
ACGCCTGACGCGCCGCCATTTTTGACGAGTATCTCGTTAACTTGAGCGTTGCAGACGACTTGATTGCCTTGCTCGTGAATGAGATCAACCAAGCCCGTCACCAGTGCGCCCGTACCGCCCATGGCAAAGTGCACACCCCACTTGCGTTCCAAGTAGCAGATCAAACAGTAGACAGCGCTTGCGGAAAACGGGTTGCCGCCAATGAGGAGCGGATGAAAGCTTAAGACCGTCCTGAGGTTCTCGTTGGAGATGTACTTGCTTACCAAGCTGTACACGCTGCGCCAGCATTGATGTTTCGCCAGGTCAGGGGCGACTTTTGCCATATCGAGCCAGGAGTTGAACGGCACATGGCCCAGCTCCTCAAAGCCGACTTCAAAAATCGCTTTGGATTTTTTCATGTAGGCCAGATAGCCGGCCTCGTCCTCCGGTGCGATCCGTCTGATCTCCTGGAGCATCTTTGCGTCGTCGCGCCAACACCGGAACACCGTCCCATCGTTAAAGCGGATGTCATAGAATGGGTCCATCTCCCTGAGTTCCACATCGTCAGAGAGCTTGCGGCCGCACAGCGCCCAAAGGTCTTCAAACAGAAAAGGTGCTGTGATGATGGTGGGGCCTGCGTCAAACGTGAAACCGTCTTGATGGTAAACCTGAGCTCGGCCTCCGGGGGTTGCGAGCTTCTCAAGTACGGTTACCCGATACCCTCGGGCACCAAGACGTATGGCTGCTGCTAGGCCGCCAAAGCCAGAGCCAATAACGATGGCATGCTTGCCGGCCCGGCCCGCGAACTGGTGTCGATCGCTCGTGTCCACACGTGTCAACATAAGTTGACATTTAACTATGTAAATTAAAATTGCGCAAGTAGAACTGTGGTTAAGTGCGGGCCTCAAGCTACAGAGCACCATTCCGACTTGATAATTTCGACCGCTCTTAGGGGATCTTCCTCATGCGCCAAGTGGCCCACACGTTGCAATCGAATGAATTCGGCTAGGGCATTTTCGTCCGCCACCTCCTGCGCCACCGTCGATGGCACGGCGCGATCATTTTCTCCAACAATGAATACCATCCTGGTTTCCAGGCTGGTCAGGTCGTTCTGAAAGCCGGTGAGATCCCAGTTTGCCATCATGCTTAAAGCGCCGGATGCATGTGCGGCAGAGCACATCAGCCGTTGATAATAGGCGATCCCTTCATCTGACAGATGGGACCCTGTGCCCACGATCAAGTTTCGCACCACGTCCATATCTCTCGCCCGCCAGGCGAAGATGCGTGGCGCAAGAGGATTCCAGGTCAGCAGTTTTGCCAAGGGTGAAAACAGCTGACCGGCAACACCGCCCATTGGGGCGAAGGCACCGTTGAAACTGATTAGGGATTTCGGGTGCATGTGATCATCAATCGCCATGCGCGCGGCGATCGCTGCGCCTGCCGAATGTCCAACGGCAAGCACCGGGGCCACACCCAGCTCGCGCATCAGGCAGCCGAGCAGCGCCGCATAAGACGACAGCGACACCTTGCCCGGTCCGGGCATGGAACTGAAGCTGTGTCCTGGGAGGTCCGGGATGACCAGTGTGAACTGTTCGGAGAGCTCGGGTACCAGGTCCCGCCATGAATGGCCGGATGCGCCTGTGCCATGGAGCAGCAGCAGCGCGGGGCCTGAACCCAATACTTGCACGTGAAACCGAACCTTATCAGCCAGAACAAACTGGCTGGCCTCGCGATTTGGCCAATCCTTGCCGTCTTCTTCCCAGTTCAGTGGTGTTGGCTCAAATATCATGCCGAGAGGCTTGGTTTAAAGGCCGGAATTGGCGCTCGCAGCTTCACGGCGCACGAGATTGGAAACAGATTGTGCGTCTGCATAGGGCAACAGTTCCAGATGCGCATCCAAGGCCGTAGCAAGTTCGGCGGCGGCAGCTCTTGGACGTGGTGAAATATCAAGGAGCAGCGATTGGATGCCCTGCGCGCGCAATGCTCTGGCAATGCTCAGTGCGTCTGCAGACGCTTGGGCACGTCCTTGGGTGCCGTCTTTAGCTATATTCGCTTGGCCATCGGTGAGCAAAACCAGGATGGGGCTGCGGCCCCGTTTGCGTTGATCCTGTGCTAGCGATCCGCCCATATGCAATGCATCCGCTAAAGGTGTGCCGCCACCTCCGGCAAGCCCAGTTAGCGCGCGCTTTGCGCGCACGAGGGATTTGGTCGGTGGCAATACAAGCTCAGCCGACTTTCCTCTGAAGGCAATGAGCGCGACTTGATCGCGCCGTACGTAGCAATCGGCGAGCAAGAGTTCGGCCGCTCCCTTTGCCTCACCCAGGCGCTGAGCGGCCGCAGACCCTGAGGCATCGACCAAGAAAATGATGGTGGATTCGGTCGGATGATGGAACTTCTGAATGCGGATATCGTCCGGGCGGATTTCGATCCTCTGTCCGTTCGCACCCTGGCCTTCATTCATGCGGCGCCGGACTGTTTGCCAAGGCGCAGCGGCCCGCAACGTTTCCACTATGTTGAGCCGTTGTCCGGAGGTGAGTTGCCCCGGACGCGTTCCGGCCCGGCGGCCTCGTGGCGCCTTTGAACGCCCAACGCCCGATCGCCCCGCTGCTGCTGCGCGTGCCCGGATGGATTTTTGCATGGCGACTTTCGTCAAGAGATCGCGCGGCAAGATGGCCTTGGCCGCTTCCACCAAGATATCTGTCAGCTCTTGAAGATCTGGTGGATCATCGCTGTTTTCGCCTCTGTTGTCAGGTGCCTCGCTCGGTTCGGGCGGCTCAGGCTCTTGCTCTTCGGGCACCTCATCCTGCGGCCACTGTGTTGCGCGCGGAACGAGGACGAGGCGAAGAGCAGCCTCAGCATCTTGTTGGCTTGTTTCGGTTCTGCCTTTTAAGGCGGCATGAACAGTGGCTACATTTGCAGCCAGGGTACAGGCCCGTACCGATGAAATTCCGAGGCGCAGACTGGCCGCACAGAGCGCCTCAATGACCTGATCAGTTGTGAACACGCGGGGTAAGCGTTCGCGGGCAGCGACCAGGCAATCGGCCGTATAGTTCGGGTTGTCCAGGGCGTTTGGGGGGATATCTTCCAATCCGATCCTGAAAGCCAAAGGCTCCAATAGGGCGTCTGACGGCGGCGGCTCGTCATCAAGCGATTCATCCAACACCACAAGCCCGAATCGTGCCGAACTCTTAAGACGCAATCCCTCTCGCTCGGCGATGAGCTTGCCGTTGTCCAATGCCTGTCCGATTTGAGCGGCCAATCTGGCGTTCATTCGTTCGGCCATGGTTGCCACCAACAGGTCGCCGTTCGCGTCAGCGAGTATGCCACGGTCGGCAACCGGAAAGCCGGCCTTCAGTGTGGCCGCCAAATCAAGGCCGCCCAAGATGCGCTGCTCTGATGCATGCGCAGGCAGGCGCCGCAACTTCGTGGACTTTCCGCAAAGGTCATCGAGCAGGTGGAGCCACGCATCGCGCACAGGTCCATGACGCCCCCGGATCGCAACGCCCTTACAATGACGCGGGGACAGGGAAAGCAAAGCCGCGACCAGACACGCATCATCCCATTGATTAGGAATTGGATCGCTGTCTTCCATTAGCACCCAAGATGTTCTTCCACGGCGCGGGCCACTCTTGTGCCGGAGTCGGTCTCATCCAGGGGATCGCGCCGCAAACGGTGCCGCAAAGCATGTGGCGCCGCCTCTCGCAGATGTTTCATACCCACCTCGGCCTTGCCATCGATTGCGGCCAGAGCCCGTGCCGTTCTGATCAGTGTCAGCTCTCCGCGCAGACCGTCAGTGCCTAGCGCGGCACACAATGCGGCGGCGCTGCGAATGATCTGATCGGGCACGTGCATCTCAGCCAGGAGCTTTCGACCTCTTGTGATCTTGCGCCGACGGGCGGCATCTTTGCCCTTCCATTCCTGCACGAAGGACTGTGGGTTACGCTCATAGGCATCGCGGAGTTTGACGATCTTCACGCGCGTATCCAGATCCGTCGGTGTCTTCACGTCCACAGCAAGTCCAAACCGATCGAGCAGCTGAGGTCTGAGTTCGCCTTCTTCCGGGTTCCCGCTGCCGATCAATACAAAGCGTGCCGGATGGCGGACGCTCAAACCCTCACGTTCGATAACGTTTTCCCCGGACGCAGCCACATCCAACAAAAGGTCCACAAGGTGATCCTCCAGCAGGTTGACCTCATCGATATAGAGAAAGCCCCTATTGGCTCTGGCCAGTAGACCGACTTCAAGCACTTTCTCCCCCCGGGTTAGCGCGGCCTCAAGATCGAGTGCACCGACGATCCGATCTTCCGTGGCTCCCAAGGGCAGATCCACAACCGGTGTTGGAATTTTCTCTACCTCAATCGGCTTCTTAGGGGAGGTGCCTTCATTGTGTGATTCTGGATCTGAGTTAAACCGGCACCCTCGTACAACTTGAATGGGTGGGAGTAGCCCTGCCAGTGCTCTCACCGCTGTGGACTTACCGGTGCCACGATCGCCAAAGATCAAGATGCCCCCAATTGATTGATCGACAGCCACCGCCATCAGCGCGCGGCACACTTCGTCCTGGCCGATAATCGCAGAGAAGGGAAAGACCGGTGACGACATCTTTGCATGTCCCTATGTGAGCTGCTGCAGGATGCGCCCAAGCATGAAGGTTTGCAGGGCAAAGTGTCAAGATAAATTGACACATCGTGCAAAATTGGAGACCTTTTGGTGAGACCGTGCCTAGTCTTCGTTGAGCGATTGCTTCACCCGGTGTGTGCCCCATGCAACAACAAGAGCGACAATCGGGATGCTCGCGGCAGTGACCACGGTTTCGCTCCAGGGCAGATGCCCTGAAGTTTTCAGGGCCTTGGCCATGTAGTTGACCAAACCCACAATGTAATAGGTGATAGCGGCGATTGAGAGCCCTTCGACGGTTTGCTGCAGGCGCAGTTGCATCCGTGCGCGCCGGTTCATGCTCTCCAGCAAGGCCTGATTCTGCTTTTCCCGGGAAATATCAACGCGTGTTGAGAGAAGCTGCGTTGCCCGCGCCACTCGTTCGGAAATCGTTCCAAGTCGGTTCGCTGCTGCTTCGCAGGTCCGCATCGCCGGAGTCAAACGCCGGTCAATAAACTCTCCAAATGTCTGAAGCCCTTCAATCCTGTGTTCTCGCAGCTCCGAGATACGTTCCTCGACAAGTTGGGAGTATGCCCTCGCTGCAGAAAAACGAAACTGCGTGCGGGTATGCTCTTGAACGATATCCGCATGCAGCAATGTGAGACGATCTAACAGGGCTGGTTCCTTGGTCTCATCAGCGCCGCGCATCTCAGCGGTAATGCCGGTAAGCTCTTGCTCAAATGAACTCAATAGGGGCGCCAGTCTTCGCGTCATTGCAAACGCGAGCAAAGCCAGCATACGATAGGTATCGATCTCCAACAGTCTCTGGACGGTGCGACCGCGCTGGCGAGGTGCCATGTCGCGTTCATAAACCAGTACTCTCCCGAACCCGTCCGCGTGAGCCCGAAAATCCGAATAAGCCCGCGCCAACCCGCCCGTCAGATCTGCGCCGATGAGCATATTGCCGTCAAAAAATTCTTTGCCCAGCTTTGCCTCATCCAGTTTGCCGGCTGGTAAGGGCAGCAGCTCCACATGGTTCGCAACCATGATTTCGCCCGACAAACCACTGAGCCAATCTTGCGGTACGGCAGCCAAGGCGAAGGTGGAGAACGGTTTCTCCTTGGGCTCTGCTGATACGAAGAACCAGTATCTTGTGAACTCCGTGTGCCGCTCCCACTTCATCCGAAACGGGCCAAGGTCCACGCTAAAATGGTTGGCGCCATCCTCTGGGGGTTCACATTCATAGCGCGCGCATAGATCGGAAACCGGGTCTGCGCCGAGTTCACCGAAGAGCACGATATAGGAGATGCGAGCCCGCTTGGGCAGATCTTCAGTAGGGCGCGCGTGCGCCTCGTTCATAAGGGCAAAACGCTCAGGATGATCTGTGGGCAAGCTTTTGCCGCTCGTTCCAAACGTCTTCATTCTCAGCCTAAACTAGAACAGAAGCGTCCTTCGCTAAAAAAACGCCCTTAGCTGGCAGGCATTATTCCTCCTCCGCCAACCCGAACCTGCGAAGCTTCGTGTAGAGTGCTTGACGACTAAGTCCCAGAACTTTGGCGGCGAGGGCCCGATTGTTGCCGGTGAGCTTGAGAGCTGCTTCAATGCAACTGCGCTCGATAAGATCGGTAGAATCCTTGACGAGCTCCTTGAGCGGTACTTTCCCGATCAACTCGGTAAGGTGCTCGGTAGATTTGAGTTGATCGTGCCCGTTTCCGTTCACTGATGAGACCCGCAAAGACACATTGCGCATAACCACGCCCAGGCTTGCGGGCTTAGAATTTGGCATGTTCACAATGGAAAGCTCAACATCGGTCTTCAACCCGGCAGAACTGCGTGCGGTTGCAGGTACCATATACAAACGCCCATGCTGCCTCGCATTTGACAACATGACATCCAAGTTGACGTCAGGACCGTCGAAGAAGTCGCTTAAGGGTCGTCCATTCACACGTTCGGCCGAGCTGCTTTGCGTCAGCTCAACGAATGAATCATTCGACCAGATGATGCGATTATCATCGTCAATAAGAACAACAGCTTCGCTGGCCAATCGCAGCAGCTTCACGAGGTTTGCTTCTTGATTTTCTTCGGGAGCGTCTGTCTCAAGCGGCTTTGCAGTCAGCAAAAATAGCGAAGAGCCACGCGACCGAAAAACATCGATCTTCAGCTCGATCGCCGCACCATCATCAGTCGAGTGAGCGCGCAAAGTTAGCGGCTCTCCAGAGCTTGCAACGGTCGTCAAACTCTGCTCGATCAGAGGCTTGTCTTGCTTTTGAAACAAACGGGTCAGTTTGCGGCCGATCAATGCGTTCACGTCAGATTGAAAAAGCTCTGCGGCACAGGGGTTCAACTCCCGCACCTGACCAGACACGCCGTCAACAATCATGAAGGCTTCAGCAGCGGTTTGGAACACCATCCGATAGCGTGCTTCGGACTGTCTCTGTTCTTCGTACTTTTGTTCCATCGACTGCTGCGCAGACACCAGCCGGCTTTGCAGCGCCGCCATTGGCGACAAATCGCGGCCCATAAGGAGCACGTCCTGGCCATTGCCCGTCGAAACGGCTGTGTACTGAACTGGCACGGTTGAGCCTGCAACGCCCAGATGATTGATCTCGCTGGATCTTGGCGCTTGGCCACCACGAGCCGATTTAACCAGCTTTTTGATTTTGCCCTGGCACTCAATCGTGACCACATCATCTAAGGGCTGACCAAACCAACTCGCGACGTCTAGCCGGCTCCGGTCAATGTCGCTGGCAGCATCTCGAATGATGCCTTCGTGATCAACAACCAAAGCGACGTCGGACGCCGACGTGATGAATGATCCCACGGTCTGAGGGTCCACATCCGTCAGATGCGCGTCAGGTTGTGTAAATTGCGTTGCCATGGGTGTCCAATTGCGTTGACGTACTAAGCACTATAACATGCTTTACTATTGTGCAACGGCACCGAGCAAAAAAGTGTAGCTCACAAACAGGTTATCTCCGGGAGGTACTCAACGTTAATTCGGTAAATGACTCTTTCGCTCGGCGCAGCCGGAATAGGTGAAAATGTGATTGGCGTTTGCATTGGGTTGGTGAAGGATGCACGCTTCATGGGACCCGTGGGTTCGGAGAGCGGAAATGGTGGAGCGCAAAAAATCAGCTAGAAGAAATGACAAAAGTCGCTTCGTGCTGCGGTCAGAAACCGCAATGATTCACGATCAGCTTCATCAAGTTGCGTGTTTCCAGGCACTTTTTGAGGGTACCCTGACGCTCGATCAGTATGTGGCACTCATTGAGCGTATGCACGGGTTTTATGCAGATCTAGACTTACAGGTAGAAACGGCTTGCAGCCGCTACGGTCTTCCGAGTGAAGACTTTGACTATGCGCCTCGAGCGGAGCTCTTCGCACGAGATCTTGAAGCCCTCGGCCTGACACGCAAGGATATCAACTCAGGCGCCAAGTACCATCACCCGGGGCCAATCGAATCTGCTGAAGGTCTGAGCGGAGTGCTATATGTCATTGAGGGCTCAGTTCTGGGAGGCGCTGTGATCGCGAAAGCCCTGCAAGGTCTGCCAGCACCGGAAACGGTCCGGCGACAAAACTATTGGACCTGGTGCCAAACCCATGGCGCCCGTAGATGGGCTATGACCCTGCGCATGTTAGATGATCTCGATCGGCGGGGAGTTGATCGAGAGGCTATGGTGGATTCAGCGAAATCGACCTTCGCGGCAATGCATGATTGGTTAAGTCCTCTGGGTTCTTCGCAGGTTGCCGCCCAGAGGCACGTCCAGTGAATAAATCTAGCGTTGATCTCACCGCTTGCGACAATGAACCGATTCATCTGATCGGAGCCATACAGCCACACGGCACGCTTTTGGTGGTGAACAAGGATGATTTCACGATCGAGTTCGCTGCGGCGAACACTATGGAGCATTTTTCTCGCTCGCCAGACGAGCTCTTGGGGCAGAACCTCGCTGAATTATTGGGAGCTTCTAACTGTGAGGAGCTTGCCCGGCATCCTTTGAGCCCGGGTACTCCGGACATTCTGCAGCCTTGGTTCCCGAAGTCCAATGAGTGTTTTCAACCGCAGCACCGATTGGAATGTCTGCCTCGCTTGCAAGGTGATCTCATCATCTTGGAGTTCATGTGGGACGAAGAGGCTTCAACCACGGTTTGGGAGCAAGAGGAACTTAGGCAGCGCATCATCTCTGAACTGATTAGACCAGATGCACTTGAGCAGCTTGCTCAGGTCAGTGCTGAAATCATTCGTAATGTCACCGGTTTTGATCGCGTGATGATATACAGATTTGCTGAAGATAAGCATGGTGAGGTCATCGCTGAAAGCACGGTGCGAGACGACAGTTTCTTTGGGCTCCATTATCCAGCGTCTGACATACCCGATCCGGCACGGCGTCACTTTGTACTCAATGTGATGCGGTCGATCCCTGATATTAACGCCAAGCCCGTTCCCATCCTTGCCCGCGATGGTAAAGGGACCGATGCCCTATCCGACAACCCCTTAGATCTCACGTATTCGAAGTTGCGCGCAGTGGCTCCGGTTCACATCGAATATCTGAACAACATGGGGGTTGAAGCGAGCATGTCCATTTCGTTGATCACCAACGATCAGCTTTGGGGCTTGGTGGCGTGTCATCACTACAGTACGCGTTTGATTTCTTCCAACCGCCTCAGATTTGCTGAGCTTCTTGGGAGCACGATATCGGCGCTTTTGCAAAGCATCGAGAACACTGATCAATTGCGGCAGAGTATCGATGCTGAAAAGATTGCTTTTGGGATCGAGCAAAAAGCGCGCGGTGGAACTAATTTGCGCACGGCGCTTCTCGAGAAGTCCGATAGCGTCATGCAGATTATTGATGCTCAAGGTCTGTTGTTGAAGCTGGGTGATAAGACTGATCAGATTGGATTGGTCGGGCCAGATCCCCTCGAACTTGGCATGTTGCGAGACAATGCCGCCGATGGTGTCGCTACCACCTCACACCTCCTTCACCTTATGACGCATGATGATTTGGAAGTTCCAGCCGCTGGCGTCGCCTATCTTGAGCTCTCCGAAGATGGCGAAGACTATCTGCTGTTGTTCCGCGAGCATTATGTGCACACGATCAAGTGGGCTGGAAAGCCCGATAAGATCGAGCAGCATGATGACGGCGGCCAAGTTCGCCTTTCGCCACGCGGGTCATTTGCCCTATGGAGCGAAGAGCGTAAGGGAACCAGCAAGCCTTTCAGCGAGCTTGATCATGAAGCCTTGAGGATCATTCGCAGAGCCTTATTCGCCTTAAACAGCTTGGACCGGGAACGGGCCGCATTAAAGGCCCAGCGTCAAGCGGAAGCTGAAGAAGCGCGTCTGCGTCATGCACTGCTCGACGCTTCTCGGAGCCATGCAATGAGTGAGGTGGCAAAGGCGATTGCTCATGAGCTCAACCAGCCGCTCTCCGCGGTGGCGAACTATGTAAATGCCTGCCGGCAAGAGTTGCGCAATTCAGAAGCGAGCGTCTCTGAACAAGCTTCTGAGCTGATGGATGACGCAGTAGCAGAATCGTCACGAGCGGGAGATCTTGTGAGGCGATTGCGCGACTTTATCGCAAGAGGCGATTTGATCGCCGATAACATTGACCTCAACGCTACGGTTAAACGTGGTCTGGATCTGTGCATCCTAACCAACGAGGACCAAGATCTCGAAGTTGTTCTCAATCTGCAAAATGATCTGAGGAAAGTATGGGCGGACCCTGTTCAAGTTGCCCAGGTTATCTTAAATCTCGCTAAGAACAGCATTGCCGCCATGCAAGGCATGCCGGATAAGACGTTGATCCTGTCAACGACCGCGCGTGATGGAGAGGTTGAAGTGTCCGTACGAGACACAGGCCATGGCTTGCCTGAGGATGTAAAAGAAACGATGTTTGAGCCGTTCCACAGTTCGACCACCAGCGGCATGGGTATTGGCCTTTCATTGTGCAGATCCATTGTGGAAGCCCATGAGGGACGCATTTGGGCGCGCGGATTGGAAGATGGAACGGAAGTCATCTTCTCACTGCCTTATCGCGAGACGAACGATGTCTAACGTCGATGGCAGTCCTCTTACGGTGTACGTGGTTGACGACGACACAGCGGTTTTGAAATCGCTTTGTGCGTTGCTTCTGGCGCATGGCTATCAAGCAATTGCATGCCAGTCGGCCGAGGAGTTCTTGAGCGTCCACGACGCCGACGCGAAAGCTTGCATGCTCTTGGATCTGCGCATGCCAGGCATGAGCGGATTGGAATTGCAGGCTCATCTCAACGACCTGGGTGCCAAGATTCCCATAATCGTTGTGACAGGGCATGGTGATGTACCTGTGGCCGTAAGGGCTATGAAAGCCGGCGCGATCGACTTCATCGAGAAGCCAACCCCAGAGGATCAACTGCTAACGTCTCTTGCTATGGCAAACGAGATTCTTAATGGCCGCATTACGCGAGCCGTGCCCGCCGAGCTTGTTTCCGTTCGGCTCGGCAAACTCACTGAGCGCGAGCGCGAAGTGCTTGATCTGTTGGTGATTGGTAAGATCAACAAAGAAATCGCCGAGCATCTGGGCGTGAGCCAACGTACCGTAGAGATACACCGGGCACGCGTTCGTGAGAAAATGGGTGCACGAGGGATTGCCGATTTGATCAGGATGCTGAGCTAGGCATTGCATGCCGATATTGGCATGCGATCAAGTTGCTATATACGTATACATACCTAGGCATATATCCGATATAGCCCGCATAGTGGCCGCGTCAGTACAATGGAACTTAGACGCGGGCAACTAGCGTGCGCCTACGATGCGAAATTTCTCTCCCAACACAGTTTGCACGTAGGCTCACATTTTCTAGGGAGGATGGGCTCGCGAGAAAGCGTGGACAAAAATGTCTGGCCTAAATTCGATTGATAAATCGGACAGTATTGCAATCCGACTTGATGAAGAAGAATTTGCTGCCATCGAAGGATGGCGAGCTGCCAATAACTGCGACACGACAAATCAGGCCGTGCGGGTACTTTTGCGACTTGGCCTCTTGAGTGAGATCTCGAAGGTCTATGAGAGCGTCTCGACTGTACGTGAAGCAGTGAATCAAAGCGGGGACGCGGCGTACAAGAGCCTCTGAAGAGGTCACACTTTGCTGCAGGACAATGCACCGCTGGTGCTGTTCTCCAGCGCGCCTGCCTCTTGTCTGCGGCGTCGCACCTGCCCCGCTGCACAATGATAACACGCTGGGAGGTTTCACTCGTATGCAATGGGTGGCAGCTTACGTGGGGGCGGCCGTTGTGTTCTTGTCAATTGAGTACGTCTGGCTGGGAAAACTCGCGAAATCCTTTTACTGGTCACGGCTCGGTGAGCTTCTGCGGGAGCGTCCGATGGCTTCGGCCGCAGTCATATTTTATGTGACCTACATCGCAGGGATCGTTCTGTTTGCCGTTGCGCCGGCTGTGAACACTGGCACCTGGCAGACGTCTTTGCTTCTTGGATCTCTGTTCGGATTTTTCGCATATATGACCTACGACATGACCAACTTGGCCACGCTCAAGAACTGGCCGGTGTCGGTGGCTGTTGTGGACGTTGCATGGGGAACCGCACTGACTGGCGTGACGGCATTGGCCGGATACTTCGCCGCGCAGAGCTTTCAAGCGCCGGTGGGCTGAAAAATGTGTCGCACACTCATCCAGTTGTCGCCCGGCTATGCTTTTTCTGAAATATGCGGTGACAATCTAATCCCCCTGAAGCACGATGACGCGAACCTACTGCTCAGGGCAGCGCGACTTTAAGCTTCAGCGATCCTCTCGTGAGAACCACCAAAACATATCTCGGCCCAAAACTTCGACAGCTCCGTAAAGATGCAGGTCAAACCCAAGCGGAAATGGCCCGGGCTCTGGGCCTCAGTGTGTCCTACGTCAATCTTCTTGAAAACAATCAGCGCAGTTTGTCCGTTCAAGTTTTGATGCGCGTGTCGGAGGTCTATGGGGTCGAGTGGCGCGACTTGGTCAAGGACACCACTCCAACGAAGCTGGCGGATCTGAGAAACGCGTTTCAAGACACAGTCTTCAACGAGAACCGGCCGGACTTGGCCGAACTGCGCGCAAGTCTGGACCACTGCCCCGCCGTTGCTCAAAGCTTGCTCGATCTGCACAAGGCCTATCGTGGGTTGATGGAACGCACGCTCACGGCCTTTGGAAACGTAAAGTCAGACCAACACCAGCTTGTGGCAACGAGTCCCGAAACCGCGGTCCACGATTTCTTTCGCCGCGAGCACAATCACTTTCCTGTATTGGAGGAGGCTGCAGAAGATTTCTTCGGTGAGGACGAGGTCGAGCCGGATGAGCTGTACCATTATCTCAAGTCGCGTCTCCAGACGGGCTTGGACATTTCGGTGAAAACAGTAAACGCAACCGCCTTGCCGAACGCCTTGCGCGTTTATGACCGTGCCGAGAAACAGTTGCTGCTTGCCGAAACACTTGATTTCCCAAACCGCGTCTTTCAGTTAACCCATATGATCGGCTTGCTTGAGTTTGGTGCTCTCATCGACGGTCTGGTCGAGGACGCTCAAATAGCAGAACCGCGCCTGCGCTCGCGTTGCCGTGTGGAACTTGCCAACTATTTTGCGGCGGCATTGCTTATGCCGTACGGCGCTTTCTTAGATGAAGCCCAAGCGTGCCACTATGACCTTGATCATTTGGCAGTGCGTTTTCGCGTCTCCTTTGAGCAAGTCTGCCACCGCGTCACAACACTGCAACGAGATGGTGCGCGGGGTGTGCCGTTCTTTTTCCTTCGCATAGACCGGGCCGGCAACGTCACTAAGCGGTTTAACTCCACCAGCTTTCATCTGGCAGACTATGGTGGATCGTGCCCGAAGTGGGACCTTCACATGAGCTTCCGAACGCCTAACCGGATCTTGCCTCAGTTTGTGGAGATGCCCGATGGCTCACGCTATTTCACCATCAACAGGACGGTAGATCGACCGAATTCGGACTACCATGCTCAAGACAATTGCTTAGCGATAACACTCGGCTGTTCGATTGAGCATGCGGGCGAACTCATCTATGCCCAACCGTTTCAGCTCGGCTCTGAATCAATCTTTACGCCTATCGGCATCAATTGCAGGCTGTGCCCGCGGCAAGCATGCACACAGCGCGCCCAGGAGCCCCTTCATTTGGATTGGCCTATTGACGAAGACAGAAAGGGCCGAACCCGGTTTGAAGGCTAGCTCGTGTTAGCCCATCGGCACGGGCTGCTTCGGTTTGTACCAGAATTTTTGATGGTGAAGGTGCGCGAGCAATTCGTTCACCTTGCGAACAGCCTGTTTCTTGCCGCCGCCGTCCTGCGTCAATTCATCAGGCGACCTGACAAGACTTTTGACTTGTTCGCG
Organism: Hyphomicrobiales bacterium; assembly: GCA_028285595.1. GTDB lineage: Bacteria > Pseudomonadota > Alphaproteobacteria > Rhizobiales > CAJQND01 > JAAEUE01. The sequence continues at coordinate 13,942 of JANQOW010000042.1, forward strand.
CAAAGCATCTTCGATCATCTCAAGCTGTGTCGGATCAAGACTGAATTTCGGATTATAGCCCATCTCAAACCTCCTATGTCTGGGCCTTTAATCGCGCAGAAAAGGCCCACAATGCCAGATGTTTCGGGTCGTTTTGTAAATAATGTGATTTACATAATTCACATTTTGTAAAATTGTGAATATTAGGCATTGCATGGACCTATCTGCCGCAGTGTGCGTCCGGATTTACACGTCCGCGCCAAATACAAATCTCTGCGACATTTTTCCTGGGGTGAGGGTGGTTTTGATCGAATATGTCCAATTTGATTGACATTATTTATGACCGCTATACTTGACACTTTTGCGAAGCAGCGCTACGCTCGTAAGGCTCGAGAAAGGTCTTCTCGTGCCAATCTAGCCTAAAGTGGAGAACAGCTTATGGCCCACGAAACACAAACCGCCGATCTGGACGACCCTGATCGGATCTGGCCCACCGGTCTTACCATCAGAGAATCCGAGGAGATCCACAAGCACATCATTGATGGCTCGCGTGTGTTCTTTTTCATCGCGCTCATCGCGCACATCCTGGCGTACTTGTATACGCCCTGGTCCTTCTGAGGGGAGATAAGTAATGAACCAAGGTAGAATCTGGTGCATAGTGAATCCGACAGTTGGCTTGCCGCTGTTTCTCGGCAGCGTTGCCATCATCTCATTGATCGTTCACTACTCAATTTTAAGCAGCACAACTTGGATGGCCGCATTTTTCCAAGGTGGCTAGCATCTGCTAGACTGATCTTGCGACTACTGCGCAGCGTAAAGATTTTGATGCCCTGAACTGGTCTCAGGGCAGGGCATTGGATCTTTTCAATCCCCAAACGTGAATGGAGGGCCGCCATGACGTTAAACGTCCGTATCTATGACACGGAGGACAACGCAAAGGCCGCCGATGCGGCGCTCGCCAAAGCCGGGTTTACCGAACGATCCGTTTTCCTTCCCAGCAAATCCAAAGGTAAGGAGCGGGCTACGGTCCAAACGGCTATCGAGAAAGGCCAGTTGCCGGCGAGGAACGTGCTAATCTGCACACAGACTCTGGAAAAAGGGCGTGCTCTGGTTTCCGTGGAAGCACCTTTTGGGAGCGGGCAAGCCGCGCTCAACATCATGGACGGCATCAAAGGCGTAGATGGGGATTTACTTAGCCGTTATGTGCCGAGTGATCCTTCGCCATTCTCTGATAGTCTGGGTTGGAGCACCCTATCGAACTCCGAGCCATCGTCTGGTTTGCTTCGGCACGACTGGGCGTTCTCCAGGCTCTTTGGCATGGGTTTGCTCAGCGACAAAGCGGCACCATTCTCCTCTATGTTTGGCATGAAGGTGCTGAGTGCTGCCAAGAAAAATTGGAATTCCAGTTTCGGAATGCCAATGCTGAGCAACAAGGCGGCTCCCCTCTCATCCATGTTTGGAATGACAACCGTTCTCAAGTCGAAGAGAAACTGGGAGTGGAGTTGGGGCTTGCCACTGTTGTCGAAAAATCCTGCGCCCTTCTCGAGCCTGCTTGGCCTGAAGACGCTGTCTAAGCCTGACCGTTAGGTTGCCTTGGAGCGCGTGGCTGCAGACATGTGATTCAAAATGACTCTGGTCATCGCCCCGGAGGGCGGGACATGGGTAGATATAGAGAACGTTTGCTGAGCGTATGGGCCTCGTTAGGCCCTCGGTATATGCCGTTTGCGGACGTTGTCACGCCTGACCTCCCCTTGCATAAGCTTGCGCGTCTTTCGCTCTTCCAGGTATCGGTTGGCATGACCATGGTTCTCCTTGTGGGAACTCTTAACCGAGTCATGATCGTCGAACTTGAGGTTCCTGCCGCCATCGTGGGCGTTATGATTGCGCTCCCCTTGTTGATCGCGCCCTTCCGCACAGTGATCGGTTACAAGTCTGATACGCATAGGTGCGAGTTGGGCTGGCGGCGCGTGCCGTTCATTTGGAAGGGCACGCTCCTTCAATTTGGCGGCTTTGCTATCATGCCGTTTGCCCTCCTTGTGTTGGCGGGGAAGGGTCAGGCAGATGCGGTGCCAGCTTGGGTTGGCCAATCGTCAGCCGCGCTCGCATTTTTGTTGGTGGGAGCCGGAGCACATGTTGTTCAAACCACCGGATTGGCGCTCGCCACCGATCTAACGCCGTCCAAGTCCCATCCCAAGGTGGTTGGCTTTATGTATGTCATGCTGCTTGTCGGCATGTTTGCCAGCGCATTGATATTCGGTGCTGTGTTGGCCGATTTCACGCCTGGCCGCTTGGTTCAAGTCATCCAAGGGGCCGCGCTTGCCTCTCTGGTCTTGAACAGTGTGGCCATCTGGAAACAAGAGGCGCGGCGTCCACCCCGCGGTGCGCCCAGGCCAGAGGCAGATCCGTCGTTCCGTGAGTCTTGGGATCGTTTTTGCCAAGGTGAGCACGCCATCAGGCGGTTGGTGATTGTGGGACTGGGCACAATGGCTTTCGGAATGGCAGACGTTCTCCTTGAGCCCTATGGCGGGCAAATCCTGAATTGGTCGGTGGCTGATACCACGAAGCTGACGGCTCTGCTTGCGATTGGCGGGCTGTTGGGCTTTGTCTTTGCATCCCATGTTCTCAAGCCTGGAAGCGATCCTTACCGCCTAACGCAGAATGGTGCGCTGATTGGACTACCAGCATTCGCGCTGGTAATTGCTGCGGCACCATTGGACTTGAGTGCACCGTTCTTGGTTGGAAACTTTCTGATCGGCTTCGGCGCCGCGGTGTTCGGTCATGCGACGCTAACAGCTACGATGAGCCAGGCGCCAAAAGAACAAGCCGGTCTTGCCCTTGGCGCTTGGGGTGCCGTTCAAGCAACAGCGGCGGGCGTGGCGTTGGCCTTAAGTGGTGCAATTCGCGACATCGTTGGGATATTCATGGCCGGAACGGAGAGCGTGTTTGGGCTGGCCGGTCCGGCGTTGGGATACATCTCCGTTTATGCGCTTGAGATTGCGCTCTTGCTGATCACGGTGGCGGCCACAATTCCTCTTGTAGGCCGCATCACCAAACATCATCGCACGAATGACAGCGGCGTTGCTGAGGATGTAACGGCAGCCCGGCCTTCTCAGAGTTAAACATAGGGACCGGCTATGGCGATCTTAGGCATTCTCGAATATCCCGACCCACAGCTCCGCCTCTCCGCAAATCCGGTCACAGAGTTTGATGTAAGCATGACCCGGCTGGTCGATGATATGATTGAGACGCTTCATGCGTCCAAAGCCATTGGTCTATCTGCCACCCAGGTGAATGATCAGCGACAGATTTTGGTCATGGACCTATCTGAAAACGCAGAAGCCCCAGAGGTCTATATTAATCCTGAGATCATCAAGAAGGCGGCTTGGGGGATCGTGGAAGAGAGTTGCCTCTCCGTGCCCGATATCGTTGGCAATGTGTTCAGAGCCACCAAGCTGCAGGTGCGCGCGCAAGATCAGGCAGGCAACCTTTTTGAGCGAGAGCTTTCGGGGATGCATGCAGTTTGTCTGCAACACGAGATGGATCATCTCGCGGGAAAACTGTTCATCGACAAACTGTCCATATTCCGCAGATTGAGCATTCGCGCCCGCGCCCACAAGAAAGCGCGCGAAAAGAAGGCGGCCGCATAACAGGACCGCCTGTCCGTGTGCAACGGGTGAGGAGTGAGCGCGGCTACTCCGTTTTGGAGAAGGTTTTCAAGTAAGCGATGACGTTCTGTCTGTCGGCTTCCTTCTTCAGTCCAGGAAAGGCCATCTTGGTGCCTTTTACATAGCTCCTTGGTTTTGTGAGGTAGAGGTCCAGCGTTTCTTCATTCCAGACAAGGCTCTCGTCGGCTCCCTTCGCCTTCATGGCTTTGGAGTATTTGTAACCCTCCATCGAACCAGCTTGGCGCCCGAACAGGTTCACCAGATGTGGCCCAACCTTGTTCTTTTCCTTCATGACCTCATGGCACGCTTTGCATTTGCGAAACACTTTCTTGCCCTTGTCGATGTCCGGCTCGGCTGCATGCGACAGGCTCGCGAATGTGACGGCGATGATTGAAGTCAAAACTATCTTTGTTTTCATTATCAGTCTGGTCCTCATTTTGTTTCGTGAGTCATAGAGTTCGTTTGGTCTGCTTGTCAGAAGATCGCATGGTCTCCTCGATCAACGCTCCTGTTCTCGCGCAGTGCTTGAGCATAAAAATCGAATAACGTCTCGGTGCCCGTTGAAGGCGTCGCATCAGCGTCGTATTGGCCCGTCTCCGGGTTAAGCAGCAACATTGATTCTGTTGCGTAATAGCGGCCTATGCGGGCAAGCTCAGATTTACTTGAAAGGCAAGGCGCGATCCTGCTGAGCACGTTGAGTGAAGCAACCGCAGCGTCAATGAATGCCAGAGGCACATGCCGTATCCGGGCAGGGCGTTTCAGGAGTGAGAACAGATACTCACCTTGCTCTTGCGGTGTGAGGGCATTGCCAGGACCGCCGACCGGCAAGACGCGGTTGTATCGATCACGGCGCTCCAGGCAATCAACTAGATAGGAAGCTAGGTCTTTATCGCTGATGGGCTTGCAAGCTGTTTGACGTCCATCACCAAAAACAAGAAACGGCTTGCCCTGTCTTACCCGGTCCAGTTGACCAGATAGTGACTTAAAGTAAGCCGTGGGCCGTACGATCGAATATGTAATTCCAGAACCAATCAGTGCGTCCTCAAAAGCAAGCTTTGCATACTGAAAGGCCAATCGGGGTTTTTGGACGCAGATGGCGGAGAGAAGAACCATATGTGGGACTTGGTGTTCCAGTGCAATGGTGAGTACGTTCTTATGCGCTTGATAGTCGATCGCCCAGGCGTCATCCGGAGCTCCAGTCCGAGAGGCCATGCAAGAGATGATGGCGTCAAATTGCTCACCACAAAATCCGTCAAGGCGAACAGAGTCCAGATCAGAAACGTCAACGCAGCGGTGATACGATCTGGGATGATGCACGCAGGTTGAGTTCTCAGTTTCATGCGCTCCAACCCATGATCCGGGCCGCAAGAAGCAAACAACATTGTGTCCCCGTTCGATCAGAGCTTGTGTGGTTGCGAGGCCTATGGTGCCTGTCGCGCCAAGCACCAAAATCCTCTTCCGAGCGGAAGGCTGTCTTTGATTCCCCCTTTTCATGTGATGCCGGGTAACAGCGACCCATACATGTATCTGCGCATTATCAGCTCAGTCGCAGTCGTTGATTTATGTCAATAAACATTGACATTATATGTGTAAATTTTAAGTTACACAATAGGAGGTGATGATGCGCATAGCTTTGGTCCATCCGAACTATCACTCTGGCGGTGCTGAGATTGCCGGCAGTTGGCCACCTGCTTGGGTTGCCTATCTTGCGGGGCACCTAAAAGATGCAGGCTTCTCCGATATTCACTTCATCGATGCGATGACCAACGATATTGCAGACGAGGATTTGCGCACTCGCTTAAAAGAGTTGCAGCCGGACGTGGTGGGCTGCACAGCCATTACGCCATCAATCTATGTTGCTGAGCAAGTTTTGAAGCTCGCCAAAGAAGCCTGTCCGAAAGCGGTTCGCGTCCTTGGCGGCATCCATGCAACATTTATGTACAAGCAGGTGCTGTCGGAAGCGCCCTGGATTGATGTGATCGTCAGGGGTGAAGGCGAGGAGATCTTCAGAGAGCTGATCAGGTGCATCGATGAGGGCAGGTGGCCTCAGGATCGGCGCAAGATTAAAGGTCTGGCCTTTGCGGAAGGTGAACAGTTTGTTGCCACCCAGGCCGCCTCGACCGTGAAAGAGCTCGACGCCATAAACCCGGATTGGTCGCTCCTGGAGTGGTCGAAATACATCTATGTGCCCTTAGGTGTGCGGGTCGCTATTCCCAACATGGCTCGCGGATGCCCGTTCACCTGCTCGTTTTGTTCCCAATGGAAATTCTGGCGCGATTACCGGGTGCGCGATCCCAAAAAGGTCGCCGATGAGATCGAGACCTTGGTTGATAAGCACGACATCGGCTTCTTTATCCTGGCGGACGAAGAGCCCACCATCAACCGGAAAAAGTTCATCGCCTTTTGCCAGGAGTTGATCGACCGCGGTTTGAATCACAAAGTGAAGTGGGGGATCAATACTCGGGTTACCGATATCTATAGAGATCGGAAGTTGCTCTCGTTCTACCGCGAAGCCGGACTTGTTCACGTGTCGCTTGGCACAGAGGCGGCCGCACAACTAAAACTCGACCGCTTCAATAAGGAAACCAAGGTGGAGGAGAACAAAGAGGCGATCCGCCTGCTGCGGGAGGCCGATATTTTCGTGGAGGCCCAGTTTATTGTTGGCCTGGACAACGAAACGCCGGAGACCTTGGAAGAAACGTTCCAAATGGCTTGGGACTGGCAACCAGATCTTGCCAACTGGGCGATGTACACGCCTTGGCCCTTCACGTCCCTGTTTGCAGAAATCAAGGACAAGGTCGAAATCTTCGACTTCTCCAAGTACAACTTCGTGACGCCGATCATGGCACCGGAGGCGATGGATCGTGCCACCCTGCTTGACGGCGTGATGAAGAATTATCGACGCTTCTATTCGCGTAAAGCCCTGTTCCACTATCCTTGGCGCGGAACCGGCTTTCGCAGGCGCTATCTGTTAGGCTGTCTAAAAGCCTTCTTGAAAGCAGGTTTTCAGCGCAAGTTCTACGACCTTGGCAAAGCAAACTATTGGGGGCCGCAATCGAAGAAGGGCGTCAATTTCAATTTTGATCGCACCCGCACAATTGCGCCTGCCCAGATGGATGATTGGGAGGCAGCAGCCGATCGGGCCGCCAAAGCCCGTGCATTGAGAGAGGGTGCCGCTGTAAAGGCGTGTGGAGGAGGTGATCTCCAGATGGCTGAAGAAGCTGCCCCGGCCCCAAGTCCATGACCGTTGCGTTGACCGGTGAGAACGTTGGCCAAATTGGCCCCAATGCCGTGATTCAGCTCGAGCGCGCGCTGAAGGTTATGCAAGGGGTGGATGCTGCCGAAGTGCTTTTTCGCCGCGCCGGTCATGGCGATTTGCTGATCGAGCCGCCTGCGCACATGGTGGATGAACGCATCCCGGCGCGGCTGTTTGCACAGCTCTGGCAAGACCAGCCGGGACAAGCGTCGCGTATTGCACGTGAAGCCGGCCACCTAACAGCTGATTACGTCATCGCCAACCGGATCCCACAAGCGGTCAAGCTGGCAATGAGGGTCCTGCCCTCACGCGTTGCCGCTTTCTTGTTGCTCAGTGCAATCAGGCGCAACGCCTGGACCTTTGCCGGCTCCGGCACCTGCGAGATCTCCCTGGTGCCGCACCTGTTGATCGCGATCAAAAACAATCCGATCAAAATGCCGGAATGTGCCTGGCACACAGCGGTAATCGAGCGACTTTTCCAGCGCTTGGTCGTCCGTCACGCCTGTGTTCGTCACATTGCTTCTGATGACGCCGGTACAAGCACAAACCGTTTCGAGATTGAGCTCAATGGGCGCAGGAGGAGATAGGCCATGTCCACTCAAAACCTCAACAGACATGCCACGCGAAATGTGCCGCGTTATACCAGCTATCCGACGGCGCCACACTTCAGCGATGCGGTGGACGGGGCCGAGTACGCACGGTGGTTGGCTGATCTGGATCCAGCTAAACCGATTTCGCTCTATCTGCATGTGCCATTCTGCCGCCAGCTTTGCTGGTATTGCGGCTGTAACATGAAGCTCGCAACGCGGCAGGAGCCAATTGAGCGGTATCTCGCTACACTGATCGAAGAGATAGAGTTGCTCGCAAGTCATTTACCCGCGCGCATGCGGATCTCGCATCTCCACTGGGGCGGTGGAACGCCCACGGCACTTTCTCCCGATCAGCTTGAGCGGGCGATGGCGGCGGTCGGTGTGTACTTCGATGTCTCCGCTGATGCGGAGCTTGCGATTGAAAGTGATCCTAGAACCCTGACCTCCGATATGATCCGGCGAATTGGTAGGCTTGGTTTCACGCGCGCAAGTTTTGGGGTTCAAGAGTTCGATCCGAAGGTACAAGCCGCCATCAACCGTATCCAACCACCTAAGATGGTTCGCGCAAGCGTTGATGGTTTGCGTGAGGCCGGTGTTGGCGGGATCAATTTCGATCTGATTTACGGACTGCCGCATCAGAAAACCGAAACGCTTTTGAAGACGATATCGCTCTGCGCGGAAATGCGGCCCAACCGCATCGCCTTGTTCGGCTATGCCCATGTTCCGTGGATGGCGAAAAAACAACGTCTCATCGACGAAACCGCCCTGCCGGGCGCTAGTGAACGTCTCGATCAGGCGCAGGCCGCTTCTGTCGCATTGCTCGAAGCGGGTTACAACTCAATCGGCCTTGATCATTTTGCCTTGCCCAACGACCCGCTTGCACGCGCGTTCACTGAAGGCACGCTGCGCCGCAACTTCCAAGGGTATACGACCGATCAAGCAGATGCTCTGTTAGGCGTGGGTGTAACGTCTATCGCACGTACTCCTTCCGGCTATGTTCAAAACACGGCCGAGACGGGAGCTTGGTCCCGCGCCGTAAAAGCAGGCAGCTTGCCGGTGGCTCGGGGCGTTGGACTAACCAAGGAGGACCGTCTTAACGGGCATATCATCGAGCAACTCATGTGCTTTGGCCGGGTCGACCTGGCAGATGCTGCTAATCGTTTCGATTTGCTGCCAGGTGTGTTCTCCGAACTTAGTGATGAGCTTGAGGAATTGCAGACCGATGGGGTCATTTCGTTGGACGGCAATGATATTTGCATGACGGATGAAGGGGCGCCACTGGTGCGCGTGGTTGCATCCATGTTCGACACCTACCTCCCCAAGAACACCACTCGCCACGCCGTTGCGATCTGATCGTCTGCACCGCTCACTGAGACGCGCTTGTAAACTCAAGTGCTTAGTAGGTTCTTGGGCCCGGCTATCAGGCTGTTTAGTGGCTACGCCAGTCCCTTGGAGGCTCGATGTCGATCAACACCAAACTCCGCCGCCGCATCAGATGTGAGGCGAATGCTCGTTGCTGGCCGCAGGCTCGTCAGCCCCAACATGCTGGAAGGTTTTTGAGTTTTGCCCGGTTCACCACAAAGTAGTCCGGGTTAATCAGAGAAAATGTCCGGGCCGGCTTGCGCTTTGAGGTATTCGCCGGCATCTCGGCCCATAGCCTCAGCCTCAGACAGTGGTCCATTACGTTCTGTCTGAAAGTACTTTTTGCCGTCCATAGACAGCACGCAGGCTCGGATTCGCAGCTGATCGCCAGAAATCTCCGCCAGGCCCGCGAGGGGCGTTCTGCAAGACCCATCCAGCACGGCGAGAAAGGCACGCTCGGCGCTGACCGTGATTTCAGTCGCCTCATCGTTAAGCGGTTTCAAGAGGTCGCGCGTGGCGCTGTCATCAGCCCGTACCTCAATGCCAATGGCCCCTTGTGCCACCGCAGGGAGCATTTCATCAGGAGAAATGGGGGCTGAGACGAGGTCGCTTTGGCCAAGCCGGTTCAGCCCGGCGCAAGCCAAGAAGGTGGCCGAGGCAACCCCCTCCTCAAGTTTCCTGAGCCGAGTTTGTACATTTCCACGAAACGGCACGATCTCAACGTCAGGCCGGAGCCGCCGGAGCTGTGCTGCTCGCCGCACGGAGGATGTGCCGACAACCGTTCCCTCGGGCAATGCGGCTATTGAGGTGTAGTTTGGGCTGATCAGGCCGTCACGCACGTCCTCGCGCTTCAGAAGACAGTCGATCATCAAGCCTGGAGGCAGTTCGGCGGGCATGTCTTTCATGGAATGTACGGCCAAGTGAAGACTGCCCTCATAGAGACCGTCTTCAATCTCTTTCGTGAAGAGCCCTTTGCCGCCAATCTCGACCAAGGGCCGATCCTGCACTTTATCGCCAGTGGTTTTGATAACAACGATTTCAATTTCATCCGCCGCCAATCCATGCGCGGCGATGATAGCATCGCGCACTTCCTCGGCTTGCAGCAAGGCCAAGGGCGATCCCCGCGTCCCAATACGCAAGCGGCCTGGCTTCACAGCTTCATCCCTTCTTCTTGTTGGCGCCGTTCAAGACGATGCACGCTTAATGTCTGTCTTAACATCAAAGATGGGCCGAAGTGGACTGCAAATGATGGTTTTTCGATGCCAGAAGGGATCGTAGCGGTTGGGATGGTTTGTGAAAGATCCTTCCTGGGTTGGGTCTACCGCGGTGAGCCGCCCTCCCAAGCAAGGGTAGCTTCGGCCTGATTCTACAATGTGCTTGTAACGGAAACAGGTTGGCACAAGCCCTTAACGAATGCTCTATGTGCCTCAAAACCTATTTAATCGCAAAAGGCTGTCCCACAGCTCTCTAAGCAACGTTTGCCTAACTCAAAGCCGTTGAATCGTGGCCAACTTTTACGCATGAGCCTAACCTTCAGTAGGGCAGGCTCTAACATTTTGCACCGAGATAGTGCCCGCCTGAGTCAATGCCAACCGTCCATCTGATTAGGGCGTTTTAAGGTCAGGATTGAGGTAAAGCGGACATCAAGCTTACCAAATCCGATGTTTGCAAAGTGCCATTTCCAGACATTCACAAAATTGCTTCGGAGCCACTAAAGCCTGGCTATGTGAGATTGAATAATTCCGGCCACTTCTGTTGGATGGGTCAAGGAGCACATGTGGCCTGCGGTCGGGATGGTTTTCAGCCGCGCTCTTGGCACTGCACGCGCTATGTTTATGGCCAAGCTGGCATGCACGTTGTCAGTCTCTGCTCCGGCCACGACAAGGGTGGGAATTTGTAACTGGCCCAGCTCATTCAGCGTGCTGTCAGATGCGTGTACGGCTTCAAGGGCTGCCGCAACCGGTTTTGCAACCGACATCAACCGTTGCTGCGCCGAACTTGAAAGATCGGCCCACTTTCGCGGCCCCGTATTGTAAAAGTCGAAGTAGATCTGGAAGGCCGTATCGTTATCGCCCTCACGAACATGAGCGATAAACTCCTGATTGATCTGCAGCACATCTTTGGCCAATTCCAGTTCACCCGCCTGACTGAGCATTGGATACGCTGCAGGCTCGATTAGTGTCAGGGATGAAAAGCGGTGCTCATTATGTAGCACCAGCCTTATCGCTACTGCCCCACCGTAAGAATGACCTACCAAGTGAACTTCGCCCTTGTGAGAGTCCATCAGCGCAAGCACGGCTAAGGCCTCGTCATCCAGTGTCATGGGTCGATTAGAATGGAACGCCTCGGTTTCGGCATAGCCTGACAGATTGACGGCAAGACACTCAAACCTTGCCGTTAAGTCCGCCGTAACGTCACGCCATGCTGCCGCTGAACTTGCACCTGGCGGCAACAATACGATCAGGGGGCCATCGCCAGTTCGCATTGCGGAAATCTGCCGCCCCTCATAAGTTGAGGTTTCTAGCGGCATTGCACTTCCCGCGAGCGGTTCAGTTCATCCACAAGAATGTCTATATGCTCTTCGCGCGTGAAGTGGCTTGTGATGCAGGCCCGCAAAACGCTCTGTCCCTCGAACTTTGCTGACGAAAGCCAGGCACGGCCCGAGTTCACAACGTCAGCAGCAGTTCGCACCGGCTCTGCCTGCCCCTCGTCATCGATGAAGCATAGCACTGCAAGCGGACTATCGTTCAGAAGGCGCCAGCCATTTTCCTTGAGTCCAGATTTCAGCCGTTCAGCCATTTGTAGCGCATGATCGATATGGTGCCGATAGCCATCCCAGCCCATGCAGGCTAGCGACATGAAGAGCTTCAAGCCTATAAATCGACGCGACCACTGCAGGGAGTGCGTATAGGGATCAACGCCGTCATCCGTGCTCTCAGGCATATAGCTTGCTGCTACTCGAAAAGTCTCTGCAAGCAGGCTCTGGTCTCTGCACAGCAGTATCCCTGCACCCATGGGCACCGCGAACCATTTATGCGCGTCGAGCGTAATGGAATCCGCATTTTCAATTCCGCTCAGATGCTGGGCTGCCTCTGCGTTGAGAAGCCCGGCTCCACCCCAGGCCGCATCGACATGAAACCACATGTTGTTGGCACGGCAAATCGCGTGGCATTCAGGAAGAGGGTCGATCATGCCCGCATTTGTGGTTCCGGCGGTTGCGCCAACGAAAACCGGGACATTGCCCGCGCTGACATCTTCACTTACGAGCGTTTCCAGCGCACTGGCGTCGAGTCGTCCCGTGCCATCCGTCGGAACGAGCCTTACTGCACTCCTCCCAATCCCTACTTGATGGGCAATTTTGAGCCAGGCCAGGTGGCTTTCTGCAGAGACATAGATGCAGGGCGTGCCTGCAAACGCCTTTGCGCCAGCTTCGGCGTACGCGGGATTGGCCTTGGTAAGAGCCATAAGCACGGCGCTGTAGTTCGCTTCGGCGCCGCCGCTGGTGAAATGGCCGGACGTCTCGCCAGAGCTCCAGCCGACCAGCCCACCGACCGCTTCAATGGTGTGACGTTCGATCTCTACAGCGGCTGGTGCATGAGACCACACAGCGAGCTGAGGATTGAAATGCGCGGAAATCTGATCGGCTAGAATTCCAGGGAATGCTACACTTGGGTTAAACAGCCCGAAGTGAGCTGGATGCATCATATGCACCATTCCTGACTGGAGAAGTTCGATCACTTGCCCAGAGGCGCTAAGCATCTCGATTGGCCGTTTAAAATCGAATTGTCCCAGCTTGCTGCGCAACATTGCCGGATCAGATGGTGGCGCAACACAGCCAGCCTGAACGGCATCGATTGCATCAGCTAGTGCTGCGTTGAGTTTTTGCTGAACCTCAAGACGTTCGGTCTTCAGGGGCCATCGTGGGGTTGCGGCGTTTTCGGCGTTAGTCATGGGTCGGGTTGGGCTCAGTTTGATTGGCGCTCTAAGTCAATCCTATTGCTACCAAGGGAAATGGACGTCGCCCACCCGAAACCTGTGATCCGGTCGATTGATTTTGACATCCATGATCGTTTCGGTTCGCCGTCCTGTTGACCTCTCGCGCCTGCACCACACTTCCGATATGGGTCATTTTCTGCCGTGTGTTTTCCACCCAGAGACTTCCGCTTTAGGACAAGAAGTGGACATAGCATCTGTTCGCACACTGTCGAAAGGGTGACTCGACAACCTTTACGCTATTCAGGCAGAACCTTCTGCTCAGGCAGATACGACTTTTACACTTTGGCTTGCATGAGATAGTAGCTCAGTCCCAGGTATCTCTGCCTTCGCTATGAGTAATTGTTCAACCGCCTTCAAATCTTCGTAGCAAGTATCAACATGCTCGGCGGATAACCACTCTTCCCACTCACCTTTGAGCGAGTCAAAGATGTCAGGGGTTTCATCAAACAAGTCAGTGACCGATTGGGCGTCAGGCTGACCATGTGCGATTTTGTTTCGAAACGAATCGTGAAGATGGCCGAGTGTGCTCAATGGACGAGCATCCCAGGAAAGTTCCAGTTCCAAAGTTTTGATCAAAAGGTCGACCTTCTTCCAAAATGATTTTCTCTCGGGCCATTCTCCTTTCAGAAGTTTCCAACCCACAAAATTCACGACCGCCTCTGTCGAAAAAGCTGTGAATGCTAAGCTTGCCATCATCAAATGCGAAACGCCCGTGCGATCATCAGATTGAAGCTTTCCATGCATCATTTTACGAAGGCTATGGGCACAGTTGGTCAAATCGTTGTGGATTAGCTTCTCATAGTCAGAAGTGACCTCATACTTGGTGGCCATTTGAACCTTCCTTGCGAATTGCAGTATCGATCTGTTCTGATGCTTCTGACACCGGTCGCGCCCACTAGAAGGGTGCTGACAGCAGGGTAAGCCAGCGGCCTACAACATCAGCAACATTTGCAATTTGATCACGCAAAGCAATATAGATTGCGCCGCCGATCGTTGCGGCTTTTATGGTCGACTTGATTGTCTCGTCGACTGCTAGGTCGGCTTTTTTGGCTAACCAAACTCCGACTTTCTTTGAAGCTGCCCTAAGTGTCTCGATCGATCGGGTTATATTCGTGACATCCGGAGCATCGGAGCTAGCTTCGTTATCTAGGTCTTCCACTGCTTCCAGAATGGCGGAATGGTCTGCTTCGCCAAGCGGAATATCTTCGATCCGATTGGGAGGTTGGTTATGGCCAATCATCGAGTTCGGCGGTGGGAGGTTCTCGATAATCGAGCGGAGATTTTTGATCTCACCTCTCAGCTCTGCTCGGCTCGCTCTGATTTGTTCCCGCCAGTCCGATGCTCCACCGCCGAGAACTGTCCGCTCAGCCCGTAAACTCTTGGATCTGGGATTGTTGGTCTCATGCTCGTCAAACCGCATGAAGAACTCGTGATCGATCTTTTCGTCGATTAGGCGAAGCAGCTCTTCCCTTACTTCGCGCGCATCTTCCAACAAGTAAGTATTGCGGATTTCATCTTCAATTGGTGACAACCAAGGGAGTTCTGCATGGCCAAAGCTATTAAGGGGCAGCTCTCCGTGCAATTCTACGTACCTCTTGAGATTCTCGATGGCCCAATCTGCTACGCGATCAATCAATTCGCCTCTCTCCATTAATTGGAGGGGCGGCCGTTTTGTTGGCTCGAAGTCGGTTGCCATTCTAAATCTGCACGCTGCTTAAAACCCCGGAACGCAAGGCGAGCAGCATCCTTTCGCCATACCCACGAGCATTAAACAATAATTCGATCGCAATTTGCAGAGATTCATGCAAGTGGACTACGCGAAATGCGCGAGCACCTCGCGGCATTGACTTGCAGAGGTTCGACAAGCGCCAAAAAGAACTCTTGAATCTGTCCACGCAGGAACGGTTGGTATCGGCTTGGATTATGTCCTCTGCCAAGATAGGTCTGCCTTTGTCCAAGCCCTAACGACGCATGCGGATCGGCCTTTCCTACATGGAACCGGTTGGCACATTTCGGAAGCGATGACGGGCAAGCGCTCCAGAATTTAAGCCATTGATATTCTGCTTAGATTTTGCGGTGGACGATATTTTACGTCTTGCCGCTCCCCCGGCTGCTCCCCCGGACCAGATTCCAGCAATGCAGAGATTCCGGATTATCGGGTAAACATTTGTTTTTTATGAGAAAATTTGGAGCGGGCGATGAGATTCGAACTCACGACCCTAACCTTGGCAAGGTTATGCTCTACCCCTGAGCTACGCCCGCGTCCATATGTTGCGGCCCGGTGATTGGTGCCGGGCGCGCAGGTTTATTGCGCAACCGCAGATGAAATGCAATAGGAACCTTGCCCCAAAGTGATCACACCACTCACAAAGCAAACCAAGAGAGAAATGACGGCCATGCCGGCAACACGTGAAGACCTCTTCGCCCGCCTCGATCAGCTGGGCATCACAACCAAAACAACAGACCATGCCCCGGTCTATACGGTTGAGGAATCCCAGGCTCTTTGTGGCGGAATTCCCGGTGGCCATTGTAAGAACCTGTTCTTAAAAGATAAAAAGGGCGTGCTCTGGCTCGTGGTCACCCTGGAGAACGCTCAGGTTGATCTCAAAACACTGCCGAAAACCATCGGTTCAGGCCGGCTCAGCTTCGGTAAGAGTGAGCTGCTCGGTGAAGTGCTGGGTGTCGAGCCGGGTTCGGTGACCCCATTTGCCCTGATTAACGATGTGGAACAGAAAGTTGAAGTGGTGTTGGATGAGACCATGCTCAGCCACGAGGTGCTGAACTATCATCCGCTGAAGAACGATGCCACCACCTCGATCTCTTCGTCGGATCTGATCACGTTCGTCCAATCGTGCGGCCATACGCCAAAAATTGTCAAAGTCGCCTGATCGGGGTGCTCTTAGCGGCAATTTATCGGGCAAGGCTCGTGGTGGTGTTGTATTTTATGGCATAAACACGCACATAAGAGGCAATCTGGTCCACGCCTTGCGACGTATTGAAGTGGACCGACCCTAAAGAATAATAGGCTCGATATGTCCTTCACTTTCTCCTATGGCGCCGGGAACGGAAAAAGCGCTGATCCTCAGGCTGCGGCGCCTGGCGATCTCATTAAAGATGCAACCCAAGATACGTTCATGGCCGATGTGATCGAAGCTTCGCGCTCGGTCCCGGTGATCGTGGACTTCTGGGCTGATTGGTGCGGGCCCTGCAAGCAGTTGACGCCGGTGCTGGAAAAGGCCGTAACGGCTGCAAAAGGCACCGTGAAGCTTGTGAAAGTGAATGTGGACGAAAACCGCGAGATTGCAGCCCAGCTTAGGGTCCAGTCTCTGCCGACGGTCTATGCCTTCAAGGACGGCCGGCCGGTCGATGCCTTCATGGGTGCGCTGCCGGAGAGCCAAATCAAGACGTTTATAGAAAAGGTCACCGGCTCGGCTGTGGGGCCGAGCGACGACGAGATGATGATTGAGGCGGGCCAGCAAGCGCTGGAAGCTGAAGATTTCCAATCGGCAGTGGGCGCGTTTTCGGGCGCGCTGCAGGCCGATCCGGAGAACCTCTCTGCCATTGCCGGACTGGCCAGGGCGCTTATTGGTGCAGGTGATCTGGAAGGGGCGGAGAAGGCCCTGGCTCTTGCGCCTGAGGGTAAAGAAAACTCGACCGAGATCAGCTCGGCGCGCGCAGCCCTTGAAGTGGCCGCAACGCCGGTGGATTCAGAGGAAATCGTGGCGTTGAGCGCCAAGGTCGAGGCCGATGAGAAGGACCATCAATCGCGCATCGATCTTGCCGTGGCGCTGAACGCCGCCGGGCGCTCGGAAGAGGCGATGGAGCATCTCATGATCTCCATTGGCCAGGATCGGGCCTGGAACGAGGAGGCCGCGCGCAAGCAGCTTCTGCAGTTCTTTGAAGCTTGGGGCCATGCTGATGAACGCACGGTCGCCGGGCGCCGGCAATTGTCCTCCATTTTGTTCTCATAAAGAGCTGGGTTCACGTTGAGTCTGCACGAAACATATCGCTCTACAAATGATCTGCCCAAGCAGGTGCCCATATTCCCGCTGGCCGGCGCGCTCTTGCTCCCGCGGGCGCATTTGCCGCTCAACATCTTTGAGCCGAGATATCTGCAGATGGTGGACGATGCCATGCGCGGAGACCGGATCATCGCCATGGTCCAGCCGAACACCGCCGAGGGCATTCAGGCGCAAGGCGATGCCAATGTGAAACCCAGTCTGTATCGTACGGCGTGCGCCGGGCGCATCACCTCGTTTTCAGAGACAGGCGACAACCGGTTCCTGATCTCGCTCACAGGCATTTGCCGGCTGCATCTGGGCATTGAGTTGGAGAAGCAGACGCCGTACCGGATTTGCAAGGCGGATTTTGACGCTTTTGCCGATGATCTCTCGCCCGGCCGAGGCGAAGAGGAGGTGGACCGTGAGGCGTTGCTGGTGGCGTTCCGCAAATTTCTTGAAGCCAATGGCATGCAGGCCGACTGGGACGAAGTGCACGAAACGCCGACCGAGGTCTTGGTGAACACCCTATGCGTGCTCAGCCCTTATGATGCGGCCGACAAGCAGGCCATGTTGGAGGCGGGCACCTTGAAGGCGCGCTGCGATACACTCATTGCGCTCACCGAGATGGTGCTGGCGAGCCATGGCCCGTCGCGCCGGACGGGCGGCCCTGGCCCCACGCTGCAATAGACGAAAACGGAGCACCGATGGCCGATAGCACAAATGACACGCCGCGCGCGAAATCAGACGCTCATGCGGTGGATCCGAAACTGCTGGAAATCCTGGTCTGCCCCCTCACCAAGCAAACCCTGAGCTATGACCGGGAGGCCCAGGAATTGATCTCGAAGAAGGCGCGTCTGGCCTATCCGATCCGCGACGGGATACCGATCATGCTGGTGGAAGAGGCCCGTGAGCTTGGCGATGAGTGACCCTTACGATCCCAACAAGCCGTGGCCCACGGAATTGCGCCTGAAGGATAAGGGCAAGACCCTGGCCGTGACGTTCGACAATGGCGAGGCTTTTGAGTTTTCCGCAGAGTTTCTGAGGGTCGAAAGTCCCAGTGCGGAAGTGAAGGGCCATGGACCAGGCCAGGAAGTGACGGTGGCCGGCAAACGCAATGTGGCCATTTTGTCCATCGAGCCGGTGGGCAATTATGCGGCCAAGCTGTTCTTTTCCGACAATCATTCCACGGGCCTTTATGCCTGGAGCAATCTGCTCACCATGGGCCGCACGCAAGACGAGATGTGGCAAGCCTATCTGGGCAAGCTGGAAGCGGAAGGCAAAAGCCGCGATTAGAGCGGTTCCATATGACAAAGAACTGCTCTAGGCAATGAGCCGATAGGTGATGCGGGCGATGATCACCAGCCCGACCAGGATCAGCACTGAAGCGACGATCCTCTTCAACCCCTCTTTGGGCAGTTTGTGGGCAAGTTGCGCCCCGCCGTAGGAGCCAATGGCGAGGGCGACGCCCAGAATGACGCCCAGCAGGACATTTGGCGTGCCAAAGGCAAAGTTGCCGGCGGTGGCCAATGTGGCAATCGGCAGTTGGACGGCCTGGCTGAGGCCGATGGCTGTGAGCACGGGGACTTTCAGCCATAGCATCAATGGCACCAGAACCAGTGGCCCGCCGGTTCCTGTGATGGCGGAGAGGACGCCGGTGAGGCCGCCTATGGGCACGAGCCTGGATTTGGTGAGCGTGACCGGCCGATCGTTGGCCTCATCGCCGCTGAGGAGCGTGTGAAGGCCGGAGCCTGCGGTGAGGATACCGATGAAGAATTCCAGCACAGCGCCGGGCATATTGTTGCTGAGCCATGCCCCGGCCACGGCGGCCGGCATGGCGCCTGCGCACAGCCATCCGGCCATCGCCCAGTTGATCGATTTGTTGCGGGCGTAGACCACCGTGCCGACCGCTCCGGTCAAGAGATAGCCCATCATGGCGGCGGCGATGGCGGTTTGGATCGGAATGCCGCCAAGATAGAACAGGCCCGGCACAAGGATAACGCCGCCAATGCCGATACATCCGATCGACAGGCCGGAAATCAGGCCCAGGGCCATAACGAGGATCAGACCATCAGGCATGGGGGTGGACTGGCAAGGTAGCGGTCAAGGCGAATGCCTCATGGGTTGCAGGCATCAGTGATCTACAGCAAATTGCCTGCCTGGCCAATGGGCCGCAGGGGCGGCGCTGAAAGAGGGCGGACCACCATGATCTTTTCATCTGCTGTGTCCATGGCGCGGGCCATCCGCAGTAAAGAGATTTCATCGCAAGACCTTGTGGCGCTGCATCTGAAGAGAATTGAGGAGGTCAATCCAAAGCTCAATGCCGTTGTGTGCCTGGCCGCGGAACGGGCCTTGGAGGAAGCGCGTGCCGCCGATGCCCGCCCGGGACAGGGCGTCTTGCATGGTGTGCCGGTTACGCTGAAGGATTCGTTTGATACGGAAGGTATTGTATCGACCGGCGGAACGGCGGGCCGCAAACACCATGTGCCCGCTGCGGATGCAGTGGCCGTGGCGCGACTGCGTGCTCAAGGCGCGATCATATTGGGCAAGACGAACACGCCGGAAATGACGATCGCGTCTGAGTGCTGCACCACCAATGATCTCTTCGGTCGCACAAACAATCCCTATGACGTGGCCCGCACCACCAGCGGGAGCAGCGGGGGTGCGGCAGCAATCGTTGCGGCGGGCGGCGCGCCGCTGGATCTGGGCACGGACACCGGGGGCAGCATCCGTGACCCGGCCCATCACTGCGGTATTGCCGGCATCAAACCCACCTCCGGCCGGGTACCGAAGACCGGGCATATCATCTCTCATGGCCTCGGACCTCTGGACTATCTCACACAGGTCGGCCCCATGGCCCGGTACGTGGAGGATCTCGCGCTGGTGCTGCCGCTGATCTGCGGTTCAGACGGCGTGGACCCTGGTGTTGTGGATATGCCGCTTGGAGATCCGGCCAAGGTGGAACTGTCGGAGCTTCGGGTGGCGACGTACACAGACAATGGCGTTTGTGCGCCCGGGCCTGATGTGACCACGGCTGTTGAGGCGGCTGCTCAGGTGATCGGTGCAGCCCATGCCCAAGTGCGCCATGCGATCCCCGAGGCAATTGGGGATGCCGGAACTCTAGGGCATCAAATGAGAAGTGCGGATGGTCATGCCTGGTTGCGGCGCCTCTTGGCGCGCGCCGGGAGTGACGTGGAGAGCTCATCGGTAGCCTGGATGCTGGAGGCTTCAAAGCCGGTAACGGCGGAGGCGTTCTCGTGCATTCTGGAGCGGGTTGAAGCGTTTCGCAGCCGGATGCTCCAGTTCATGGCCGATTACGATGCCATCGTCTGCCCTGTGGTGCCTTGGCCGGCTTTGCCCCATGATGCGACGGTGCGGGACGACTTCGACAATTGGAGCAACCTGGGTGCCTACAACCTCACAGGCTGGCCCTGCGCGGTCGTGCGGGCGGGCACCAGCAAGGAGGGTTTGCCGGTCGGGGTGCAGATCGTGGGCAAGCCTTGGCGTGAGGATGTGGTGCTTGCGCTCGCGGCCCATGTGGAGCGCGAACTGGGCGGCTATCGCAAGCCGGACCTTTAGGCCACCTCTGCCTGTTTGGCCCGTTCGGCGCGCTTGCGCTCATGCGGGTCGAGAATGGCTTTGCGCATCCGGATAGAGTCGGGTGTCACTTCCACCAGCTCATCATCCTTGATGAACGAGAGGGCCTTCTCCAACGTGAGCTTGATTGGCGGAGTGAGCTGGACCGCATCGTCCTTGCCCGAGGCGCGCATGTTCGTGAGCTTCTTGCCCTTCAGCACGTTCACTTCCAGATCATTGCCGCGGGTGTGCTCACCCACGATCATGCCGTGGTAAACCTTCGTGCCCGGCGTGATGAACATGGGCCCGCGGTCTTCCAGGTTCCACAGAGCGAAAGCAACCGCGCCGCCTTCTGCGTTTGAGATCAGAACGCCGGTGTGCCGCGAGGCGATCGCGCCCATGTAAGGGGCGTAGTCCAAGAAGACCCGGTTCATGATGGCTGTGCCGCGGGTGTCGGTCATAAGCTCACCGTGATAGCCGATGAGGCCGCGGGTGGGCGCATTAAAGATCAGGCGCTGGCGGTCAAGACCCGATGGGCGCATATCGGTGAGCTCTGCCTTGCGTTCAGACAGCTTTTGGATCACGGCGCCAGCATAATCATCATCCACATCGATGGTGACCTCTTCCACCGGTTCCATGCGCTGGCCGTTGTCGCCCTCGCGCATCACAACCCGCGGGCGGCCGACGCACAGTTCGAAGCCTTCGCGGCGCATGGTCTCAATCAACACGGAGAGCTGCAGTTCGCCGCGGCCGGCCACCTCAAAGGAATCGGAATCTTGCGTGGTGGTGACGCGCAGGGCCACATTGCCTTCCGCCTCGCGCATCAGCCGGTCGCGGATGACCCGGCTTTGCACCTTGGAGCCTTCCTGGCCGGCCAGGGGGCCGTCATTGATGCGGAAGGTCATGGTGAGGGTCGGCGGGTCCACGGGATCGGCCATGAGAGGCTCAGACACCGCGGCATCGCACAGCGTGTCGGCCACCGTTGCCTTGGTGAGCCCCGCGAGGGCCACAATGTCTCCGGCTTCGCCCAACTCGATGGGTTGGCGTTCAAGCCCGCGGAAGGCCAACACCTTGGACACACGGCCTTGCTCAATCACCTTGCCGTCACGTGACAGCGCCTTGATGGGCTGGTTCGGACGGATCTGTCCAGAGCGGATGCGGCCGGTGAGAATGCGCCCCAAGAAAGGATCGGATTCAACCGTAGTGGCCAGCAGCCGGAACGGCCCTTCCTCGGTTTCCGGCTGCGGTACATGGCTTGCCACCAGCTCGAACAGCGCGCTCATATCTTCTTTCGGGCCGGCAGGCTCTGTGGCGATCCAGCCGTCTTTGGCGGAGCCATAAAGGATCGGGAAGTCGAGCTGCTCATCTGTGGCGTCCAGGGCGGCGAAGAGATCGAAAACCTCGTTCACCACCTCTTCGTGGCGCTCGTCGGGTTTGTCGATCTTGTTGATCACCACAATGGGTTTCAGGCCGATCTTCAGGGCCTTGGCCAGCACGAACTTGGTCTGCGGCATCGGTCCTTCTGAAGCGTCCACCAGCAGAACGGCGCTATCCACCATGTTGAGGATGCGCTCCACCTCGCCGCCAAAGTCGGCGTGGCCAGGGGTGTCCACAATGTTGATGCGGGTGTCCTGCCACAGGATCGATGTGACCTTGGCCAGAATGGTGATGCCGCGCTCACGTTCCAAATCGTTGGAATCCATGGCCCGTTCGGCCACGCGCTGATTGGCGCGCACGGTGCCGCTTTCCGCCAGCAGCCGGTCAATGAGGGTGGTTTTGCCATGGTCCACATGGGCAATGATGGCGATATTTCTGAGAGACATCACAGTTCCAATCGCTGCGCCGAAAATCGCAGTCGTCAAACGTTGCGGGTCATGTAGCCCGCTTATTGTTGCATTGCAACAAAGAACAGAAGACTAACGCCGGTCACGCATTCCCAAAGTGCGCAGGCGCAGGGCGTTGAGGCGAATGAAGCCCTTGGCGTCCACCTGATCGTAAGCGCCCTCATCGTCCTCGAAAGTCACCAACGCATCGTCATAGAGGGATTTCTCGCTCTCGCGGCCAACAACGATCACGTTGCCCTTGTAGAGCTTCAGGCGCACGCTGCCTTCAACATGTTCTTGCGACTTGTCGATGGCTGCCTGCAGCATCTCGCGTTCGGGGGCAAACCAGAAGCCGTTATAGATCAGCTCCGCATAGCGGGGCATCAGCTCGTCTTTCAGGTGAGCCGCGCCGCGGTCGAGCGTGATCGATTCCATGGCCCGGTGCGCAGTGAGCAGGATGGTGCCACCGGGCGTCTCATAAACACCGCGGCTCTTCATGCCCACGAACCTGTTTTCCACCAGATCAAGGCGGCCGATGCCGTTGTCATGGCCCAGCACATTGAGCGCGGTGAGGAGCTCTGCCGGGGAATGGGCCTTGCCGTTGATGGAGACAGCGTCGCCCTTCTCAAAGCCGATCTCCACATAGGTGGGCGTGTCGGGTGCATCCTCCGGGGCAATGGTGCGCTGGTAGACGTAAGGCTCTGGCTCAATGGCCGGATCTTCCAGCACCTTGCCCTCAGACGACGAGTGCAGGAGGTTGGCATCCACGGAAAAGGGGGCTTCGCCGCGCTTGTCCTTCGGAACCGGAATCTGATGTTTCTCCGCAAAATCGATGAGCTGGGTGCGGCTCTTCAGGTCCCACTCGCGCCAGGGGGCGATCACTTTAATGCCCGGATCGAGGGCATACGCCGCCAGTTCGAAGCGCACCTGATCATTGCCCTTGCCGGTGGCGCCATGAGAAATGGCATCGGCGCCGGTTTCGTGCGCGATTTCCACGAGGCGCTTGGAGATGAGCGGCCGGGCGATGGACGTGCCCAACAGGTAGACGCCTTCATACACCGCATTGGCGCGGAACATGGGGAAGACAAAGTCGCGGCAGAACTCTTCGCGCAGATCCTCGATGTAGATCTCCTTGATGCCCAGCATCTCCGCTTTCTTGCGCGCCGGCTCCAGTTCCTCGCCCTGTCCTAAGTCTGCGGTGAACGTTACGACCTCGCAGTCATAGGTTTCTTTCAGCCATTTCAGGATGATGGAAGTGTCCAAGCCACCGGAATAGGCGAGCACCACCTTGTTGATTTTTGGATCTGACATCTGAATTCTTGTCCTTAGATTACCGGGGCTCAAGCCGAATGGCGCCGTCCAGGCGGATGATTGAGCCGTTGAGCATAACGTTCTCCACGATGTGGCGCACGGTGGCGGCATATTCGGCCGGATCGCCGAGACGCGACGGGTAGGGCACTGTGGCCGCCAGAGCATCGCGTGCCTCATCGGGCAGGGTGTCGAACATGGGGGTGTGGAAGAGGCCGGGCATGATGGTCATGCATCGGATGCCGTCGCGGGCGAGGTCCCTGGCCACCGGCAGGGTCATGCCCGCAACACCGCCCTTTGAGGCAGAATAGGCTACCTGGCCGATTTGACCTTCAACGCCGGCAATCGAGGAGGTGTTGACCATCACGCCGCGTTCCCCGTCATCGCCCATGGGCTCGGCGCTGAGCATGCCGGCGGCGCACTTGGCCATCATGTGGAAGGTGCCGATCAGATTGATCTGAATGACCTTGCTGAAAGAGGCCAGGTCATGGGCCACGGCTTCGCCCGTCTTACGGTCGCGGGCAGCGGTCTTGCGGCCGATGGCGATCCCGGCGCAGTTCACCAGAATGCGTTCTTGTCCATGGGCACCGCGGGCCTTGGCCAGGCCAGCATCGACGCTCTCCTCATCGGTCACGTCCACCTGGCAGAACAGGCCGCCGATCTCCGCCGCCAGCGCTTCGCCCCGCTCCACATTGAGGTCGAACAGAGCGACTTTTGCCCCGTCTGCCGCCAAGTTCCGTGCTGTGGCTTCCCCCAGTCCCGACGCGCCACCGGTCACAATGGCACTGATTGACCCATTTATCTTCATTTAACCCTCGTTTTTCAGGAAAAGGGCCGATTTTGGCGGCAAACTTGTGCAGCAGCGCCAGGCACCCCATATATTGTGAGACTATGTAGATCAGGGCGTTCTCAGAAGGCAAGGACCCGATGGCCGCAGGCACCAGGAAAACACCACCGGAAACTGAGCCGGACTATGCACCGAAGGACGAAGACTCCGTGAAGCCTGAGGTGATGGCTGAGAACCAAAAGTCCGTGGACGAAGGGTTCTGGGGAAAGATGGGGCGGTATGCGGCCCATGTTCCGTTCGCGAAAGACGCCTTGGCGCTGTACTATTGCGCGCGTGACCCCGAAACGCCCATGCACGCCAAGGGTATTCTGCTGGCGGCACTGGCTTACTTCATTCTTCCCACCGACGCCATGCCGGATCTGCTGCCCGTTCTGGGCTTTACCGACGATGCGGCTGTCGTGGCCCTGGCCATCGCCAAGATCCGCCAATACCTGAAGCCGGAGCATGGCGAGCAGGCGGAGGCCAAGTTGGAGGAACTGAAGGCCAGTGCGTTGGAAGACGCAGAGGCTTAAGGCGCTTCTCCTCAACTCCCGATAAGCCACTCCGCCAAAGCCATGTAGAGCGGTATGGACAAAATGGCCACCGGCGTGCCGATGCCTGTGGACGTGCCGACATAGGCGGAGGGGTTGGCCTCGGGCAATGCGGCGCGCATTGTGGGCGGGCCTGAGATATCCGAACTCGATCCGGCCATCACCGCGAGAAGCACCACGCCACCGGCCGAGAACCCCGTCAGGTGATGGGCGGCGAGCCCCACACCGAAGCCCAGCAGACCATGCACCACTGGCGCCAGCAGGCCATACAAAACATAGGCGTGCGCGACGCGCCGCATCTCCGATAGCCGCGCCCAGGCCTCCATGCCCATGATCAGCATCAGAACCGACAGAAGGCCCTGGAACAGGACGGCGTAGAAACTCTCATAAACCCCATCCGGGCGCGCAAACAGCCCCAACCCCAGCCCCAGCACGAGCGCGGAGATGGCCGGGCTGCGGAATGTGTCCACCAGGATCGCCTTGATCGCGCTGCCGTCAAATCCCTCTACTGACAAGCCGCCGGACCCGCCTCCCAGAGAGAGTGCGGCTGTGCCAGAGCCTTGCGGCGCTGCGACCGTGCTGCGCGCGGCAGCCAGGCGGGCCAGCACGATGGCCGTGACCAGCGCGGCCACATCCATGAACGGATAAAGCGCGCCGATAAAGCCTTCATAGGCGATGCCCTCCGCATCCAGCATGGCCATGCCGGCGGCAAGGGTTGAGGCGGAAACGGCGCCGAAGAGGCCGGCGGTGGCGAACGCGTCCGGCGCGGATACCCCGCGCCATCTGGAGAGCGCCTTGCTGCTGAGAAGAACGATGGCCACGCCCAGGACGACGGCGCCCAAGGCTGGAACGATCAGCGCCACAAAGTCAGCCTCGCGCACGGAGATCCCGGCGCCCATGCCCACCTTGAGCAGCAGAAGCACGACAATGAACTTGTAGATCGCGGCGGGTATCTCAAGCTTGCTGCCGGCTGCCGCAATCAACATACCGCCGATCAGAAAAGCCAACGTGGGCTTCTGAAACTGGCTCACCACGGTGGCGGCAATGTCGGCGATCATCTCCATCTTGGTCTCCTGGTCCCCGTGTTCAAATCGGTAGATAGGAGATTCCATGTGAGATAAAAATTATATCTTTTATCTAATTTTGTTCTATAAAATAGAACGATGAACCAATTGAACTATCATCATCTCCGGCACTTTCGCGAGGTGGCTCACGAGGGCAATCTGGGCCGTGCGGCAAAACGTTTGAACGTCTCGCAATCAGCGCTTTCAAGCCAGATCAAGACCCTCGAAGCCCGGCTCGGGCACCCGTTGTTTGAACGGGTGGGGCGCGGATTGGTGCTCACCGAAGTGGGACACATGACATTGGATCACGCCGACAGGATTTTCGACGTGGGCGATGAGCTGCTGGCCACATTGGCGCAGACAAACGTCTCCTATCCCGCGCTGCGTGTGGGGGCCTTGTCCACGCTGTCGCGGAATTTCCAGATGATGTTTCTGCGCCCGGCGATCGCCCACGGTGAGGTGGACATCGTTTTGAAGTCCGGCAACACCCCTGTCTTGCTTGACGGCTTGCGGTCGCTTTCGCTGGATGTGGTGCTGACCACCGAGGCCCCTCAAGGCGAGCAGGGATCAGAATTTGCCGCGCGGCGCATTGCCGAACAGTCAGTGGGCATTCATGGCCGCCCGGAGATGTTGGGTCATTCCAGCCTCGCGGATCTGTTGGCCAATGAGCCCCTGATACTGCCCACGGACAGTGCCATACGGTCCGGCTTTGAGGGCCTGATCGCCAGCTTGGGGGTGACGCCGCGGATCGCCGCGGTGGTCGATGACATGGCGATGGTGCGTTTGTTGGCGCGTGATGGGGCGGGTCTCGCCATCGCGCCACCTATTGTGCTGGCTGATGAGATCCGCACCGGCCTGCTGCAGACGGCACCGTTCGAGCTGGACATTGTCGAGCCGTTCTATGCGGTCTCCGTGCGCCGCAAATATCCCCATCCACTTTTGGCAGAGCTTCTGAAGGTGGGGCTTGGCTAAAAGAAAAGGCACGCCCGAAGGCGTGCCTCTCCGCGACGGCAGTTATGCCTTTGTGTTCAGTCGTAGGTGAAGCCCACGCTGGAGAACGGATCCTTGCCTTGTGTCCGCGCGTATTGGGTGGCGCAACGGTAGAGCTTGGAGAGCATCCGGTCCGTGCCGGTCAGCTTGAAGCGCATGACCCGGTTGTCAGCGGCCACCTTGAGGGTGTGACCGATCTTGAAATGGCGGAACATGCGGTCCTTTGGAGGCAGGTGCACTTGCACCATTTTCGGGTTCTTGGCGGTTGCGATGCCTTTCATGATGGGCCCGTTGTCGACCTGGTAACGCACCGGATACTTGCGGCCCGGTGTCAGGTCCCAATGGTTGTTGAAGAAGCCCATGGACCATTGGCGGTCGTGCGTGACGGAGAACAAGAGGGCGACACCGCTCTTGTAGCGTGCGTTGGCCGCGCAATGCGAGAAGTTACCGGTGGCGTTATTGGTGTAGACCCCGCCTTTCCATGCACCTGAGTTCAGGTTGGCGATCTTTTCGGCCGAAGCCGTGGTGGCAGTGAATGCCAAAGCGGCGGTCATAGCGATGGCGGCGGCGAACGTTTTGATGGTGTTGGTCATTTTGGTTTCCTCCAGGAAAGTCTTGAGTTGTGATGCGCCCCTTCCGTGCGCGTCGTTGAGGAGGAGAATGACGTTTCAACGTTTGACCCTGATTGCTGAAACGGTTTCTTTTGTTACGGCTTTGTTTCAGCATCCCCGTCTGGGCCTTGGCAGCACTTGAGCGAGGGGATAGGTTTTGAAGCCAATGAACAGACCAAAAGGTGAGGATTTTCCGATATGGCCTCGACTGCGCTGGATTTGAGCAGGGAAGTTACCCCATTTCCGGGAACGCCGATTGGCACGGAGCGGTCCTGGGTTGCTGCGGATGTGGCCGATGAGGATTGGCTGGTTACGCTCGGTCCGGACGCGTTGGGCGAAATCTGCGCGATGGCCGATCAGATGGCCTCCCGTCC
This sequence comes from Hyphomicrobiales bacterium, assembly GCA_028285595.1. GTDB lineage: Bacteria > Pseudomonadota > Alphaproteobacteria > Rhizobiales > CAJQND01 > JAAEUE01. The sequence goes on from JANQOW010000042.1 coordinate 41,911, forward strand.
GCTGCCGGTGATCCTCAGATCCCGCGAAGAGTTCAAGCTTGATGCGCTGAGCGCCTTGGCGGCGCGGGCGAAAGCCATAATGGACGAGGGCCGGGGGTTCGTGGTGCTCGACCGTTTGCCGATGGATGACTATCCAGAAGAGGTGATGCTGGGGTGCTTCTGGGTGATCGGCCAGTTCTTCGGGCTCCCTGTGGCGCAGAAGTGGGACGGCACCGTGCTCTACGACGTCACGGATACGGGCAAGGCCTGGCAATACGGCGTGCGCGGCTCGGCCACCAATGTGGAATTGGTGTTCCATGTGGACAATGCCTTTGGTGTGCGGCCGCCGGACTATGTGGGGTTGCTGTGCAAACACCCGGCGCTTGAGGGGGGCTTGAGCCGGTTCTGCAGCCTTTACACGTTGCACAACCGGATGCTGGCCGAATGCCCTGAGCTGCTGCAACGGCTCTACGAACCCATGTATTACGACCGCCAGGCCGAACACGCACCTGATGCGCCCAAGACCTCCTGGGCCCCGTTCTTTGCGCTTGAGGAGGACCGCTTTGCGGTGAGGGCCAATGTGTCTTTGGTGCGTAACGGCTATAAGGTGGCGGGACGGGAGATGGATGAGGCGCTGGTGGCCGCGCTGGACGCTGTGGAGCGGATCTCGCGCTCAGAAGATCTCTGGTATGAGGCGCCGATTGAACGCGGCCAGATGCAGTATCTCAACAACCGGCATCTGGGGCACTATCGCAGTGAGTTCCGTGACAATCCCGATCCTGCACTCAAGCGGCACCTGTTCCGTACGTGGCACCGGAATTCAGGGTCGCGGGCCTATGACGGCGGCTAGAGCTTAACCCCGCGACGCGACCTCAACACTGCACGATCAAACTGGCAATCGACAGCGCGCCGCCACAGGTGCCTTTCGATTTCTTGACCGAGCCGGTGTGAAGGCTGCCCAAGTGTAAGTCCGCCAGCAAGCTGCGCCGTTCCTTCTTGCCGAAGCGGGCGCGGTAGACCTGCACGTTTTGCAGCACCTTCTTCACGTAGTTCCGGGTTTCCTGGAACGGGATGGATTCCGTCCAGTCAATCGGATCTATCGACTTGGACCGGGGATCGCCAAACTTGGCCACCCATTTGCGTACATTGCCCGGGCCGGCGTTGTAGGCCGCCAGGGTCATGACCTTGGAGCCGTTATAGTCCGCCAAAAGGTCGCCCAAGTGCGCCGCGCCCAACATGACATTATAGGCCGGATCGCGGGTGAGCTTGGCGCGTGAATGGCGCACGCGGTGTTTTCGGGCAATGATCTTGGCGGTGCCCGGCATAATCTGCATCAAACCCTTGGCGCCTGCATGGCTGCCGGCGTGCGCCACAAACTCGCTTTCTTGGCGGGTGAGGCCAAAAACAAGAGCTTTTTCAACAGGATGACCGATCTGCTTCCACCGCGGTATGGCGTTTCTGGGGTAGGCCCAATTGTCGATCTTAAAGCCGCGAATCCTGGCGATTTTGGCGTAGCGCAGCGCGTTGCCATAGCCCGCATGGGTGTGGATGATGCCCGCCACGGCAGCATGCTGGCCGTCGGACTTGAAGCGGCGGCTGAGGGCCCAGAGGAAGCCGCGCTGATGGCGCTTGGCGCCGGCCCGCGAGATCAGCCGGAAGGCCCGAACCACCTCATCGCGCTGGGCGACGGCTTTATCGGCAGCCGTGGGCGTTACGATGTTGAGCGGCAAGGGGCGCTTGCCATAGCCCAGGGCATCGCGGGCCAGTTGGCCGTAGAACATGGTGGGATAGGCTGAGGCAGCCGCAAAGGACTTCTTGGCGTCGGCCGGCCGGCCAAGTGCCAATTGGGCCCGGCCTTGCCAGTAAAGGCCGCGGGACCGCTCGCTGCCCAACTTGGCTGCGGGGGGGATTTTCGAGAAATGCTTATACGCCGTGGCAGGGTCGTTCAAATAACGCAGGGCGATCCAGCCGGAGAGGAAATTGCCTTGCGCGTAGAACTTACCGGAACTGAAGCCGTGCCCTGCGGCCACCTGATAGGCAGCGCGCCATTTGGTTTTCGTTTTCTGGCCCAACAGCTCGCGCGCCACTCTTTGGCGCAAGACCCACCAGGCATCCCCTGCGCCTTGGTTCGCCACCCTCTGCTTGGTGCCCACCAACAGCTTGCGCGCCGTATCAACCTTGCCGGTCCAGCGGTAGTAATGGGTGATGGCAAAGCGCATGGCGTTGGTGTTGCGCACGCTGGCCGGCAGTTTGCGGTAAGCGGAAACGGCGCCCTTGCGCCGCTTGAAGAGGAGACCGGCAACCCGTGTGGCTTGGGCATGGCTGCGGGAAATGTGGTTGGCGTTGCGCCGCGCGCCGCCCAGTTTGCGGTGATAGATAAAGCTCGCCCAGCGGCGCTCCATATCACCGCGGTTGAGCAGGGATTTGTACTTTTGCAGCACGATTTTCTCACCGCCCGAGGACAGCTTCCGGTCCAGCCAGGCTTCACGGATCAGGCGCTTGGCGGTTTTCTTGTCGCCGGCGGCCAGTTTCACGCGGGCAAGGGCGATCTTGCCTTCCGGACCAATAGGCCGGCGCTCGGCCACATGGGCCTGCAGGCGGGCCAGGGGCACGGAGGCACCGATCAGGTGGCGCTCGGCCTTTTTCTCCAAGGTTTGCACATAGGGCCAGCGCGGATTACGGCGCACGAAGGTCATCAAGCGCTCGTAGGGTGCCTTTGCGTCTGCGCGCAGATAGAGCCATTCCACGGTTTTGCGGGCCAACGGATCCTTGGCGCGGGAGAAGGCCGCTTGATACTTGCCTTTGGCGGCGAGTTTAACGGCCTGTTCTGACGATCCTGCCTCGGCCTTCGGGGCGATGAACAGAATGCTCAATAAGATCAGGGAAAGCACATAAATGCCGGTACGTCCGGTCGTGGCCCAGTTCGTGTCCATCAAGTTGCCTCTAGCCCGGTTGATGAGAGATCTGCACGTCACGTCATTTACGGCACGCCTGGTGCCGGCCCAGAATTTGCGAATATGGCGTTCATCATGACCGGATAATGGCGAAACTCTTAAGGAACGTTAACGAAACGCGACTTAAGTGGTTAAATTGCGGCTCAGCGGGCCTTGGGGCGGGGTGCCATGGTTAAATGCAACACAAAAGAAACCATAATTCTGCTAGTTTGCCGCAAACGACCCTACCGGCCCCTTAGAAGAGGATTGCCATGAAATTCTTTATCGATACCGCTGACGTTGATGCCATCCGCGAACTTGCCGACACAGGGCTGGTGGACGGGGTGACCACAAACCCCTCGTTGGTGGCCAAGAGCGGCAGAGATTTTAAAGAAGTGATCGCCGAAATCTGCGAAATCGTGCCGGGCCCCGTAAGCGCCGAGGTGACCGCGCTTGAGGCCGACAAGATGATCGAGCAGGGCAAACATCTGGCCGAGATTGCGAAGAATGTGGCGGTGAAGGTGCCACTCACCATGGACGGACTGAAAGCCTGCAAGGCGCTGAGCGGTGAGGGTCTGATGGTCAACGTGACCTTGTGCTTTAACTCCACCCAGGCGCTCTTGGCCGCCAAAGCCGGCGCCACGTTCATTTCCCCGTTCATTGGCCGGCTGGACGATATCGGCCTTGACGGCATGGATCTAATTGAGGAAATCCGCGAGATTTACGACAATTATGATGCGCTGGAGACCGAGATTCTGGCCGCTTCGATCCGGACCGTCGGCCATGTGCGCGACAGTGCTCTGGCCGGGGCGGATGTGGCGACCTTGCCCCCTAAGATCCTTTCAGCCCTTGCCGCCCATCCCCTGACCGACAAGGGTCTTGAAGCGTTCCTGGCGGACTGGGAGAAGACCGGGCAATCCATCCTTTAAGCTCAACGGAGGGCTTCATGTCTGAGCGCACATTGGTCTCGGTGGATCAGGAGGCGGGTGCGGCTGCGCGCGCCTGGATCAGCCATCTTGAGACCGAACGCCGGATGGCCGCCAAGACGGTTGAAGCCTACTTGCGCGACTGCGGGCAGTTTTTTGACTTTCTGCAGCAGCATTTCGGTGCGCTTGTCTCGATCTCCATGTTGAGCGCGCTCAAAGTGAGCGATTTCAGGGCGTTTCTGGCCAATCGCCGGCGCGGCGGTACGTCCTCGCGCTCGCTTGCCCGGCAGCTCTCGGCCATCCGCTCTCTGTTTCATTTCATGGAGAAGCAGGATCTGGTGAAGAATCCGGCGATCAGCGCCATTCAAACGCCCAAGCTGCCCCATTCTGTGCCGAAACCCTTGTCGGTTCCCGCGGCCAAGAAGGTGATGCGCGATGCCCACGAAGCGGCTCATCATGAGGCGGCCAAATGGGTGTTGAGCCGGGACACGGCGGTTCTGATGCTGCTCTACGGCTGCGGTCTTCGGATTTCAGAGGCCTTGGATCTGGACGCAGAGCATGCGCCCAAGCCCGGCGATGACGTTATGCGGGTCACCGGTAAAGGCAGCAAAGTGCGGCTTGTGCCGGTGCTGGAGCCGGCGCGCACGGCAATTGAGGATTACATGAAGCTGTGCCCGTTTCCGCTGGAAGCCGGAACGGCGCTGTTTCGCGGGGTCAGGGGCAAGCGGCTGAATGCGCGCAATGTTCAGCTTCTGGTGCAAAAGCTGCGTGGCTATCTGGGGCTGCCGGACACGGCAACGCCTCATGCGCTGCGCCACTCGTTCGCCACGCACCTGTTGGGCAATGGGGCGGACCTGCGCTCTATTCAGGAATTGCTCGGCCATGCCAGCCTCTCCACCACGCAGGTTTACACCCAAGTGGACCGGGCGCACCTGTTGAAGGCCTACGAAAGCGCCCATCCGCGCGCATAATTTTGCCCCTGTTTACGAATTATCATGATTACTCTGAGAGGATCGGGGCCTTGAGGACCTGAAGGGAGCTGGAGGAGAACCCCGTCATGATTATGCGCCAAGTTGCCAAACTGCTTGCCGCTCTGGCCATTGTCGCCTTGACGTTGGTGCCCACCACGAGCAGCGCAGAGGCCGCCGTGTGCAAGGGCAAGGACCTCCTTAAGCAGCTCGAAGCGGAAAATCCCAAGGCCTATGCCAGCATTATGGGCGAAGCCGGCCGCACGTTGAACGGCAATGCTCTGCTCTGGAAGGTTGAGAAGGGCGAAGATCAGCCCGTCTCCTATCTCTTCGGCACCATGCACCTTACCGATGAGCGCCTGTTGGATGTGCCCGATGAGGTCTTGAATGCGCTCAACGGTGCGGAGATCGTGGCGCTGGAAAATCTGGATGTCCTGGACGCCTCGGTGACCAAGCAGCGGATGAAGGAAATCACGGAGCTGTGGAAGTTCCAGGATGGCAAGAGCCTGCGCGACTATATGAGCGAGGAAGAGCTGGAAACCCTGCGCCAAGCTGCGCGGCGGTTCAAAGTCGGGTTCTTCAAGATGCTGAAATACAAGCCTTGGATGGTGATGTCGATGATCAGCACGTCCAAGTGCGAGCGCCTGCGTAAGTCCAAGGGCCAGCCTTTCCTGGACAAAGCCATCGGCGCCCGGGCGCAGCGGATCAATGCGGATCTGGTGGGTCTTGAGACCCTGCGGGAGCAACTGGCGGCCATGGATTCCATGCCCATGAAATCGCAAGTGGCCTATCTGGTGGGAACCGCTGAGTTGGCGAGCCGTTCAGAGGATGGCCTGGAGACCATGATCCAGCTTTATCTGCAACGGAAGATCGGCGCCATTCAGCCCATGTTCTCTTACTATTCCAGCAAGAACAAAACCCTGAAAACGGCCTACTCTGAATTCCAGACCCACCTGATCGACAAGCGCAACGTCGTGATGCGCGACCGCTCCCTGCCGCTGTTTGAGAAGGGCAGCTCGTTCATCGCTGTGGGCGCGCTGCATCTGCCCGGCGAAATGGGTCTGGTGAACTTGATCCGTGAGGCCGGCTACACGGTAACCGCCGTCTGGTAGATCACATATGGATTGTGCGGCCTTCAACGCCGAGGGCTGCTTCCTTAACCGCCTCCGAAAGGGTCGGGTGGGCATGACACGTGCGCGCCAGATCCTCGGAGGAGCCGCCGAATTCCATAAGCACGGCGGCTTCGTGGATCATGTCCCCGGCGCCGGCCGCGATGATGTGAACCCCTAAGACCCGGTCGGTTGTGGCATCGGCCAGCACCTTCACAAATCCATCCGTCTTGCGCATGGACTTGGCGCGGCCGTTGGCGGTGAAGGGGAATTTGCCCACCTTGTACTCCACCCCGGCCTCTTTCAGCTCTTCTTCCGTTTTGCCCACGGAGGCCACTTCCGGCATGGTGTAGACCACGCCCGGGATCACGTCATAGTTCACGTGGCCGGCCTGGCCTGCAATGATTTCCGCCACCGCGATGCCCTCATCCTCACCCTTATGGGCGAGCATCGGGCCGCGCACCACGTCGCCGATGGCATAGATGCCCGGCACATTGGTTTGGAAGTGATCGTCGATTTCCACAATGCCGCGCGGACCCATGGCGACGCCGACCTCCTCCAGGCCTAAGCCTTCGGTGTAGGGCACCCGGCCAATGGCCACCAGAACCACGTCAGCGTCGAGCACTTCGGCATCGCCGCCCGCGGCCGGCTCAACGGTCACCTTGAGGCCGGACTTCTGCTTTTCGACGCCCGTGACCTTTTTGGACAGCATAAAGGTCATGCCCTGCTTCTTCAGCATCCGCTGGAAGTTCTTGGCAATGTCGGCATCCATGCCGGGCAGAATCCGGTCAAGGAACTCCACCACTGTGACCTGCGCGCCCAGGCGGCGCCACACGGACCCCAGCTCCAGGCCGATCACGCCGCCGCCCACCAGGATCATGTGCTTGGGCACTTTGGTGAGTTCAAGGGCGCCGGTTGAGGAGACCACATGTTCTTCATCGATCTCAATGCCCGGAAGCTGAGCCACATCTGAGCCCGTGGCGATGACGATGTTTTTGGTTTCGATCACCTGGGTGTCGCCCTCGCCGGAGATCTCAACCTTGCCGGGTGCGATGATCTTGCCGGTGCCTTTGAAGCCCGTAATCTTGTTCTTCTTGAAGAGGAACTCGATGCCCTTGGTGTTGGCTTCGATGGTCTCGGTCTTGTGTTGCATCATCGCCGGCAGATCGAGTTTGGGCTTGGCGATCTTGATGCCGAGGCTGGCAAAGTCGTGGCCGGCCTCCTCGAACAGCTCGCTGGCATGGAGCAGCGCCTTGGACGGGATGCAGCCAATGTTCAAGCACGTGCCGCCATAGGTAGGGCTCTTTTCCACCACTGCGGTTTTGAGGCCAAGCTGAGCGCAGCGGATGGCGCAAACGTAGCCGCCTGGTCCGGAGCCGATGACCGTGACATCAAACTGATCTGACATGTCTTCTTCTTTCGTTGAGACGCTTAAGGTCTAAAGGTCGAGCACCAGGCGCTGCGGATCCTCAATGGCTTCCTTCACGCGCACCAGGAAGGTAACGGCCTCTTTGCCATCCACGATCCGGTGGTCATAGGACAGCGCCAAATACATCATGGGCCGCACCTTGATTTCGCCGTCGACCACCATGGGGCGCTGCTGGATCTTGTGCATGCCCAAAATGCCCGATTGCGGGGCGTTCAAGATGGGCGTGGACATGAGCGAGCCATAGACCCCGCCGTTTGAGATGGTGAAGGTACCGCCCTGCATGTCTTCGATCTTCAGCTCGCCATCGCGGGCCCGGCGACCGAGCTCGGCAATGGTCATCTCAATGCCGGCCAGGGAGAGCATGTCGGCATCGCGCACCACAGGCACCACCAGCCCTTTGTCGGTGCCGACGGCAACGCCCACGTGATAGTAATTCTTGTAGATCAGATCCGTGCCGTCGATCTCCGCGTTCACCGCGGGCACATCCTGCAGGGCCGAGATGCAGGCCTTCACGAAGAAGCTCATGAAGCCGAGCTTGACCCCGTGCTTCTTCTCAAACAGGTCTTTGTATTGCGAACGCATGGCCATAACGTTGGTCATGTCCACCTCGTTGAAGGTGGTGAGCATGGCCGCCGTGTTCTGCGCGTCCTTCAGGCGGCGCGCAATGGTCTGGCGCAGGCGGGTCATGCGGACCCGTTCTTCGCGGCTCTCGTCGTCTGCCGCCACGGGCGCGCGCACCTGCACGGGGGCCTCGGGTGCGGCCGCAGGCGCGGTCTCGATATGTTTCAGAACATCGCCCTTGGTCACCCGGCCATCCTTGCCGGAGCCTGCGACGCTCGCCGGGTCGACGCCGGCATCAGCCGCCACCTTGCGCACCGCCGGCGACACGGGCGCATCGTTGGCTGCGGCCGGCTTTGCTTCGGGTTCCGGTTTTGGCTCAGGCTTCGGCTCTTCAGCCTTGGCCGGCTCGGCCTTAGCCGCAGGAGCAGGTGCGGCGGCTGCGGCGGCACCTTCGGCAATCGCACCCAGCAATGCGCCCACTTCCACCGTTGCCCCGTCTGACACATCGATCGCTTCCAAAACGCCGGAGGCAGGCGCCGGCACTTCGATTGTGACCTTATCGGTCTCCAATTCCACCAGCGGCTCATCGGCAGAGACGGCTTCACCGGCTTTCTTGAACCACTGGGCGACAGTGGCTTCGGTAACGGATTCACCTAGTGTTGGCACACGGATTTCAGTGGTCATGAGGTGTTGCCTTTCTATCGGCGTGGCAAGTGGAGTGGCATAACAAGCAAGGCGGTCAAAGGGTCAACGCCTCATTCAGGAAGGTTTCAACTTCTTTCAGGTGAACGCTCATCAACCCGGTGGCCGGCGAGGCCGCCGCCGGGCGGCCCACATAGCGCGGGCGCTTTGATTTCACATCGAGGCGGCCGAGCACAGATTCGATGTTCGGTTCAACGAAGGTCCATGAGCCCATGTTCTTCGGCTCTTCCTGACACCAGACGATCTCCGCATTGGGAAAGCGCGGCAGATCCTTCATCAGCGCCCGGTAGGGGAACGGATAAAGCTGCTCAAGGCGCATCAGGTAGATATCGTTGATGCCGCGTTTCTCGCGCTCCTCGTAGAGGTCGTAATAGACCTTGCCGGTGCACAGAATGACCCGTTCGATCTGCTCGTCATTGCGCAGTTTGATGGCCTGATCGGGCAAAATCTCCGCATCGTCCCACAGAACGCGGTGGAACGAGGTTTCCGCATCAAACTCATCCAGCTTGGAGATACAGCGCTTGTGGCGCAGCAGCGACTTGGGCGACATGACGAACAAGGGCTTGCGGAAGTCCCGGTGCATCTGACGGCGCAGCACGTGGAAATAGTTCGACGGCGTGGTGCAGTTCACTACCTGCATATTGTCTTCTGCACAGAGCTGCAAAAAGCGCTCGAGCCGCGCCGAGGAGTGTTCCGGCCCCTGGCCCTCAAAGCCGTGGGGCATGAGGAGCACCAGACCGGACATGCGCAGCCATTTGCGCTCGCCCGACGAGATGAACTGGTCGATCACCACTTGGGCGCCGTTGACGAAGTCGCCGAACTGAGCTTCCCAGATCACCAGCGCCTTGGGCTCGGCCAGGGAATAGCCGTACTCGAACGCCAAAATCGCCTCTTCAGACAGCATGGAGTTGATGACTTCGTAATGGGCCTGGTCTGAGGAGATATTGTTCAGCGGCACATAGCGGCTTTCGTCCACCTGGTCGTTAAACACCGAATGGCGATGGGAGAACGTGCCGCGCTCGCAATCCTGGCCTGACAGGCGCACCGGATAGCCTTCTTCCAGCAGGGTGCCAAAGGCCAGATGTTCGGCCATGGCCCAATCCACCGGCACCTCGCCGTCCATCATCTTGGCGCGGTTGCCGATGATCCGCTTGAGGGTTCTGTGGATGTTGAAGTCTTCAGGGTATTCGGTCAGCTTCTTGCCGATGGCGGTCAGGGTTTCAAGCTCAACGCCGGTTTTGCCGCGCCGGGCCCGGCCTTCTTCCTTGACCGCTTTAAGACCCATCCAGGCCCCATCCAGCCAGTCCGCCTTGTTGGGCTTGTAGGAATCGGCGCTGTCGAAATCGCCTTCCAGTTGGGTGCGGAAGTCCTCTTTCATTTTCTGGACATCTGCTGCGGTGACCACACCTTCCTTGATCAGCTTTTCAGAGTAGATCTCCAGGACAGGCGGGTGCTTGGCGATGCGCTGATACATGATCGGCTGGGTGAATGCCGGTTCGTCGCCCTCATTGTGGCCGAAGCGCCGGTAGCAGAACATATCGATGACCACCGGCTTGCCGAAGAGCTGGCGGAACTCGGTGGCAATCTTGGCCGCGTAGACAACAGCTTCCGGATCATCTCCGTTCACATGGAAGATGGGAGCCTCGATCATCTTGGCCACATCGGACGGATAGGGCGATGAGCGCGATTGGATCGGGCTGGTGGTGAAGCCGATCTGGTTGTTCACGATGAAGTGGATCGAGCCGCCGGACCGATGGCCGTTGAGACCTGAGAGACCGAAGCACTCTGCCACGACGCCCTGACCGGCAAAGGCTGCGTCCCCGTGGAGGAGCAGCGGAATGACCGAAGAGCGCTCGCTGTCTCCATGTTGGTCCTGCTTGGCGCGGGCCTTGCCCAGCACCACCGGGTCCACGATTTCCAGGTGCGAGGGGTTTGCCGTCAGCGACAAGTGGACAGTGTTGCCGTCCAAGATCCGGTCGGATGATGAGCCCAGGTGGTACTTCACGTCCCCTGAACCTTCCACTTCGTCCGGCTTGAACGAGCCGCCCTTGAATTCATTGAAGATGGCCTGGAAGGGCTTGCCCATCACGTTGGCCAGCACGTTCAGCCGGCCGCGGTGGGGCATCCCGATGACCACTTCCTTCACGCCCATTTGCCCGCCGCGCTTGATGACGCGTTCCAGCGCCGGCAGAATGGCCTCACCGCCGTCCAGGCCGAAGCGCTTGGTGCCGGTATATTTCACGTTGAGGAAGTTCTCAAAGCCCACGCTTTCGATCAGCTTGCGCAGAATGTTCTTCTTGCCCTGGGTGTCCAGCGCAATGCCCTTTTCGGCGCCTTCGATCCGCTGCTGCAGCCAACCCTTTTGCTGCGGGTCGGAGATGTGGATGAACTCCACGCCCAAGGTGGAACAATAGGTCTTGCGCAGGATTTCAACGATCTCGCGGATGGTGGCCATTTCCAGGCCCAGCACGTTGTCGATGAAGATCGGCCGGTCCAGATCCTCCGGTCCGAAGCCATAGGTTGCGGGCTCAAGCTCGGGCATGGCTTCCTGGGCGCGCAGTTTGAGCGGATCAAGGTCTGCGGCCAGGTGGCCCCGCATGCGGTAGGCGCGCACCATCATGAGGGCGCGGACGGAGTCCAACGTGGCCTGACGCAGCTCTTCATCAGACAAACTGACGCCGCCGCTTTGGGCGCGGGCGGACACCTTGCCGGCCATATGGGTCTCAACCTGCGCCCAGTCGCCATCCAGCGCGCTGACCAGCTCGCCATTGGCCGCCGGCGGCCAATCGGCCCGCTCCCAGGAGGCGCCCTTGGCGGTGGCCCTTACCTGATCCGGCTCATCGGCCAGTTCGGCGAAAAATTCCTGCCATTCAGGATCCAGCGAATTGGGATTGTCCTGATATTGGGCGTGAAGCTGTTCGATGAAGTTGGCGTTGCCGCCATAAAGGAACGAAGTGCGCGAAAACGCATCGTTCTGGGCCGACTTGGTCATGTTGCGTTGCCGCCAGAATTACCGACCGTCAGAGCCGCCGCATCTGGCCCATCCCATGGTTGATACAAATTTCCTCAGCTCCACCTGGGCTTAACGCCCAGGCGCCGACCGAAGCCGGACTATCTATTTAAGACTTCTTGCAGTGTCGTGCCAAGGGCTGCAGGTGAATTTGCAACTTCAATTCCTGCTGAACGCATGGCTTCCATTTTGTCTTCGGCACCGCCCTTGCCGCCGGAAATGATCGCGCCCGCATGGCCCATGCGGCGTCCGGGAGGCGCGGTGACACCGGCGATGAAGCCCACCACGGGCTTTTTCACCTTGCTGGCTTTCAGGAATTCAGCGGCTTCTTCTTCCGCCGTGCCCCCGATTTCACCGATCATTACGATGGAATGGGTGTCGTCATCGCCCAGGAACATGTCCAGGCAGTCAATGAAGTTTGTGCCGTTCACCGGGTCGCCGCCAATGCCGATGCAGGTGGACTGACCGAGCCCTGCGGCTGTGGTTTGCGCCACTGCCTCATAGGTCAAGGTGCCGGAGCGCGAGACGATGCCGACCGAGCCGGGTTTGTGAATGTGGCCCGGCATGATGCCGATTTTGCATTCATCCGGCGTGATCACGCCCGGGCAGTTGGGCCCCACCAGGCGGGTGTTGGAGCCGGTGAGGGCCCGCTTGACCTTCACCATGTCCATCACCGGAATGCCCTCGGTGATGCAGACGGCGAGATCCAGTTCAGCGGCAATGGCCTCCAGAATGGCATCGCCCGCAAAGGGAGGCGGGACGTAGATCACCGTGGCGTTGGCGCCGGTGGCCTCTTTGGCTTCGGCCACCGTGTCGAAAACCGGCAGGTCCAGATGGGTGCTGCCGCCCTTGCCGGGGGTGACCCCGCCCACCATCTGCGTGCCGTAGGCGATCGCCTGTTCGGTGTGAAAGGTGCCGGTGTTGCCGGTGATGCCCTGGCAGATGACCTTGGTGTCTTTGTTGACGAGAACAGACATTATGCGGCCTCCTTCACGGCAGCGACGATCTTCTGGGCCGCGTCGTTCAAATCGTCGGCCGGAATGACGTTGAGGCCGCTGTCGGTGAGGATCTTCTTGCCCTTCTCCACATTGGTGCCCTCAAGGCGCACCACCAGAGGCACTTGCAGCCCCACATCCTTAATGGCGGTGACCACCCCTTCGGCGATCACGTCACAACGCATGATGCCGCCGAAAATGTTCACCAGAATGCCCTCAACCTGCGGGTCTGAGGTGATGATCTTAAAGGCCGCCGTCACCTTCTCCGTGGTGGCGCCGCCGCCCACGTCCAGGAAGTTGGCGGGCTCTGAGCCATAGAGCTTGATGATGTCCATGGTGGCCATGGCGAGGCCGGCGCCGTTCACCATGCAGCCGATCTTGCCGTCCAGCGCGATGTAGTTAAGGTCGAACTTGGAGGCTTCCAGCTCTTTTTCGTCCTCTTCGGTCTCGTCGCGCAGCTCTTCGAGGTCTTTGTGGCGATAGAGTGCGTTGGAATCGAAGTTCACCTTGGCATCCAGGCAAAGCAGTTCGCCGCCTTCGGTGACCACGAGCGGGTTGATCTCCAACAAACTCATGTCGCTTTCCGTGAAAGCCTTGTATAGGTTGGAGATCAGCTTGACGCACTGCTTGACCTGATCGCCTTCCAGCTTCAGGGCATAGGCAATGTCGCGGCCCACATAGGGGCTGAAACCGGAGGCCGGATCCACCGTGATGGTGAGGATCTTCTCAGGGGTTTCCGCAGCCACCGCCTCAATGTCCATGCCGCCTTCAGTGGAGGCGATGAAGGCGATGCGCGAGGTGGCCCGGTCCACCAGGCAGGAGAGATAGAGCTCGCGGGCAATGGCGCTGCCGGCTTCGATGTAAAGCCGGCCCACTTCCTTGCCTTGAGGTCCGGTCTGGTGGGTCACCAGGTTCATGCCCAGAATGCGGTCAGCCTCGGTGCGCACTTCGTCGATGGATTTGACCACCTTCACGCCGCCGCCTTTGCCGCGTCCGCCCGCATGGATCTGCGCTTTGACCACCCAAACAGGGCCGCCCAGCTTTTCCGCCGCTTCAACGGCCTCATCGACCGTGAACGCCGGGTAGCCGTGCCCGGTGGGCACGCCGAAGCCGCGCAGCAGTTCTTTGGCCTGATATTCGTGGATATTCATCTATTCTCCCCTCCTTGGCCTTGTCACCTTAGCGTATTCAGCGGCCAAGGTCCGGTGCGATTTTCTTGCAAGCGTCCACGAGGCCCTTCACCGCGTCCACCGATTTGTTGAAGGCGGACTGCTCGTTCTTGTCGAGCTTGATTTCCACGATGCGCTCCACGCCATCTTTGCCGATGACGCACGGCACGCCCACATAGAGGTCTTTCTGGCCATATTCACCGTCAAGGTGGGCCGCGCAGGGCAGAACCCGCTTTTTGTCTTTCAGATAGCTGTCCGCCATGGCGATGGCCGAAGAGGCCGGGGCGTAATAGGCCGAGCCGGTCTTCAGAAGGCCCACCACTTCGGCGCCGCCGTCGCGGGTGCGCTGGACGATCTCGTCAATGCGCTTGGCGCTGGTCCATTTCATGGCCACCAGATCGGGGATCGGGATGCCGGCCACGGTGGAATAGCGGGTCAGCGGCACCATGCTGTCGCCGTGTCCGCCCAGTACAAACGCGGTAACATCTTCCACCGACACGTTGAACTCTTCGGCCAGGAAGTAGCGGAAGCGGGCGCTGTCGAGCACGCCGGCCATGCCCACCACCTTGTTGTGGGGCAGCCCGCAGGCCTCGCGCAGGGCCCAAACCATGGCGTCCAGCGGGTTGGTGATGCAGATGACGAAGGCATCGGGGGCATATTTGGCAATGCCGGCGCCCACCTGGCCCATCACTTTAAGGTTGATTTCCAAGAGGTCATCGCGGCTCATGCCGGGCTTGCGCGGCACGCCGGCGGTGACGATCACCACATCGGCGCCCTCAATGCCGGCATATTTCTGGGTGCCGGACATGTGGCTGTCAAAGCCTTCAACGGGAGAGGATTCCACCAGATCCAGCGCTTTGCCCTGGGGCAGGCCATCGACAATGTCGAAGATCACCACATCGCCCAGTTCTTTCAGTCCGGCCAGATGGGCAAGCGTGCCCCCAATCATCCCGCCACCAATGAGTGCAATCTTGTTGCGCGCCATAAGTCTTCCCTGTTGCTTGAAATTGAGTCTTGGTTCCGCCATGCCGCAATGCAGCAAAATTATGCCTTTGTCCTATCGCGATTGCAGGGCAACTGCAAGCCTACTAAAGACTCTGGCAGGCAGACCCCTTTAGCGTTGGAGGTGAAGACTATGACAGCAAACATGCGCGGAGCTGATGGCCGGCTCAACCGGGCCTATAGCGGCGTGCCGACCTTTCTCAGAAGCGATTACTGCGATGATATCGGCACATTGGACGCGGACTATGCGGTTCTCGGTGTGCCGTACGACGATGGCTCGCCCTTTGTGGGAGGATCGCGCTTCTGTGCCCGGGCGGTGCGGGAGCATTCCTTACGCTTCGGCGGCGGCGCGCTTTATGACATTGCCGAGGATAAGGAATATCTGCGCGAGGCCATGGCCGAACGGCGGATCGTGGACTGCGGGGACGTGGATGTGGCCCCCAGCCGGGGCGATCTCACCATGGCGAACCTCACACAGGACGTGATCGCCATTCGCGGGCGCGGCGCCATGCCCATCGTGCTGGGGGGAGATCATACGCTCACCTATCCGGTGGTGCGGGCCTACGAGGCGCCCATGCATGTGATCCAGTTGGATGCCCATTTGGACTACACGCCCGATACGGAGGGGCTGACCTACACCAACTCCACCTCCATGCGCCTGATCCATCAGATGGAGCATGTGACCAGCCTCACCCAGGTGGGCATCCGTTCCATGCGGGACATGAAGCAGAACGCCGATGATGCCAGGGCCAATGGCGGACGCATCGTGACCATGCCGGAGATCCGGCGGAACGGTGCGGCATCCATTGTGGATCATCTGCCGGCCGGGGATGATTGCTATGTGACCATCGATATTGATGCCTATGACATGTCGCTCTGTCCGGGGTGTATCTCGGCGGAACCGGGCGGGCTGACGTTTGAGGAGATGCAGGAGGCGCTGAAAGCGATCAGCTCGAGCCTCAATGTGGTGGGGTTTGACTTTGTGGAGGTGAACCCGCCGCTCGATGTGGGGACGGGGGTAACGTCCTATCTGGGCGCGCTGACCGTGGCGATGTTCTTAGGCTATATCGACGAGGCGCGGCGGGGGTAGCCACACCGTCATCCCGGAATTTGCGCCAGCAAATATCCGGGACCCAGAGCGGCGTGCTTAGAGGGTGGCTGCCCCTAGGTCCCCGCGTTCGCGGGGATGACGGGGGGAAAGCGGGGATGACGGAGGGGACAGTTGGGATGATGGAGGGGTAAGTACTTGGCTCGCGCCCTTGCGTACGCGAGGGCCCATGGCCGGGACCACTCCTGTCGCTCAGAAGGTTCCTGCTTTCGCAGGAACGCGGGGTTCGGTTTCCGCTCCCCTGCGCACGCAGGCGGGGGTAGCCCACACCGTCATCCCGGAATTTGCGCCAGCAAATATCCGGGACCCAGAGCGGCGTGCTCTGAGGGTGGCTGCCCCTAGGTCCCCGCGTTCGCGGGGATGACGGAGGGGAAAGCGGGGATGACGTAGGGGAAGGCGGGGATGACGGAGGGGACAGTTGGGATGACGGGGGGAAGCGGGGATGATGGAGGGGATAGTTGAGATGATGGAGGGGAAAGCGGGGGTAGGCGACGTGGCACCATCACGTCATCCCGGAATTTGCGCCAGCAAATATCCGGGACCTAGAGCGGCATGCTCGGAGGGTGGTTGCCCCTAGGTCCCCGCGTTCGCGGGGATGACGGAAGGGGCAACGCCGCGTTCCCCTACTCCCCCACAACCGCAACCGCCTCGATCTCCACCAGCATGGTCTCCTCCGCCAGGGGCGTCTGGACCGTGGTCCTTGCCGGGGGATCGTTCGGGAAGATCTTGGCGAACTCCTCGTTCATGATCTGAAAGTCCGCCATATCCTTCAAATAAACATTGCACTTCACCACATCATCCCAGGTGGCCCCGCCCTCTTTCAGCACCGCCTCAACATTCGCCAAAGTCTGGATGGTCTGCGCGCGTACATCGCCGATGCCGGTCACCTCGCCGGTTGCGTCCCAGGCCACCTGACCGGCGGTGAAGATCATTCCGCCGCCTTTGGCACCTGGGGAATAGGGGTAGGTGGGGCGAGGCTGGAAATCCAGGCTGGCGGGTTTCAGAACGGTGC
This sequence comes from Hyphomicrobiales bacterium, assembly GCA_028285595.1. GTDB lineage: Bacteria > Pseudomonadota > Alphaproteobacteria > Rhizobiales > CAJQND01 > JAAEUE01. The sequence continues at coordinate 58,814 of JANQOW010000042.1, forward strand.
GGGGCATCGCGGGCCTTCTCCTTTGCGCATTGAGCGCTTTCCTTGAGCAAAAAACTGCTCTAGCATTTTTGCTCCACTCCGGCCACGGCCCTGATCATGACCACCACAGACACCTCTTCAAGGCGCGATGCGAATGCTCCCCTGGTGGGCATCGCACTGGTGATCCTCGGGGTGTCCCTCGGTGCGGTGAACGGCGCCATCTTCAAGGCGCTCACGCCGCTGCTGCCGGAAGTGATGGTGACCTTCGGGCGCTATGTGGTCTATCTCGCCATCATGCTGCCCGTGGCCCTATGGCGCCGGGGTACGCTGGTGTTCTGGCCGCCGCGCCCGGGATTGCAGATCGCCCGCGGGGTGATCCAATGTCTGGGCACGCTTGCCTTTGTGGCCGCCGCCGTGGGGATGCCCGTCGCCGATGCCATTGCGCTGCTCTATGTCTATCCCTTCCTGGTGACGGCCCTGGCGCCCTTTGCGCTGGCTGAGAAGGTGCCGCGCATCGCCTGGGCCGGTGTGGCCGGAGGCTTTCTGGGGGTGCTGATCATCATGAAGCCCGGTTTTGACGGGGTGAACGTTTATGCGCTCTGGGCGGTGCTGTGCGGCTGTTGCGTGGCGGTGCAACTGGTGATCAGCCGCAAGCTCGCGCTCGTCTCCGGGGTGATCACCACATCCACATTCGGCGCCCTCGTGGGCACCATCGTACTCGGCCTTCTGGCCCCGTTCTTCTGGCAGGAGGTCAGCTTGCAGGCGGTTCTCCTGCTCCTGATCCTGGGCGGGGTCACCGCGCTCAACCAGTCGGTTCTGCTCGCCGCCTTTGCCCGCGCCGAGGCCTCAACCTTGGCCCCGTTCGGCTATTTTGAGATCGTGGCCGCCGTGATTGTCGGCTTCTTGTGGTTCGGCGACTTCCCGGATGCCGTCGCCTGGACCGGCATCGCCATCATCATCGTCAGCGGCCTGTTGGTGGCCCGCTCCCAGGCCACCGCCCGCAGTCTCATCGGGCGCCGCCGGGGGCGGCCGGTTTAGGGGGCCTGATCAGACACTGCGTGTGGGATCGAGCGTCACCTTGTAGAGCTCCTCATCTGCCCGGTCCATCAGGCGGACGGTCATCTGTTCGGTCTGGCCGTCAATGTCCACAAGGCCGAAGAACTGCAGACCCATGGAGGGTGGCAGGTTCGCGCCTTGCTCCTTGGTGGGGGCCTTGAAGAACTTGGCTTGCGGGCCGAACGTGCCATCCAGAGCGCCGGGGCCGAACGTGCCCGCATGGAGCGGACCGGAGACAAACTCCCAGAACGGGTTGAAGTCCTGAAACTGCGCCCTGTTGGGATCATAGTAATGCGCCGCGGTGTAGTGCACGTCGGCGGTGAACCAGACCGTGTTGGTGATGCCGGCGGTTTTGATGAAGCGCAGGAGATCTGCAAACTCCAGCTCGCGGCCCTTGGCGGGACCACTGTCGCCATTGGCCACGGCCTCAGCACCGGCCTTCTCCTTCCAGTTGTCCCACACGATCAGACCGATGGGCATGTCGGAGGCGATGACCTTCCAGGTGGCCTTGGAGTTGGCGAGCGCCCGCTTCAACCAGGCCACTTGCCGCTCGCCCAGAATGCGGGCATCGGGCGTCAGCTCGGTTTCCATGGAAGGGCCATTGGGGCCGCGGTAGGAGCGCAGGTCCAGGAAGAACACATCCAGGAGCGGGCCATAGGAGATCTTGCGATAGACCCGTCCGGGCTCTGCCGGCGTAATGCGCAGCGGGGTCATCTCATGGAAGGCCCGGGCCGCGCGGGCGGTGAGCACCGGCACGGATTTCTCCGTGTACCGGTCATCATTGGTGAGGTCCTTGGAGCCGGACCAGTTATTGACCACCTCATGGTCATCCCACTGGAAGAAGGTGGGACAGACCGCGTTCATGGCCTGAACATGAGTGTCCATCATGTTGTACTTCCATTGGGCACGGAATTCATCGAGGGTCTCGGCCACCTTGCGCTTTTCATCGATCAACACCGTGTTGCGCCACTTGGAGCCGTCTTTGAGGTCCACCTCGTCCTTCATGGGACCGTCTGCATAGACCGTGTCGCCGGAATGGATGAAGAAGTTGGGCCGGTGCTTGGCCATGGTGGCATAGGTGGCCATGCCCATATCGTCGATGCCCCAGCCCTGGCCGGCCGTGTCGCCGGACCAGGCAAACCGCACATCGCGGCGCGAGGCTGGCGCGGTCTTGAACCGGCCGACAATGGGCTCTGAGGTGATGGACATGTTGGAGAGGTCCGCGGCCACCATGCGGTAGAAGATGTCCTGGTCGGACGGCAAGTCGGCCAGCAGGCGTTTTACCGCAAAATCGCTCTGCGGCAGCGCGTCCATGGGTGGCAGCTTGATGGCGTTGGCGAAGCTCTCAGTGGTGGAGACCTCGAACATGACCTTTGAAGGCCGGTCGACCCGGGTCCAGATCATGCCCGAACTCATGTCCACATCGCCGGACTGGACACCGTGGGTAAACCGAGGCCGGGCATTGGCCAGCGAATAAGAGGGCAGGGCCAGGGAAAAGGCGGCGGCTGAAGACGCGGCCATAACGTTTCGCCGGGTGAGGAGGAGTTTATCGGACATGTTTCGCTCCATTTCCGTGTCTTGAAAAGTGGGGGGACGTGCAGTCTCGCAAACCCGTGCGACAGCCAGCCTTCAGGCGGACGATGGTTTGATGACCGATTTGTAACGCCGCCAAAACAGCTCGAATTGCACGGCGCGGGTTCACAAAGTGGCAACCAGGGCCGTGTAGGCTTGGACGCTTGTGAGTTGCGTGTTGAGTAGCGGGAGTTGGGGCAATGGTTGCGGCGGAATGGGCGCTGGAGATTTCCGGCCTGGAGAAGAGCTTTGACCGGCCCGCCGTGCGCGGCCTTGATCTTCGGGTGAAAGGCGGCGAGTTCTACGCGCTGTTGGGCCCCAACGGCGCCGGCAAAACCACCACTTTGCGCATGGTCTCAGGCCTGTTGATGCCAGATGAGGGGGCGATTTCGGTCTTTGGGGTCGATGTGAAGCGCGATCCCGTGGCCGCCAAGAAGATCATGGCCTGGGTCTCCGATGAGCCCATGATCTACGACAAGCTGACCCCTTATGAATATCTGGAATTCGTTGCCGGCCTTTGGGACATCGATGCCGGGGAGGCGGAACGCCGGGCCAGCGAATTGCTGGACTGGCTGGAGCTGGCCCCCCATGCCCACGAGCGCTGCGGCGGCTTTTCCAAGGGCATGCGCCAGAAGGTGGCGCTGGCCGGTGCCCTGGTGCACGATCCTAAGCTGATCATTCTGGATGAACCGCTCACCGGCCTTGATGCCGGCTCGGCCCGCCTGGTGAAGGACGTTCTGCTTAACCGGGTGCGCGGCGGGGTGACGGTTATTATGACTACACATATTCTGGAAGTGGCCGAACGCATGGCTGAGCGCATCGGGGTGATTGCCGAGGGCCGCCTGATTGCCGAAGGCACTCTGGACGAGCTGCGCGCCAAGGCCGGCCAGGACGGCTCGAGCCTTGAGGATGTGTTCCTCAATCTTGTGGCAGAACACGCCGAGGCCGCCTGATGGCTGCGCCCACCACGCTCACCTGGTTCGCCCGTCATGAGCTGAACCTGGTCTGGCGCGACTGGCTGTCGATGATGACCGCCGGCAAGCGCGGCAAGGAGATGCTGCTGGCCCTGGTGCTGACGGCCATGGCCGCAGGGGCCCATTGGATTGCCGGCACAATTGTCGATGCCTGGGCCGCCAACGGCGTGGCGCTCACCAAGCCCAATCTGGTGCTGCTGAGTGGCGGCGGTTTGTTGTTTTTCACACTGATGCTCTCCCAAGCCATGGAATCGGTTACGCGGGCCTACTACGCGCGCTCTGATCTGGACTTGATCTTGTCGTCGCCGGCCTCATCGCGGCGGCTGTTTGCTATCAGAACCGGTGCGATCGGGCTCTCCACCCTGATGCTGTCCGGGCTCATTGCGGCACCCTTCATCAACATGTTGATCCTGCGCGATGGCTGGCACTGGTTCGCCGCTTATGGGGTTATGGCGAGTTTTGCAGCCCTGGCCGCAGCCCTCGCGGTGCTCAGTGTGCTCGCGCTTTTCCGCACCGTGGGGCCCAAACGCACCCGGCTGATATCCCAGATCGTGGCCGCCATTGTGGGCGCCGGCTTCATCATCGGCATTCAGGCCGTGGCCATTGTCTATTACGGCAGCCTGTCACGCTTCACGCTTTTGCAGTCGCCGGAAGTGATTGCCCTTGCCCCGGAGGTGACGAGCTGGCTCTGGCTGCCGGCCCGGGCCGCCATGGGCGACATTGGCGCGCTTGCCGGCCTGGCCGCAGGCGCATTCGGGCTGTTTGCCGTGGTGATCGCCATGAGCTCGGCAAGCTTTGGAGACCATGCGGTCTCTGCCGCCGGGGTCAGTGAGGTCAAGCACCACGAGACGCGCCGCGCGGCCGGCTTCAGAGCCATGAGCCCGCGCCGGGCTTTGCGCGCCAAGGAATGGGTGCTGCTGAAACGCGATCCCTGGCTGATCTCGCAAACGCTGATGCAGATCCTTTACCTGCTGCCGCCGGCCATGATGCTGTGGCTCTATTACGGGGAGAGTTCAGGGGTTCTGGTGATCATCATCACGGTGTTGGTGATGGCATCAGGTCAGCTTGCAGGCGGCCTGGCCTGGCTTGCCATTTCCGGAGAAGACGCTCCCGATCTGGTGGCCACCGCGCCGGTGAGCGAGCGGGCCATTATCTGGGCCAAGGTTGAGGCGGTGCTCTCCATCATCGCTATCGTGGCGGCGCCGTTCATTGTGGCCATGGCATTCGTTTCGATGCACCAGGCCGTTGCCGCGGCGGCCGGCATTCTTCTGGCCGCGGGCTCGGCCACCGCCATCCAGCTTTGGTTTCGGGTTCAAGCCAAGCGGACCTTGTTTCGCCGTCGCCAAATCTCTTCGCGCACCGCCACATTGGGCGAAGCGTTCGCCTCGATCATGTGGGCCGGCACCGCCGGTCTTGCGGCTGGGGGGACCTGGCTTGCGGTGATCCCCGGGGTCCTGGCGCTGTGCGTTGTCGTGGCGATGAAGCTGGTCGCTCCGAAAGAGGCCTGATCTGAAAAGACCGGCGGTGCCGGTTTTGAAGACGCCACTAAATAGTTGATATTGTTGCCACGAAAAGTGCGAGTCTGCGAAACGAACCCAATTTCGCGTAAGGCCCTGAATTATCGCGTAAATTCGCGCTATTTGGCCTTGATGGTTTACTTTCCCCCACACCCCGGCTCGCCGCAAGGATGTGGGGGAAATTGTTTTAGCTGGACGCGTTGCCGTAAATCTCAGCAACCCGCTCCCAGTTGACCAGGTTTTCCACGAAGGCTTCCACATAGTCAGGGCGGCGGTTGCGGTAGTCGATGTAGTAGGAATGTTCCCACACATCGCAGCCGAGAAGCGCGGTACCGGCGCCCAGAGCGATCGGGTTCACGCCGTTGGCCGTCTTGGTGACTTCCAGCTTGCCGTCATTGTTCAAGATGAGCCAGCACCAGCCGGAGCCGAACTGAGTGACGCCGGCCTGGATGAAGGCCTGCTTGAAGGCGTCCACGCCGCCCAGATCTTCGTTGATCTTGGCTTCCAGTTCGCCGGGAATGGCGCCGCCGCCATTGGGCTTCATCCACTGCCAGAATTCGATGTGGTTCCAGTGCTGGCTGGCATTGTTGAACAGGCCGCCGCCGGCGCCGCCATTGTAGGAGGCCGCCACAACCTCTTCCAGGGACTTGCCCTTCAGGTCAGACTCTTCAAGCAGCTTGTTGCCGTTCACAACATAAGCGTTGTGGTGTTTGTCGTGGTGGAATTCCAGGGTCTCTGCAGACATGTAGGGACCAAGGCTGTCATAAGCATAAGGAAGATCAGGGAGTTCGAAGGCCACGGTGCGTCCTCTCTATTTTTTGGGTGAGTTCATCCGCTAACGGGGTTTGTTCTTGTGGGAGCATAGATATTTCGTTGCGCGCTGAGAGTCTATCCCTAACCGTGCAGACCGGCTATGTTTGCGTTTGTCGTTTCAAGGTGCCTTCCATGTCGAAAATCATCATGGTGATCGCCGCCGCCGTGGCGCTCATTCAGCTTATCAAGCCTTTGGGCTGGCCGGGATTGAAGCGGCGCCAGGATGCCTGGAAGCTGGTGCTGTTCGGCGCGGGCGCCAGCGTGGCGGCCGTGGCCGTGGCGTCGCTGATAGAGCGGGGCCTGAGCTAACGGTTCAGGTGTGGGACCAATCGTCAGGGTTTTCTGAATCGTTGGGCGAGAGGCCCAGAACATCCCCGTCCGTGGAGCATCCAAGTCCGAGCACCGTGCGGTTGGCATAGGCGAAGTAGGCGCTCACCTGGTTGATCTCCAGGATCTCTCCGTCGTCATAGCCGGCCGTGCGCAGGGTTTCGATGTCCGCTTCTTTCAAATCCGCCGGGGTCTCGGTCAGCATGCGGGCGTAGCGCAGGGCCGCCTGCTCGCGGGCGCTGAGCGGTGTGGTTTCGATGGAGCCCGCCTCCAATGCGGCGCGGATGGCGTCGGCTTTATCGTCGCCGCCGAGAAGGCGCTTCAGGCCGGAAAAGTGATGCTCAACGCAATAGTCGCATTTGTTGAGGAGGCTGACCCACACGCCCAAGGTTTCCAGGAACCATTTGGGGATCTGGTTGCCGGAATGGTGCAGCACATTCTTGTAGATGGCCATGTGCCCTTCCATGGAATGGGGGCGCAAGCTGTGGGCCATCATGATGTTGTCCACATTGTCGTCCGGTCCCTTCACCCGGTCATAGAGGGTCTTCAGGCGGCCGGTCGCTTCTTCGTAGGGAACCGTCTTGATCCAGCTCATTGTTCGCCTTCGATCAGCTCGGTCTCCGCGATTTCAATGCCGAAGCCTGACAGGCCCACATAGGTGCGGTCGCGCGAGGCCAGAAGCTTGATGGATTTCACATCGAGATCTCTCAGGATCTGGGCGCCGAGGCCGATGTCGCGCCAAACCTGTTCGCGGCTGCGCGACGAGGCCGTGTCTTCCTCGTTCGTATCCTCACTGAGGTAGGAGCCCGGCACGCCGGCGGCGCCCACCCTCAGATAGATGAGAATGCCGCGGCCCTCGCGCTCGAACCAGTCGTACATGCGCTCCAGAGTGGCGCGGTCACCGAGTGCGTCCTCCAGCACGTCTTCTCGGTGCAGGCGCGCGGGGATGCCCTCGCCGCTGGAGACGTCCCCGAAGGTGACGGCAAGGTGCTCGATGGTGTCGAACGGCGTGGTGTAGGAGATTGCGGTGGCGGTGCCGATCCTGGTCTGGAATTCGTAGGTGGAAACCTGCTCCACCAGCCGCTCGCGCGATTGGCGATATTCGATGAGGTCGGCCACGGAGATGATCTTGAGGTTATGCTCGCGGGCAAACG
>JANQOW010000055.1 GCA_028285595.1 Hyphomicrobiales bacterium
ATCCCGGAATTTTGCGCAAGCAAAATATCCGGGACCCAGGAGCCGCACAGCTCAGAGTTAACCGCCCCTGGGTCCCCGCGTTCGCGGGGATGACGGGGGAATTGCGGGGATGACGGGGGTGTTAGATGACGGAGGGGATGCGCGGATGACGGAGTGAAGTGCCACTTTATGGTTTATTATGCCACGAAATGTGTGTGTATCCGAACGAACCCAATTTCGCGTAAGCTGCTGTTTTACATTCAAAATCAGCGCTATTTGGCCTTAAAGGGTGACTCACGCCCGCGAGGGGGCGGCCACGAAAGGTGCGATTCTGCGAAACGAACCCAATTTCGCGTAACCCTATGAACGAGAAGCGAAATCCAGCCTATTTGGCCTTGGTGGTTGACTTATCCATCCTCCACCACCCGGCGCACCCCTCTCCGCGGTTATGGGCTCACCTGAAAGTGGATGTGGTCATCATGCCGGGCCGCGCGGCAGCCTTGAAAGCGGATGATATCACTCTCCAGCCCAAGCGACTGCTTCAAGTGAGGCTCAAGCAGGATCTTCTCAACGCCCTGCCGCTTGCCCTCGGTGGAGAGCCAGCGCAGCGCGGCTGCCGTGCGCTCCCGGTCCAGGCGGGCAGGTTTCAGGTAGGTCTGGAACCAGGCCATGTCCCAGCGCAGGCTCAAAAGGTCATCGCGTCCCTGGCAGGGTTGATCGGCACCGGCTTGCGGCTCTTCGAACCCCCAATAGCCGATGGGGGAGGGGATCAGGCCCCGCTGGTATCGCCCGCCAGCATCGCCATAGGAGAACGCCAGATCGAGCTTGCGGCCATCATCGTGCGAGAGATGCGGCAACAGCGGAAAGCCGTCGATAAACGGAAAATTGGCGTCCAGGGCGATGGTTGCCGCGCCATGCTTTTCGGCCATGTGGGCGGCCAGGGCTTTGGTTACGGCGAGAAGCTCCGGGCGCACATAATGGCGGTTCAGGACGCAATAGAGCCTGTTGGCGATTTGAAGGTCAGCGTCTGGGGATGTGGTGCAGGGCAGCGGCACGCGCCCATGCAGGTGCGCTGTGCGTTCGGCGGCAACGTGCAGCAGTGCGTAGCCGGCCAGGAAGAGCCCGAGCGCGCTTAAGCCCGCCACGGCCCTGTTGGGCACGTGGGAGACGGACAGGATGGCGACCGCATAGGCAATGCCGCCCAATTGGGTCAAGAGGGTGAGGGCGATGAATACGAGCGCGTGTAGGGCCAGACGGAGCATGTGATCTCAGGTCGCCAGTTTGCGGAGTGCCGCTGCCACTTGGCCGCGCTGGCCGGTCAGGCCTTTGTACGCGGTCTGATCGGCATCGAGCGCTTCGATGAGGTCTTTGAGGCCATCGGCCAGGCGCGGGCCGTCTGCATGGTCCTGCAAGGCGCTGAGCGGGTCGACGCAGATCTTGATGGTGAAGAGGATGGTGCCGGAGGCCGGCATGCGCCGCAAGGTCTGGCGCTCCACGCGCAGCCAGATGTTTGGCGTGCCGTCCTCGTTGAAGAGGCCGGATTTGGTGTGGCTGCGCTCCGGATAGTAGAGGTCGGCGCTGTCGTAGAGCGACCAGTTGAAGCGCCGGACGGGCTGGTCTGGTTTCAGGTTGGAGAAGACGCGCTCGATCCGTTCGGCCGTGCGCCCGCCGCGGCCGAAGCCGGGTACGGGGGCGTGGATATCGGCCATGGGCTTGCCGAACTTTTCCGCCAGCGACCAGGAGGAGGGAAAGCACAAGGCGGCCGCGATGAGCCTGTGCTCACTGTCTTGCTTGTGCATGAGAACCAGATCGTCCTGCACGAGCCGCGCTGCCAGCTCCAGCGGGCGCGCGGCATACTCGGCGCGGGCGTAGGTCCGTCCGGTGGGCAGGATGGTGATGCTGTCGCCGCGGCGCTGGTACTGCTCCGGGTAGCGCTGAGGCAGATAGTCCATGAACATGTCGAGCACTTCGGCCTGGGCGTCCACGGAGCTTGCTTCGGCCTGGAACACCCGGCCGTGCTCGGCTGCGAACAGGCGATCCTTCTCGTCAAGCTGTGCGCCGAGGGTGTCGTCCACCTCGATCCAATCATCGGGGTCCAGCGTGGTGAGCGCCAGTGTGAACGGCTTGGTGCTGCCGTCATAGGGCGTATGGAGGGGCGGCGGCATGGCGCCTCAGCCGGCATCAGGCATAAAGCCTGCCGCCTCAATGCCGAGACAGGCGAGAGCCTCGTCGCGCTCACCGGCCTCTCCGGCAACGCCCACCGCGCCCAGCACCTTGCCGTCCGCATCCTTCACAAAGACCCCGCCCTTGGAGCCGATGAGCGGAAGGCCCATGCGCTGCTCGGCGACGCGGGCGACCCCGTGGAACCAGATCGGCGTGTCTTCGGCCCATTGGCGCACCAGATCGGTGCTCTTGCCATAGGCGGTGCAGGTGAAGGCTTTGGCCTGGGCAATGTGGGCCAAGAGGGGAGGTGCGTCTTCTTCGCGCCCCAAGGCCAGCGGATGGCCGCCGGGATCGCACACGGCAACGGCAATGCGCCGGTCCGGGCCGGTGCGCTGGCCGCCGAGCGCGGCGTCTATGATGGTCTGTGCAGCCTTCAAGGTCAGTTGCGCCATGGGGGCCTCCTTTTGGCGCTACGCTATACGCATTTGCTCAGGAGGACTAGCGATCCTTACGGCGTCCCTGCTTTCGCAGGGGATCCGGCGCCACCTCCCCCGTCATCCCCGCGAACGCGGGGATCCAGAGCAGCGCACTTCAGAGGGTCTCGGCACTGGGTCCCGGATATTTTGCTTTCGCAAAATTCCGGGATGACAAAACTGCTTGTAACGCCCTGCCTCTCTCCGCGTCCCTGCGAAAGCGGGGACCTTCTCGGCCAGGGGGTCGGTGTGAGCTTAGAGTTCGGCGCCGGCCTTATACTCCCCCCAGCGCATCACGGCAGCGGCCCCAAGGGAGGCCAAGGGCTCCGGCGGCAGCTTCGTGGGCTGGTCTTCGGCCAGCAGCAGGTCCACAAACTCCGACGGCTGACCGGCGGCCAGTTCCGCGGACAGCATGCCCGACAAGGTGCCCCTGGCCGCGCCAAGCCCGTTCTGGCAGCAGGCTGAGTAGAGGCCCTGATCAAGCTCTCCAAACGCGGCCACATTGTTGCGGCTGAGGCAGAGGCGCCCGCCCCAGCGGTATTCCATCTCAACGTTGGCTAGGTTGGGGAAGCGGGCGGCAAAGCACTTGTCGTGGGTCTGGCCCATGCGCGCAATCCGTGGCTCGGGAATTTCCAGGCCCGGATCGAAGGTCACCCGGTTGCGCACCACAATGCGGGTGCCGCCGGTGCCGGAGATCTTGCGTAATGTGGTGCCCAGGGGATCGGCGGGGGTGAAGCCCCAGGTGGGCTCACCGCCGAGCGTCTCGATCTCTGCATCGGTAAGCGCGCGCGTCATGGAACCGTAGAGGAAGATGTGCATGAGACGGCGCGGGTAGAAGCCGAAGCTCTCCACATGGCCGTTCACCGCCAGGATGACCCGGGCAGCCGAGACGCTGCCTTTGGGGGTGATGGCGCGCCAGGCAGCGCCCTCGCGCTCCAGGGCGGTGACGGGGGAGTTCTCATGGATGCTCACGACCGGTGCCAAGCCTTCGCCCACCGAACGGACGAAGAGGGCCGGCTGAAGCATGGCCGTGCCCGGCGTGAAGAGGCCGCCCTGGTAGTAGCTGGAACCGGAGAGGGCGCGCATGTCGGCGGCATCGAGAAAGCGGTGCTCTTCGCCCAGCTTGGTGAGATGGCCGGCATAGTCCCGGGTGTGCTTCAGACCCTTCTCACTGGCGGCCGCGTTGATCTTGCCCGCCTTCTGGAAGGCTTCGGCCGCCATGCCATATTCGCGCGCGGCCTCTTCGGCAAAGGCGATGGCGCTGCGGTTGAGGCGGATCTGGGTGCGGTCTGCCTCAACCGCGCCGCCATAGTCTTCTGAGGAGAGGTCATGGGGCAGGTCGATCATGAAGCCGGAATTGCGCCCTGCCGGTCCTTCCGCCAGGCGGCAGGCATCGAGCAGCACGATCTTGTCGCCTTTGCAGAGCTGGCTGAGACGGCGGGCAACGGCGAGCCCGGTGAAGCCGCCGCCGACCACCAGCCAGTCGGCGGTAATGTTCTCCTCCAAGGGCTGAGGGGCCGGAGCAGCCGGCAGAATGGCGTTCCAGGCGGCCGGGCCGGGGTCCTTGGGGAGCTTCGTAACGGTGATCTTGCCCATCAGTGTTCGGTGTTCAGGGCATCGACCGCCGGGATCTCGCGCTCGCGCCGGGCGATATAGTCCAGCAGCGCTTCATCAACGGCGGGGTCGAGCTTGGGTTCCTCATATTCCGACAGGAGCAGGCGGGCTTGCTCCAAGGCCCGGGTGGTGACGTCCTTGGAACCGTCGGCGACCCATTGCTCAATGGAGTTGTTGTCGAACAGCTTGGGCATGAAGAAGGCCCGCTGGAAGTTCTCCAGTGTGTGGGGGTGGCCGAGATAGTGGCCGCCGGGACCAATGTCGCTCACCGCCGCAATGGCCTCGTCGAAATCGTCCCACCGGATGCCTTCGACCATGCGGTGGCCCATGGCGCATTGTTCGGCATCGATCATGAATTTGGCCACCGAGCAATGCATGCCCGCTTCGTTCCAGCCGGCTGAGTGCCAGATGTAGTTGGCGCCCGCCATGAGGGCGGCCATCAGGGTGGTGGCGCTCTCATAGCCGGCCTGCGCGTCCAAGGTCTTGGCGCCGCCAAGCGTGTTGGAGGTGCGCCAGGGCACGCCGTAGTGCCGCGCCATTTGGCCGATCATGAAGTTCATCAGGCTGATCTCCGGCGTGCCGGCCATAGGGGCGCCGGACTGCATGGAGACCGTTGAGAGATAATGGCCATAGATCGCCGGGCAGCCTTTGCGGACCACTTGGGTGTAGGCGAGTGCCGAGAGCGCTTCTGCATTGAGCTGCGCCACCGCGGGGGCCGTGGAGGCCGGCGTGTTGGCGCCCCCTAAAACGAAGGGCGAGCAGAGCACGGGCTGGTTGCGCTTGTTGAAGGCGCGCATGGCGCTCAGCATGGTCTCGTCCCACACCAGGGGCGAGTTGCCGTTGCAATTGCCGGTGACCACGGGGTGGGTTTCCATGAACTCTTCACCGAAGAGAATGGCGCACATGTCGAGCACGTCTTCGGCGTTCTTTCCCGATGTGGTCATGCCCATGAAGGTCTTGTCGGAATGCTTCATGGAGGAATAGGTGATGCGCAAGTGGCGGTGCGCGACCACATGGTCCATGGGCTCCACAATGTGGTGGGCGGAGGAATGGATCGCCGGCAGCATGTGGGAGAGCTTGTGGAACATGGCCAGGTCATCAAGTGTCGGGCCACGGCGCACATCGTCCAGATCGCGCAGGTAAGGCGCCCCGGTCATGGGCACGAAGATGGAGTTGGGGCCGCCCAGCGCCACGTTTTTCTTCGGATCGCGGGCATGGTAGGTGAAATCTGAGGGGATGGAGGAGATCAGCTCCTTCACCAGACCGCGGTCCAGGAACACCCGGTCGCCGTCCAGCTTGGCGCCGGCGCGCGTCCAGTCTTCAACCGCGATATCGTCCCGGAAAATGACCCCCACATTCTCCAGAATGTGCATGGAGGCCTGATCGATGCGCTCGATCTGGTCCGGCGTGAGGGGCTCAACCAGAGGCAGGTTGCGCTTCAGGCCGGGCAGCATGGCCTCGTGCACCTCCTGGCGGGCCTCGCGCCGGCTCTGGCGTCCGCCGCGGCGCGAGCCGCGTGCTTCAGCGGCTGCGGTCATTGCACTTCCTCCGCGGGGGCCTCATCTGAGATGTCGATCCAGATGGTCTTGGTTTCGGTGTACTGGTCGTGGGCGTGGAGGCCATTGTCGCGTCCGCCGAAGCCGGACTGTTTGTAGCCCCCAAAAGGCGTCGTGATGTCGCCTTCCCCGTAGCAGTTGACGGTCACCGTGCCGGCCTTGATGGCCCGTGCGGCGCGCAGGGCCCGCTTGGTGTTGGCGGTGAAGACGCTTGCCGTGAGACCGTAGTCGGTGTCGTTGGCCACCTCCAGGGCCTCCTCAAAGGAGTTGACGGTGATGACCGACAGGATGGGGCCGAAGATCTCCTCGCGCGCCAGTTTGCTGGCCGGTTTCACATCATCAAAGATGGTGGGCTCCACGAAGCCGTCCTTTGCACCGCCGCCGATGACCGCGGGCTCCTTGGCCTTCAGATAGCTCTTCACTTTCTTGAAGTGCTCCTTGTCCACCAGGGCGCCCAGGTGGTTGGCCGGGTCCAGAGGATCTCCGGTCTTCCAGTCGCGGGCCCGCGCCACGATGCGCTCCATGAGGGCGTCCTTCACGGCGGCATGGACGATGAGGCGGGAGTTGGCCGAGCAGTTCTCGCCCATGTTCCAGAAGGCCGCGTTGACCACATGGCCGGCCACCAGGTCCAGATGCTCCGCATCGTCCAGCACGATGGCCGGGTTCTTGCCGCCACACTCCAGGACCACGCGTTTCAGGTTGCTGTCGGCCGAATAGCGCAGGAAGCGCCGCCCGGTCTCTGTGGAGCCGGTGAAACTCACCATGTCCACGCCCGGGTGCAATCCCAGCGGCTCACCGGTGGACGGGCCATCGCCCGGCAGGACCTGCAGAACGCCGCGCGGGATGCCGGCTTCCATGGCAAGTTCAGCGACGCGCAGGGCGGTGAGCGAGGTTTGCTCGGCCGGTTTGACGATGACTGAGTTACCCGCCGCCAAGGCCGGACCGATCTTCCAGGCCAGCATCAGGAGGGGGAAGTTCCAGGGCAGCACAGCCGCCACCACGCCCGCGGGCTCGCGCACGATCATGGCCACGGCATCTTCGCCCGCCGGTGCGGTCTGGTCATAGATCTTATCGATCGCCTCGGCGTGCCACTTGATTGTGTTGATGGTTTCCGGGATGTCGATGGTTTCGCAATCCAGGATCGGCTTGCCGCTGTCCAGGCTTTCCATCACCGCCAGCTCCCGGCGGTTCCGCGTGATCAGTTTGCACAGGCGGATCAGCACCTCCTTGCGCTCAGCGGGATGCATCTTGGCCCAGCGTCCCTGGTCGAACGCCTCGCGCGCCTTGCCCACGGCGAGGTCCACATCGGCGCTGTTGCAGCTTGCGATCTCGGTGATGGTCTTGCCTGTCGCGGGGTTCACCGTGGCGAGCTTGGCGCCGCGGCCGGGGACGAATTTTCCGTCGATGAAGGCCGAGCGGGGAAAGTCGATGGATCCGGCAAGGGCCGCATATTCTTCGCGGGTCAGAAGATCAGACATCTCAGGCCTCCTTCTCGATGGCGTTGATCGCCACATTCATGGTTTTGATCACTTCGGCCAGCTCGCGCTTCTCATCCTTGTTGAGCGGCTGGAGCGGGCGGCGCGGCGGGCCGGCCTCAATGCCCCGAAGGGTGAGGCCGTGTTTGATGCATTGGACGAACTTGCCACCCTGTTCGAGCACACGCAGCAGAGGCAGCATGGCGGACATGATGCGCCGGCCTTTGTCGAAATTGCCCTCCACGGCGCAGGCCTTGTAGAGCGCGATGTGGGCTTCCGGCGCAAAGTTGGAGCCGGCACAAACCCAAGAGCGCGCGCCCCAGGCAAAGAACTCCAGCGCCTGGTCATCCATGCCGCAGCTGAGCTGAATGTGGGGGTAGTCCCGGGCCAGCATGTGAAGCTGATTGGGATCGCCGGAGCTTTCCTTGATGGCGCAGAAATTGGGGCTGCGGCCGAGACGGTCGAAGGTCTCCGCGCCCATGTTGACGCTCATGCGGCCGGGATAGTTGTAGAGCATAACCGGCAGGTTGGCGGCCCGGTCTATGGCGAGAGCATGGAGAGCAATTTCCCGCTCGGTTGGATAAGCATATGGCGGCGTTGCGATCAGCAGGGCATCCGCGCCGGCCTTCTTTGCCTCTTCGGCGTAGGTGATGCTCTCAGCGGTCGCCATGGCGCCTGTGCCGATGATCAGGGGCACGCGGCCTTTGATGCGCTCCATGGTGAAGGCCATCAGGCCAATCCGCTCTTCTGCCGTCTGAGCGTAGTATTCGCCCGTGGTGCCCGCCAGCACGATGCCGCTTACGCCGTGGGAAATCAGATGCTCAACCGTGTTGGCAAAGCGGTCGCGGTTGATGGAGAAGTCCGCATTATAGGGGGTGACGATCGGGGTGTAGATGCCTTCAAAACGCATTGCCAAACTCTCATAGGATGACCAGTACGATTTAATGTATACATATTGTGCACAATATGTACAATAGCTTTTCGTCAAACTCAGCACACGGCCCAGAGGTGCTATGAACAAGACCAGTAAGGAAGAGCTGCTCATCAGTCTGCGCCGGCGGATCCTGACCATGGATTTGGAGCCGGGCCAGAGCCTTGATGAGGTGACCATCAGCCGGGATTATGCGTTGTCGCGCACCCCTGTCAGAGATGTGCTGCGCCAGTTGGCGGGCGAGGGCTATCTGACCATTGCGGAGAACCGGGGGGCCTTTGTTGCCTCCATGAGCTATAAGGCGCTGCGCGACTTCTTCCGCACCGCTCCTTCCATCTATTCATCAATCGCGGCCTTGGCGGCGGAGAACTGGAAGCCCCAGCAGATGGACGCGTTGCGGGCGGCGCAGGATGTTTTCCGCGCGGCTGTGGAGGCGGGCAACGCTGAAGAGATGGTGACCAGCAACAACAGGTTTCATCTCATCATGGGGGAGATGGCCGATAATCAGTATCTTGAACCCAGCCTGCAGCGGCTGCTGATTGACCACGCGCGCATCGGCCAGACGTTCTACCGGCCCAAGGATGACACCATGCGCGAGCGGTTGGCGACGGCGTGTCTGCAACATGACCAGTTCATTGAGGCGATCCAGGCTCATGATGATCAAACGGCCAAGAAGCTTGCCTTTGATCATTGGGAGCTGTCGCGGGACAATCTGGAGCTGTTCGTGCGGCCTGATCCGCTGGAGATGGATCTCAAACTGCCCGAGGCTTCATGAGCGCTCTTGCGGGCAGGAAGGCGCTGGTGACAGGCGCAGGCGGCGGCATGGGGCGGGCGATCGTGGATGCGCTGCGCGAGGCCGGCGCGGAGGTGGCGTTGGCCGATAGGACGCTGGAGGCCGGGGCAGGCGACATCCGGCTTGAAGGCGACCTTACCGATCCGGCTTACTGCGACGCGCTCCCCGGCGAAGCTGCGCAGCATCTTGGTGGTCTCGATATTGTGGTGAACAATGCAGGTCTCATGCGGCGCGGGGTGATTACCGATGCAAGCGATGACGATCTGGAACTGTCGCTGAAGGTGAACGTGGAGGCCCCGTTTCGGATATGCCGGGCCGCCATCCCGCTTTTGGCGCGCGCTCAGAATTCGGCCATCGTAAACATGGCGTCCTGCTGGGGCGTGCATCCCGGGCCGGCGCATCTGGTCTATTGCATGACCAAGGCCGCCATTGCGTCCATGACCCAATGCCTTGGACGCGATCATGCGCACCAGGGCATTCGTGTGAACGCCGTATGCCCCAACGAGGTGGACACGCCCATGCTGCGCACAGGGTTTGAGGTCCGCGGGCTTGATGCGGCCACGGCGATCGACGATCTCGGCAAGACGGTGCCGCTCGGCCGTGTGGCGCGGCCGGATGATATCGCCGATATTGTGGTGTTCCTCTGCTCGGATCAGGCGCGCTACATGTGCGGCAGCCTGGTTGAGGTGAACGGAGGCAAGCCCGTGTCATGAGCGAGCACCGGGAGAGAGTGGCGCTGGTCACCGGCGCAAGCGGGGGCATCGGCGCAGCGTGCGCGAAGGCCTTGCGCGATGACGGGATGCAGGTGTTCACGGCGCAGCGCCGGGAGGCGGAGGGCTTTGAGAGCATCTGCTGCGATCTTGCCGATCCGGAGGCACCTGGAGCGGTCATCAGCGATGTTGTCGCGAGGGCCGGACGGCTTGATGTGCTGGTGAACAATGCGGGCATGATGCTGGAAGCAGATGTCGAGACGGTGAGCTTGGAGCAGTGGCAGCAAACGCTGGCCTTGAACCTCACCGCGCCCTTCCTGCTGATCAAGCATGCCGTGCCGCATCTGCGCCGGGGCGGGGGCGGGTCGATTGTCAATATCGGTTCCATTGAAGGGCTGGCCGCCAATCCGGCTCATTCCGCCTATTGCGCGTCGAAGGCAGGGCTCCATGGTTTGACCCGGGCGGTGGCGGTGGATTGCGGCCGGCACGCGATCCGCTGCAACGCGGTTGCGCCGGGCTGGATAGACACCGAGCTGAACCAGGACTTCATTGAAGCGAGGCCGGATCCGGCCGCTTTCCGCGCTGATATCGGCCGTATTCACCCCTTGGGGCGGACGGGCGCGCCTGCGGAGGTTGCCGCGCTTGTGGTCTGGCTTTGTTCGGAGGGCGCGGCTTTTGTGACCGGGCAGGTTTACACGGTGGACGGCGGGCGCACGGCCCAGCTCAGCTTACCGTGACGGGTGTTCGGAGCGGGTTGCGCCCTTGCTTGAGAAAAAGCGTCATTTTCCTGCATTCAAAGCTTCACAAAGCTGCAACGGATTGCTACATACCGCTCTCCCAACGTCCAAGCGGCGTTGGTGCGACGTGTCGCGGGGTGGAGCAGTCCGGTAGCTCGTCAGGCTCATAACCTGAAGGTCGCAGGTTCAAATCCTGCCCCCGCAACCAACGACGGCGAATTCGAGGGGTGAGTTCGCTTGCAGCCGAACCTTAGGAAGTTGTGCAGGGAATGACTTGCCAAACCCGTTTTGAGGCTTGGTATTGAAGATGCGATTGTGCGATGCGAAGCTGTTTGCATGGAGCTTCAAGATACATCTGGCCCCCTCGTGGAAATCCCGGTTGAACCGACATTGAAGGTCAATCGAGCGCGTATGATCAGCGCGTTGCACGAAATGAGCGACCAGGATCAGTCCCTCGAGGTGTGTATCCACGAAAGGTCTGGCCAGATCATCATCAAAGGCATGAGTGAGGAGCATCTGGACATCGCGGTGGAGACCCTGCGGCGTCAACACGGATTTGATGTGACTGTCGGTGTGCCTCGAGTGTCCTATCGTGAGGTGGTTACCGAGGCCGGGAAGGTGCGGTTTGAACCGATTATGCGTTTAGAGGTTGTGACACAAACACCACTTCTCGGTTCTGTGATTGCTGACCTGAGTGCCCGCCGCGGCCAGATTGTTGGCAGGACAACTCGTGGCAACAGGGAAGTCGTGACGGCAATGGCCCCGCTCGCAAACATGCTTGGCTACGGCAGCGACCTCAAGCTGATGAGTAAGGGGGAGGCGTCACACACGATGGTTTTCGATCACTACGAAGCCGTCGCTGAGCCATCGGACGCCCCTGATCCGGACGACACTGTTCCTGGCGCCGCGTCACAGCGAGCCTGATTGACCTGGGTGTTAAAGAAGGCATGCTTCAAAAGTGTTCGCTTTGTGCGCCGTGCTATAGCCACACGTTCTGCCGGACGCCTCTGCCGCGTTAGGTCAATCTCTCCGGGTTCCTGAACGCGCGAACCCTCTGGGGGGCGGCATCTTCGACCAACCATTGGATCATACTCGCCCATTTTTCCGGTCGCGCTTGGCCTTCTGAACAATATCGTAGACTGACTTCACATCATCAATGAATTCGAAGCTTGGGGGCCGATAGATCCGCGCCCCAGGCCAGTTGAATCCGGCGAAGGTCCGATACATGGGATGGTACGCACCAAACGTGATCGTGCCGGATCGGTCCGGCTTACTGTTAAATGACAGATCCATCAGCGTGGATAGGGCAATCGAGCTAGAGCTTGAGGTTGGAAACTCCGATAGGATCACAACCCGGTCGCTGCTCACAGCGTAATACGTGTGTTTGCGCACCGTTGCATCGTAGATGAAGCGGCCAACGATGAGATAGAGGCCAATCACAACAAACAACGCGCCGACCAGGATGAACGACCAAGGCGCGCCTATCGATATTACGGAGAATGTCCAGAACATCGCGAAGCCACCCCAGGCAAGACTGAAGGGAATCAGAAGCCAGTCCGACTCACGAAAAATGATCCCTCGTCGTGGGGCTCCCGCCCATAACAGGGTTTCGCCGCTCGAAAGCTGAGCTTTGATTTTTTCGCGGGCGTCGCGAGACAACATTATCCTCCTTGCGCTACGGGTCGCTTCAAGAGGTTATCCATCGGCGGCTGGGCCCACTTCAAGGGTTCCGGCAGTTCGCACGACGAGAAGTCAATCCGCAACGCCCTTCTCCCCAACCGGGTCTTCGCGGGCTTCGATGTGTGCAGGGTCAGCATCTTGTGGAGGCAAACGTCACCTCTCCTGGCCTCACAGACTTCGATGGGGTGATTGAGCGCCTCAGACACTGCGATTTCCGATCGCACGATCCCCTTCTTATGGCTGCCAACGGCAATCTCCATGGCACCATTGGCGTGGTCCGTATCATCGAGGTGAACGCGTACGAACATCATCTGTTCCAGAATGTGGAGCGGCGGTTCGCAGTGCCAGGTTCCGGACTTTTCGGTCCAGTTGCCGTAACCCACAATATCGTGCCGGTCGGCGACAGCTATAATGCGATCCTGATGCCAGGGCACACCCCAGTTCACATCCTCTGACTTGTTGAACGCAACGAGGCGAACCGGCCTTGCGTTGGGGGCAATTCTTCGTACGGCCTTCATCAATGAGCCATGGGCGGACAGAGCTTCCCAGATCGCTTCAGAGGCAGACAGACGCTGTCCAGGTTTTGCTTCCGGTGAAGCAAAGTCATCAAGTCGCGAAAGATCAGCGTTTGAGATCGCATCGCGAAACCACACCCGGCCAGACGTCTCAAATTCACGCTTCAGGTCCTGATCGATGCAAACGTCTCCTCAATCAACACTCTCAATTCAGGTTGTTGCTTTGCGATTCAGTTGGTCAGCCGCGTTATGCAATTGGCCCAGGTTCTCATCGACGAGCATCCAAACGCTGTTTTGCGAGGCTCAAGTTTTCTGCCGTAGATTTTAAGAGGCCTTGATCGGATGCCTCAATCTTCAGAACTTTCTCGTACGCCTCGATGGCCTCTTCCCATTGTTCCAGATCGAAATGGCAGTTTCCATAGTTGTACAACAGCGTGCAATCAAATGGATGCTTCGAAAGCGCGGCGCTCAAGATGTTCACCGCCATAGCTGGCGCATCTGTTCCAACATAGCAGTTCGCCAAACCTATGATCGCTGCAACGTCATCAGGGCGCGACACAAGCGACTTTTCGAAGACGGACTTCGATTGCTCAAACCTGCGCTCTTTGTAGAGTATGTCGGCCACCACATACCAGGCGTGGTTGAGATCGAAACGGTAAGGCGGTTCAATGACATCTTCGGCTTTATTATAGACGAGATCCAGCGCTTCTGTTCTTCGGCCCTTTCTCAGCAACTCATGCACGTGGTCGAACGGATCGCTCATGCTTCACCTCAAATCCTCCAGCAAAATGTCCATCGAGGACAAGCATAGTCGAATTTGATTTCGGTTGGATCCTTAACCGTCAGAGATCACGCAGGTAGGCCAACCGGGCAACACGGATCGGTTGTAGGTCGGCATGCCATTTGGTATTTGCAGCACTCCCAGCTTCGAAGTGATCAACAATGCAGATCGAACTGAAACTCACAGCGCCAGCGAACGCGGACTATTCTGCCCGTGATCTGGGCTACCTGCTGCACAAGCATCCGGACCATCTGCACAGGAGAGATGTGGCTGCGGGCGAAGTGTTGATCTTTTATCCGGACGTATCGGAGGACCGGGCCACCGCCCTAATCCATCTCGATGTCGATCCGGTTGGCCTGGTGCGGGGCAAAAATCAGCAAACAGATGGATTGTTGGCCCAATACGTCAACGACCGCCCCTATGCGGTCAGTTCGTTTCTCGCCGTCTCAATGACACGTGCACTTGGGCAGACGGTTGCTGGGAAATCGAAAGAGCGGCAAGACCTGGCGGATCGTGATCTTCCCTACGAGGCGAGGATCGTGCCGGTTTCCCTCTCCGGTGACGCTGAGATGGTGAAGGAGCTGTTTGAGCCATTAGGGTACGAGGTCGAACTCACCGAATTGGATGCAGAGTCCAGGATCGTCGATCTGACCGTCAAAGGCACCACGCGCCTCTCAGCGCTGTTGAACCACCTTTACGTGCTCATACCGGTCATGGACAACGCCAAGCACTACTGGGTTGATAAGGAAGAAATCGACAAACTCATCGCGAAAGGAGAGGGCTGGCTTGCGGAACACCCGGCCCGGAAGCTCATCACGCAACGTGCGTTGAAGCACCGGCGGGCGTTGATGAACATGGCGCTGGCGCGATTGGATGAAACGCTGGTGTCCGATGACGATGACGAAGACGCCGGACCAGAGCCAGAGGAGCCGTTGGAAAAGCCCATCCGCTTGCACGAATTGCGGCTCGACACGGTGGTCCAGACCCTCAAAGATCACGGTGCGGCATCCATTCTTGATCTGGGGTGCGGCGAAGGCAAACTGCTGCGTCGTCTCATAAAAGACCGTTCGTTCCGGAAGATGGTGGGTGTTGACGCTTCCGTGCGGACCCTGGAGAGGGCCCACCGCAATCTGAGACTTGATGAGGCGAGCGAAGCCATAACTGACCGGATTTCTTTGCAAATGGGCAGTCTGACCTACGGCGACCGTCGTTGGCACGGATTCGACGCGGCAACGCTGGTTGAGGTGATCGAGCATGTGGAGCCACACCGGCTGTCGGCTCTGGCCTTGTCGCTGTTTGGAGATGCCCGGCCCAACGTCGTCGTGCTGACGACACCCAACCGCGAATACAACGCCTTGTTCGAAGGCATGGAAGAGGGGCAGATGAGGCACCCTGACCATCGTTTTGAATGGACCAGGGCTGAGTTTCAGGAATGGAGCGATGCGGTCGCAGCCGAGTATGGATACCAAGTCACCCGCTCACCCCTCGGACCTGAGGATGAGGCGCTCGGCGGACCTTCGCAGATGGCGGTGTTCGTCAAAGGGGGCGCACAATGAAACTGCTCGCCGTTGTTCCCTCCATCGAACCGAAGATCGAACGCTCCGGTCCCACGCCAAAGCTGCTTGAGGATGCTGATGCGCTGCTGAGGGCAATCGTGAAGGGGGAGATCGCATGACACAGATTTCGATCCCGGATTTCTCTCTTGTCGTCCTTATCGGCGCGACCGGTTCGGGGAAGTCCAGTTTTGCACGGAAGCACTTCCTGGAAACCGAGATCGTGTCTTCGGACCATTGCCGTGCGCTTGTGTCGGATGACGAGACGGACCAGGCCGCAACGGGCGATGCCTTTGATCTTCTGAACTACACCGCCGGCATCCGGTTGAAACGGCGTCTGCTGACGGTGATCGATGCCACGTCGGTCAAACGGGAAGATCGTGCGAAGCTGGTGACGCTTGCGCGAAAGTTCCATGCGCTGCCGGTGGCCCTGGTCCTGGATATCGATCCGGAGATTTGCCACGAACGCAATCAGGGCCGTGAGAACCGGAGCTTCAGCCAACATGTGCCCCGGAATCACGCAAAGGCCCTGCGTCGCGGTTTGCGGGGATTGCAGAAGGAGGGTTTGCGGCAAGTCCATGTCATGAAGTCGCCGGAAGAGGTGGACGCCCTTGAGATCGCTCGCGAGCCACTGTGGACGGACCGCAGATCCGAACACGGTCCGTTCGATATCATCGGTGACATTCACGGATGCTTTGAGGAACTCACCGATCTGCTGAGCGGGCTGGGATATGAGATCGAGCCCTTTGAGGAGGGTGCCGAAGACCTGATCCATGCGCGGCCTCCGGACGGCCGGATGGCGTTTTTCGTTGGTGACATTACGGACCGAGGTCCCAGGAACCTCGATTGCCTTCGGCTGGTCATGGGTATGGTCGAAGCAGGCACAGCGCACTGCGTCATCGGCAACCACGACTTCAAACTCAACAAGTGGCTGAAGGGCCGGAATGTTCAGTTGAACCACGGCCTCGACCTGACGGTGGCCGAGCTTGAGAAGACCTCTGAGGAGTTCCGCAAGAGGCTCAGCACTTTCATCTGGGACCTGCGCTCCCACTTCTGGATGGCCGACGGCAAGCTCGTCGTTGCCCATGCAGGATTGAAAGAGGAGATGCATGGGCGTGGGTCCGGGGCCGTGCGGACGTTTGCCATGTTTGGCGAAACCACGGGCGAGGTTGATCAGTTCGGTCTGCCGGTGCGGCTTGAATGGGCCCGGGAGTATCGCGGCAAAGCTGATGTCGTCTACGGACACACACCCATGGCCGAAGCCGAATGGCTGAACAACACGCTGTGTATCGACACAGGCTGTGTATTCGGCGGCAAGCTTACGGCTCTTAGATGGCCGGAGCGAGAGACCGTGTCGGTTCCGGCAAGGCGGCAGTATGCCGAACCTGCCAAGCCGCTGGATCATGACAGCGGGATGTCCGCCCAGCAGGATCATGACCGCCTGCTTTACTTCGATGATTATGCAACGAAGATGCGGATCGAGACCCGGTTCAAGTCCACGATCCAGGTGCCGGAAGAAAACAGTCTCGCCGCGTTGGAAGTGATGAGCCGGTTTGCCGTTGATCCCCGCTGGCTGATCTACCTTCCGCCGACAATGGCGGCGTGCCCCACGGCGCCGGAGGGCCCCTTCCTTGAACATCCGGATCAAGCCATCCAGCACTTTGTGGAGCGCGGTATCACCGATCTGGTTGCAGAAGAAAAACACATCGGATCGCGGGCGCTTCTCGTTGTCGCTAAAGATGCAGAAGCCGCAGCGGCACGGTTCGGTGTGGAGGACGGCAAGGCCGGAGTGATCTACACCCGGACGGGCCGCCCTTTTTTCAAGAGCGAACCTGACGAGGCCGAGATCGTTGCACGGGTCGGTCAGGCGATGGACCGGTCCGGCTTATGGACTGTGCTCGGCACTGATTGGGTGCTTCTCGATGCTGAAATCATGCCATGGTCGGCAAAGGCCCAGGACCTGTTACAGCGGCAGTATCGACCGACTGCCGCGGCGGCCGCCGCCTCCGCCAGCGCCTTGTTGGCTTCTCTGAACCGCACGACACGTATTGATGGGCTGGAGGATTTGAAGTCCAAGGCAGAAGCACAGTTGCAGAATGCGATGGCCATGGGAAAGACCATTGAGGGCTATTGCTGGGACACCGCCGACCTCAGCGACTATCAGGTGGCGCCGTTCCATATCCTGGCCGCCGAAGGGCAAGTCTTCACCGATCGCTCTCACGTGTGGCACATGGAGACCCTGGAGAAACTCTCTGAGGCCGAACCCATGCTGAAAACGACCGGCTGGAAAGTATTCGATGGGGCGAACGCGGAGGACCGGCGGCAAGTCGTCGAATGGTGGTCGCAGCACACCGCAGCAGGTGGAGAGGGCATGGTCATCAAGCCCAACGCCTTCCTCGTACGTGGGGACCGTGGGATCATCCAGCCGGCCATGAAGGTGCGGGGCAGAGATTATCTGCGCATCATTTACGGCCCTGACTATGACATGCCTCAAAACATCGAGCGCCTTCGTCAACGCGGACTTGGCCGTAAGTTCTCGCTGGCTGAGCGTGAATTCAAGTTGGGGTTCGAAGGTCTGCATCGATTTGTTGAGGCGCAGCCTCTCTCCAAGGTCCACATGTGCGCCCTGGCCGTTCTTGCACTGGAGAGCGAACCGGTTGATCCCAGGCTGTAGGGCTTTGCCGGGCGTTTGATCTTCGACCATGTTTGGGCTCTTTGTGGTCAAGCACCGATGCGGCTTGCCAATAGGAGCAACAGCCCGCCAATCAGAGCCGGAATAATCGCGCACAAGGCGAGTACTGTGAGGTCTCCGTGTAGGTGCCCGCGATTGACCAGCGAAAGGATCATTCGAGCCGGGATTGCCGCCGCGATTGCAATTGCGATGAGTGCAGTCACACACCGAAAGATGGTGACGATTGGGCTCTGATAGTACCTGTTTAGGCCGGTCGTTGCGCTCACCCCGGTTTTCCAGAATGCCAACCATGTCAGCGTTGCAGCAGCAATCGTTGGAAGCACACCGATTAGAAGCACCGCATTGAAAAGGAGCTCCCAGCGAGCGTCTAGACGCATGTCCGATAAGAACAGGACGCTGCATCCGCCAGCAAAGACCGTGAACAGTCCGCCAAAGACCAGTACGAGCGTCTTCAGGATCATTGATCTTGTTGTCCAGTCGCGTTATTATGAATAATGTTCATTATAATCAATGGTCAGACTCAGACCAGGCCAATTTCCGGCAATGGTTATCGGAGGAATGCACTGGTGCATCCGTCCCGGCCACTTTCGACCTGCCGCATGAAGCCATTGTCACGTTCTTTATCGTCGACTCCTACCACGACGACAAAGGCGGATTGACGTTTCATCTCAAAGAGAACTGATCACAGACCGATCAGACGAACCTGGACACCCAGCTTTTGGACACTGCCCATTAGATATGGGCTGGTGCGGGGCTCATCTTTGGCTTTCCGCTTGAGGCCATGGCTCGAGATCGTTGCGGCCGATGGAACTTGTATATCGACGCAAACAGGACCATCTCAAGGTAGTGCGATTTTTAAGTAACCACTTAAAGGTGAACACACCCAAGCATTGTACAGTTCACCGAAACTAACCAATTCCGCGCTGCAGCCGCTTTGGTTGGCACCTTGGGATACGCAACGCGGATGAAATACAGACGTTGTTGGCAAACCGGGAGGGCCAAGATGCTCACGTCTATTAGAGCTTTCGCTCTGCTGATCTCAATCATGATGCCCGCTGCGGCAATGGCTGCTGACCGTCTGATCCCGAAATGCGGCGGCGAGTTCGGCCTGTGCGGTTATGTCGATTCCAATAGCAGTTTTGTGATTCCCATGCGCTTTGAGAAGGCGCGCCCCTTTCGGCACGGTCTGGCAGCGGTCCGGATCGACGGCAGTTGGGGCTTCATCGAACGCTCAGGCAGAGTGGTCATCGAGCCCAAGTTCACATGGGTGGGTAGCTTCAACGGTGAACGTGCGGAAGCCGCCACCCCATCCGGCGTGGGCGTGATTGACCGATCAGGCGCCATTGTGATCCCGGATCGTTTTGACCGGGCCATTCCATTTACCGATGATGTCGCCCTGGTGCGGGAGAAAAGGGCCGGTGGGCCGTCCGGGCGCGTGCCACGGTTGGGTTCGGACCTTCTCCTTGGTCGCTTCCGGCTCTACCACCGTGAAGATGGCTGGCTCACCCAAAGCGCGCACAGATTTCGATGGTTTCAACATCCAAGGCATATGCGGGCAACACGCATCTGGGCGTCATTCGCCAAATCTTACAGGCTGATGAACGCATCCGGCAAATGGGCTTCAAAGGAGCAATTTAACCACGTGCAATCTCTGCACGACGGTCTCGCCGTCGTCCGCAAAGTCAAATGGGGCGCCGTTGATGCGAACGGGCAGATCGTCATACCCCTCAAGTTCGATTTCCTCAGTTATTTCGGCAATGGGTATGCAGTGCTGCACGGGCCAGGTTCGCTCCGAGAGAGAAAGCACGGCCTGGTCCGGTCGGACGGAGTGGTTGTGGCGGAACCGATCTACGACAAGGCTGAACGCCCAAAGCGCAAGGGCGGTCTTCCGCGCGTTCTGCAAGACGGCATCTGGTACGAGGTCAAATCAGCGGAACTCATACCGGTTGACGATGGCACTGATGGGAAAGGCGTGAAGATCGCGTCGTGTCCTCAAGGGCTGCAGGTGTTCAAGCGCGGGGCGCGTTATCACCTGACAGACCAGGCTGGGAAGCCAGCGTTTGATCAACCCGTGGCTGCGCTGAGTTTTGGCAATGCGAAGGACAATGGGTCAATCAGCGGCAAGGCCCTCTCATCCCATAATCTGGATTGTCGGGCTCCCATTGGCGTGCGCGTTGGACAGGATGAAAGACTCTGGACCTATGTTCGTCCAGACGGTCAGCCGATGTTCAATCCTGTGCGGTTCTTCCCATCGACGTACAGGTTCGCCAGGGGACACACTGTGGTCGGGACAGCAAAGCGGGGCAAGAATGGAAAGTGGGGGATCATCAATGAGAAGGGGCGCTTTACACTCCCTCTGGGCCCACATGAGATCCGGCCGAATGGACAGGTGGCCAAGCTGATCGGAAACGCCGTCTTCATCGTCATCAAAGACAAGAAGACGCACCTGATCGATGCGTCCGGGGCCCCTATTCCGGGAATTGAAAGTAAGCTGGATGCCGAAAAGCGGCGGAGAGCTCTGGCGTGTCCGAGCGGCGGGACCATCGTTGGAGATGGCGAACGCTTCGGCATTGAAGGGGCGAACGGCAAACTGCTCGTCGCGCAGATACATCGCGCGATTAGCTGCTTTCGTAACGGTGTGGCATGGGCTCCAAAGGAAGACGCCGGACAATGGTGCCCAATCGGACCGGATGGGACGTTTCGCGACGCTCCGGCTTGCCGCAGGGTGTTGTATCCTGTGCGCCTGACACATCATTCTGCCGAAAAGTTCAATGCTGATCCATTCGAAAGCAGCGTGCTGTGGGTCCGCGCCGGATTGAGATACGGCCTGGGCCTGCGGGAAACCCCGCCGAAATGGAGGAGCGTTGGATTGGAAAACTGGCCGGCATATTGGCGTTTGCCGTACTCGCCCTGACCACACTGGCCATTTATTGCTTCAGGCCCAGAGGCGTTCCCGCAACCGGATTTCTGACAATGTGCCGATGCCCCACGCCCCGCCATGCGGTTGGTACACCCACAAATATTCGGTAGGCTCGCCAGAGATAAAGTGTCGGGTGGGTCGATATGGCAATTGAGGAACCCTATTAAATTTAGTACCAGCCACTGCACGCACCTTGCGTCCTCCGAACGATTGACGAAAGCAAGACTTATGAAAATTGGCGCACTCAAGGAGACCTTCTCCGGCGAGAACCGTGTATCAATGACCCCGGCTTCGGCTTTGCAGCTGCAGAAACTGGGCCACGAGTGTTTCGTTGAGGCCGGCGCCGGCAACGCCGCGCGGTTCTCCGATCAGGATTATGAAAAGGCCGGGGTTACGGTGGTCAAATCCGCCGCTGATCTCATGAAGACTGCCGACTTCATCACGAAGGTGCGCCCTCCCGAAGACGCCGAGGTCAAGAAACTGCGCAAAGATCAAACCCTGATCTCCTTCTTTTACCCCGCGGCAAACGAGGATCTGATGAAATCGGCGGCGACCACCGGGTCGACCGTGATTGCCATGGATATGGTGCCGCGGATCAGCCGGGCCCAAAAGATGGACGCGCTCTCGTCCATGGCCAACATTGCCGGCTATAGGGCGGTGATCGAGGCAGGGAACAACTTTGGGCGGTTCTTCACCGGCCAGGTTACGGCCGCGGGCAAGGTGCCGCCGGCCAAGGTGTTGGTGATCGGGGCAGGTGTTGCCGGCCTTGCGGCCATTGGCGCAGCCCAGTCGCTCGGGGCCATTGTGCGGGCCTTTGATGTGCGCCCTGAGGTGGCGGAACAGATTGAGTCCATGGGCGCTGAGTTCCTGTTCCTGGACTTTGAGGAAGACGCGAGCGGTGAGGGCGGTTATGCGGCCCCGTCTTCGCCGGAGTTCCGCGAAAAGCAGCTTGAGTGCTTCCGCGGACAGGCACCGGACGTGGATATCGTTATCACCACCGCGCTGATCCCTAATCGCGATGCCCCGAAGCTTTGGCTGAAAGACATGGTTGAGGCCATGAAGCCCGGCTCTGTGGTGGTGGATCTTGCCGCTGAGCGTGGCGGGAACTGCGACCTCACCGAGCCGGATCAGAAGATTGAAACCGCCAACGGCGTCACCATCATCGGCTATACGGATTTTCCAAGCCGCATGGCAGCCCAGGCCTCTGAGCTTTATGCCACGAACATCCGGCACATGATGGCCGATCTGACGCCGGAGAAGGATGGGGTCGTTGTTCATGATATGGAAGACGACGTGATCCGCGGCGCCACGATTGCGCATGCCGGTGAGGTCACCTTCCCGCCACCACCGCCCAAGATCCAGGCGATCGCCAAGGCCCCGCCCAAGGCTCCCGAAAAGACGCCGGAAGAAAAGCGGGCCGAGGAAGAGGCAGCCGCGAAAAAGGCGCTGGACCGGACGGCCTGGCTGCTGGCGGTGGGCGGCGCTCTGTGTCTGCTCGTGGGACTGGCGGCGCCGGCGAGTTTTATGCAGCACTTCATCGTGTTCGTGCTCGCCGTGTTCGTCGGCTTTTACGTGATCTGGGGTGTGGCTCACGCTCTGCATACACCGCTTATGGCGATCACGAACGCCATCTCGTCCATCATCATCGTGGGGGCGTTGTTGCAGATCGGCTCCAGCACCACCGTTGTGGTGGTCTTGGCCGCGGCGTCCATATTGATGGCGTCTGTGAATATTTTTGGCGGCTTCCTTGTGACGCGCCGCATGCTCGCCATGTTCGAGCGCAGCTAAGGGAGCACCGGGATTATGAGCATCGGACTGATCAGCGCCGCCTATGTTGTTGCGGCTATTCTCTTCATTCTCGCCCTTGGCGGGCTCTCCAACCAGGAGAAGGCGAAGCGTGCCATCTACTATGGCATTGCCGGCATGGCTCTGGCCGTGGGCGCGACCATAGGCGCGAAAGGCGTCGGCAACTTCGGTATCCTGGTCATCATGGTGGCGATTGGCGGGGTCATCGGCTGGTTCGTGGCGAACCGGGTACAGATGACCCAAATGCCCGAACTGGTGGCGGGTTTCCACAGCCTGGTGGGCCTTGCTGCGGTGTTTATCGGGATCAACGCCGATCTTGAGATGAACGCAGCCCTGACGGCCAAAGAGGCCGGGACGGTGGATCAACTCGCCGGCTTTGCGGCAACCATTGCCAAGAAGAGCCCGGTTGAGATCAATATTCTCAAAGTTGAGCTGTTCTTAGGTATCCTCATTGGGGCGATCACCTTTACCGGCTCCATCATCGCGTATGGCAAGCTCGCCGGAAAACTGTCGTCGGCCGCGCTCACCATCCCGTTCCGTCATCAGCTCAATCTCTTGGGTTTCATTGCGTGTTTTGTCCTCGGCTGGTTGTATCTGGAAGGGGCGGGGCTCTGGACCATGTTGGCGGTTGCGGTAATCTCCGGCCTGATCGGGTGCCACCTCATCATGGCCATCGGCGGGGCCGACATGCCGGTTGTGGTGTCGATGCTGAACTCCTATTCCGGCTGGGCGGCGGCGGCCATCGGCTTCACCCTGGGCAATGACCTTTTGATCGTCACCGGCGCTCTGGTGGGCTCTTCAGGCGCCATTCTGTCTTACATCATGTGTAAGGGCATGAACCGCTCTTTCGTCTCGGTGATCTTAGGGGGCTGGGGCGGTGAGACAACGACCGCCCAGGCGGTTGAGGGCGAGCAGATTGCCATTGATGCAGACGGGGTGGCGGCCTCCCTGGAGGATGCCGACAGCGTCATCATCGTGCCCGGCTATGGCATGGCGGTGGCGCAGGCCCAGCAGTCCGTCTCCGAACTCACCCGGCGCTTAAGGGCGAAGGGCAAAACCGTGCGCTTTGGCATTCACCCCGTGGCAGGCCGGCTTCCAGGCCACATGAACGTGCTGCTTGCAGAGGCCAAAGTGCCTTATGACATCGTTCTGGAGATGGATGAGATCAATGATGATTTCCCGGAGACCGATGTGGTGATCGTCATCGGGTCCAACGATATCGTCAACCCGGCCGCCCAGGATGATCCCGGCTCTCCCATCGCGGGCATGCCGGTGCTTGAGGTGTGGAAAGCCAAACAAGTGTTTGTCTCCAAGCGCGGTCAGGGGACCGGCTACTCCGGCATTGAGAACCCGCTCTTCTTCAAAGACAACACGCGCATGTTCTTTGGAGATGCCAAGGCCAGCCTGGATCAGCTCTTGGGCCTGATGCCGAACTGAGTGCCGGCGCGAGACTATTTTTCAATGTCCGCGCCGCCTTCAGCTTCTCGTCTTGCGATGAAGGCATCGATCTCTTCACGCCGTGCCTCGTCCATGGGCGGTGGCTCGTGGCCGGCCACAGTGTCCTTGTAGATCTGATGGGCACGCCGGGTGGCATCCACTGAGCCTCGGTCACGCCAGTTTTCAAAGTTGCTCCAGTCGGACAGGAGCGGCGAGTAAAAGGCGGTTTCGAAGCGCTCGATCGTGTGCTCTGTGCCGAAGAAGTGGCCGCCATGGCCCACTTCCGCGATGGCGTCTGTGGCCAGGCTGGCCGTATCCAGGCTCACGGGCTTGAAGAGCTCAGCAAACATCTGGAGCATCTCCACATCCATGATGAACTTTTCCGCCGACGCGGTCAGCCCGCCTTCAAGCCAGCCGGCCCCATGCAGCAGCACATTGGTGCCGCCCATCAGCGCGCCCCACAGAGACATTTGCATTTCATAGGCGGCCTGAGCGTCAGGCGCGTTTGAGGCGGTCACGCCCGACGAGCGCAAGGGCAGGCCGTAGCGCCTGGCCAGTTGACCTGAGGCAAAGGCGGCTTTGGTGTATTCTGGCGTACCGAAGGCGGGCGATCCGGTGCGCATATCCACATTGCTGGTAAAGCTGCCATAGCAGACGGGCGCTCCAGGCCTGACGATCTGCGAGAGACTGAGCCCCGCCAGTGCCTCCGCATTCTGCAGGACAAGCGCGCCCACGAGCGTGACAGGGGCCATCGCGCCGGCCAGGGTGAAGGGGGTGAGGATCATCATCTGCCCGGCCTTGGCGGCGTCTATGATGCCGCGGCACATCAGGTGATCAAGCTGCAATGGGGAATTGGAGTTTGCCACCGAATAGCAGACAGGCGTCTTGCAAAACTCTTCGGGCGTCAGACCGTTGGCGATCCGAATGATCTCGTAGGCGTCGGCCACCGCCTCTGTGCCGCGGAAGAAGACGAACGGTACCTTCTCCGTCAGCGTTACCACGGAGCGTGTCATGGCCAGATGACGGATGTTGGTGGGAATGTCCTGGGGTTCCACGAACGGCCCGATCATGTGGATTACATCGAAGGCCTGAGCAAGGCGGCAAAAGTTATCAAGCGAGGCCAGGGTGCCGGGCCGGCGGCCCTGTTCCAGATCGGAGAAGTTGGGGGTGCCGCCCGTGGTGCAAACTCCCACGTGGGCCCCGCCAACGGTCACATCCCGGTTGGCGCCCCAACCACGCAAGGTGATGATCTGCGGCGCCAAGGCAATCTGTTCAAGCACCAGGTCGCGGTCGAAATGAACCACGCCGTCATCGGTGACCTTGTGTCCGGCTGAGCGGTAAAGGGTCAAGGCCTCGTCGCTCAAGATGCGAAGCCCTGTCTCTGCCAAGACTTTCAGGGAGGCCTCATGGATGGCCTCAATCTGATCGTCGGAAAATTGCTTGATGGGCGGGTAGGGGTTTATCCAAGTGCGCCACGCCTGATCGAAGCTGTCCACCACTTTTGA
>JANQOW010000071.1 GCA_028285595.1 Hyphomicrobiales bacterium
AAGCTGCTCGTAGGCTTCCGGCGCCGACAAAGTGAGGTGCTGCGGCGTCGCTTCCACAGTGGCAATGTCCTTGTTGGCAGCCAGCAGAGGCATTTCCTCTGCGGTGGAAATGTGGAGGACGTGGATGCGTGCCTCTGTTTCGCGGGCAATTCGCAGCAAACGCTCAGTACACTGGATGGCCGCCTTGGCGTCGCGCCACACAGGATGAGAGGACGGATCGCCCTCAACGCGCAAATTTTTGCGCTCGTTCAAGCGGAACTCATCTTCTGAGTGAAACGCCGCGCGCCTGGAGGTGTTGGAGAGCACCAGCGCCACACCTTCATCGTCCTCCACCAGGAGATCTCCGGTGGACGAGCCCATAAACACCTTCACGCCCGAACAGCCTGGCAAGCGCTCCAGCTCGGGTAGATCCTTGGCATTGTCTCTGGTGCCCCCGATGAAGAAGGCGAAATCGCAGGCCATGCGGTGGTGCGCCCGAGCTATTTTGTCCGCATGGGTCTCAGCGGTAATGGTGAGCGGATTGGTGTTGGGCATCTCAAACACCGCCGTCACCCCGCCCATGACGGCCGCACGGCTGCCGGCTTCCAGATTCTCCTTATGCTCAAGGCCCGGCTCGCGGAAGTGCACCTGGCTGTCAATCACGCCCGGCAGCACATGCAGCCCTGTGCAATCGAGTGTTTCGCCTGCCTGATCGGCCGAAAAGCTGCCAATATCGACGATCCGGCCATCGCGCACGGCCACATCGCGCAGGCCTGCACCATCATGATTGACCACGGTTCCGTTTTTTATGATGAGATCGAATGTGGGTTTCACCGGCTTCTCCTTGAAGAACCCCTCCGGCTTACGTAAGTCTACACCACGTTGCAAGCTGACCTGGAGACCTTTTACACAGATGCCCACATTTGCTCTGTTGCCCACGCGCAGCGTGATCGCCCTTTCCGGAGAAGAGGCCAGCACGTTTCTGAACGGTTTGATCACCGCCAACGTGGAGGACGTGGACCAAGGCACCCCCGCCTATGGGGCGCTTTTGACCCCGCAAGGCAAGATCCTGTTCGACTTCTTCATTCAACGCGACAACGAGCGCTATCTGGTGGACTGCTCGGCGGGCCAGAAGCTGGACCTCATCAAGCGCCTCACCTTCTACAAGCTGCGGGCCAAGGTCGATATCACCGACCTCTCAGACACCATGGGCGTGGCCGCGGGCTGGGACGGCGCTGAGCTGCCGGGGCTCGCCTACGCGGACCCCCGCAGCGATGGAGCCGGCCTGCGCACCATGGCCGCGCTTGATGACCTCAAAGGACTCGAAGATGCGGGCGCGGAGGCCTATGAGACACATAGGATAGCCTTAGGCCTGGCCGATTCAGACCGGGACATCGGCTCCGGTGAGCTCTTTCCCCATGAGGCGAACTTTGACCAAGTGGGCGGTGTCCACTTCACAAAAGGCTGCTATGTGGGCCAGGAGGTGGTCTCGCGCATGCGCCACAAGGCCAAAGTGCGCAAACGCATTGTCATTGCCCGCGGCGAGACCGGCTCACTGGCCAGTGGATCAGAGATCACTACTGACGGAAAAGTGTCAGGAACTGTTCTATCTACACAAGGCACAGAAGGACTGGCCCTGATCCGCCTGGACCGCCTGGAAGATGCTTATGCGAACGCCGGCGACATCAGCGCAGGAGATGCGCGCCTCACCTTCCGCAAACCTGAATGGGCCACATTTGACATGCCGGAGGCGCCGAACTGATGGGGTGGGATCACTCGCTGATTGAACACGAAGATGGACTAAACCGCTGCGGATGGGCCGGCCTGGAGCCGATCTATGCGGACTATCATGACGAAGAATGGGGCGTGCCGGAATATGATGATCGGGCGCTTTGGGAAAAGCTTATCCTGGATGGCTTTCAGGCGGGCCTGTCCTGGATCACCATCTTGAAGAAGCGCGATGGCTTCCGCGAGGCCTTTGACGACTTTAATCCGCAGATCATCGCCAGCTATGATGAGGCCAAGCAGGCTGAGCTGATGCGGAATGCCGGCATCGTGCGCAATCGCGCCAAGATCGCAGCCACCATCACGAACGCACAGGTCTACCTCGACATCATGGAGAGCGGCCAGGGCTTCACCAACTATCTTTGGGACTATTGCGGCGGCAAGCCGATCCAGAATCAGTTCAGAACTCTGGAGGAGGTGCCGGCGGAAACCGAGCTCTCCAAGACCATCTCCAAGGACCTCAAGAAGCGGGGTTTCAGATTCTGCGGGCCCACCATCGTCTATGCCTTCATGCAGGCGGTGGGGATGGTGAACGATCATTTGGTGGACTGCCACCGCTATGAGCCCGTGGCCTCCATTCCACCTCGTCCAGGCTACGGTTGATCCATGGCACCGCGAGAGCCGGCCCCACCCCGGGCCTGGCAGCGCATGCTGTCGGGGCGCCGGCTTGATCTGCTGGACCCTTCTCCGCTTGATATCGAGATTGAGGACATCGCCCATGGGCTTGCCCGCGTAGCCCGCTGGAACGGGCAAACCAAGGGCCGCCACGCCTATTCGGTGGCTGAGCACAGCTTGCTGGTGGAGACCCTGGCGTCTCACTTTAAACCTGATCTGGACCGGCGCTGGCGCCTGGCAGCACTGCTGCACGATGCACCGGAATACGTGATCGGTGATATGATTTCCCCGTTCAAGGCGGCGCTGGGGATCGACTACAAGGCGTTTGAAGCAAAGCTGATGGCGGCAATCCACGTGCGCTTCTCGCTGCCGGCTGAACTGCCCCAGACGATCGCCGCCCTCATCAAGCGGGCTGACCGGGTGTCTGCATTTCTGGAAGCCACCCAGTTGGCGGGATTTGAGCAGGCCGAAGCGGCCAAGTTTTTTGGCCGGCCCCGGGGTTTATCAGGCTTTCCGCAGCAACATCTGGAACTCAAGCCCCTGCCTGCGGAAGAGGCCGGCAAACGTTTTGTCGCCAAGTTCCGCCAGTTGCGCTAGGTTGGGCCCATGATCGTTGTTTGCCCGCTCCACAAGGTCGAACGCGTGGTTGAAGACCACAAACCCTCCCACGTTGTGAGCCTTTTGGGCAGCAATCACGAAATGCCCGTCATCTCCGCGCTGCCCCCAGAGCGGCATCTGAAATTGAGCTTCAACGATATCTCAGCGCCTATGGATGGCTATGTACCTCCGGGTGAGAGCGATGTGGCAACCCTGGTGAACTTCATAAACGGCTGGGACCGTGCTGCCCCGATGCTGATCCATTGCTGGGCCGGTGTCAGCCGCTCAACTGCCGGTGCCTTTATTGCTCAATGTGCTCTGGCCCCTGAGGCCGACGAGTTGGAGCTGGCCAAACGCCTGCGTGCAGCTTCGCCGCCGGCCACACCGAACCGGCTGATGGTGGCCCATGCGGATGCACTGATGGGGCGTGATGGGCGAATGAGTGACGCCGTGGCGATCATCGGGCGCGGGGCGGACGCCTGGGAGGGGAATGTGTTTCAGTTGCCGGTAGGGTGAGCCGGTGTTTCCTATCGGTGCGCAAACTCCCAGTAGAGCTCGCGCGCCTTCGTATAGACAGGCCCCGGCTGCAAATCCCGTTCCTCAAAGCGCGACACGGGCATCACCTTGCCCCAGTTCCCGGTGGAGAAGATTTCATCGGCTTCAGCGAAATCCGCCGCCGTGAGCGTGCGCTCAAAGACCTCGTAGCCCGCCTCTCGCAGTAAGCCGATGACTCTGGCCCGGGTGATGCCGCTGAGGAACGTGCCGTTGGGCACCGGCGTGTGCACTTGGCCGTCCTTGGCATAGAAGATGTTGGCGGTCGCCAATTCGGCCACATGGCCTAACGGATCAAGCATCAGCGCGTTCTCAAAACCTCGCCCGATGGCCTCACGCAGAGCCCTGCCGGAATTGGGATAGTGGCAAGCCGCCTTCGCATGGGTCATGGCAAATTCAGGCCCCGGGCGCCGGAAAGGCGAGAGCGTCAGCGAAAAGCCGTTGGGTTCAGGCATGGGCTGCTCGTGCAGGGTGAAGCAAAACTGAGTCGTGTCCGGGTCATTGTCCACAAACCCGCCCTCGGCCCAGTACATGGGTTTCACATAAAGCGCCTTATCGCTGTCAAACTTGGCGATCCCCTCTTCCGCAATTTCTTTCAGCTCACCGGCCTGATGCGGGGCTTTCAGGCCCATGGCGCCTGCCGATCTCACGACACGCTGGCAATGGAGCTCAAGATCCGGCGCCACACCTTCAAAGTAGCGCGCGCCATCAAACACCGTGGAGGCCAGCCATGAACCATGGCTGAGCGGGCCCATAATCATCGGGTTCCCTTCAACCCAGCTACCATTCCAAAATGTCCAGGCTTGCATGATGGCGTATTCCTTCTTTTGGCAAACCCTTCTTAAAGCACAAAAACAAAGGGCACCCAAATCTGGATGCCCGTGTGCGCTTCAACTCGCTGTGTTAAGTGGCCGGTTAGGACCCGGTATAGAAGATGTGCCGGCCAATCTTGGTCAGGCGCCGCATGTAACGGGACCAGCGTGGGCTCACATAGTCTGCATGATAGTGCAGCACCGACGCGTTCACGACACGCGACTTGGGCTTGTCCTTCATGACCTTGTGGGCCAGCTTCTTCGCGAAGTTCCAGTGCTTGCCCTGACGGGGGCGGTCGTGCTGACCGTCACACGTGAACGAGAACTGACAGCCGCCAAGACGCTTCTTGGAGTGGTTCTCGTAGACAACACCGCAAATATTGTTCGGATAGTCCGGGCTGTTCACCCGGTTCATCACCACATTGGCCACGGCCAACTGGCCAGCCTTGGATTCTGAACGGGCTTCAAAGTAGATGGCCTTTGCGAGACAATAATGCTCCGCAATCTTCTTCTGACGACGGGCCTGGGCCACGTTGCGGACCTTCTGGCCGCGCCGGAAAATCGCGTTCAATTTGCGCGCCGGTGGCGAGGCCACGGCATATTCTTGCCGGTGAGGCGACAGGAGCTGCGGCTTGTTCAATGGAAGAACCGCCGGGCGCAGGATGATCGAATCCTCGCGCTCCAATGCCGTTTCCGACATAAGATCTGATTTCAGGGATGCGGTGACCTGTTGACCGATCTCGACGGAATAGCCCTGATCTTCAAGGTCGAGCTCGCCTTGGGTCAGCGATGCTTTGCTGACCAGTGTCACGGACGGCTGGGTGACATCCGACCATTCGGTGCCGGGCCCGGTCCGTGCATTAGCTGTTTTGCCGAGATAGCTGCCAATAACAGCCGCACCCACAACCAGCGCTGCGCCGGCCATGACATAGGGCAGCCCGTCAGCAAGACGGCTTCGCCCAGGAGTCAACGTCTCGAGTGTCGCTATCTCTTCGATGGTCTCAACTGTCAGAGGAATATCCCCTCTGCCTCCCGCAAACCAACCCCTACTCACAACGCACCTCACGCAGATAATCCAAGGACAGACTAACAGACCGTCACAGACTACCCCAATGAGCGTTTAGCATAGGTTAACCATACCAAACAACCAACCGAACCGTGACTCGGATAAAAATGCGACCGAAATGGGGCAAACATTGGAAAAACTGTGTCAAAGAAGACACTTAACCTTAACGCCGGCCCCCTCAACCGTTAACACGAAGCACTTTCTCAACTATCCCGTGCCGCCGCTTGGGCTGCCGCAAGGCGCGCAATGGGCACACGGAAAGGCGAGCAGGAGACGTAATCAAGGCCGGTTTTGTGGCAAAATTCCACAGATCTCGGGTCTCCGCCATGTTCGCCGCAAATCCCCAACTTCAGATCCGGGCGCACATCTCGTCCGCGCGATGAGCCGATTTCCACAAGTTCGCCCACCCCATCCACATCAATACTGACGAACGGGTCTTCAGGGAGAATGCCTTTGGCCGTGTACTCGGTGAGGAAGCGTGCCGAATCATCCCGGCTGATACCGAAGGTGGTTTGGGTCAAATCGTTGGTCCCGAAGGAGAAAAACTCTGCCCCTTGCGCAATCTCACCGGCCCGAAGCGCCGCCCGAGGCAGCTCGATCATGGTGCCAATCAGGTAGTTGAGGCGTTCACCGGTTTCTTCCTCCACCTTGGCCGCCACAGCGGTGATCCGGCCACTGACGGCCTCAAACTCCGCCAAGGTTGCAATCAGGGGCACCATCACCTCTGCCGTGACGCTCTCTCCGCTCTGCTTGCCGGCCTCAATCGCGGCTTCGAAAATAGCGCGCGCCTGCATCTCGGCAATTTCCGGATAGCTGATGGCAATGCGGCAGCCGCGATGGCCCAGCATGGGATTGAACTCGTCCAGTTCCTGAACCCTGGCCCTCATTTTATCGATCGAAATCCCCATGGCCTCAGCCACATCGCTGATTTCTTCATCGGTTTTGGGCAGAAACTCATTGAGCGGCGGATCGAGCAGGCGGATGGTGACCGGCAGGCCCGACATGATCTTGAACAGCTCGACAAAATCACCGCGCTGCATAGGCAACAGCTTGGCCAGCGCGGTGCGGCGTTCGTCTTCGTTGTCGGCCAAGATCATCTCACGCACGGCCACGATGCGATCCGCTTCAAAGAACATGTGCTCGGTGCGGCACAGCCCGATGCCCTCTGCCCCAAAATCGCGTGCCAATCGGGCATCTGCCGGCGTGTCTGCATTGGCGCGCACACCAAGACGGCGGACCTCATCGGCCCAGCCCATGATTTTAGCGAAATCGCCTGAGAGCTCCGGCTGGATCATGGGAACCTCGCCGCGCATCACCTGGCCTGTGGAACCGTCGAGCGTGATGATATCGCCTTTCTTCAGGACCACGTCACCGGCCACCAGTTCTTCGCGCTCCTGGTCAACCCGCAGGCCCCCCGCACCGGAGACGCAGGGCTTGCCCATGCCGCGGGCCACAACGGCCGCGTGGGAGGTCATGCCGCCGCGCGTGGTGAGGATGCCCTCGGCGGCATGCATGCCGTGAATATCCTCCGGGCTGGTTTCCATGCGCACCAATATGACCCTGTGGCCTTGGCCTTTAAGCGTTTCTGCCTGGTCGGAATCAAACACGATTTCACCGCATGCCGCTCCCGGCGAGGCGGGAAGACCAGAGCCAATCACATCGCGGGCCCCCTCCGGATCAAGGGTCGGGTGAAGCAACTGGTCCAGGGAGTTCGGTTCAACCCTGCTGACCGCTTCGGCCTTGGAGATGAGCCCCTCTTCTGCCATGTCCGCGGCAATGCGCAGGGCGGCCTTGGCCGTGCGCTTGCCTGACCGGGTTTGCAGCATCCACAGCTTGCCGTCCTGGATGGTGAACTCCAGGTCCTGCATATCGCGATAGTGGCGTTCAAGATCTGTGTAGATGCGGGTGAGTTCAGAGAACGCCGCAGGCATCAAGCTCTCAAGCGACGGCGCATCGTCGCCCGCCGCGGTGCGGGCGGCCTCGGTGATGTTCTGCGGAGTGCGGATACCGGCAACCACGTCTTCGCCTTGGGCGTTGACCAGGAACTCGCCGTAAAACTCTTTGGCTCCTGTCGACGGGTTACGGGTAAAGGCCACACCCGTGGCGGAGCTTTCGCCCATGTTGCCGAACACCATGGCCTGCACATTGACCGCCGTGCCCCATTCGGCCGGAATGTTGTTGAGCCGCCGATAGGTCACCGCCCGTGCGTTCTGCCAGGACGAAAACACCGCTCCAATGGCGCCCCAGAGCTGCTCTCTTACGTCTTGCGGAAAGGGCTGCTCCAACTCCTGTACCACGCAGGCCTTGTACGCTGCGATGATCTCCTGCCAGTCGTCGGCGGACAGGTCGGTGTCCAGATAATAGCCCGCTTCCGCTTTGAACTCTTCCAGAATGTCCTCAAAAAAGTAGTGCTCAACCCCCAACACCACGTCGGAATACATCTGAATGAAGCGGCGGTAGCTGTCATAGGCAAAGCGTTTATCGCCGGCTTTAGCGGCCAGACCCTCAACGGTTTCATCGTTGAGGCCCAGATTGAGGACGGTGTCCATCATGCCCGGCATGGACGCCCGCGCGCCGGAGCGAACGGACACCAGAAGAGGATTGTTCTTGTCGCCAAAACTGGCCCCGACCGTAGCCTCGATCTTGCCGATGGCCTGATCCACCTGTGCGCTCAGCCCCTCCGGATACTGACGGTCATTGT
Organism: Hyphomicrobiales bacterium; assembly: GCA_028285595.1. Lineage (GTDB taxonomy): Bacteria > Pseudomonadota > Alphaproteobacteria > Rhizobiales > CAJQND01 > JAAEUE01. The sequence goes on from JANQOW010000071.1 coordinate 8,108, forward strand.
CGTAAAACGCGGTGCAGACCTGAGTGGTCAATGTGAAGCCTGGAGGCACTGGCAGATTGAGGTTGCACATCTCCGCCAGATTGGCGCCTTTGCCGCCAAGCAGCTCTTTCATTTCCGCCGTGCCGTCGGCCGAGCCGTCGCCGAATGAATAGACCCAGGTCAAACCTAAAGTAGGATCGATTGCCGTCATCAAGAATCGCCTTTGAGGTGAGTTTGGCGCCAGAAGCCATAGGCGCGCGGACGAATCAAGGGAACTAAAGACGCAGGTGAACAAGTGGTTGAAACATCGTTACGCAACCACTAACTCTGAAAAACAGAGTTAAACGGGATGACCTGCCCTCATGAGCACGGTTTTGCATGTGACCAACGGGGACGGTGCGGCGAACCTTCTCAAAGCCTCCAGCCTTGAGGGGGACGTGCTGGCGTGGCGCGACCCGATGCATCATGGACCGTTCCCGGCCGGGGCCGATTTACGAGAACTCAGCACAATCCGCGGGCGCTACCTTGCCGGCCCTGATCTGCCGGAAGCCGATGTGGTGCGCGACTTTGAGCTGCGCAACGCACATTTCCTGGGCGCCAGTCGGTACGACGAGGTGGTCTTGTGGTTCGAGCACGACCTGCTCGATCAGCTACAGATCCTTCAAATTCTAGACCTCGTGGCCTTAGAACTCACCAAACCGCGCCAGCTCAGCTTGGTCTGTATTGATCGGTTTGAGGGGGTTGAGGGCTTTCGCGGCTTGGGCCAGCTAACGCCCGACCAGGTGAGCACCCTCTGGCCTGGGCGTGAAGCGGTATCGGACGCTCAGGTAGAGCTTGCCAGCGCCGGTTGGGCGGCTTTCCGGTCTGACGACCCGAGAAACCTTGAGCACTTCTTGGCAGGCGATCTGACGGCCCTGCCCTTTCTGGCTAAGGCATTGCAGCGCTATTTGGAGGAGTTCCCCGGCGCGGACACGGGACTAAGCCGCACCGAGTGCCAGATCCTCGATATGGTGGCGAAAGGGGTGCAGGGCCCGGTGGACCTGTTTGTGCAGAATATGGATCTTGAAGCGGTGTTGTTCATCGGCGATTGGACCACATTCAGCCGCATCGCAGACCTATGTTCAGAGCCAAATCCACTGCTGCTTTGTGCGCCCGGCGGCGTTTTTCGCCATCCACCGTCGGAAGACTTCTCTCGCAAGGCTTTCGCAGAACAGGTGCTCTCACTCACCCCCGAAGGCCGGGACGTGCAGTCCGGGGCCCGCTCGGCGCGGCCTTTGCGGTCCCGCGATGAATGGCTGGGCGGTGTTCATCTGAATTCAAGCGGGCCCATGTGGGTTTGGGATCGCACCGAACAGAAGCTGACACTGCAAGAGCCCGTACAGTGACCGGCTTGCCGAAATTCGACCGAATGTTCCACCAAGCCGTGAGAACCCGGTTGGCGGCGCTCCTCTACCGCGACGCAAGCAGCTTCTCCGACCTGAAGGCCGCCCTCGCCATAACGGACGGCAATCTTGATGCGCACCTGCGAAAGCTCAGCGCGGCGGGCTATCTGCACAGCGAGATGCAGGTGGAGGGCCGCACGCGCACGGTCTACAGCCTGTCTCCAAGCGGGATGGATGCTTTTGAGGACTATCTGGACGCCCTCGACGAACTGTTGGAACTGACGCGGCCTTTGCCCTGATCAGGGCGGATCGTCCCAGGCCGGCCGTCCGCCAAATCGGTCGATCAGGAAATCGGTGAAGACGCGGATCTTTGCGGAAAGATGGCGGGTTGGCGGATAGAGGGCGGTGAGCCAGGGCTCCGGAGCGGTAAAATCCCCCAAGACAGGAACAAGCCGGCCTGCCCTTAGGTCGTCTGTCACAATGAACATGGGCAGAAGAGCTATCCCCAGCCCCTTAACCGCGGCCTCTCTCAACACGTCGCCATTATTGGAGCACAAGACGTCGTTCACCCGCACATTTGCCCGTCCTTGCGAGCCATTGAGGCGCCATAGAGTGCCGTTCGGCAGGTTTCCGTAGTGCAGGCAGGGTACCGAACGCAGGTCTCTGGGTTGTCTCGGTTCACCGTGGCGGGTCAGGTAGTGCGGGCTTGCACACATGACCAGGCGCGCAGGGCAAATCCTGAGATCCACAAAGCTGGTATCCTCGCTGGGTTCGGCGATCCGGATGGCAAGATCGAAACCTTCTTCGATGAGATCCACCATCCGATCGTTCAGGTGCAGTTCAACCCGCAAGTTCGGGTGTTCCAGCATAAAATCCGAAACCGCGGCGCCAAGATGCTTCGTGCCGAAGGACATGGGTGCATTGACCCGCAACAAACCGGAGATCTCATCTCGAGCCCGGCCCGCATCCCGCTCCGCATCGTATAGGGCGGCGAGTATGTCCTTTGCCCGTTCGTAGAAGGCCGCCCCCTCAGAGGTGGTGGACACCTGCCGGGTGGTGCGGTTGAAGAGTTGAACGCCCAGCTCTTGTTCCAGCGCCAAGACGAGCCTGTTTACGGCCGCACGCGAACGGCCGCGCACCCGCGCCGCCGGGGCAAATCCCTCTTGTTCCACCACATCGACGAACGTTTGAAGCGCCGCGAACTTATCCATTGCCCAGCCTTATTGTCGCAAATTAATTGACAGTAAGGACACTAACACACCAATTGTCCAACTTCATGCAGGTTCTTATCTTCTCATCATCAGACGATCACCCATCACCGCAGAGCTAAGGACGACGCCGATGAAGACCCCAACCGACCCACCCATCCACGATCTTTTGTCAGCCCGCTGGAGCCCCTATGCGTTCGATCCGGAGCGCACCGTGAGCTCCGCTGATCTTAAAGCGCTGGTGGAAGCGGCCAGATGGACCATGTCGTCTTACAACGCTCAGCCTTGGCGCTATATTGTGGGCGTTAAGGACCGCACCCCAGAGGTCTGGCAGACGGTTTTTGAGTGCCTCGTGGACGGGAACCAACCCTGGGCCAAAAACGCCCCGGTGCTGGCGATCGGGCTCACTTCTGTGCTGTTTGATCATAACGGCAAGCCCAACAAAGCCGCACATCACGATCTTGGGGCGGCATCGGCCAGCTTGACCTTTGAAGCCACCGCGCGCGGCTTGGTCGTGCACCAGATGATCGGGATTGAGCCGGATAAGGTCCGAGAGGCCTTCGCGATCGCCGATCCGATGGAACCTCTCACCGCCCTGGCGATCGGGTATGCTGGAAAATCCGACCTGCTAGAGCAAACGTATGCAGACCGGGACGCACGCCCGCGGGAGCGCATTCACCTTGACGACATTATATTGCACGGCACCCTTTAACCGCAGATCACAGGAACAAAGCAATGAGTTGGAACCCATGTTTAGAACCGCAGTGCCCTGAGGCTGGAAATCTGGACAGCATTGACACCATGATCGTGCCACGGTCGCGCGATCTGGGCGGCTTCGAGGTGCGCCGTGCCCTGCCGGCGCCAAGGCGGCAGATGGTTGGCCCCTTCATCTTCTTTGACCAGATGGGCCCGGCGGAGTTCATCAGCGGCCAGGGCGGGATTGACGTGCGCCCTCACCCACATATCGGAATTGCCACCGTGACCTACCTGTATCGCGGCGAGTTTCAGCACCGGGACTCAGTGGGCAGCAACCAGATGATTTATCCCGGCGAGGTCAACTGGATGATTGCCGGCAACGGCATCACCCACTCTGAGCGCACCAGCGAACAAACCCGCGCCAAGCCTCACTCCCTGTTCGGCATCCAAACCTGGGTGGCCTTGCCGGACGATCACGAGGAGATGGCTCCCGCCTTCGAACACCATGGCCAAGCGGCGCTGCCGTTTATCGAAGGAGAAGGCAAACAGGTGCGCCTGATCTTGGGCAATGCCTACGGAGAACGCGCGCCGGTGAGCACTTTCTCTGAGATGTTCTACGCCGATGCCGTTTTGGAAGCCGGTGCCAAGCTGCCATTGCCGGACAATCACGAGGATCGCGGGATTTATGTGACGGACGGCTCGGTTGAAATCGCCGGCGAAACCTTTGACGCCGGGCGTATGATGATCTTCCGGCCGGGCGATGCCATCACCCTCACCGCCGGAGCGACCGGCGCGCGGCTGATGCTGCTGGGTGGGGAGACCCTGAACGGGCCGCGCTATATCTGGTGGAACTTCGTAGCCTCAAGCCAGGAGAAGATCGATGCGGCCAAGGCAGCCTGGGCGGACGGTGACTGGGAGAGCGGACGTTTTCAACTGCCTATTGACGATACCAAGGAGTTTATTCCGCTGCCTGAGTGATCACCATAGAGAACATCTATCAGCCGGAGGGCTCAGATAAGTTAGCCATCACGCTTCAACAGCACCAAATCTGGGAGTGCAAACTTAATGAACCAGACAATAGGAGCACTGATCCGATGGCGCTTAACCAGCTACTTGACCAGTTTCTCGGCGCAAAGCAGGCCGATGAGGCCCCGCAGCAATCCTCCAATCCGCTGGCAAAAGTGCCCGGTGGGCTGGCCGGCGGGTTGGCTGCCGGCGGATTGCTTGGCCTTCTTGCGGGAAGCAAAAAGGCGCGCAAGACGGCAGGCAACCTGGCCACCGGCGCAGCCGGCGTCGGCGGGGCAGCGGCCCTCGGCGCGCTCGCCTACAAGGCCTATCAGAGCTGGCAGAAAGGGACCGATACATCGCCGCCGCAGGTTGATCACACAGGCGCCCCGGCGCAACTCTCTTCTCATCAGTTTGATCCGGCAATTCGGGCCGGCGCCGATGGAAAGCCCTTTGAAGCCACGCTGATCAAGTCAATGATCGCTGCTGCCAATGCAGACGGGCACGTTGACGAGGATGAACAAGCCAGGATCTTCGAGGCGGTCGAAAAGATGCAGCTCGACCCGAACGATAAGGCGCTGATCTTCGACACGCTACGAGATCCACCGGACGTTCACGCCATATGCAGCCTATCAAGCGGTCTTGAGCAGGCCACTGAGATATATCTGGTCTCACGGATGGCGATCGATGTGGATGATCCGCGTGAGTTTGCCTACCTGAGAGAACTCGCCGAGGGGCTCTCGTTGCCGATGGCGCTTGTCGATCAACTCGACGAGCAGCTCGCACAGCCCCAGCCCATCGCGGCCTGATGGCGAAGCCGCGCCCGGGGGATTGCTCCTGGGCGCGCAGCCTCTTACAGAGGGTTGGCACTGGGGTGCGGCCCAACCACTTCATTTGGCCACCGCAAACCTATGAAGCCTTGCACTTCATCGATGTGTAAGAGGCTTTGGCCCCCTACCCCGCAATCTTGGAGAAGTCCGCCACCTGCAAGGTGGCCGCGCGGATGCGGCCCAGAAGCGCAAGCCGGTTGGCCCGCACGTTCTCATCCTCCGCATTGACCATGACCGCATCAAAGAAGGCATCGACCGGCGCGCGGAGCTGGGCAAGCGCGGCCATGGCACCCTCGAAATTCTCTTCTGACACAGACACAACGGCGTCGTTCTCTGCCGTTTGCAGAGCGCCATAAAGGGCCTCTTCCTCGGCCCCTTCAAACAGCGCCTCGTCCACCTCGGCCTCAACCTTGGTGCCCTTCTTTTCTTCAGCGGCAAGAATGTTGGCGGCGCGTTTGTAGCCGGCCAACAGGTTCTGGCCATCTTCGCTGTCGAGGAAGACCCCCAGCGCATCCACGCGCCGGACGATCTTCAGCAGATCATCCTGATCGCCCAGCGAGAACACCGCATCGATCAGGTCGTGACGCGCGCCCAGATCGCGCAGATAAACCTTCAAGCGGTCGGCAAAGAAGCTGAGCAAGCTGTCCGACATGGCCACAACTTCCCGCGCCAGACACTCCTCACGGCGGCCTTTGTCCCAGTTCTCTTCCGCCTTTGCCGCGTCCTCACCGTCTTCCAGATACTTGGCAACAAGCTGCTTGACGTAACCGGGCTCGGCGTCCATCCGGCGCTCTAGGGGCCCGGCAATATGCGGCCGGATGATCTGCAGGAGGGGCAGCTTGAGCTCGCCTTCCAGAACGATCCGGATGACGCCCAGGGCAGCCCGCCTCAGGGCGAAAGGATCCTTGGACCCGGTCGGCGTTTCGCCAATGGCCCAAAAACAGCTCAGCGTGTCGAGTTTGTCGGCGAGCGCCACGGTTTGCGCCACCTTGTTGGCGGGCACTTCGTCGGACGGTCCTTGCGGCTTGTAGTGCATGGCGATGGCGTCCGCCACGTCATGTTCCAAGCCCTCAGCGTGGGCGTAATAGCTGCCCATCAAACCCTGCAGTTCGGGAAACTCGCCCACCATGCCGGAGACCAGGTCGGCCTTACACAGGCGCGCGGCCTTCTTGGCCAGATCAATGCTCACGCCCATGCGTTCGGCCATCTCGCCGGCCAGCGTGCCAATGCGCTCCACCCGCTCAGCTTGCGTGCCCAGCCGCGCATGGAAGGTTATGTCTTTGAGCGGTGGCACCCGGTCTTCCAAGGATACTTTCAGGTCCTGGTCCCAGAAGAACTTGGCATCAGACAGGCGCGCTGCAATCACGCGCTCATTGCCCTGAACGATCTTGTCGCCGCCATCCTCGGCGATCAGGTTTGAGACCATCAAGAACCGGTTGGCCAGATTGCCGGTTTGCGGGTCGCGCAAGGAAAAGCACTTTTGGTGGCTCTTGATCGACGTGATGATGACCTCAGGCGGCAGATCCAGGAAGCTCTCGTCAAACGCCCCCATCAGAACCACGGGCCATTCCACAAGCCCGGCGGTTTCCTGGGTAAGCCCTTGATCGGCAACCAGCTCCAAACGGGCTTGGCCCGCCAGGTCGGCAGCTTCCTCGGCAATGACGGCGGCGCGCGCTTCGGCCTCTAACATCACGTAGGCGCTCTCCAGTTGCATGCCGTAATTTTCAAAGCTGGAGACCGTTATCGGGCGGCTGTCGCTCATGAACCGGTGGCCGGCCGTCTTGTTGGCGCTGACGATCCCGTCGACCTCAAACTCCACCACCTCGCCGCCAAACACACAACAGATGGAATGCAGCGGGCGCACCCATTTGAGGCTGCCCGTCCCCCAGCGCATGGACTTGGGCCAAGGGAACTTGCGGATCACGTCGGGCACCAGTTCGGCGATAATCGCCGGCGTGGGCCGGCCCTTGGTTTCGATCAGCGCCACATAGTAGGCGCCCTTCTTGTCCACCCGCTCTTCGCAGTCTTCCAGGCTGACCCCGGCAGAGCGCAAAAAGCCTTCAATGGCCTTTTCCGGCGCATCGGTGCGGGGGCCCTTACGTTCTTCACGCACATCGGGTTGAGCGGCCGGCAGGCCCTCAATGGACAGAACGAGCCGGCGTGGCGTGGCGTGGGCTTCCACCCGGTCAAAGGTGCAGCCGGCGTCCGACAGACCTTCGCTCATCAGGCGCGCCAGATCGTCGGCCGCACGCGGCTGCATGCGGGCCGGGATTTCCTCCGAGAACAGCTCTAACAAGAGATCAGGCATTCAAAAGTCCGGGTCAGTCAGGCCGCGAGGACGGCTCTAGAGTTTGTTGTGGCTGCCGTCGCAGAACGGCTGGCCTTCGGTCATCTTGCAGCCGCAGAAGAACTTCTTACCGTCCTTATCGCAGTCCCACTTCAGCGGCTCAAAGTCGGTATCTTTGTGGCTGCCATCGCAGAACGGCTGACGAGAGGACTTGCCGCAAGCGCACCAGAAGTAGCTTTTTCCGGCTTTGACCTCCACGGCATACGGCTCTTTTTGGGCAATCGTCGGCTCACTCATGGTTGGGTACCTCCTCAGGGTTCGCGGTCTCGCCGACGCCTCCACCGGCGGTTTTAAGCCAAGCCTCTGCACAGGCCTTGGCAAGGTCCCGCACGCGCAAGATATAGCTCTGGCGCTCGGTCACCGAGATGACGCCGCGGGCGTCTAGCAGATTAAAGATGTGGCTGGCCTTGATGCACTGATCATAGGCCGGCAGGCCCATCAGGTGCAGGCCCTGGCCAGTGTCGCCCGCCTTCAGGAGCGCGGCGCATTCGGCCTCCGCATCCTCAAAATGGCGCAGCAGAGCTTCGGTGTTGGCGTGCTCGAAATTGAAGCGGGAATATTCCTGCTCGGCCTGGAGGAACACCTCGCCGTAGGAGACGCGGTCCTCGCCTTCCCCGCCATTGAAGTTGAGGTCGTACACATTGTCCACCCCTTGGACATACATGGCCAGGCGCTCAAGCCCGTAGGTGAGCTCGCCGGAGACGGGCGTACAGTCAATGCCGCCCACCTGCTGGAAGTACGTGAACTGGGAGACCTCCATCCCGTCGCACCACACTTCCCAGCCCAGGCCCCAGGCGCCCAGGGTGGGGCTTTCCCAATCGTCCTCCACAAAGCGGATATCGTGGTTGTGGCGGTCAATGCCGATCTCGTAAAGCGAGCCCAGATAGAGCTCCTGGAGGTCCGGCGGAGAGGGCTTCAGGAGCACCTGATATTGGTAATAGTGCTGCAGCCGGTTGGGGTTCTCCCCATAGCGGCCATCGCTCGGACGGCGCGACGGCTGCACGTAAGCCGCCTTCCAGGGACGCGGCCCGATGGAGCGCAAGGTGGTCGCCGGATGGAACGTGCCCGCGCCCACTTCCATATCGTAGGGCTGCAGAATCAGGGCGCCATAGGCGGCCCAGTAATTGTGTAAGGTCAGGATGAGGCCCTGGAAGGATCGCTGGGGGTCCAGCGACACTGCAGGCGTGGCCTTATTCGAAGCCGCAAGCATAGTTCGTCCGGAGAATCAGTTGAGGCAGGCCCGCCCCGCCACGAATTGTGCGCAACCTATGGAGCACGGTGCGTCGGGTCAAGAAAACATTAGCCCTGACCGGCTCGAGAGCCCGATCAATCGGGAACGTAGTACTCGCCGGTTTTCGGGTCTTGGCGCAATGTGCGGATCTGGCCATTGTCGCGGCGATGAGGCTTGACGCGGACGGTTTGCTGTTCGCGCAGCTCCATGAAGCGTTTCATGGCGTACCCGGCTGCCGCAACGGCGGCCATTACAGTGAGTGTCTTAGCAAGCATGGGGTCTCCTCTCCGACGCCCGTAGATATAGGGAGAATACGGCGAGAATCTAGCGTTGGATCGAGAAAAAATTGGACCGCGCTGTTCGCGCTTCCCCGTCATCGCCGCGAAAGCGGGGATCCAGAGCCGCAGAGCTCCGTTGCTCCTGGGTCCCGGATATTTTGCTGCGCAAAATTCCGGGATGACGTGGGGGTGTGTGCGAAAACTCAACCATCAAGGCCAAATAGAGCGAATTCGCCTGTCTGTTCAGTTGGTTACGCGAAAATGGGTTCGTTCGGATACAAAATCATTTAGTATGATTATTCAACAATTATCATACAAAAAGTGGCAAAGCCCAACTCACTCCACCAACTTCCGGGCCATGGAGAGCCTCGGTTCCACCTCATATCCGAGCGATTCGTAGAACGCGCGGACCTTCTCGTTCTCCGCGCGCAGCAGCAGATTGACCTTCCACACCCCGTGCGCCCCCAGCCAGCTTTCCGCATGGCGCACCACTTGGCGGCCGAAGCCCTTGCCCTGCTGATCGGGGTCCACGGACACATAGTAGAGCGTGCCCCGATGGCCATCATGGCCCACCATCACGGAGGCCACGATCTCACCGTTCAACTCCCCCACCAAAATCCCGGAGGCGGCCTTGTCGCGGGCAAACGCAATATCCTTGGCCGGATCGTTCCAGGACCGGGTCAGCCCACACTTTTCCCAAAGGGCGATGACGGCCTCTTCGTCCTGATCATCGAAGGGCCGGAACGACAGTTGCTCGCTCATGAAGGGAGCAACTTGCCCGGATTGAGGATGCCTGCCGGATCCAGAAGATCCTTCAAACCCTCCAGCAGCTCCATTTCCAAGGGCGATTTCACCTTGGGCATCATGTAGGTCTTGGACTGGCCAATACCGTGCTCGGCGCTGATGGAGCCGGACATGTCGATGGCGATCTGGTTGATGAGGCCGGTCAGCTCAGACCAGCGGGCCATAAAGGCCTCCGTGTCGCCGCCTTCCGGCTGGGAAATATTGAAGTGTATATTGCCATCGCCGATATGCCCGTAAGGCAAAGGCCGGGCATCGGGGGCCACCTTTTTCAGCTCGACAAGCCCTCGGCTGATCAGTTCCGGCACCAGGGAGACGGGCACGGAGGTATCGAGCTTGATGGAGCCGCCTTCAGGCTTTTGCGCTTCCGACATGCGCTCACGGATCGCCCAGAAGGCCTGATATTGCGCTTCGGAGCTGGCCAGCGCGGCGTCGCTGATCAGGCCCGCTTCGAACGCCTCTTCCAGGATGGACGAGAGGACAGGGGTGAAGTCGCCGGGTGCGGCGCCGCCCGCAACCTCTACGATCACATACCAGAGGTGATAAT
>JANQOW010000143.1 GCA_028285595.1 Hyphomicrobiales bacterium
CGGCTCCTGGGTCCCGGATATTTTGCTGGCGCAAAATTCCGGGATGACGGGTGTTGAGCTTTCGCGTCCCTCCCATCGTCATCCCCGCGAACGCGGGGAGCCAGAGCTGTTGGCTCCGAGCTGTGCGGCTCCGGGATGACGGGTGCGGGGTATCCGCGTCCCTGCGAAAGCAGGGACCTTCTCAGCCAAGGGAGAGATGTGAGCTATGGGCCCTCGCGTTCGCAGGGGAGCGGATTTGAGATCCGAACTCTAAGCCGATGCCTCGTGCTCTAAGGCCGGCGCCATGAGATATTCCTGCGACTGCATTTCCATCAACCGCGAGGCGGTGCGGTTGAACTCGAAGGCGTGATCGCCCTCTGGGTAGATCTCGTCCGGCGGAACCGCTGCAGATGCAATGAGCCGGACGTGATTGTCGTAGAGGGCATCGATCAAAATAACGAAACGTTTGGCCTCGTTGCGCCGGGCTTTGGAGAGTTTGGGGATGTTCTCCACGATCACCGTGTGGAAGGTTTTCGCGATCTTCAAGAAATCGCCGGGCCCCAGCGGCTTCTCGCACACATCGGCAAATTGAAAGCGCGCCACCGCCCGCGCCGCCTGCGGAACCACCAAAGTACGGCCCGTCACCTCAAGTTCCATGGGCGGAGCGCTCTCGCACTCCGTCAGTTCCTCCCACATGGTCTGCAGCTCTTGATCGGCCTGAGGGCCAAGGGGCGTCAGATAGACTTTGTGGCCCATCAGCCGCTCCAGCCGATAGTCGGTCTGCCCATCAAGCGAGACCACCTCCATCTTCTCCTGCATGAGCTTGATGAAGGGCAGAAAGCTGTTGCGGTTCAAGCCGTGCTCATAGAGCCCATCAGGTTCGATATTCGATGTGGCCACCACCACGATGCCGTGGTCAAAAAGAGCCGTGAACAGACGGCCCAGGATCATGGCGTCCGTGATGTCGGTGACCTGAAACTCATCGAAACACAAAAGCGTGGATTTCGCGGCGATCTCTGCGGCCACAGGCGGAATGGGATCGTCTTGCTGTTTGCGCCAATGGTGCACCCGGGCATGAACAGACTGCATGAATTCGTGAAAATGGATGCGGGTTTTCGGCGTGATGCGCGCCAGGTCATAGAACAGGTCCATGAGCATGGTCTTGCCGCGCCCCACATCGCCATAGACGTAGAGGCCCATTGGTGCGGGCGCCTGCTTGGCCAGTCCCAGCCATTTCGCCAGTCCGGAGGGCTTGTCGGCCGGGTCGTACCCGTCCAGCGCATCGCAGAGGGCATCCAGCTTCTTGGCCACAACGGCTTGTGCGATATCGGCGTGCAACTCTCCGCGCACGACCTTCTTGTCATATGTGTCGTAGACCCGGCCCATGGCGCGCGCTTATGGCGCGCGGAGGGCCGCAATGCAAGAGCTCAAAGCGTTAAGCGCCCGGAAGCAAAGCCGAAATGGGCGCGCGCTCCCAGGCATGGCCACTGGCAATAACGCACGCAACGCCTTTCACATTGGTGCGCACCATGCTCCAGGTGCCGTTCTTTGACACATAAAGCTCCACCAGCCCGGTCTGGCTGGCCAGGCCAATCGCCTGGCGCTCTTCAGAAAAGCGCTTGCCGAGGATTTCAACAATGCTGTCGCGCGGCGCGCAGAACGCGCGGGCCTCCGCCGTGGGCGATCCGCTGAACGTTGCAATCGCCAGAACTGCGGCGAGGCTCAAGGATTTGAGCAATCCGGTCATATCACTACCTCCTGTTCGGCCCCGTTGGCTCGTCAGGAGGAGGGTTCAGTGCGGCCTCAACCAAGAGCTCAGGGCGAAGGGTCCACCGTTGGGGTTTTCCCTTATCTCCCAGGTCTGTCGGACACGTCACACAAGCCGAAGATCGGCGTTTTGCCGTTCACGTTCAAGGCACGCTTGCGTCACGTGTCAGTGAGGCTTTTGGGTCCGTTCGCTCTAAATGCCCGGCTCGACCATGGCCACTTTGGGGGCGTCTTCCCAGGAATGGCCGGCGGCAATGATGCAAGAGACCCCGTTCAGATCTGTCATCACCAGGGTCCAGGATCCGCTTTCGGAGACGAACACTTCCATCACCCGGCGGCTGGCCACGAGGCCAAGTCCTTTGCGGGCTTCCTTATATTTGCCGGTGAGGGCTTTGGTCAGCTTCTTGTGGGGCCCACAGGCCATGGCGGCATTGGCGGGCGCGGTATAGCTCAAACTCAGAATGCCTGCGGCCATCATAGTTGCAAGCAAACTACGGCACGTCGTGATGGAATTCAGGTTCACCATCTATTACCTCCTAACGCATGTTCCGGCTTCCGCCGGCAGGAGGGTTATTCAGTGATGAACAGCCATCTGGTCCGGCACCGCAACGCAAACGCACCTGCACTCACGTTAGTCGCGCCCCTAAGTCGCCCCTTCCCCTCTTTTCGCTTAGGCCAGAGATGGTGAGCCGATTTGGTTAATGGGAGCTTAAGGGGGCGATCTGGTGGTTGCGGTGAAGGTGTTTAGGGGCGCAGATGTGGGCGTGGGCGGAGGTGACCAGCGCCTGCTCGGCGACCCGAGAACGGTTCGAAAAGGCCTTTGCAGATCTGCGAAGCGCTCCACAGGACCGAGAGCCAGACTTCAGCTTTGATACTGGCGACGATTTCTCCTGGCTGTGAGACGTCATGTCACCGCCCAGCGCGGGCATCCGGCGCAGCACAGGCAATGTGCTGCGCCGATTGTTTTTTTGGGAACGACCGGCCGGCCGAACAACTCTAGTTCATGGTCGGAATAACGAACTCCGCGCCTTCCTTCATGCCGGACGGCCAGCGTGACGTTACCGTCTTCGTGCGCGTGTAGAACCGCACCGAATCCGGGCCATGCTGGTTCAAATCGCCGAAGGCGGAGCGCTTCCAGCCGCCGAAGGTGTGGTAGGCCAGCGGCACGGGGATCGGCACGTTGATGCCCACCATGCCGATATTGATCCGGTCGGCAAACTCACGCGCGGAATCCCCATCGCGGGTGTAGATCGCAACGCCGTTGCCATATTCGTGGCTCATGGGCAGATCCAGCGCCTCTTCATAGGTTTTGGCGCGCACAACCGAAAGCACCGGGCCAAAGATCTCTTCCTTGTAGATCCGCATGTCCTTGGTCACGTTGTCGAACAGGCAGCCGCCCATGAAGTAGCCATTCTCATAGCCCTGCATGGAGAAATCCCGGCCGTCCACAGCCAGGGTCGCGCCTTCTTCCACACCGAGGTCCACATAGCCTCTCACCCGCTCCAGCGCTTGCTGGGTGACGATGGGGCCGTAATCTGCTTCCCGGTCCGTGGACGGGCCGATCTTCAGGCTTTCCACGCGGGGGATCAGCTTCTCCACCAGAGCATCGGCGGTGGCCTCGCCCACGGGAACCGCCACGGAGATTGCCATGCAGCGCTCACCGGCAGAGCCGTAGCCGGCGCCGATCAGGGCATCCACGGCCTGATCCATATCCGCGTCGGGCATGATGATCATATGGTTCTTGGCGCCGCCGAAGCACTGCACCCGTTTGCCGGACGCCGTGCCGCGCGAATAGACATACTCGGCAATGGCGGTGGAGCCCACAAAGCCGACCCCTTGAATGATCTCATTGTCCAAAATGGCGTCCACGGCCACCTTATCGCCGTTCACCACGTTGAGGATGCCTTCCGGCAGGCCCGCCTCGATCATCAGTTCCGCCAGGCGCATGGGCACCGAGGGGTCGCGTTCGGACGGCTTCAGGATGAACGCATTCCCGCAGGCAATGGCCGGACACATTTTCCACATGGGGATCATCGCCGGGAAGTTGAACGGCGTGATGCCGGCAGCCACGCCCAGAGGCTGGCGCATTGAGTACATATCGATCCCCGGCCCGGCGCTTTCCGAATATTCCCCTTTGAGCAGGTGGGGGATGCCCAGGCAGAATTCGGCCACTTCGACCCCGCGCTGAATGTCGCCATGGCTATCGGGAACGGTCTTGCCGTGTTCAGAAGAGAGCATCTGCGCCAGCTCTTCTTTTTCCGCGTTTACCAGTTGGATGAACTTCATCATCACGCGGGCGCGCACTTGCGGGTTTTTGGCAGCCCATCCCGGCTGTGCGGCCGCCGCATTCTCCACGGCCGCGGCCATTTCCTCCTCTGAGGCGAGCGCCACCTTGGCCTGCACCTCGCCGGTGTTGGGGTTATACACATCAGCAAAGCGCCCGCTTTTTCCCGCTACGGTTTTGCCGCCGATAAAATGTCCGATTTCTTTGACCATATCTTCGCCGCCCTCGCCCTTAAGATCAGGTCTGAAGCGTCCCTAGTTTGAGTGAAAATTTGCCCGACACTATCGGGCTTTCGATAGGGCGGCAAGATGCAACCGCCCCGGTTTCACCAATTGGTGGGCGTCGGCCGGCCCCGGACTTTCAAGGACCTTAAGCCGTCGATATTTTCCACCCCGAGCTGCAGCATGTTGTTGGCATAGTCGTCCTTCAACACCTGCATCACATGGTGTCCGCCCGCCTCGCCGAGCGCCGCCACGGCATACAGAAACGGCCGGCCCAAGAGGCAGAAATCAGCGCCCAGGGCCATGGCCCGGGCAATGTCGAGACCGCTTCTGATGCCGGAATCAAAGATGATCTTCATCTTGCCGCCCACTTCGCTGGCAATTTCCGGCAAAACGGTGATGGTGGCCGGCACCCCATCGCACTGGCGCGCGCCATGGTTGGAGACCACAATGCCGTCAAAACCGCGCTTGGCCGCCTCCACCGCATCGCCCACATCCATGATGCCCTTCAAGATCACCGGCCCGTCCCACAGATCGCGGACCGCTGAGACGTCGTCCCAGTCCGGCCGGCCGTGCAGCATGGTGGCCAGGAAGCTGCGCAGGTCGGCATTGTCGGAATGATATTTCTCCAGCGTCACCAGGTGCGGGGTCTTGTGGGCGAGCGTCGCCAAACTCCAGCTCGGCCGCCGTGCGGCGTGCCAGAATGTTGCAAGATCCTTCTTCGGCGGCATTCTGAGGCCGGCACGGAGCTGGCGCTCGCGGGTCGAGGTCACCGGCACGTCCACGGTGATCACCAGGGTTTTAAAGCCGTTATCCTTGCCCCGGCGCAGAATATCGTCCCGCACGTCCATCTTCTTGGTGGGGTAGTACTGATACCAGCCATAGTCGCCCACTTCGGGGCCGATGGTCTCCGGGGTCTCCGCGCCCACCGTGCTGAGCGTATACGGCAGCCTCATTTGCGCGGCCGCCCGGGCCAGAAAGATTTCCGCCTTAGGCCAGATAAGCCCCGACATGCCCACCGGCGCCACGCCGAACGGGGCGGCATAGGTTTGCCCGAACAGCACGGTTTCCGTTTGCGCCTCGATGTTGCCGGGCAGCATGCGCGGCACCAGCTCGATCTCCCGGAAGGCGCTTTCATTGCGCTCCTTGCCGGCCTCTATCCCGGTGCTGCTGTCCAGGAATTCCCAGGCAAAGTGGGGAAGACGGGTTCTGGCCCGCTCTCTCATGAAATGAACGGACGGATAGCGGGTGAGATCGGTCATGGAGCCACGCGGGTTACGGGGTTGGTCATTTGCAAGCGCACCGTCATAGCACCAGCCGCACCGAAATGACAAAGGGCCATGTGGCCGGTGCGCTTAGCTCAGGATACCAGCGAACAAACCCGTCACCCCCAGATTGATTAAAGCCCCGCTCAGCAGTGCGATAAACGTCAAGATCATGCCCGCAACCCGGAACGTGAACAGCTCAGGCTCCCGGCTCACGCCAAAAGCGTGTGCCAGGCGGCCCACCAGCAGGCAAAGACCAACAAAGTGGATGGCATAGACGGACCTGTCCTGCAGCTCTGCCAAAGCCATCAGAAGGAGCGCCAGAGGCACATATTCAGCGAAATTGCCATGGGCCCGGATAGCCCGCTGCAAGGATTGATGGCCACCATCGCCCATGGTGGTCTTCGTGGCGCCCCGCGTGACGATCACGCGCGCGCTCAAAAACACGAACACCAAAGTGGCAATGCCGGCATAGACGGGGGTCATAATCATTTCATCTACCTTACTTGTTCAATAGTGACTATGAATTTAACAGTCACTATGAGATCATCCGGGGTCAAATGTGGTCCTGGCACACATCCCGCTTGCCAAATAACATAAATAGAAGATAGTCACTATCAATTACAAAGTTAGCGTTTTTCAACGGGGATCGGTGGTGTCACCCGCATGTCATTTCTCCGCCATATGAAATGCCCGGTCGCGCGCGCGGCCAAGGTTCTGGAGGGGCGCTGGACGGTGTTGATCCTGCGCGAGCTCTTTCTGAAAGGCCCGCGGCGTTATCAGCATTTGCAGTCCACTTTGATCGGGATTGGCCCAGGCACCCTGTCTGAGCGCCTGAAATCCTTGGAGGCTGAGGGCATCTTAAAGCGAGAGTTCTATCAGCAGCACCCGCCGCGCGCCGAATATCTGTTGACGGAAAAGGGCAGGGACTTGGCAGATGTCTTGCTCGCCATGCGGGATTGGGGCAACAAGTACCGCTGAGCCCGAGGGGATTTGAGGAAGCGCTGAAATGACACAATTTGACATGCCCCGCCGGTTGGCGGCGGAGGCGCTGGGCACCGGATTGCTGGTGTGCACCGTTGTCGGCTCGGGGATCATGGCCGATAAGCTGAGTGATGATGTTGCGGTCTCGTTGCTGGGCAACACCATCCCGACCGGCGCGATTCTGGTGGTTCTGATCATGATTTTCGGGCCGATTTCCGGCGCCCACTTCAATCCGGCCGTCTCCCTGGGCTTTGCCTTTAAGCGGGATCTGCCGTGGAGCGCGTTCGGGCCCTATGTGATCGCCCAGATCATCGGAGGCATTCTTGGCACTTTCGTTGCGCATCTGATGTTTGATTTAAGCGTTCTGCAGGCGTCCACCACGGTGCGCACAGGGGGCGCTCAATGGTTTGCCGAGTGGGTGGCCGCGTTCGGGCTCATGGGGATCATTCTGGGTGGCATTCGGTTCAGGGCCGATGCGGTGCCTTGGTTGGTGGGGCTTTACATCACGGCGGCCTATTGGTTCACCGCCTCCACCTCGTTTGCCAATCCGGCCGTGGCGATCGCCCGGGCCTTCACCGACACGTTCTCCGGCATCCGCCCGGTGGATCTTCCAGGGTTCATCATTGCCGAATGCATTGGCGCGGTTTGTGCGGTGGTGCTGTTTGGCTGGCTCCTGGCCCCGGGCGATGATAAGAGGTGACGGTTCTGGTCATCTTTTGAGGCATTTATGGGCAAAAGCACCCACGACTACGTCGACGATCCCCGCAACGCCGACATTCTGATTTCGATCAATGGAGACCTGGTGCCCCGGGCTCAGGCCATGGTGTCGGTGTTTGATTCCGGCTTTGTCTTAGGCGACGGGGTGTGGGAAGGCCTCAGGGTGCACGAGGGCGGTATCGCCTTTCTGGAGGCCCATCTGGAGCGTCTCTATGAGGGCGCCAGGGCCATCGATATGGAGATGGACGTGGGGCCGGACGCGCTGGCGCAGCGCCTGTTTGACTGCCTGGCGGCCAACCAGATGAGCGACGGCGTCCACATCCGCCTGATGGTCACGCGCGGCATCAAGGCCACCCCTTATCAGGACCCCAGGGTCACCATCTCCCCGCCCACCATCGTTATTATTCCCGAATACAAGACCGCCAAGCCGGAAGTGCTGGAGCGCGGCATCACCCTCTTCACCACCCATATTCGGCGCACCTCGCCGGATACCCAGGACCAGAAGCTGAATTCCCATTCCAAGCTGAACTGCATCCAGGCCTGTATTCAGGCCGCCAAGGCCGGCGCGGACGAAGCATTGATGCTGGACCCCCAGGGCTTTGTGGCCACCTGCAACTCCACGCACTTCTTCATCGTGCGCCGCGGCGAGGTGTGGACCTCAAGCGGGGATTATTGCCTGGGCGGCATCACCCGGGGCAACGTGATCCGGCTCTGCGAGGAAAACGGCATCCCGATCCGTCAAAAGAACTTCTCCACCACAGACGTTTACGGTGCTGACGAAGCCTTCGTCACCGGCACATTTGCCGGCCTGTGCCCGGTGCGTGAGATCGACGGCCGCCAGATCGGCCACCCCACCAAGCCCCGCGGCGGCGATAAGGTGATGGGGCCGATGACGGAGAAGCTCATCGGGCTCTACCAGGCCATGATCAAGCGCGAGACGGTGCGGCCGGGCTAGATTTAAGCCATCACGGTCTGCGGGCTGGACGTCGTCTGGTCCTGTTTGTCCATCGCGTGAGCGTGCCGAAGCTGAAATACATCAGGGCCAGGTAAAGCGCCGAAACCATCAAAAACACGATCACGACCGAAGAGGCACCCAACTGGGTTATCAGGCGCTGAACTTCTGGCCAAAGAGCCGGAGACTTTGCCGCCAGAAAGACGAACAGGGCGACTGAAACACCGGTGGACAGGGCATACGCACCAAGCGCAAAGCGCCACGCTTCGCTCCTGCTCGGCGGGCGCTCGTTCCGGTTGACGAAACCCTTCCCCGCAAACATGCCCGAGAATACAAGTGCGATAAAATTGGCAGCTTTCGGCAGCTCCAGGATGCCGGCTGCTTCAACAATGCCAAGTATTATTGTAACGCCAAAAAATACAAGAGTGAACACAAGTACGGAAGGCAGAACAGTCACGTCAGGTCCCCGGTGAGCAGACGCCTGTGCTTAGCAGATTGGGGATCGGCGGTTCGATGTCTAAAGTTGGACGGGTGCGCCCCTGCCAAAGCAGGGGCCCGCTTTCGCGCGAACGCGGGCGCTTATGCGTTCAGCGCCGCGGCCTGTCCGTTCAGATGCTCGACCAGTTCGCCGGGAAGGCCGAGCCGGCTGCCCAGGGCCTCCAGGTAGGCCTGCTCCATGGGATGGTCAGGATCGATCGCCAGCCGGGAGGCCAGATAAAGCTCAGCGGCCTGTTCGGTGCCCTGGGCCATATCGGCGATGTCCTGCAGGCTCGGCGGCTTGCTCAAGGCATCGAACACGAAGCCCTTGTCCTCAGCATCCAAGGGCAGTTCGCCCACACGGTCAAAGATCTGGCTCTGCTCATCGGCATCAATGTGGCCGTCCGCATTGGCCGCAGCCACCATGGCCAGCACCAGGGCGAGCTCAAACGGTTTGCCGTCTTTGGCGGGCGCAGCGTCCACGTTAAAGCGGGAATCCGCCGGCGGAGGGGGCGGCAGATAGCCGGCCGGGGCGCCGGTTTGCGGGACGCTGGTGCTTTGCGGGGCGGCGGGCGGGGCTTCCGGCACCGGCTGATTGGTCTGCCAATTGTTGTAGGCCCGGTAGGCGAGGGCGCCCAGCGCGGCCGCGCCGCCATAGCCCACCACGCCGCCGGCCATTTTGCCCACTTTCTTGCGGGCTTTCTTGTTGCCCAGCAGCAGGCCCAGAAGGCCGCCTGCGGCCACGCCGCCGGCAATGCCGCCGACGCCGCTGTTGGCTATGCTGCTTTTGGCACTCTGCGCGGCGCCGCTCGCGGTCTGGGCCGCTTGGGGGCCGAGAAACTGTTCAAGAAGGCTCTGGGGATTCATGGGTCTTCCTCAAGAAGGGGATGCGTTTTCAAAGTGGTAGATAGGAATGCCGTGGGCGGATGACAATTGCCGGCACGCGCAAAATCGACTGAAAATGTTTGCGCGCGCCTATGCAGGTCCATGTGAACGCGTCGGTTTCAGCACCCGGGAATGGGCCCCTTGAATTCGTAGCGTTCCTTTAGATACCTGACGAAGAAGGTTTTGTCGCCGCAGCCGTCAATTCCTCCGGCGTCGAAGGTGAAATACTCAATGGACTGGCCCACCTTCCCCATGCCGCTCGCCAGAGATTTGGACAAAAAGGTCGTGAACGTGGGGAGCAGCGGAGGCAGCGTATTCTTGTCTAGGGGCTGCAGGACTTTAGCCTCACTCGTTTCAATCGAGATTTCCTCGATCTTATGGAAGTTGAACCGACCTGTTTCATCCACACTGTAGCGGACGATCCCGATCAAAGTGAATTTTTCCAGCAGCTTCACCACAGGCTCAATACCTGGGGATGGTTCGATATACTGTGGAGCGAACCAGATCAAAAAGACCTGGTGGCCATTCTCCATTTCGTGATTCACGTTCAGGTAGTCCTGAGCGGCTTTTGTTGGCGTTGGCTTCCATTGGCGGGCTTCAGCAACGGGTAGTGAAAGTAAAAACGTAATCAAAAACACTAGGCTGCTGATATGTGTGCTGATTTTCATTAGGGAACGCTAGCACACGAAATGACCAAAGCACAATTCAATGGAGCAACTCTTCGGGGATAAAGCAGGTGCTCTGGAGATCTCAATCGAATGAGGCTTGCCTATGGGTCACCGCGCTGCCAAAAAGTGGCAATGGAACGGCGCGGTGAAGCGCGCCAAGGGAAGGCGAGGTGGTGATGTTGGATCCTGAAAAGTGGGCGAGCCTTTTTGAAACGGCTCTCGCACGGTTGATCGACTGGACCACCGATCCGGCCTTTTATGTGCAGATTGGCGCCATTTTATCGGCGGTTTTCCTGGCTTACCTCCTGGCCGGGCAGATCCGCAAGCGTGTACCAGGCTTCCACTCAGAGCCCGGAGAAGGCCGGTTCCAGCGGGTATTGGCCATCCTTTTCAGCCTGCGCGACCTGCTCTTCCCGCTTCTTGCCGTCACCATGTTGGCCATTGCGGTGGAAGCCTGCCTTGCCATGGTGCAATCGGCCTGGCTGGTGCGCCTGGCCCAGAGCGTGGGTGTTATCGCGGTGCTCTACACCGCCATCACCCGGCTCATCAGTCATCCGTTGGTGCGTGCGGCGTGTTTGTGGATCGGCATCCCCATTGCCACTTTGCGGGTGTTCGAATGGTTGGACGAGACCATCAGCTTTCTCGACGGCGTGGCCCTGGAAGCCGGCAATGTGCGCATCTCGCTCTATCTCTTGTTCAAAGCGGCTGTGGCGGGGGCCATTCTCTTCTGGCTGGGCCGCATTTCCTCAACTGCTGGCCAGAAGGCCATTCGCGCGCAACAGGCTCTCGATGTGCCCACCCGGGAGCTGTTTGCAAAGCTCTTCCAGACCATCTTGTTCGTCTTCCTCTTCATCATGCTGCTCCAGGTTCTGGGGCTGGATCTGACGGCGCTGACGGTGTTTGGCGGTGCGTTGGGCGTGGGGCTGGGCTTTGGCTTGCAGCAGATTGCGTCAAACTTCATTTCCGGCATGATTTTGCTGCTGGAACGCTCGGTCTCCGTGGGGGATTACATTGAGCTGGATGACGGCAAAGCCGGTATTCTGAAGGAGCTCAACATGCGCTCATCCACCCTGGAAACCTTTGACGGCAAAGAGATAAATGTCCCCAATGAGACCTTTATCACCTCGCGCTTCATCAACTGGACCAGGGATGATCCCCGTCAGCGCTATGAGGTGGAGTTCTCCGTGGCTTACGACACAGATCTGCACAGTGTCCCCCCGGCCGTGGAAGCGGCGGTCCTGAAGCATCCCAGGGTGCTCACGGAGCCGGAACAGCCCGATTGCGAGCTGCGCGGCTTCGGTGATTCCGGGGTGAATTTCGCGGTGGAGTTCTGGGTCGACGGCCTGGATGACGGTCCCAACAAGTTCTCCTCAGATGTGCTCTTTCTGGTGTGGGACGCGCTGAAGGAGGCCGGTGTCACCATACCCTTCCCGCAGCGCGAAGTTCGCATTCTGGGCGATGAGCCTCAGGCCGTGGCCCCTCAGATCAAGCGCCCCAGACGGGTCAAATCTCAAGAAAGCTGAATGCGGCCGCAACCGCCACACCCGCCGTCATGGCGGCATAAGGGTTGCGTGTGGCGAGCATGAGAGCGGCAGCGGCGACCACCGCAAGACTATCGCGCGCACCGCCCCGGGCACACTCAGAGACCACAATGGCCACCAGAACCGACGCTGCCATGGTCTTCAGCATGGCCTCCAGGCGTGCTGTCATAGCGATCCGGCTCATCAGCTCTGAGCCTGCAATGCGCGTCACATAGACGGTGAGCGCCATCGCGGCGATGGTGGCGTAACCGGGCACGCTAGCGTCCATGGATGAGGCCCCCCACAGCACCTCCCGCCAGTGCTGCCGCCACGATGTTCCAGCCCGCAGGCAGCAGGTGAAGGCCCACAAGGGCAACGGCTGCCGCCGTGAGGGCCGGGAGCACCGTGTGCCGGCCCTGCCAGCGGTCCAGCCAGCGCGCCAGGATCATGGCCGTGAAGTAGCTCACCATCAGGGCATCAATGCCAAAACGGTTCAAATCGCCGAAAGTCTCCCCGGCAACCGCGCCAATGGCGCTGCCCGTCACCCAGGAGAGCCACAGGGCGGCCCCGCCGCCCACCAGGCGTCCGGCATCGCGCTCTCCACGTTCGAAGGCCGCCGAGCTTTCTGCGAAGTTCGGATCGCTCAGCACGCTCAGACCGGCAAGCCGGCGCGTGCGGCTGATCTGATTGAGCCAGGGCGAAAGAGCAGCGCCCAGGAGAATGTGGCGCGTGCTGACCGCCAGAACCACCAGCACAAGCGAGAGCACCGTCCCCTGATCCCACAAAGGCAGCGCAGCGAACTGCGCAGCGGCCGAAAACACAGCGGCACTCATGAAGATGGCTTGCGCGACGGGAATTCCGCGCTCAACGGCGGCGGCCCCGAACGCAATGCCGAACGGAATCAAAAACACAGCCAACCAACTTAAGCTCCTGAATCCTTTGCAAAATCCGGAAAATGTGAGAGTCATGGAGAATCTCTGATTTTCTAACCGTTATATCGGTTATCATAGTGGAGTGCTCTTGCGAGTCAACCGTTATACCGGTTAGTATTCAATCATGAGTTTTCGCGAACATCCAGTCCATCTCATCGGCGGCCGCACCTGCCTGGACTTCCTGAACACCGCCAATTGGAACAGCGATGGCACCGTTGCCGTTGAACGCCTGGCCGGCCTGGAGGACCTCAGGATCTGGACCAAAGCGGCTGGTTTGCCCTGCCGACCGGTGGACTCCCGTTGGGAGCTGGAGGTCTCCATTTGGACCTTCAGGGCCTCTCTGCGCGCGATCTTTCTGGCGGCTATTGAGGGTGATGTTCCCAAGCCCGCCGATGTGGCCCGGCTCAATCAGGCGGCCACCCAGGCCGGTCAGCAGTTTCCGCTGCACATCTCGCAAGGCGCCGTGGCGGTGGCCTCTCACCTGCCGCTGACATACGGCATCTCGGTCTCCGCCATGGCCCTGTTGACCGACAACCGGGAAATTGGCCGCGTGAAACTGTGCCCGGGCACCGGCTGCGGCTGGCTGTTTGTGGATGAAAGCGCAAATGGGCGCCGTCAATGGTGCTCTATGGAGCTGTGCGGCAATCGTGAAAAGGCCCGGCGGCATTACGCCAGAAAGCTGGCTTCTCAAGACTGAGGCCTCCCGCAACGCCTGATGGCTGTGAGTTTCCTCACTGCAGATCTCAACACGCCAGTGCCATCTTAGTAATCCATACTTTTTGGATGATTTATGGCCCCCGCTCCCGTGCGGGCGGGTATGTGCCAACGCACCTTGAAAGGAAACACGCTCATGGAAGCCGCCGCCAAAGGTCAAGTGATCCGCAGTGCTGCTGAGATTTATGATGAGTTCTTCGTGCCCAGCCTGTTTGAACAATGGGCGGCCCCTGTCACCGAGGCCGCGCGCATCACCGCCGGTCAGACGGTGTTGGACGTGGCCTGTGGCACGGGAGCGCTGGCAAGGGCGGTGAAAGCCAAAGTGGGCCCAGACGGCGCCGTGACCGGTCTTGATGTGAACGAGGGCATGCTGGCTGTGGCGCAAGCCAAGGCCCCTGAGATCACCTGGCAAAATGGCGCTGCGGAGGCCTTGCCGTTTGACGATGCGAGCTTTGACGCGGTGGTCAGCCAGTTCGGCTTGATGTTCTTTGAAGACCGGGCGGGAGCCTTGCAGGAAATGTGGCGCGTGCTGCGCCCTGGCGGGCATCTGGCGGTCGCGGTGTGGGACCGGTTGGAGACCTCGCCTGGCTATGCCGCCATGGTGGCGCTTTTGCGCCGTCTGTTCGGGGAGGAGGCGGCCAATGCGCTCTATGCGCCCTACTGCCTGGGGGAAACCGGGCCCTTATTGGAGCTGTTCGGTGAGGCCGGCATCGGCAATGCAGGGGTCGATACACAGGTTGGCAAAGCCCAGTTCCCCTCGCTTCAAGACTGGGTGCGGACGGACGTGAAGGGGTGGACCCTGGCCGATCTGATCGATGATGAGCAGTACGCTCTTCTGCAGAAAGAAGCGGAAACCGCGTTGGCCGAGTTCGTCAATGCCGATGGCAGCGTGAGCTTCGATGCCCCCGCACATATTGTGACCGCGGCCAAAGCCTAAACCGCAATACGGGGCCGACCGGAGGCTGTGGCTGAGATCTGCGTCTCAATCAGGCTCGTTTTGCCCTCGATTTCCGCGGTTTTGTCAGCCCTTGAGAATTTCACCGAAATCTCGCCCGCGCCGGCACTTTGCGCGGCCCGGCGAACCTCTTCGTCCAAGTGGGTCTGCACCTCGCTCAGCGCGGCATCCAGTGATGGGTAGTCCTTCGGCGGAGTGTCGCCGCTGCCCAGAAACGCCCGGTAGCGGCCTTCTTCCGGCTGAGTGATCAAGGCCTCGCGGGTCACGCGCACCTGGCCCACCACAGCGCCCACGGCGTTGGCCACGCCTGCATGCTCAGGGATCACCGCGTCCGTGCCCAACAGCGCGGTCACGCCCGGATAGTAAATCGGGGCGGACGCGCCCAAACCGATCACCGGTATGGAGAGGTTCATCTGCATCTTCACCAGATCGCCAGTTTGGCCATCGGCTTTCTGCCGCAGAACGAACAGGGCAGGCCCGGCATCCTCGTGGCCGTCATCGTGCATGGCCTGGGTGAGCAGGGCCTCCGCAGAGGAAAGCTCCAGCCGGTCGATGATGAGCCGCGCCAGCTCATCGGCGCCGGGCATATAGGCCTGGCCCAAGCCGTCTTTGCGCGAGGCATACAGCGCAAGACCGCGCCGTGCGGCTTCCGCGTCAAAGTTCTGATAGGTGCCGAGCACGTGCGAGGCATCCGTGGGCGTCACGCCCGACAGCATGACAAGACCGCGCGACACCAGCCGGTTCAGCGTGGCCAATTGCATCCTGGTTTTCAAGGCTTTGTCGAGGGCCAAGGGAGCCGGCGTAATCGTGTCGAGCAAGGCTTGCTCTTTCTCCGGCAAGGCGGCCAAATGGGCGCTGGCACGCCCCACCGCGCTCACAAACACCCCGTCATGCTCTTCATGCCGTCCGCGCTTGGCCTGACGCTCCAGCGTTTCATACACCAGCTCGCGATTTTCTATCGCAAACAGGCTGAGAGGGATGACGCGCCTTGGCCCCAACTCCAATCTGAGCTTGGTGCCCTGGGGCACGGTGCGCACCTCACTGTCTCCGCCAAGGCCGATGGTGCGCATGTCGACGGCCTCCACCATGGTGCGCCAGCCGCCCACCGTGGCGCCTTGGGTGTCGAGCCGGGGCTGGCCGTTCTGCAGCACCGCGCTGTCGGTGGTGGTTCCGCCGATATCGGAGACAAGGGCGTTCTTTTCGCCGGTTAGCCACGAGGCCCCCACCACACTGGCGGCCGGGCCGGAGAGAATGGTCTCAATCGGCGTCAGCTTGGCCACTTCCGCCGAGATCAGCGCCCCATCGCCGCGCACCACCATCACCGGCGCGTCGATCCCCGTTTCGCTAAAGTGCTGTTCTGCTGAGGTGATCAGGTGATGGATAAGGCTGATGAGCCTGGTGTTCAAAACGCAGGTCAGCGCCCTGCGCGGGCCGTCCAGCTTGCTGGAAAGCTCGTGACTGCAGGTCACCGGCAGACCGGTGCGCTCCCAGATCAGATCGCGGGCTTTGATCTCGTGGGCCGGATTGCGCACCGCAAACTGCCCGGCTACGGCCACGGCCGAGATCTGCCCCTTGAGCGCATCAAGCGATGAGGCCAGATAGTCCGCATCAAAGCCATGAGCTTGAGAGCCGTCCGCATTATGGCCGCCGGAGACGATGATGTACGGATCATCTCTTAAGGCATCCGAGAGCCCGGCGCGGCTGAGAGCACTCTCATCGAACCCGATCAGCACCAGGCACACGCGCCCGCCCTGGCCTTCCACCAGAGCATTGGTGGCCAGCGTGGTGGAGAGCGACACCAGACCGATATCCGACGCCGGCACCTCGGAGGCGGCAAGCGCAGCGGAGACCGCGCCGGCGATACCCACGGACAGATCATGGCGCGTGGTGAGCGCCTTGGCTGTCTCGATCACGCCCTTATCTTCGTCAAACAGAACGGCGTCCGTGTAGGTGCCGCCCGTATCGATCCCTAAAAGTATAGACATAATATGACGCGGCGCTCTTAAGCCGTGGTGCTGAGCCGGTCGGCGATCAGGCTGATCATTTCAAACATCACCGCTGCGGCCACCATAGCGGTGATGTTATTGGGCTGATCCTTAGTGGGCATCAGGCAGACCACATCGCCCCCCACCACATTGAGCCCGCGCACCGACTGCACCAGCTCTATGGCCTGATCGATATCAAAGCCGCGGCAGCCCGGCTCCAGATTGGAGACGGCGGGCGCGATTGTGGGGTCCAGGCAATCCAGATCAAAGGTGATGTAAACCGGCGCATCGCCAATGCGCTCGCGGATGATCTCGCAGCACTGCGCGGCGCCGAGCTCGCGGTAGCGGTCCATGGTGATGACCTCATAGCCCAGATCATAACTTGGCTGCAGCCAGTCTAAAGACCGGGTGTTGCCGCGCAGGCCGATCTGCACGCTCTTGTGCGCGTCCACCTGGCCCTGCTTCACCAGATAGCTGGCCCAGTGGGCGGCTGACTTCTTCGACCCCAGGAAATGGTCCAGTTGGTCATAGGTGTCCGTGTGGGCATCCAGATGCAGGAGCGCTACGGGCTCACCGTCGGTCAGCTTGGAGCCCGCGCCGGCCAGACCCTGCAGCACGCCGCCGGTAATGCCGTGATCGCCGCCGATGCTCACGGGCCTGACGCCGGCCGCGCTCACGGCCTTGAAGTAGTCCGTCATGCGCTCGATGCACATTTCGTTGTTGTTCACTTCGGGTAGGGGCACATCGCCCAGATCGTTGATTCGGCACGCCTCCCACGGCGAAAGGCCGAATTTGTTGTGCACCCGGCGGGCTGAGGGCGACACATGGCGCACAGCCCGGGGCCCCAGATGCTGGTCGTGCTCGGTGGTCCCGTTGCCGGCGCTGTGGGGGATGCCCACCAGGCCGATATCGCAGGCAGAGAGATCTGGATCATGCGGGCAGCGGAACAGGGTGGGCACGCCCCACCAATAGGTGGTTTCAAGAACTTGCTGCTCAGCATCACCGGTTTTGAGGGTCATCTCAGGGGTCTCTCCATGGCGGATCTCGATGTGACCGACGCCATACACCGGATTGGCGCAATTTGGGAGGTGAAAAACGCCGGTTGCGTTCGTGAGGTGATTGGCGTCAGTTCGATTGTTCAACCGCGCGCGCCAGTTCGTCATCCCCGCGAACGCGGGGACCCAGAGCTGCAGGGATCCAAGCTCTGCGGCCCCTGGGTCCCGGATATTTGCTGACGCAAATTCCGGGATGACGGTTGTAGCTGCAAGCTGCCTCACCCCGCAGGCGGGCGGCCCGTGGACTCCCGGATGATCAGATCCGTCTCCAGCGGACGTGGCAGGGGCGGCTGTACGCCTGAAAGGGTGGCGATCAGGTATTTCGCCGCCTCCTCGCCGATCTCCATGTTTGGGGTGCGCACTGTGGTGAGCTTCGGCGAAATCTGGCCGGCCAGCCAGGTGTCATCAAAGGCGGCCACGGAGAGGTCGCCTGGTACCGAGATGTTGTGCGCGGCCGCTTCAAAGATCGCTCCATAGGCAAGCGGCTCCGCGCCGCAGACCACGGCCGTGGGCGGGGTCTCCTGGCTCATGATCAAGCGCAGCATCTCGCGTCCTTGCTCCACACCGAAGGGACGCTCAATCAAATGATTGTCGGCCAGCGTCCGGCCCTGTTTTGCGTAAGAGTCTCGAACCCCTGCCAGCCGGTCCTGGGCCCGGTCGTTATATTCCAGGATACCCGACAGGACGCCGATACGCTCATGGCCCAGGCTGAAGAGATAGTCGGTGAGGTGCTGCGCCGCCGCGCGGTTGTCGAACCCCACGGCCGGGTGAACCTGCTGGCCGGCCAGGCGCCAGACGGTGACATAAGGAATACCGTGTGCGCCGATCAGCTCATAGGTCTCCTCATCGCGCACCAGGCCCACCAGCATCAAAGCGTCGATACCGCTCTGCAGCATGCGTCTGACATGCTGTTTCTCGCGCAACGGGTCATAGTCGGAAGACGCCACGATCACCGTATAATCCGCATCCGCCATGGTGCGCTGAAAGGCATCCAGTGAGGCGCCGAACAGGGTATTGTCGATCGCCGGAAACACCGCGCCCACCATGCGCGATTGTTTGGAGGCCAAGGCGCGGGCGGCCCCGTGGGGCACGTAACCGAGGGTTTGGATGGCCTGATTGACCCGGGCCCGCTTGTCCAAATTGACGCTGTCCGGCCGGTTCAAACAGCGCGAAACCGTGGCCGGCGAGACCTTCGCCAAATGGGCGACATCCTCAAGGGTTACCCGGCCTAGAGAGGGCGACTTGGAAGCGCTTTCAAGGTCAATGCCCATTTGTCCTGTGTTTCCAGCTTCGCGGCGTTTCGCAACTTAAAATTTTTATTCCTGCTATTTTAGAGGGTTATCAAATTTCATTTCAAGCGCAAACGTATTTTGATCGCTAACTTGACTCTGATTAAGAACTTTGCAAAGTTAATTTTTGAAAGCGCTTTCAAATGATAAAAACAGAAAGCCGCAAAGCGCGCTAACGGAAGGTGGACGCAGAAATTTCAACCCATGGATTGACGAGCGGATGCGTGACCGTCCGTGCGTCCCAGCCATATTGGATGAGTCTATAAGAGTTTTTGGCCCTTACTTTCTACCCAGGGGCGCACTAAGGTGCCGATACCCTAGAGGGCCGAAAAAGGCAGCAGACCGAAATCTGCAGGTTAAACAGGGTGTTGGGAGAAAAAGGAGTCATACCCAAATGAAACTCAAGAAAACCATGCTGGGCACAGGCCTGGCACTTGCGCTGATGGGCTCAACCGCAGCCCAAGCCGCTGACGTCGTCATCGGCGTGCCGAACTGGCCGTCTGTGCGCGTCACCGCACACGTTCTGAAGACTGTGATGGAAGACAATCTCGGTCTCGACGTTGAACTGCAAAACGGCACGAACCCGATTGTGTTTGAAGCCATGGACTCTGGCGCCATGCACGTGCACCCGGAAGTCTGGCTGCCGAACCAGGTGAACCTGAACACCAAGTTTGTGAAGGAAAAAGGCACCGTTAAGATGAACCCGAACGGTGTCGCCGGCGACCAGGCCATGTGCGTCACCAAGGGCACCGCTGAGCGGACCGGCATCAAGGACCTCGCCGAACTGTCAAACCCTGACATGGCGAAGAACTTCGACACCGATGGCGATGGCAAGGGCGAGATCTGGATCGGCGCTGCCGGTTGGGCGTCCACCAACGTGGAGAAAATCCGGGCCAAGTCCTACGGCTATGCAGAAACCATGCAGCTGAAGGAAATGGATGAAACCCTGGCTCTGGCCGAGGTGGACAATGCTGTGGCCAAGAAGACCAACATCGTGTTCTTCTGCTACACCCCGCACCACATGTTCGCTCTGCACGATCTGGTGATCTTGAAAGAGCCGGCTTTTGACGCGGCCAAGTGGAACGTGATCCAGCCGACCGACGATCCGCAGTGGCTTGAAAAGTCCAGCGCTCCGGTGGCATGGAACACAGCTTACCTCCACATCCACTATGCAGCCGGGCTGGAAA
Source organism: Hyphomicrobiales bacterium (assembly GCA_028285595.1). Taxonomy (GTDB): domain Bacteria; phylum Pseudomonadota; class Alphaproteobacteria; order Rhizobiales; family CAJQND01; genus JAAEUE01. Next base: position 19,837 of record JANQOW010000143.1, read on the forward strand.
AAGCCCATCCGGCTGCTGCCAAGCTGCTCAGCAGCGTAAAGCTGAACACAGATCAGGTGTCTGCAATGACCTATGCACTGGTTGTTGAGAAAGCTGATCCGGCAGAATTCGCTAAGAAGTGGATTTCTGAGAACAGCGCAACAGTCGATTCCTGGCTGAAATAAACAACGCTGCGGGCGGCGCTTTGGGCAGAAGCGCCGCCCGCAACCCACTCTCCTTTGGGGACAATTCTGGTGAGGCGCGGCTCAGATACCATCAAAAGCCGCTTAACGGGTGAGAGGTAGCGGCGTGAGCGACGACGAAGAAGTCATCAGACTTGAAAACGTCTGGAAAATTTTTGGCGACAGGGCCGACGAAGCCATGGCCGCCATTCAAAAAGACAATCTAACAAAAGCAGAAGTTCTACAGAAATTTCAATGCGTTGTGGGCATTGCCGACTGTTCGTTTTCGGTGCCGCGCGGGGAAATCTTCTGCATTATGGGGCTGTCGGGATCTGGCAAATCAACCTTGGTGCGCCACCTGAACCGGCTTATCGAGCCCACCTCGGGCAAGATCAGCGTGCTTGGCAAAGACATGATCGGGCTGCCCAGCGAGGAACTGCGCGAGATGCGCGCCATGCATATCGGCATGGTGTTCCAGCACATGGCTCTGTTGCCGCACCGCACGGTGCGCGACAATGTGGGTTTCCCCCTGCAGGTGCGCGGTGAGCCGAAGTCGAAGCGCTGGGCCACCTCGCAGCATTGCTTGAGCCTGGTGAACCTGGATGGCTATGAAGACCGCTTCCCGCGGGAGCTTTCCGGCGGCATGCAGCAGCGTGTGGGTCTGGCCAGGGCGTTGGCGTCCGACCCGGAAGTGCTGCTCATGGACGAGCCGTTCTCTGCGCTCGACCCGCTGATCCGCCGCCAGTTGCAGGACCAGTTTATGGCCCTGTCTGCGGAGCTGAAGAAGACCACCATCTTCATCACCCACGACTTGGACGAAGCGATCCGCATCGGCAACCGCATCGCCATCATGAAGGATGGCCGCATTGTGCAGATCGGGACACCGGAAGACATCGTCACCAAACCGTCCGACGATTACGTGAAGGACTTTGTGGAGGGGATTTCCAAGCTCAAACTGGTGTTCGCTCACTCCATCATGGAGAAAATCGAAACCTACAAGCCGGCCCGCGGCGAGGCACTGACCAAGTCGCCCCGTGTGCCCCATGACACCGACCTTGACCATCTGATTGATATCTCAACAGAAACGAACCAACCGATCGTGATTCAAGATGATGATGGGAAGGATATCGGCGTTATCAATAAATCGACCCTCTTGAAGGGCATTAAGGGAGGCAAGGCATGACCGACACAGGCCTCGAACTTGGCGCCAGCGATCTTGATCATTCGATCGGTGAATTCGTCAAGGAAAACGAAGAATATTACTCCGCGGAATTTGAGAAGATTCAGGGCACCACAGGTTTCCCGTGGTCCTGGAATCCCATGGCCGCGATTGTTGGTCCTCTGTGGGGCGCCTGGCGGGGGGCTTGGGGCTTCTTCTGGACGTTCCTGGTGTTGGAACTGTTCGCGTTTGTGCAATTGGGGCGCGGCCTGTGGGGCGAGCTCGGTGCGGAGCAGCTGGCCAAGATTGAACGGCTGTCCGCGAACATTGCAAAACGTGAGCAGCAAGCCAAGGAGGCCCTGGCCGCCGGCGATCAAGAGGCGGCGGATGGTGCCCTCAAGATCGCGGAAAACCTTAAGAAGGTGGTCGCCTCTGCGCAAGAAGCCGCCGATGCGGCAGCCGCCGAAGCCACAACGATCCTCATGACCGGGATCGTCCTCATCATCGTGATCAAGATCATCGAAGGCTTCTACGCCAACGTGACCTACGAGAAACAGTATCTGTCCTGGCGGGCAAATCAAAACGCCGTCCAGGCCGGACCAAGCACGAACTCAGCCATTTTCGGCGCCGTGCTGTTGGTGGCGATTTGGCCGCTGACCTTGTTCCGCTTCACCGTTACCGATCCGGACAAGATCTTAAGCAACCTCACCGGCGGTTTCCTGGGTGGCCAGATCCCGATCACCGAGTTTCCGATCGCAAAAGAGTATTTCGCCATCTGGTCCAAGATGGGGGATGCGGGCTTCAACTGGGCGGCCGTCAACTTCGGCAATGTGTTCGACGGCGTCACCGCATCGATCAAGGCGATCCTGGATTTTCTGGAGGTCATCCTGATCCAGACACCCTGGCCGGTGGTCATGGTGGTGATCGTGGTGATGGCCTTCCGTCTCGCCGGCGTTCGTGTGGCGATCTTCACCGCCGCATCATTGCTCTATCTGGCCATCATCGGTCATTGGGAACTCTCCATGATCACGGTGGCCCTGATTGGGGCCGGTGCCGCGCTTTGCATCATTTTCGGGATCCCGCTCGGCATCTGGTTCGGCAAGTCCAAGCGCGCCTATGCCTTTGCCGAACCGGTATTGGACTTCATGCAGACCATGCCAGCCTTCGTTTACCTGATCCCGATCATCGCGTTCTTCGGCACCGGTAAACCACCTGGCGTTCTGGCGACCATCATCTTCGCCATGCCGCCGGTGATCCGGCTGACCGCACTGGGTATGCGTGGCGTGCCGGAAGCCACCAAGGAAGCGGCCGTTGCGTTCGGGTGTTCGCGTTGGCAGCTCTTGACCAATGTGGAAATCCCGCTGGCCATGCCGTCCATTATGACCGGTATCAACCAGACCATTCTGATGAGCCTGTCCATGGTGGTGATTGCTTCGCTCATCGGGGCGGAGGGCCTTGGGGCCTCCATCCTGGAAGCCCTGCAATATGCGGCCAAGGGCCAAGGCTTGCTGGTCGGTTTTGCCATCCTGGTCTGCGCCATGGTCATCGACCGGATTGCGCAAGGCATGTACCGGCGCAAGACGCAAGGTCAGTAGGCGTTTAGACGCCATTGCGACACAAAACGCCCGGGCGAGACAATCGCCCGGGCGTTTTTGCGTGTGAGCCGCTCCTGTGCGAAATCAGGGGCCAACAGCCCGAATCTTTCTTTGGCTAAGAAGGTTCCTGCTTTCGCAGGAACGCGCAAACGGAAAACCCGCGCCCTTGCGAACGCGAGGGCCCATAGCTGGAACCTCTCTCTTTGCTCAGAAGGTTCCTGCTTTCGCAGGAACGCGGAAACAGAAAATCCGCTCCCCGTCTGCGCGGGAATGACGATGCTCTAAGGCAGCTCAACCGGCTCCCCGTGCGGTGTGGCCAGGTACGCATCCCTCCAAGCCTCCCGGCGCTCTTCAAGCATTTGCGCCGGAACATCGCCGCTTCCTTGAAGCAGGCCTTCCAGGGCTTCAAGCGCAGCTTCGTAATAAGTCTGGCTGGTGTCTTCGGCCCCCGCCGCTTCAGCGGCCTTCAGGGCGGAGCCCAGAGCCTCAGACCAGGCGCCGGCACTGAAGGTGCCCGCCGCCACCATGGCATCGGCCATGGCCAGCACCTGGGCCTGCCAGAGCTCATCAAACACCGGCTCGCGATCCATTGTCTTGAGCGGCTTCAGGGCATCTTGCTCAAGAGGGCTCAAGGTAGCTCTCCCACAGATCCAGGAAGATCCGGTCCCGCCGGCTGCCCGCCTCCGGCCACAGGTCCTTCGCCTCGAACACCACCGAATAGATGTGCTGGGCCACATCGTTGCCTTTGGCGTTCTCATCGGCAAAGACGTGGGCGCCGTGGTGGGCATGCACCGTACCGGGCTTGCCGCGGGCATAGGCCGGCAGGCGGGTGTGATGGGTTTGGGTGAACGGCTTTGTCAGGACCTTATCGCCAGGCGCAAAGCGCGGCGCGGCCTCAATGGTGCGCGCGAAGTCTGCGCGGCTTGCCCCATCGAAAGCAATGGCGTCCGCGGCGCTGATCGTTTTGGCCGTTCGCTCTTTCCGGCTGGCTGAGCGCCCGCTTTTCACCTCATCCAAGGTAATGACGCCGGCATGGATATAGGTGGCGAGCTCGGTTTGGGCCCAACTGTCGAAATAGGGCCGTGAGAGATAATCCACCGGGTCGATAAGCTCGCGCACATGGCGCCACCAGTCGATGGTCACGCCCGGCGCGCCGGAACTGCGCGAAATGCCCCACATGCGCCCTTCCCACTCATGATGAAAGGGAACGTCCGGTTCATCGGTGACAATGGGGCCGAACCCTTCCTTGCCCCCAAGATCATGCGGTCCGTCCATCAGCTTGCCTCCGGCGCGGTGGCAGACAACACGCGGTCGGTGCCGATCATGGCATTGCGTGTCACCAGGGCGGCCAGGCCCGCTTCGTCCAAATCGTCCGTGCCGGCGGGCCTTTGCGGCACCACCAGATAGCGCAGCTCCGCCGTGCTGTCCCACACACGCACTTCCACATCATCTGCAATCTCAACACCAAACTCGGCCAAAACACCGCGCGGATCGCGCACGGCACGCGACCGGTAAGCTGCGGTTTTGTACCAATTGGGCGCAACACCCAGCAGCGAGAACGGATAGCAGGAGCACAAAGTGCAGACGACCAGGTTGTGGATGCCGTCCGTGTTCTCCACCGCCTTCAGGTGGGCCGTGGCATTGCCCACAAAGCCAAGCTCATCAATGGCCGCCGTGCCATCGCTCAAAAGCCGGGCCTTGAACGCGTCATCCGTCCAGGCCTTTGCCACCACCGCGGCCCCGCGCTTGGGGCCGATCTCCTCGCTGTAGGCCTCCACCCAGGCATCGATCGTTTGGGGGTCCACAAGGCCCTTCTCCACCAACAGGCTTTCAAGCGCCTTCACCCGGAGGGCCGGCTCGCTGGGCAAATGGCTGTGCAGGTGGCGATGGATTTCCGCAACCTTGGCGGGGTCGTAATCTGTCATCAGGCGGGCCTTTCGCGCTGGAGCATTGAAGAAGTATGCAAGGGCCGGGCTGGGCACACAATGCCTGGCTTGCAATTTGTCCAATGCTGACGCACCTTTGGCAAAGCTGATCTTGAGGGAGATCAGCTTCTCTGCAAGTTGAGAGACCGGCATGACATCCGAACCCAGTTCACCGCCCGTATCTGGAACCCCGACGCTTGAGGCGTCCATTGGCGTTCAAGTGAAGAAACTGCGCACGGGGCTCGATATGACCATTGGTGATCTGGCCAAGGTGAGCGGCCTGTCGCCCGGCATGGTGTCGAAAATTGAGAACGGACAGACGTCCGCCTCTCTGTCAACGCTCCAGGCCTTGGCCAATGCGCTCAACACGCCGATCGCCACCTTCTTCCGCACCTTTGATGAAAAGCGCGATGCCACCTATGTGAAGGCCGGGGAGGGACTGACCATCGAACGCCGGGGCTCACGGGCCGGCCATGTGTATCAGTTGCTCGGCCATTCGGTCCGCAGCGAGGTGCGGATTGAGCCCTATCTCATCACCTTGGAGACGGGGGCTGACAGCTATCCGGTGTTTCAACATCCAGGTCATGAGTTCATCTACATGCTGCATGGCGATGTCACCTATCGCCACGCCGATCAGACCTATCGCCTGAAGCCGGGGGACAGTTTGTTCTTTGATGCCGAGGCCATTCACGGCCCTGAAGAACTCAATGCCCTGCCGGCGGTCTACCTGTCCATTATCGTTTCACCGCCTGAGTCGGACTGAGCGCGCAAAACCCGCCGTGGCTGGTCCACCACTGGTTGCGTTACGCCCTATACGTGCGCTATTGCTAGTTTCGTGGGAACGAACGAACGGCCAAGGTTTTGACGGGCACTAACGGCTGATCGGGCAACAGTATATGAAAAAAGACAGCAAGTCGGGGGGCTTGGATCCATCAACTGAGGCGATCCTTTCTCATTGGCGCGAAGCGGTTCCCAATGACCGTCTGGCCCACCTGATACGCGATGCGGCCCGCGGTTTGACCCGCGCGCTGCAATTTAGGCTTTCAGAACACTCCGTGTCCTTCGGGCATTGGGTGTTCCTGCGCATTCTTTGGGAGCGCGACGGTCTCACACAGCGCGAGCTCAGCGTGGAGGCCAGCCTGATGGAGCCGACCACCCATTCGGCAATCCTGAAAATGGAAAAGCTGGGCTATGTGACCCGGCGCCAGGAAGGCGGCGACCGCAAGCGCATGCAGGTTTATCTCACCGAACAAGGCCGCAAGCTGCGTGATGTGCTGGTGCCGTTGGCCGAGGAGGTCAATGCCAGAGCGGTGGTCGATGTGCCCCCTGAGGATGTTGAAACCACCCGGCGCACCTTGCTGGCCATGATCCACAATCTGGCGGCCGATGAGACCGAAGTGGTGGATCAGGGTCTGCGCATCATGCCCACGCGTGAGCAGGCGGTGAAGCAGGGTTAGGGAGCGTGCTTCGTCATCCCGGAATTTTGCACCAGCAAAATATCCGGGACCCAGGAGCAGCACAGCTCAGAGCCAACGGCCCTGGGTCCCCGCGTTCGCGGGGATGACGGGGGTTTGCGGGGGTGACGGTGGTCGTTGCTCGGGAAACTCTACCGGTCCAGCACCGAGCGGATTTCCACCAGGTTTGAGCGCGCGCGCAGGATGTAGAACCCGAGCGTGGTCAAATGGGTGGGCATCAGCCAGCCGTCCTCCGTACCGTTGGAGATGATCAGCGGGTCAAGCTCGATCGCCCGGCGCAGGTGATCGTCCAGCCGGTCCCAGATGTCGGCCAGCGCCCTGATTTTCACCACTTCCGGAAAGTCCGCCCGGGCGGCCTGCAGGATGCCGTAATAGGCGTAGAGCTGGCCTTTGGAGTACATGAAGATGTCGTCGGCCCTGGTGTCGAACCAGCCGGAATTGTACTTCTCGGAGCGCTCTTTGATGGCCGCGGAGGAAGACCCGATGTCTTTGGCGATCCGGTCCAGGAACGCCAGCAGGTTATCGGCCCTGGCATCGAACGTGGCCTGGCAATCGTTGAGGCGCTTGTTATAGGCGTTCAGCGCGTCCAGGGACCTGCGGAAATAGGTCTGTGTGCGAACTGTCGGACCAAAGGGCTGACGGTCGAAGATGTTGAAATACCAGGTGAACTGGTCGAACTGAATATTGCCTTTGGCCACCTTTAGGTCCGCATCGATTTCCGAGGTGCCGCGCACCCGGCCAAGCTGGTCGGAGAGCTCAATGGCCGTGCGGCTGGCCGCCTGGTGGATACCGCGCTGGAAGGCGGCCTTGTTGTCGAAGAACCAGGTCTGATCCCACTCCATCATCCAGAAGAGCCCGGCTTTATAGAGCGGATTGCTGGAGATCCATTTGTTCTGGTTCACGTTGAAATCGATCAGATAGGCGGTGACATCCACAATGTTGGAGCGCCCGCAGGTGCGCGTGGATGTGTCCCCGCCTTCCACCGCCACTTGCTCGCCCGCTGAGCGCATCTGGTCTGAGAGATTGAGCTGCGCGGGATAGTTCACGTCATACCCGCGGATCCAAAGCGTGTGCCAGAGGAAGAAGCCGTAGCCCAGAAAGAACGGAATGATCAGAAGCCCAAGCAGCCCGCGGAGCATCCAGCCGGAGCGCTGATAGAACGCATAGGTGGCGCGGAACGGAGAGGTGAGCATGCGCCACACCCCAAAGATTGCCGCAACAAGCGCGCGCCACACGCCGCCAAACCACTGAAAGAGAGGATCAAGCATGCTTAAAGGCTCCACCTTGAGAAGAAATTGTCCCACATCCGGTCGCGGTCGGGAAAGAACTTGGAGGTGATCACCTCAATAGCATGTTCCTTCTGAGGTTCGGTCATGGCCGCATAGTCCAGATAGAAGGCCGGCTTGTTGACGATGAACCGGGTGAGGAAGTCAAACGGCACATATTCGGCGAGAAACCGGTTCACCAAATCGCAGTCGGGGTGATTGGGATTTCCCCTGACGGCCATCAGCTCCAGCTCCGGCTCAAACTCCAAGTCATCATCATCATCGTCGTCGTCATCATCGTCATCGCGGTTGAGGCTCATCGACCGCAATTCGCTGAAGAACCTGAACTCCGGCTGCTTGCGCAAGGCGCCGATATTGTCGTGCAGCCAGTTCTTGACATCCGTAGAGCTGAGATAGGCCAGCGGCCGCTCCGGCTCCCGGCGCGCGATTTGGTCACGAACGAAGAGATCCAGGCGCATCTCCAGCATGCCTGACCGTTTCAGCCAATTCAGGTTGATCGGTTCGATCCGTTTGGTCTTGCGGAGAAAATTGAAGACGGTCCGGCGGTTCTTCACCGGGATGAAGCGGTCGCCCTCGCGCCGGCTCTGATCTTGCTTCTGGCGCGCCAGGTTTCCGATCACCACGGCCTTGTCGTCTTTGTCGTGGAACACGTAGACGCCGCCAAAATGCTTGGTCCAGAACGAGTTCGCGGCAAAGCTCAAATGGCGCGGAACGATCTGATTGTAACGCGTGTCCCCACATTCCTTGGCCAGCTCCAGAATCGCGTTGATGAGCTCATTGTCTCTCCAGCTCTCCTCTTCGCTGCGGAACTTCGCCATCAGCTCCGTCAGGCGCTCGGACTTCTCCAGCAGCTTGCCATGGGTGTTGAGCTGAAACTTCACCCGCTTGATGGCCAGAATGTCGTTGATGTCGTCGATCTTGTAGGTGGAGTTTTCGATCTCTCCATAGAGCACATCCTTCAAGGTGAGAATCTTCACCGCCTCAGAATTGTGCCGATAGAAATTGCGCATGAAGTCGATGGTGGCGGAGAAATTGATATTCACCACCGGCACCTGCGCCTGCTCGGGGGTGACGATGATGAAGCGCCGGTTCACACCTCTTGGGTCAAGATATTGCTCGTCGTTCAGATCCTCAGCCACCTCCGGCGAGAAGCCTGTGGCATCGAGACGGAGCGACCCTCGCTCGGTCTTCGGGATGCCGAAGGCTTCCAGCGCATGGTTGTAGCGCTCGATCAGATGGGGCTGATCGATCTGGGCCATACTGCCATACATGAGGGCATGACCGATCAGGCGCTCCATTGACCCTTGTCCTTCAGTTCGGTGATCTCACCGGCCGCCCGTTCGCGGATGCGCTGGTCGCGGATCAGGTTGCTCACCGCCACATCGTCGGACTTGTCCGTGTAGCGGAACTCAGAGTCCGCATAGCGGTGCACTTCCTGGACCACCATGTCCATGGAGATAGGCGAGCGCAGTTCGCTGATCATGGCGAGCTTGTCGTCGTAGGATTTGTGCAGGAACGGCTCAGGGCTTTCGAACCATTCGTCCGGCAGCTCCACATCCATGGCCCGCATTTTGATGGCATCGGTGATGTTCTTGATGGCCCGGCCGGTAAACCGCGGCTCGGCCTCTTTGATGGCGTGCAGATAGGTGCCCATGTCAGCTATGGTTTTCAGCTTGCCGCCGGCCTTCTTGAAGTGCTTGGCCACTTCCACCATGCCGGCCTCCTGGGGCTCGTTGAAATCCGCATAGGCCGTCTGCACCGCCCGCTTGATCTCCTGGGAGGCATAGAGCTCGTGATTGCCCAGCTTGATCTCGTGGTTCTTGCCCAACAGCAGCGCGAAGATATCGATGTAATCATCCACCGTCTGCGGCCCGTCCACCAGCCAGCGGGCACCGGCGCGCTGGCGCAGGGCATCGTCCACATTCTCCGGATAGTTGGAGAACATGCCGAACGAGCAGTTGCCGCGCACAACCGTGTTGGCGCCAGAAAGGCTCTCCATCAGAACGGCGGTGATTTCCTGCTGGCCGGCCGAGGCCCGGTCATCGGAGCGCTTGGCGGCCACCTGGTCGATATCATCCACCGTGCCGAAGCCGATGACGCGCGGGTCCATAACATTGGTGACGAACTGGCGGCAGTTCTGGCCCGACTTGCCCTGATAGGAGCTGATCTGGTCCACACCGAAATTCTCATAATGGAAGGTGTAGCCGGCCATGGCGCAATAATCGTTGATGAGCCCGGCGATCATCTGGATCAACGTGGTCTTCCCCGTGCCCGGATTGCCGTCGCCGATGAAGCTGAACAGGAACCCGCCCAGATCAACGAACGGATTGAGCTGGCGGTCAAAGTCGTAGGCCATCAGCATCTTGGCGAGCTTCATGGCCTGATATTTGGCAATGTGGTTGCCGATCAGCTCGTCCGGCTTCTTGAAGGTCATCACCAGCGGCTTGGATTTTCCGCGGGAGCTTGTGTCCATGCCGTTGAGCTCAAAGTCATCCGTGTCGAGCCGGATGTGCATGGCCTCAAAGGCCGCCAGTTCCGGAAAACGCCGTTGGCGGGTGAGCAGGGCCTCAAGCGTCAGCCGGGCGAACTCACGCGCGCGTGCCAGCATCTCCCCATCATCAGGCGCCCCTTCAATGGTCTGCTCCAGCCCGTAGAGGAACATTTTGAACGCCTCGTGGGGCGTGTCCAAATCCACGTCGGGGTCTTTCGGCTTGGACGCACTGTCGCTGCCGGGCTCCAGGGTTTGGCTGAGATAGCTTGCCGCCGTGAAGAGACAGACAAAGCCCGACGCCGCCATCAGCTTGTGGAACTGCGTGGCCTTATCGCCGGTGAGCGGGGAGGAGCGGTTCTCTTCTGCCAGGCTCTCAAGTTCGGTGTTCTTGGCAAACACATCGCCCACGGCAAGCCCCACGGCCAGGCCCCGGCGCAGCCGGTAGGCCAGAGAGTGCTGGGCGATGGACAGCATGCCGTCGTCCGGCGTGATGGCGGAAATGGCATCAAGCATCCGCACATCTGCCGTGCGCTGGCGTCCGCCGCCGCCCACGGTGGAGACGAACCGCCGGCGCGTTCCGGCAAGCGCCGTTTTCGACCGACCATCTTTGTCGGCGACCACAACGGCAGAGCGCTGCAGCATGGCCTGGGCGGTGGGAATATGGGCGCTGATATCTTCTTCGCGCAGGGTTGTAAGGCCGACATCCATAGGTTTGCTCACACGTGTCTGAGGATATGTTCACCGCTCGCGATGTAGCAGCGGTAATCGTTGAAAATCTCTTCGGCCAGCCCCTTGGCATAAGCCGCCTGATACGCGGTATGAGGCACCAGGGCATAGCGCTCAATGGCGCTCACCCCTTGGGCCGCACAGTCCACATCGTCAGTGTTCACATAGAAGATCTCTTTGGCCTGGGTGCCGCTGAAGATGCCTTTCTTCTCAGGGATCTCTTCTTTGGAATCCAGCTCCTGCACCGTCCAGGTCAAAAGCCAGTTCTCCTTGTGATCCTTCACATCATCCAGGACGGACTGCACCTTCTCATTGTGATCCGTCAGGCCGCCCGCATAGAACGGTCCCAACACAAAACGGCGGAGCTGCTTGGGGTGAAGATGGTAGAACGCTTCATCAAGCGCCGTGGCAATGGTGGTGAGATTCAGGCTGTAGCTGGAATTCTTCTGGGTGAACTCCCGAAAGTCCGCCCGCAGCATCAGGTTGGGCAGGCCATCATGATGGAGATTGGAGAGCCAGTCACGGCGGCGTCCGCGCTTGGTCTTGGCGCGCGGCCGGGCGCTGGCCTCGTCTGAGCTGTCTTCCATCATAACCGTATAGATCATCGGCATGTTGGCCACACCGTCATAGACCGACCAGGTGACAATGTAATAGGGGCGCCCGGTGCGCTCGTTCATGGTGTGCAACAAGGTGCGCGGCGAGGTGTAGGCTGAGAACACATCGTTGGCAGCCAGCTTATCGAAATAGACCCGCTCCGCCATGGTGCGCTGCAGATCGCTCGGGAACTGCTTGAACTTCAGCAACAGCTCGATCATCTCTTCTTTGATCTGTTCCTGGCTCGGCAGGTCGAAGCGGTTCTCCTCGCCTTCAACCATATCCTGCTGCAGCTCCATCACCGATTTGAACGGCGGAAATCCGCTCTCGCGACGGTCGAACTTGAAGCTGCCGCTGAAGTGGCATTTGAGCTGCCAGCAGGCGAACGAATGCTCAAGCCGCCCAAGCTGGCGCAGCAACTCTTCATAGAGCACTGCGCTTTGCGGCTCTTTTTCGCTCTCGGTCTGGGCCACCTCCGCCAAGCCCTTGAGAGCTTGATCGAAGGCCGAAAAATACCCTTCCACTTCGGGAGAAAGTTCAACCATTGCGCTGGCCTGTCAACGAGGGGACGGGCAGATCAATTGGCAACATATTTTGAGGTTTCATGCTGTTCGAGCACCGCGGAGAAGCGTCTGGCGAACGCATCGTCGGCCAGCTTCTTGCGGCGCTGGATCTCTTGGGTGGAGATCATGTTCTTCTCGTGCAGCTCCAGAAGGTCTGCAATGTGCGACTGGGCGGCCGCGCCGATGCCGGCCATGGTTTCTTCTGCGGCCGTGTCCACCTTGGTGCCCAACGTGTTGATGGAGTGGGCCACCTTCTGTTGCGCGGCCGTCTTCAAACTGTCTTCCAGCGACTTGTAGAGCACGACCCGCTGCTCGGTGTCGATGTTGAGCTTGTTGATCAGCGTCGACTGGGCCGCGATCTGGTTGTTCAGGCTGTCCACAAAGGTCTGGAACATGGAGGTGTAGCGTTCCAGGGTCTGGGAGGCGGCCAAGAGCTCCTGCTCTCTGGCCTGAGCCTGGTTATATTCGGTGGCCATCGCGGAGCGCTCCGCTTCCAGCTTGGTGCGTTCGGCCTGATCGGTGGAGGCTGCCATTTTGTTCTCAAGATCCAGCAAAGCGGGATTGAGATCTTCGATGGTCTTCTGGGTGGCTTTCAGATCTTCCGTCACCCCCTGGCGGCGGTCGATCACCTTGCGCAGGCTTTCCTCGGAGGTGGCATAACGCTCTTCCAGCACAGCCTTCTGGTCGGTGAGCACGCGGACGATCTTGTTGGACTTCAGCAAGAGATCCTGCAGGTTTTGCGCCAGAGAGGTGCTGCGCACCCGCTCGTTCTGCATGGCCTCTGCCTTCTGCTTGGAGAAGAACCCCACGAAGCTCTCCGCGAAGGTGTATTCCTGCATGTTCTTGAATTCAGCACCGAAAGAATTTGTCACATCCTCAAGGCCGATGATCATATCGGCAATATTGGCCTCCATGATCTTTTGCTGCTTGAGTACGTCCTCAATGCGGGCGTTTTGAATGTCGAAATCCAGATCACCGATGGATTCATTCTCAGCCAAGGTCTCGAGCACCTGACTGCTCGCCTCGACCTGAGACTTCATCTGGTCCATCATTTGTTCGGTTTCATTGATTTCTTGTTCAAAGGTCGCTGATTCGTACATGGATTATCCGCTAAATGTTTCCGGTGCCGCACTTAAGTACATAGGAAGGATTATGCGTCAATTAAACTGCTATTTGTGCATTTTGCCTTCCCAGACCGCTCAAAATCCCCCAATTTCCTACACTTAGAACGCAAACATCAAATGACAGTATACAGATTGTAAACCGCCCCAAGCAGGAAAAATTTCAGGCTACTGTCTTGATCTTGATTCGCCCAATCTGTGCAATGTCCTGTCTTGAGCATCCCTGCCAAGGGTAGGGGAAAACTATGCAAAGTTTTGCGTGTCCTCCGGGGCGAGCCGGGTGCTCTGTCCGCCTTTCTCTTTGCGTCCTGGCTGGGGCTGTTGCACAATCGGGTATGACGTCGCCTAACCTGGAATTCCGACCGCTCACACCGGAGCTGATGGGGGCCCTTGAGCTGATCTTCAAAGGCACCTGGGGCCGGAGCTGCTGGTGTATGCATCCGCGTCTCACCGATGCCCAAATCCGCGCCTTGCCGGGCCAAGGCAAGGCCAAGGACCGCAAGCGCGCGGCGATGGAGAAGCTGGCGCAACGGCCCGTTGCGCCTGGTGTGCTGGCCTTCCAGGGTGATGAACCAGTGGGATGGATTGCCATCGCTCCACGCCCTGAATATGCCCGGATCGACGGCTCCCGCGCGACGCCGCGGGTGGATGAGGAACAGGTCTGGGTCGTCGCCTGCATCTCGGTGCGCAAGGGCTATCGGGGGGCCGGGGTCGCCGTCGAACTGATCCAAGCGGCATCTGCCTATGCCTTTGAGCAGGGCGCTCCTGCGGTGGAAGCCTATCCGCGCGCCGGCACCAAGCGGACCGGTGATGACAATGCCTATTTCGGCACGGAACCCATGTTCCAGCGGGCTGGATTTGAACGGGTGCGTGCGCCTCTGGAAAACCTGCCGCGCAACTGGACCGCGCGCGTCACAATGCGCTTAAGGTCTCCAAACGCCCATGTACCGGCTTAAGGATTTCGGCTCCTATACGGCTGGGGGCCGCGTGCACGTGGTTTCCGGCGAGCCCGTGGAGACCATTCAGTTCACCCCCACCACGTCCTACCGGTTCGATCCCAACGGCCACCTTCTGGTGGAGCATGCCTATGTACAGTACTTCGTGCCGGAAAACCGTAACGAGGCCCCTCCGGTGCTTTTGGTTCATGGCGGGGGCATGACGGGCACCATGTGGGAGACAACGCCCGACGGCCGGCCCGGTTGGCTTCAGCTCTTGTTGCAGCGCGGGTTCGAAGTGCACGTGGTGGACAATGTGGAACGGGGCCGCGCCGGTTGGCATCCAGGCCTCTGGGACGGCGCCCCGGTGGTGCGCACCATGGAAGAAGCCTGGAGCTTGTTCCGCATTGGCGCTGAGGAAGATTTCGCCGCGCGCGCACCGTTTCCCAGGCAGCGCTTTCCGGTGACCCACTTGGACGGTCTGTGCCGGCAGTTCGTGCCGCGCTGGACCTCAACGCTGCCTCAGCAGGCTGCGGCGCTCACGGAGGTGATCTTACGCCTCGGCCAATGTCGCGTTATCTGCCACAGCCAGGGCGCTCAAGTGGTGTTCAGCGCTATCGAGCGGTGTCCTGGGCATGTGGAGCACATCACCGCCCTTGAACCTTCAGGTTTGCCGTCCCGCCCGGTTGAACCGTCCGTTCAGATGGTGTTCGGCGATTTCACGGACGCAACGCCAACCTGGCGCGGGCTGATTGAACGCTGTGAGAGTTTTGCTGAGACTGGTGGCGCGAAGGTCACCTGGCTCGACCTTGCCGCAGCAGGCTTGCCGGGCCATTCCCACATGATGATGATGGACGAGGGGAACGAGCGCGTGCTCGCCCGGGTGCTTGAGAGTTATTGAGCCGCAGCCGAGGACCGCCAGGTGGTCACCTGCTCGGACAAGATGGCAAACCGGGTGCTCATGGTGTCCGGCCCCAGCGGATCTTGGAATTTGCTGACCACGTTCTCAATCTCATCCCAGTCTTTCTGAGTGAGCGTGCTGGCGGCTACGGGCAGAAAGTGCTGCTCCTCGGCTTTCATATGCGCGCGCTCGCCGGAAATGAAGTCGCGGGCCAGCTTGACGAAGGTATCGCGGGAGACTTCTGCTTCCATCAACACATTGACCACAGCCCGGGTGAATTCGTGCAGGCGTTCTGAGACCTCTGCATGCAACTGCTCAAGCTCGCCGAAGGGCTCCACGGCTTGCGCGTCCCGTGCCTTCAGCTTGCGGAACACCACATCTTCTTTCGGGTGATGGTAGAGATCGGGGAAGGTGAGGAAATAGTCGATGATTTCGCGGATCAGGTCATAGTCCGGCTGATCTGTTTGCTCAAACAGATCAATCTGCGCCTCCAGAAGATCCAGAAGCCGTGCCATGGTCCGATGCTCGTTTCTGATGGAATCGATAACAGTGGACATGGCCGCTCCTCCTCTGGATGCCACAATTATGAACTTGGCCGGGGCGGGCCACATTGATCCATGTCAAAGCCCGCCAAATGCACAATGCTGCCGGCAGGGGCGTGCTGTTCGCCCATGATCTATCAATCATGTTCCGTGCCTTATTGAGACACCGTGCCGAGAAAGAGAAAAAATACCAAAGATGATTGTGGTATTAATGCCACAAAACAAGCTCGTCTGAGTCAGACTAAGGTCTATCGCTTGTTGATTTAGGATTTCTCTCATAACATTCTCTCAAAAATAACGTTTGAATAGTTTCAAATGTTCAAGGGCGGGCGAAGATCGTGCGCATAGTGTGTGTATCGTTGTTTTTTGCGTGGATGTTGGCGACTGTGTCAGTTGCAAACGCCATGTCGCTGCGCGACGCCGTGCGGCATACAGTTGAGACCAATCCCACCATTGCTGCCGCCAGGGCCAATCGCACGGCCAGTGGCTATGTGCTGCGCCAGTCGCAGGGCCGGTTGGTCCCCACGATTGATCTCAGCGGCGATCTGATGGCGCAAAGGGTCGACAAGCCCAGAAGCCTGGCGCCCAGTGTGAATGATCGCACAAACTACCGCCGGCAAGTGGGCGTGGTTGTGCGCCAGATCATGTTTGATGGATTTGAACGGGCCAACGCCGTCTACCGCGATGCTGCGCGCCTTGATGCTGCCGCGCTCACGGTTCTGGAGAACTCCGAGACGGTGGGGCTGACCGCTGTTGAGGCCTATATTGACGTGCGTCGTCATCTGGTCCTGGTGGGCATTGCCAATCGCAACGTCCGCCGGCATGCGCAGGTCCTGGCGCTGATCAGAGAGCGGGCCGAAGGGGGCAAGGCACCCCAAAGCGATGTGAACCAGGCGCGCGAACGCCTGCTGGTTGCCAAGGCGGTCTCTGAGGACGTTAAGCGCGCGCTTGAAGAGGCCTATGCCAAGTTTCATGAAGTGGTCGGTCTGAAAGCCCGAGGCATCAAGCGCGTGCGCATTCCGCGGTCGCTGCCGATGACCCGGCGCGAGGCGGTGAAGATTGCCATTGCCAACAACCCTGCCATTAAAAGCGCAAATGCAAATATTGACGGTGTTGCGTTTGACCGGGAGCGCGCTGTCGGCGCCTACGCCCCCCAGATTTATGCGGAAGGCAGCGCAACCTATGGCCGCCGCATCGATGGCATCCAAGGTCGAAACGTGGATGTGAAGGGCGGTCTGGTGTTTTCCTGGAACCTGTTCAGCGGCCTGCAGCGCCGCAACCGCGTCAACGAGATGGATGCACGGGTCAACGCGGCCCGCTATCAGCGCGATGCCCAGGTCAGGGCCGCGCGGGGCCTCGCCGAACGGGCTTGGGCCAATCTCACCCGCGGCCGCAAGCGGGTGTCGATCATCCGCCAGCAGGTTACGATCAACCAGGGCATCGTGAAGTCCTATCTGGAAGAATATGAGCTCGGCAAACGCAGCCTGTTGGACCTTCTTGACGCAGAAAGCGCTCTCTTCAACAGCCGCTTCCAGCACTCAAGCGTCCAGGCGGTCTACACGTTCGCCGCCTACCAGCTTATCGCTAGCACCGGCCGTCTTTTGGAAACTCTGGGCGTGTCACCGCCACCGGAAGTCAAGGCTGATCACCGGTTGCAGAGCCAGAAGCCCCTCGGCATCTTCAACATTCAGATTGAACCTCTGCGCCAGTAAGGCGCGCCGTCTGAGGTTTACCCAGGCAGATTGCGGAGCTGTTCGAGCAACTCCGGCGTGACGGTGCCGGTGGGCTGATGGCCATGCTGTGATTGGAACTGGCGAATGGCGCGCGCGGTGCGCGGGCCCATCTGCCCGTCCGGCACCCCGGCATCATAGCCGATGGCATTGAGCAGCCTCTGGGCTTCTTTTGTGGCGGGCCCGAGCGCGAAGCCGGCAAGTTCCTGGGTGGTGCCGCGCACCTTCACGCTCTCAGGCTTTTGCCAGCCGCCAATCGGCGGGGTCACAACATTCGCAGAGAACTTGGCTTTTACCGGCCGCCAGGTTTCGACCATTTGCTTGGCCTTGGTCATGTCGTCTGCCTGAAGCTTCGGCTGGAGCTTGGCCAGCCGTTTGGCCGCATCCTTGTCCTTTTGCTTGGCGGCAAGCGCGTACCAGCGGTAGGCCTCCACCATGTCCTTTTGAACACCAAGGCCCTCTTCATAGAGGATGGCCAGATTGTATTGGCTGTCCTTCAGGCCCAAATTGGCTGCTTTCTTGAACCAGTAGCTGGCCTGATTGAACTTTGCCCGGCCGCCCGGGCTGTTGGCGTGCAAAACGGCCAGGTTGTGCATGGCTTTGATATGGCCGCGGTGGGCGGCGTGCTCATACCAGGCTTTGGCGCTCTTGATGTCCTTCTTCACGCCGCGGCCGCGTTCATAGAGCGTGCCCAGCCGGTATTGCGCAGGAGCCAAACCTTTGGAGGCGGCTTTGTGATACCAGATGGCCGCCTTATCAAAATCCTTCTTGACCGCCTTGCCGTCGCTGTAGCGCGTGGCCACCATGAACTGAGCGGTCCTGTCCCCTTTTGCGGCCGACCAAAGCATTTCTTCAGGACCAAGCGCTTTGGGCAGTCCGGCCAGAAGCTTTGTTTGCTCGGGGGTAAGGCTGGCCGATGTGTCCGCGCCGCCCGGCTGCGGATTGGGCAGGGACCCGGTCACAAACGGATCATTGGGCGCCGCGGAACCTGCATCAGTTGTCGGGGTGAGCGGAACCAGGGCGTCAGAGGTGCCTGCGGTCGGTGCAGCACCAATGGACGTGACGTTGGGATCCAGGGCCGGATTGGCCTTCAAGGTTGATGTGGGAGCACTCGGGAGGGCGCTGCCCAGGGTCGTGCCGGCAGCCGGTGGGCGCGGAGAATCGGATTTTCCGTCCACATTGCTGATCGAGGCGGTTTGGGTTGGATCGGACGGGATGGGTGCCTGATCTGCAAGACTGCCGTTCTGCTGCGGAGCTGTGGGATCAAACGGCACGCTTTCAGCCGGCTGCACGCTGCCGTCCCCGGTGCTTGTCCCCGCGGGTGCCACGCGTGGGGCAACCTGCGCCGGCGTGTTGCTCGTGGGGGCCGGGGCAGTGCGGGTGATTTGCGGGTTGGGTTTTGCGCCACTCTTGCTCTTATAGCCGTTGAATAGGCCGTAAGCGGCCACAGCGCCAATGAGCAGGGCCATCGCGCCGGCTAGGAGGAGCTGACGGTGTTTGCCGCTCGTCTCCGCGGCAGGTTGGCTCGTGTTGAACTGGCCACCAAGATGCGGGGCCGCCATGGTGTCTTGAGCGCTTGGCGCCGCGGCCGCAGCCGTCCCAGCGCCGCTATGTCCTGCCGCTCTCGCGGCTTCACGGGCTGCTGCGATAAAGTCTTGGCGCGGCGTATGCGGCTCTGCCGGAGCGCGTGCATCCAGCGAAGGCGGGTTGAGCGGCTCCGGCTCGGCGAACAGCTCCGACTGCGGCTCTGGCGGCGCCGCGAACGTGTCGATCTGTGCGGCGACAGTGGGGTGTTCGGGCTGTGCGGCGTCAAAGGCTGAAGCCGGCGCGGCCGGTTCGGCCAGTGGGGCAGGCGGGGTCAGCGGATCGATTTTCGCGGCCGGAGAGATCGCAGCCACAGGCAAGCCTGCATCTGCGGCGACCGCGGCCCGGGCCGCCTCAATCTGGTTCATGCGCTCAATCACGCTGTCCAGCGTGTCGTGCACGGCCACCAAGGTCTCGTGGGTGCGCCGGTCTGCCGATTGCGAGCTGTTTTGGATCGCGTTCAGGCCTTGCTGCAAGGCTCTCAGTTCGGCTGACGCATCGGGTGCGGTGTTTTCGTTGACCTTGCTGTCCACCTCCACTCTGAGCTGTTCGGCCATTCGGGTGGCGGCCATTTCGGCTGACTGCGTCACCTCATTGCGGGTGGTCTGCAAGCGGCTTGTGAGCTGGGCGATGGAGGCTTCCAGCTCCGAAACCGTGTCGAGCCGGCGCTCATGATCGGACAGTCTGTCTGCCACTTGGCGCACTTGGGCTTCCAGCGCCCGGATCGCCGGAGCATTGTCCGGCTGGGCTTGCGCTGCGGACAGACGGGCATCCAGTTGCAGGATCTTGGCTTCCAATTCACCGGTCTTGGCAAGCTCGGCAGTGTTGGGCAGCGTGTTCTCCAGCCTGTGGGCCAGCTCGTTGATCCGCTGATTCACCTGATCATAGCGTGTCGCATCGTCATTGACGTTCACTTGCTTGGTGAGCTGCTCCAAGGAGGAGCGCATGGATTGCAAGTCCCGGTTCGATGCGGTTGAGGCTTTTAATTGGCGGATTTGCTCGGCCAAAGTGGATTGGTCGGTCCACAGCCGGCTCACATCCTCTTGTGACGGATTCTTACCGGCGGCGCTGCGCACTTCGTTGGCCAGGGTATCCATGCGTTGCTCAAGAGAATCCAGAGCCGCCTTGGTGGGTCCGCTCATCTGGTTCTGGCCAGCCGGGCCCGCGCCGAAGAAGGCGCCCGCATCGACCGTACCATCGCCGTGGAGCGTTCCTGGATCAGGAAGTGATTCGGCCAATTCTGAAATTTTCTTCTCGAGTGATTCGATCCGGGAGTCTTTCCTGGCGGCCGTTTCCTGCTTATCGAGCTTGGCGGCGATGCCCGCCAAACGGCGCTCCAGATCCTCGATTGGACCGGCTGTGTCCTGCACCCCTTTATTGTCTGAAGAGGCGGCGCGGGCACCAATTTCGGCGATCCGATCCTGCAGGGATTTGAGGGTCGACCGGGTTCTGGCCTCCGATTCCTCCACATGGCTCATGACGTTTTTGATGGCTGTATCAAAGGTCATTGACGAGCCCGGCGAAGGGCTTGGAGCAGAGGGTTCCCGATCCAGTTTTTCGGCCAGATTAGACAGTTGCCGGTTCAGTTGAGAGAGGGACTCTTGGGAAGAAAGTTCATTGTTTTCAACGCGATCCATCAAAGAGCGCATGGTTTGTTCGGCGCTTGATGGCGCGGCGTGATCTTGCTGAGGCACTTGCGGCAGATCGCGCGCGTGAGAGGGATCCGTGTTGGCCATCTGAGATAGCTGGTTGCTCAATTCATTGAGCTTCTGATGGAGCGCAGAGCTTTCAGCCATGAAGCCTCGATCGGACGAGGAACCGGCTGGATAATCATAGGCGCCGGCTGGCTCGTAATCAGATTGCCGGTCACTCCAGGGTAAACGAGAATTCATGCTGCTTCCGCCACCTACAGATGTGATTTCATTCACACGCAAAGCTTCTGGAACTGACCAACTTCACGCATTTGAATCGGACAGGTCCCCAAAGTCAAAAGTTAACGTTCTTGGTAAAGATTGAGTTAACCATCCGTCCAAACCAGGCACATAATGCATCCACCCCCCAACCGGTGTATTGACTTTGAGCTTGGGGATTGCGAGACGGAGGTTGACCTGGGGGCGGGTCGGTCGACTTGTGATCGTTCGGTGAGGTATGCCGGGTTAAACGGTCGGTCGTGCAAGCGGTGGTGCGAGAGGGTTATCTTTCGGTTTGAGAGAACGTGTGGCCGTGTGAGCTGAGGAGCGCGCCTTGGTGCGTTGATCCAGTGATCTGTGCGGCCCGTTACACTTTGTAAGGTACAAACTGACGCACGTGTGTTGACGTTGACGTAAGGGTCACTAGATGGGGCCTCGGTCACTAATTCAAGACCGGAGAACAAAGAGTATGAGTGAACTGATGAATGAAGAACAGGCCAGGCGCTACACGATTACGCAGCTGTGCCGCGAATTTGACGTAACCCCTCGCACGTTGCGGTTTTACGAGCAGAAAGATCTGCTCCATCCTGCGCGCGAGGGCATGAACCGGATTTTCAGTTACCGGGACCGGGCGAGATTGAGCCTGATCCTGCGTGGCAAGAAGGTCGGCTTCTCCTTGGACGACATCAAGGAAATGCTTGATCTCTATAACCTCAAAGACGGCCAGGTGACCCAATTGCAGGTTGCCCGTTCGAAGGGGCTTGCTCAGTTGGAGCATCTGAAAGATCAGAAATTGGCCCTGGATGAGGCAATCACCGATCTTGAGCGGGCCATTGAGATCGTTGAAGGCATGCTGACCGAACGGGGCATCGACACTGAGGCCGAGTTCGCCCAAGCCGAATCTGCTTGATCAGGACGTTGTTTCGTCTGCCGGAGCGGGGGTTGCGGTTGCGGCCCCACCGTTTTCTTGCATACTGGCGCCGCAAAACACGCAGCAAGGGTGCCTTTTGAAATGACCGTCCTGAACACGCCCAAGCCAGATTGGATGAGCGAAGATCTGGAGCTGTTGGCCGAGGCATCGGGTCGGCTTTTTGAGAACGAGTATGTGCCTCACTATGAGCGCTGGGAAGAGCAGGGTGCTTTTGACCGGTCTGCTTGGACCATGGCAGGTGAAGCCGGGCTCTTGTGTGCAGAAATGCCTGAGGAGTATGGCGGCGCCGGAGGCTCGTTTGCCCATGATGCGGTGATCACTCATCAGATCACCAACAAGGGCATCGATGGGTTCGGCTTGCCGCTCCACAACGCCATCGTGGCGCCCTACATCCTGCATTATGGCTCCGAGGAGCAGCGCAAGCGCTGGCTGCCAAAGCTGGCCACAGGCGAGATGATCGGCGCGATTGCGATGACCGAGCCGGGTGCGGGGTCTGATCTCCAGGCCGTGCGCACGAGCGCCAAGCGCGATGGCAACCACTATGTGATCAACGGTCAGAAGACCTACATCACGAACGGCATTCTCGCCAATCTGATCATTGTGGTGACCAAGACCGATCCGGCCGCCGGCGCCAAAGGCACATCGCTCTTTGTGGTGGAGACCGACGAGGTGGAGGGCTTCGAGAGGGGCCGCAACCTGGATAAGATCGGTTTGAAATCGAACGACACGGCCGAACTCTTCTTCAACGAGGTGCGTGTGCCCGCCGATGCGCTGCTGGGACCGGTTGAGGGCCAGGGCTTCATCCACCTGATGGAACAACTGCCGCAAGAACGTCTGTTGATCGCCGTGCAGGCCATGGGGCGCATTGAGCGGGCGCTTAGCCTGACCCTGGACTATGTGCGTGAGCGCGAGGTGTTCGGGTCCAAGGTGATGGACTTCCAGAACACCCAGTTCACCCTGGCCGAATGCAAAACCGAGGCGACCATCGCCAAGGTGTTCGTTGACAGCTGCATAGGCCAGCTCATCAAGGGCGAATTGGACGCGGCCACCGCCTCCATGGCGAAGTATTGGCTGACGGACCTGCAGTGCAAGATCATCGATGAGTGCCTGCAACTGCACGGCGGCGCTGGGTATATGAACGAGTACCCGATTGCCCGCATGTATCGTGATGCCCGCGTAGAGCGGATCTACGGCGGCACCAATGAAATCATGAAGGTGCTGATCGCCAGATCGCTCTAAGCGCGCCTGAAACCAAAAAGGAAGACTGCCCCATGGCCGAAGTGGACTATTATTTCACCCTTCTCTCCCCGTGGGCCTATATCGGCCACGATGCCTTTCATCAGGCCATGGAGAGCACTGGCACAACGGTCAACTACTTGCCCTTGAATTTGCCCTCGGCCTTTGCGGCCTCAGAGACACCGGTTCTGGGCAAACGCCATAAGACCCGCCAGGACTACCGCACCCTTGAGCTGCAACGCTGGGCGGTGAAGCGCGGATTGACGTTCAACTTCTGGCCCGATCACTGGCCGTTCGCAGCGGCCACAGGCGATAAGATGGTGATCGCCATGGTTCAAAACGGCATAAACCCGTCCGGCTTCATGCGCGAGATTTTCACCGGCATTTGGGAGCGCCAGATGAACTATGCCGAAGAGAGTGCTCTCATCGACGCTGCCGCTGCGGCGGGGCTGGATGGGAACGCTCTGCTGGCCCAAGCGCATGGTGAGGAGGCGCAGGCGGTCTATGATGAAACCACTGAAAAGGCCATCGCGTTAGGAATCTTCGGCGTACCGGCTTACTTCTATGACGGTGAGTACTTTTGGGGCCAGGACAGAATTGAGCTCCTGGAAGATGCCCTGAAAGCCGGACGTGCCGGATACAAGCCGATCTACCCGGACGGGGACTGACACCTGGCCTGATCAACGGAAGGATGTCTCAAATGCTGAAACGGACCATTTTGGGTGTGCTCTGCAGCCTGGTGCTGGCCTCAGGCGCGATGGCGGAAGAGAACCGCTATGACATCAAGCCGGCCGGTGACGGTTTCATAAAGCTCGACAAGAAGACCGGGGGGCTCACCCATTGCCGCCAGATTGACCAGAACTGGACGTGCAAGGCGTTGAACGAGGAAAGCACGGAACTGAGCGCGAGCGTGGAAGATCTGTTGGCCGATGCCGCCAAGATCAAGCAGGAAAACAGGGACCTGAAGGCCAAGGTGGCTCAGCTGGAGCAAAAGCTCGCCAAGCTGGAGGCAAACCCCAAAGAGCTGAAACTGCCCAGCGATGAGGATGTGGACAAGATTATGGGGTTCTTTGAAAAGCTCATGCAGCGCTTCATGGATTTTGCCCGGCAGATGCAGGATAAGCAGGGCGAGCCAACCTAAGGCGAGGGGGCGTAATGAGCGAGAGCACGTTTGATCTGACCATTAACGGCAAGGTGGCCGAGATCACCTTGAGCCGGCCTGATGCCCTCAACAGCTTCACGCCTAGCTTCTGGAGTGGGTTCCGAGAGCAGGTTGAGGCCTTAGATGACCGCGGCGATGTGCGTGCCCTGGTGATCTCGTCCACAGGGAAGCACTTTTCCGCGGGCATGGATCTGGCCGTGTTCCACGCCATGCCCGATCTGAGCGCCCAGGAGCCCGGCCGCGCCAGAGCTGCGATGATGAAAACCATCGCAGCGTTTCAGGAGACCTTTAACTGCCTGGAGCGGGCGCGTTTTCCTGTTTTGGCGGCTATTCAGGGCGGCTGCATTGGCGGCGCTGTGGACCTGGTTGCCGCCTGCGATGTGCGCTACTGCACGGCCGAGGCCTTCTTCGTGATCCAGGAGATCAATATTGGCATGATGGCGGATGTGGGCACGTTTCCGCGCCTGCAAAAGGTCATGCATGAGGGCCTGGTGCGCGAACTGGCCTTCACCGGCCGGCGCTTGAGCGCCGAGCGGGCCTTGTCGTCTGGTCTGGTGAATGAAACGTATCAGAGCCAAGACGAGATGCTCCAAGCCGTGCGGGCCACTGCGCAGGAGATCGCGGAGAAGTCCCCGCTGGCCGTCTGGGGTTCAAAAGAGGCGCTCAACTACGGCCGCGACCATTCAACGATGGACACCCTGAAGCACATCGTCACCTGGCAAGCCGGAATGTGGCACATGCCGGACATGCAAACCGCGTTCAAAGCCCAAAAGGCTGGCGAAAAGCCGGACTTTGATGATCTCCTGCCCAATAAGCCCGTGATTTGAGCGGCTCTGCCCTATGCAGCAAGCCCTGACAGAGCTCACCTTCGCCACGCCGGGGCGCAGCATGGTGGACATCTCCTCTGAGGTTGCCGGATGGCTCCAGGCGAGTGGCGCGCAAACAGGTCTCCTGACCCTCTTCATCCGCCATACGTCCGCCTCTCTCACCATTCAGGAGAATGCAGACCCGGATGTGCAGGCCGATCTCTTGGATGCATTCGACCGGCTCGCCCCGGAGAATGCCCCCTACCGCCATAGCTCAGAGGGGCCCGACGATATGCCGGCCCACGTCAAAGCGGCGCTGACCTCCACATCGCTTTCAATACCCGTTAGTGCCGGGCGCATGACGTTGGGCACCTGGCAGGGGATCTACCTCATCGAACACCGCGCGCGCCCGCATCAAAGACGCGTTGTGGCGCAGTTCATGGGCGAGTTGAGGGCATAAAAAAGGCGGGCTCTTCAAGAAGAGCCCGCCAAGTCAGGAAGGAGAGGGGCCACAACACAGGGAGGAGGTGTGTGGCCACCTGGGAGGAAACGCCGGGCCGAAACTCATCAAACCCGGCGGGAAGAAGACACTGCTGAGAGATCAGATCGTCTCACCAGCGTTCGGGGGTGATATGGGCTATTGTGCACTGCACCACAAGGGGCCATACCGCATGACAGCCATGCGTTTTGCGCATGGCTGCTCAGGGTTGGCTTACCACTCGATCCGCTCCAGATTGGAGAACGCCACGTCGTCGAAGCTATCGTTGCCGAAGTCGATATCGCCTGCTGCATCGGCGCTGAACTGCAGGAAGTCCGTACCCGAACTCACCAGGGTGCCGCTGGTCAGGGTGTAAGACCAGTCGGTGCCCAGAACGCCCGGATTGGTGACCTGGATCACGTCGGTCCAGCCGCCGCCGGCACCGCCGTCAACGGTGTCATCGCCGTGGCTGCCATCGCCTGTGATGAAGAACAGATCGTTCCCGCTACCACCGCTCAGGATGTCGTCGCCCTCGCCGCCTTCTATGGTGTCGTCACCGGCCATGCCGCTGATCGTGTCATCGCCAGCCGCACCGCGCAGGATGTTTGCTCCGCCGTCGCCGGTTAGAGTATCTGCCAGGCTGGAACCGGTGAGGTTCTCAATGTTCACCAGCGTGTCGCTGCCTTGACCTGTGGCGATGCCTGTCGTCAGGTTCGCCACCACTGCCGCATTGTCCAGGTTGAAGGCAGCCGTGTCGTTATCAGCGCCGCCGTCAAGGTCATCATCGCCCATTCCGCCGTAGAGGATGTCGTCCTCGCTGCCGCCGGTAATGGTGTCGTCGCCTTCGCCGCCGAACAGTTGATCGTAACCGGCATCACCGCTGATGATGTCGTCGCCTTGATCGCCGGCAATGTAGTCGTTCCAGCCTCCGCCGCTTAGGGTGTCGTCGCTGCCGCCGCCGACGATGTGGTCCGCACCTGAAGTGCCCACAATCGTGTTTGAGGCGTCGTCACCGCGGATTTGGTTGCTGTCATAGACATGTACGGTGAGTGTGGTGCTGGAGCTCTCTGTGTCGCCATTGGACTGCTCGGTGGCCGTGGCGGTCACGTTGAGGTCGTAGTTGCCCACGAAGTCGGGCGGCGGGGTGACCGTCAGCGAGGACAGATCCCAGTTATCCGCCGGCAGGCCAAACGAATCGTAGAGGTTGATCGCGGTGTTGCCCAATGTTGCCGTGAAGGTGTGGCCCATGCCATCCGCCAAAACGGCCCCCACGGGTATGTTGTCGACCGTCAGAATGTGCTGCTCCGAGCCGTCCACATCCGGTCCGAACGTCACATCGATGCTGGAGATATCGATGGCGGTGTTCTCTGCGCCGTTGGCTTGGGCATCCCCGTCGGTCATAACGTGCAGGTTGTCCACGAAGATACCGCGGCCGTAATCCTGCTCGGCCCAATCCGGTTCACGGATGGTCAGCCGCTCCACATTACCTGTACCGATGACGTTGATGGTGTAGCTTTGCCATTCCGGGCTCGAGAGACCCGTACCGTCGCGCGACAGAGTGGCCACCACTTGGCCGTCCCAGACGATTTCAATCGTGTTGTTGTTGCCGGAAACGCCCGGACGCGGTGACCAGTCAAAGCTCAGCGTATAGTTCGCGCCTGCAGAGGTCTCGAACTCCTGGAAGATCTCCCCTGCATCGGCGAAGGCATTAATTGGGTCATCATCGATTTCGATGTGCCAGTTGCCGCCCGTGGTGCTGGTTTCGAAGTTGCGGATTTCGATCAGGTTACCTGTAGGCGCGTCCCAGCCCTCAAATGTCGGGAAGGCAAAGCCATCGGCGTCCACGCTGGCGCTCGGTGCGGATTCGCCATCGGTGAAGGCCACTTGCGTGAAGTAGTGGCCCGTCACCGAGTTGATGCTCAGGTTTGTGATCGGATCTGCAACCGCCGTGATGTCAAGCGAGGCCGTGGCGGTGTCCGAGCGCCCGCCTTCATCTTCAACCGTAAAGCTGATCGGCAGATCGGTGGTGTGGATGTCGGCTGCCGGAGTGAACGTCCAGGTGCCGTTGAGATTGTCCACAACACTGCCGAACGTGGCGGAAACCGACACATTGCTGATGCTCAAGTCACCCGGCGCGCTGTCCACATCGGTGCTGTTGGCCAGCAATTGGGCTTCGGTGATGATCAGAGCATTGTCTTCAAGGATCGCACCAAGATCCACGTCGCCTGCAACCGGAGCATCGCTGACGCCGTCAATGGTCACCGTCACCGTGGCGGTGTCGCTGCTGCCATTGCCGTCATCCACCGTGTAGGTGAATGTGTCTGTGGCGATTTCACCGGTGTTGAGGCTCTCAAACTGCCCGTTCGGATCGTAGTCGAACGTGCCATCGCTGTTCAGCGTGAGCAGGGCGCCTGAGCCAAGCGCAATCTGGGTGCCGACGCTTGCTGCAGACCCGTTGATCTCGGTGATGGTGAGCGTGTCGCCGTCTTGGTCGAAGTCGGCACCGTTGCCATTGTCTGCCAGAACATCGCCACTGAGGGCCGTGTCCTCATCGGCGGTGACGTCATCGTCTGCTGCCACTACGGGATCGTTCAGATCGTTAATGTCGATCGTGAAGGTTTCCACATAGGAGGCCCCGTCACTGTCGGTGACCGTCACATCCACGCTCACCTGATGGGAGGGATCTGCCTCGTAGTCGATCACGGCGCCGGTTTTGAGCACCAGCTCGTTACCATTTACGATCTCGAAATTGGGATCAGCCACGTTGATGCTGAATGTGTGGGTGTCTTCCAGATTCAGATCGGCCACGTCCAGATAGGCAATCAGCGTGCCGGCACCGGAGTTCTCGTCCACCGTGCCAACGGTGATTTCGTTGGTCTGGGCCGCATCATTGTAGAACACCACGTCTCCGGGCGCGAAATTGTCGTCGGTGACGTTGATGGTGATCGTTTCCGTGTAGGCCGGGCCTGCGCCATCGGTAGCGGAGACCACCAGATCGATGGTGGGTTCGGTTTGGTCCACAAAGGGATCGATCGCACCGTTCGACATTTCATGGGTCAGACCCCAAATGTCCAGATCGCTGAGGGCCGTTTCGTTGTAGTAGGCGAACTCACCGATAATGCCGCTGAAATATTGTTCCCCAGCCGGGTTTGTGAAGTCGTGATAGACCGGGAAACCGTTCTCAGCACCAAGACCAACGCCTGCGGAATGGGCGCCGAGGGTTCCGGCAAACGGCAGCGATCCGATTTCGATGCCATTCACGTAACCGGTGAGCGTTCCAGCGCTCCCGTCGAACACGAACGTTGCCACATAGTCGGTGTAAGGGTTGATCTCCGTGCTGACGAACGCAAACTCGTCATCGGCTGTGGATCCGCCAATATTGTTCCAAATACCGAAGTAGATGCTGCCGCCGTCGATATAGAGGTTCAGACCGTTGACGTTGCCACCTTCTTCATAAATGACCTGACGGGTTTCGATGTCGGCCCCAGATTGCAGGGTCATGACGAAAGACTTGGCGCTGGTTGTGGTCTCATTGATCTCAGGCGCATTGGCCACAAGCAGCACATCATCGACGCCATCGAACTGGAGGCCTTGGCGTCCAAACGGACCGTCCAACGTGAGGGTGGGTTGTTGCCCAGCGGTGCCCTGGCTGCCGTCGTTGCCGTTTGTACCCAGATCGGTCAGGGTGGCCACTGGATCGCCTTCGCTGCCGGAAATGGTGTCCGGATCGAACCACATGGCAAGGGTTCCGCCACTGCCAACCGTCGCGCCGTCGGCATCTATGTCGATGTCTTTGATGGTGATGTCGCCGGTGCTCGAGTTGATCTCAAAGCGGCCGGACCCGTCATCCACCAGGCTGTAGGTGTGGGTGTCCCCGGTGTCGATATCAACGGCGGTTGCCGTGGCGGCCACAGTGCCTGGTTCGTCCGTCTCCACAATCGTCCCACCCGTGAAGGTAAGATCGGAGACCGCGTCGTTCACCGGATTGACGGTGATGGAAACCGTGGCGGTATCTGTGGCCCCGTTGCCATCGGAGATGGTGTAGGTGACCGTATCGGTGCCGTTAAAGTTGGCGTTCGGGGTGTAATCCAGCGACCCATCCGGGCGTATGGACACCGAGCCGTTTCCGGCCGAGGCGGTCGTTACGCTGAGGGCGTCGCCGTCCAGATCGCTGTCATTGGCCAGAACATTGATGGTCACCGCACTGTCTTCGTCCACCGAAGCGGTATCATTGAGGGCCACGGGGCCATCGTTCACCGGGTTCACCGTAATCGTTACGGTTGCGGTATCCGTGGCGCCATTACCATCGGAGATGGTGTAGGTGAGCGTGTCCGTGCCGTTGAAGTTGGCATTGGGCGTGTAGTCCAAGGACCCATCCGGGCGGATGGAGACCGAACCGTTGCCGGCAGAGGCTCCGGTCACGCTCAGGGTGTCGCCCTCTACGTCGCTGTCATTGGCCAGCACGTTGATGGTGACGGCACTATCCTCATCCACAGACGCGGTGTCATTCAGGGCTACAGGGCCATCGTTGACCGGGTTCACCGTGATGGTGACAGTTGCCGTATCGGTGGCGCCGTTGCCATCGGAGATGGTGTAGGTGACCGTGTCCGTGCCGTTGAAATTGGCATTGGGGCTGTAATCCAGGGACCCATCCGGGCGGATGGAGACCGAACCGTTGCCGGCAGAAGCCGCGGTTACGCTAAGAGCATCGCCGTCCAGGTCACTGTCGTTGGCCAGCACGTTGATGGTCACCGCGCTGTCTTCATCCACCGAAGCAGTGTCATTCAGCGCCACAGGTCCGTCGTTCACGGGATTCACCGTGATCGTGACCGTCGCCGTATCAGTAGCGCCGTTACCGTCGGAGATGGTGTAGGTAACCGTGTCCGTACCATTAAAGTTGCTGTTCGGCGTGTAGTCCAACGAGCCGTCCGGGCGGATCGAGACCGAACCGTTCCCAGCGGACGCTGCCGTAACGCTGAGGGCATCGCCGTCAAGGTCACTGTCGTTAGCCAGCACGTTGATGGTCACCGCGCTGTCTTCGTCCACTGAGGCCGTGTCATTCAGCGCTACAGGTCCGTCGTTCACGGGGTTCACCGTGATGGTGACAGTGGCCGTATCCGTTGCACCATTGCCGTCAGAGATGGTGTAGGTGACGGTGTCCGTGCCGTTGAAGTTGGCATTGGGGCTGTAATCCAGGGATCCATCCGGGCGGATGGAGACCGAACCGTTGCTGGCCGAGGCGGCTGTTACGCTGAGCGCATCACCGTCCAGATCACTGTCGTTCGCCAACACGTTGATGGTGACGGCGCTGTCCTCGTCCACTGAGGCCGTGTCATTGAGCGCCACAGGCCCGTCGTTCACGGGGTTTACCGTGATGGTGACAGTAGCCGTATCCGTTGCACCATTGCCGTCAGAGATGGTGTAGGTGACGGTGTCGGTGCCGTTGAAGTTGGCGTTCGGGCTGTAATCCAGGGCCCCATCAGGACGGATGGAGACCGAACCGTTGCCCGCAGAGGCGGCTGTTACGCTGAGCGCATCACCGTCCAGGTCGCTGTCATTCGCCAGTACATTGATGGTGACGGCGCTATCCTCATCCACCGACGCGGTGTCATTGAGGGCCACAGGCCCGTCATTCACCGGATTGACCGTGATGGTGACGGTGGCCGTATCGGTGGCACCATTGCCGTCGGAGATGGTGTAAGTAACCGTGTCCGTGCCATTAAAGTTGGTATTCGGCGTATAGTCCAAAGACCCATCAGGACGGATGGACACCGAACCGTTCCCGGCAGAGGCCGCGGTGACGCTCAGCGTATCACCGTCCAGGTCGCTGTCATTCGCCAGCACGTTGATGGTCACCGCGCTGTCTTCGTCCACTGAGGCCGTGTCATTCAGCGCCACAGGCCCATCGTTCACCGGGTTCACTGTGATGGTGACCGTGGCCGTATCCGTTGCGCCGTTGCCATCGGAGATGGTGTAAGTAACCGTGTCCGTGCCGTTGAAGTTGGCATTGGGGCTGTAATCCAGGGACCCATCCGGGCGGATGGACACCGAACCGTTCCCGGCGGAGGCCGCGGTGACGCTGAGCGCATCGCCGTCCAGATCACTGTCGTTCGCCAGAACATTGATGGTGACGGCGCTGTCCTCATCCACAGACGCAGTGTCATTGAGCGCTACGGGGCCATCGTTGACCGGATTGACGGTTATGGTGACGGTTGCCGTATCGGTGGCGCCATTGCCATCGGAAATGGTGTAAGTGACCGTGTCCGTGCCATTAAAGTTGGTGTTCGGCGTATAGTCCAAAGACCCATCAGGACGGATCGAGACCGACCCATTGCCGGCGGAGGCGGCTGTTACGCTGAGTGCATCACCGTCCAGGTCGCTGTCATTGGCCAGCACGTTGATGGTCACCGCACTGTCTTCATCCACAGACGCGGTGTCATTCAGCGCCACAGGCCCATCGTTCACCGGATTGACGGTGATGGTGACCGTGGCCGTATCCGTTGCGCCGTTACCGTCGGAGATGGTGTAGGTAACCGTGTCCGTGCCGTTGAAGTTGGTGTTCGGCGTGTAATCCAACGAGCCGTCAGGGCGGATGGAGACCGACCCATTGCCGGCGGAGGCCGCGGTGACGCTGAGCGCATCACCATCCAGATCACTGTCGTTGGCCAGCACGTTGATGGTCACCGCGCTGTCTTCGTCCACCGAAGCCGTATCGTTGAGGGCCACAGGGCCATCGTTCACCGGGTTTACCGTGATGGTCACGGTGGCGGTATCGGTGGCGCCATTGCCATCGGAGATGGTGTAGGTGACGGTGTCCGTGCCGTTGAAGTTGGCATTGGGGCTGTAATCCAACGCCCCATCAGGACGGATCGAGACCGAACCGTTGCCTGCGGAGGCGGCTGTTACGCTGAGCGCATCGCCATCCAGATCACTGTCGTTCGCCAACACGTTGATGGTAACCGCACTGTCTTCGTCTACGGACGCGGTGTCGTTGAGGGCTACCGGACCATCGTTCACCGGATTTACCGTGATGGTGACGGTGGCGGTGTCGGTGGCGCCGTTACCGTCGTAGATGGTGTAGGTGACGGTATCGGTGCCGTTGAAGTTGGCGTTCGGCGTGTAATCCAACGCGCCGTCCGGGCGGATCGAGACCGAACCGTTCCCGGCAGAAGCCGCGGTTACGCTGAGGGTATCGCCGTCCAGATCGCTGTCGTTGGCCAGCACGTTAATGGTGACGGCGCTGTCCTCATCTACCGATGCCGTATCGTTCAGTGCGACCGGACCGTCATTCACCGGGTTCACCGTGATCGTGACGGTGGCCGTATCGGTGGCGCCGTTGCCGTCGGAGATGGTGTAGGTGACGGTATCTGTGCCGTTGAAGTTGGCATTGGGGCTGTAATCCAGCGCCCCATCAGGACGGATGGAGACCGAGCCATTCCCGGCAGAGGCTGCCGTGACGCTGAGCGTATCACCGTCCAGGTCGCTGTCGTTCGCCAACACGTTGATGGTTACGGCACTGTCTTCATCCACGGACGCGGTGTCATTTAGGGCTACAGGACCATCGTTCACCGGGTTGACGGTGATCGTGACCGTTGCCGTATCGGTTGCGCCATTGCCATCGGAGATGGTGTAGGTGACCGTGTCCGTGCCGTTGAAATTGGCGTTCGGCGTATAGTCCAGCGATCCGTCAGGGCGGATCGAGACCGAACCGTTCCCGGCGGAGGCCGCAGTCACGCTGAGGGCGTCGCCGTCAAGGTCGCTGTCATTGGCCAGTACGTTGATGGTGACGGCACTGTCCTCATCCACCGATGCTGTGTCGTTCAGCGCAGTCGGCCCGTCATTCACCGGATTGACAGTGATCGTGACCGTCGCCGTATCCGTCGCCCCATTGCCATCTGAGATGGTGTAGGTGACGGTGTCGGTGCCATTGAAGTTGGTGTTCGGCGTATAGTCCAGCGCGCCATCGGGCCGGATGGAGACCGAGCCATTACCGGCAGAAGCGGCCGTGACACTGAGGGCATCGCCGTCCAGGTCGCTGTCGTTCGCCAGCACGTTGATGGTGACAGCACTGTCTTCGTCCACTGACGCAGTGTCATTCAGCGCCACAGGGCCATCGTTCACCGGGTTAACGGTGATCGTGACAGTGGCGGTATCCGTCGCGCCATTGCCATCGGAGATGGTGTAGGTGAGGGTGTCGGTGCCGTTGAAGTTGCCGTTTGGCGTGTAGTCCAGCGCCCCATCAGGACGGATCGAGACCGAGCCATTGCCGGCCGAGGCGGCGGTCACACTGAGCGCATCGCCATCCAGGTCGCTATCGTTCGCCAGAACGTTGATGGTGACGGCGCTGTCCTCATCCACAGACGCGGTGTCATTGAGGGCGACCGGACCGTCGTTCACCGGATTTACCGTGATGGTGACGGTGGCCGTATCAGTGGCGCCGTTGCCGTCGGAGATGGTGTAGGTGACCGTATCGGTGCCGTTGAAATTGGCATTGGGCGTATAGTCCAACGCGCCGTCGGGCCGGATGGAGACGGAACCGTTGCCGGCAGAAGCCCCAGTCACGCTGAGGGCGTCACCATCCAGGTCACTGTCGTTCGCCAGCACGTTGATGGTCACCGCGCTGTCTTCATCCACTGAGGCGGTGTCGTTCAGCGCAGTCGGTCCATCATTCACAGGGTTCACCGTGATGGTGACCGTCGCGGTATCCGTCGCCCCGTTACCATCGGAGATGGTGTAGGTCACGGTATCCGTGCCGTTGAAGTCTGCATTGGGGCTATAGTCCAGCGCCCCATCGGGCCGGATGGAGACCGAACCATTGCCGGCAAACGCCGCCGTCACGCTGAGGGTATCGCCCTCTACATCGCTGTCGTTCGCCAGAACGTTGATGGTGACCGAGCTGTCCTCGTCCACCGACGCGGTATCATTAACGGCCACCGGTCCATCGTTGACCGGATTGACGGTGATGGTGACCGTCGCCGTATCGGTGGCGCCATTGCCGTCGGAGATGGTGTATGTGACCGTGTCCGTGCCGTTGAAATCGGCGTTCGGCGTGTAATCCAACGCTCCATCCGGGCGGATGGACACCGAACCGTTTCCGGCAGAAGCTGCCGTGACACTGAGGGCATCGCCGTCAAGGTCGCTGTCGTTCGCCAGAACGTTGATGGTGACAGCACTGTCTTCATCCACGGAAGCCGTGTCATTCAGGGCGACGGGCCCATCGTTGACCGGGTTCACCGTGATGGCCACGGTCGCCGTGTCCGTGGAGCCGTTGCCGTCGGAAATCGTGTAGGTGACGGTATCGGTGCCGTTGAAGTTGGCGTTCGGCGTGTAGTCCAACGCGCCGTCCGGGCGGATCGACACCGAACCATTGCCGGCGGACGCCGACAGAACGCTCAAGGGATCGCCTTCAACGTCGCTGTCATTGGCCAGAACATTGACCGTCACCGCGCTGTCTTCATCGACGCTTGCGGTATCGTTGCGTGCCAGGACAGCATCGTTTTGGGGGTTCACCGTGATGGTGACCGTTGCCGTATCGGTGGCGCCATTGCCGTCGGAGATGGTGTAGGTGACCGTGTCCGTGCCGTTGAAATTGGCATTGGGCGCGTAGTCCAGCGCCCCATCCGGGCGGATCGAGACCGTGCCGTTGCTCGCAGATGCACCCGTAACGCTGAGCGTATCGCCGTCCAGGTCGCTGTCGTTGGCCAACACGTTGATGGTGACGGCGCTGTCTTCGTCCACGGAAGCCGTGTCATTCAGCGCTACAGGGCCATCGTTCATCGGGTTGACGGTGATGGTAACCGTTGCGGTGTCGGTGGCGCCATTGCCATCGGAGATGGTGTAGGTGACGGTGTCGGTGCCGTTGAAGTTGGTGTTCGGCGTATAATCCAGCGCGCCATCGGGCCGGATGGAGACCGATCCGTTCCCGGCAGAAGCGGCCGTGACACTGAGGGCATCACCGTCCAAATCGCTGTCATTGGCCAGCACGTTAATGGTGACGGCGCTGTCCTCATCCACAGACGCGGTGGCGGTGAGCGCTACGGGGCCATCGTTGACCGGATTGACGGTGATTGTAACCGTTGCCGTGTCGGTGGCGCCATTGCCATCGGAGATGGTGTAGGTGACCGTGTCCGTACCGTTGAAGTCGCTGTTCGGCGTGTAATCCAACGCGCCGTCCGGACGGATCAACACCGACCCATTGCCGGCAGACGCCGCGGTGACGCTCAGCGCATGGCCATCCAGATCGCTGTCGTTGGCCAGCACGTTGATGGTGACGGCGCTGTCTTCATCCACCGAAGCGGTGTCATTGAGCGCCACAGGACCATCGTTCACGGGGTTAACGGTGATTGTGACCGTCGCCGTGTCAGTGGCGCCATTGCCGTCTGAGATGGTGTAGGTGACGGTGTCCGTACCATTGAAGTTGGCGTTCGGGCTGTAGTCTAGCGCCCCATCCGGGCGGATAGACACCGACCCATTGCCGGCAGAGGCCGCGGTGACGCTCAGGGCATCGCCGTCCAAATCGCTGTCGTTGGCCAAAACATTGATGGTGACAGCACTGTCCTCATCTACCGATGCCGTATCGTTCAGCGCCACAGGGCCATCGTTCACCGGGTTGACGGTGATTGTAACCGTTGCCGTATCGGTGGCGCCATTACCATCGGAGATGGTGTAGGTAACCGTGTCAGTGCCGTTGAAGTTGGTGTTGGGCGTATAGTCCAAGGACCCATCAGGACGGATGGAGACCGAGCCATTGCCGGCCGAGGCCGCGGTGACGCTGAGCGCATCTCCGTCCAAGTCGCTGTCATTGGCCAGCACGTTGATGGTGACGGCGCTGTCTTCATCTACCGAAGCTGTGTCGTTCAGCGCAGTAGGTCCGTCATTCACCGGATTGACAGTGATGGTCACGGTGGCCGTATCTGTGGCGCCATTGCCGTCGGAGATGGTGTAAGTGACCGTGTCCGTGCCGTTGAAATCGGCATTGGGCGTGTAATCCAAAGCGCCATCCGGGCGAATGGAAACCGAACCGTTGCCCGCAGAGGCGGCGGTTACACTGAGCGCATCGCCATCCAGATCACTGTCATTGGCCAGCACGCCGATGGTGACCGAACTGTCTTCGTCCACTGAGGCCGTGTCATTCAGCGCCACAGGCCCGTCGTTCACCGGATTGACCGTGATCGTAACCGTTGCCGTATCCGTGGCGCCGTTGCCATCGGAGATGGTGTAGGTGACCGTGTCCGTGCCGTTAAAGTTGGTGTTGGGCGTATAGTCCAAAGACCCATCAGGACGAATGGAGACCGAGCCGTTGCCCGCAGAGGCGGCGGTCACACTGAGCGCATCGCCGTCCAGGTCACTGTCGTTGGCCAGCACGTTGATGGTGACGGCACTGTCTTCGTCTACGGAGGCCGTGTCGTTGAGCGCCACAGGCCCATCGTTCACTGGATTAACGGTGATCGTGACCGTTGCCGTATCCGTCGCACCATTGCCATCGGAGATGGTGTAGGTGACGGTGTCCGTGCCGTTAAAGTCGCTGTTCGGCGTGTAATCCAAAGCGCCATCCGGGCGAATGGAGACCGAACCGTTGCCCGCAGAGGCCGCGGTGACACTCAGCGCATCGCCGTCCAGGTCGCTGTCATTGGCCAGGACGTTGATGGTGACCGAGCTGTCTTCGTCCACCGAGGCGGCGTCGTTCAGCGCCACGGGCCCATCATTCACGGGGTTGACCGTCACCGTTACGGTGGCCGTATCTGTGGCGCCATTGCCGTCGGAGATGGTGTAAGTGACCGTGTCCGTGCCGTTAAAGTCGGCGTTGGGCGAATAGTCCAGCGATCCGTCGGGACGGATAGAGACGGAGCCGTTGCCGGCGGAGGCGGACAGCACACTGAGCGGGTCGCCTTCCGGATCGGAATCGTTTGCCAGAACCGCGATGGTCACCGCACTGTCTTCATCCACGGATGCGGTGTCGTTACGGGCCAAAACCGCATCGTTCAGGGCGTTTACGGTGATGGTGACGGTGGCGGTATCGGTGGCGCCATTGCCGTCGGAAATGGTGTAGGTGAGGGTGTCCGTGCCGTTAAAGTCGGCATTCGGCGTGTAGTCCAACGAGCCGTCCGGGCGGATGGAGACTGACCCATTGCCGGCCGAGGCCGCGGTGACGCTCAGGGCATCGCCATCCAAATCACTGTCGTTAGCCAATACGGTGATGGTAACCGCGCTGTCTTCATCCACAGACGCGGTGTCATCGACGGCAACGGGCCCGTCATTCACCGGGTTGACGGTGATGGTGACAGT